>JAFSJW010000067.1 GCA_017449265.1 Treponema sp.
ATCGGAGAAATGCTGGTAAAGGACTGCCTTTTTCAGGCAAAGAAGTGTGGCTTTGGAGTTCTTCAGTTCAATGCAGTTGTAGAAAGCAATGTACACGCCAGGCATTTGTACGAGCGGCTGGGTTTTGTTCAGCTGGGAACCATTCCCCGCGGTTTTAGAATGAAGGACGGACATTTTGAAAACATCTGTCCTTACTATCACGAGTTATAAATAATTCTGGTAAAGGAAAAGAATCCAGAAGAAAGAGGAATATGAAAAATGATGGAAGAAATTATAGAACTAAAACACGCTTTGGATTCTGCAGATTCAATTCTCATCGGTGCTGGAGCCGGGCTTTCTACTTCTGCTGGCTTTACCTACAGCGGGTCTCGCTTCCAAAAATACTTTTCTGATTTTGAAAAGAAGTATAGCTTTCACGACATGTATTCCGGTGGCTTTTATCCTTACAAAACTCTTGAAGAAAACTGGGCATACTGGAGCCGGATGATTTATCTGAATCGTTTTGTAAAAGCTCCTTTGTCTGTTTATGAAAAACTCTTTGAACTGGTAAAGTATAAGAATTATTTTGTCATCACAACTAATGTTGACCATTGCTTTCAGAAGGCGGGATTCGATAAGGAAAGGCTCTTTTACACTCAGGGGGATTACGGACTTTTCCAGTGCAGTGAGCCTTGTCACAAGAAAACCTACGACAATCAGCTTTTTGTTGAAAAAATGGTCATGGAACAGGGCTTTGTAATTCAGGATGATGGTGGTCTGGAACTTCCGAAAAATGGTTTTGAAGGAATTAAAATGACTGTTCCGTCTGAACTGGTACCCCGCTGTCCTGTCTGCGGAAAGCCTATGAGTATGAACCTTCGCGCTGACGACACTTTTGTTGAAGATGAAGGATGGCATAAGGCCGCTTTGCGTTATCAGGATTTTCTGAATGGGAATAAAGATAGGAATATAGTTTATCTTGAACTTGGGGTTGGCGGTAACACACCTGGAATCATTAAGTATCCTTTCTGGAATATGACATATTCAAATCCAAAAGCAAAATACATCTGCATCAACAAAGGAGAAGCTGTAGTTCCGAAAGAAATTGAAAATCAGAGTATTTGTGTAAATAATGATATCTATGAGGTGATAAAAAGCTTATGACACAGAACGAAAGACGGCTTTATCTGATAAATGAACTTCTCAAAGAACGCAATGAAGATTGTGAAATCCCGGATGATGAAAAATCGCAAAAGGATTTGCTCCGTTCTCTTATGAATATCCGGCAGCCTCTTCCTGTAAGCGCAGATTTTTTGCAGATTCAGGATGACTATTTACAGGAAGTGAATAGGGAGCGGGGCTTTACTGATGTTTGTGATTTAAAGCCGTCAGCGCGTAATTCTCATTTATATCTCTGGCAGGGCGACATCACCACGCTCAAAGTTGATGCGATTGTGAATGCGGCAAACTCTCAGCTTCTGGGCTGCTTTGCTCCTCTTCATGCCTGTATCGACAACTGCATCCACACCTTTGCGGGCATCCAGCTCAGGCTTGCTTGTAACGAACTCATGAAAAAGCAGGGGCACGAGGAAGGAACGGGGCTTTGTAAAATCACACCGGCCTTTAATCTTCCAAGCCGCTATGTGCTTCACACTGTCGGCCCGATTATAACTGCTGTTGTAAGCGCGCGTGAAAAAATCCAGCTTGCTTCCTGCTATAAAAACTGTCTTGAAACTGCCGCTGAAAATCAGCTTGAGTCGCTTGCTTTCTGCTGTATTTCGACAGGAGTTTTCAGATTTCCGGCAGAGCTTGCTGCCCAGATTGCAGTGGAGACAGTAGAAAAGTGGCTGGCAGAGAATCCAGATTCTAGCGTAAAGAAAGTGATTTTCAATGTCTTTGGAAACAAAGATCTTGAAATCTATAAGAAGGTGCTTAGTCAAAAATGATAATACAAGCAGGATATTCCCCTAGAAAAATGTAAAAATGATTATATAAAACACCTAGAAAAATGTATTATTTTTGTTGATATTCCCCTAGAAAAGTGTAAAATATAGGTAATGGAACGATTTTTATATAATCAACTTAAGAACTGGAAAGACTCTAAAACAAGAAAACCTCTTATTCTTGAAGGGTCGCGTCAAGTTGGAAAAACTTGGCTTTTAAAACACTTTGGAAAAAACGAGTTTGAAAACTTTATTTATATAAACTGTGACAATAATCCACAGATGGAAAGTCTTTTTGTAGATTATGATGTAAAAAGAATCTTGAGAAATCTTTCTGCAATTTCAAATATAAAGATTGAGAGTGGAAAATGTCTCATAGTTTTTGATGAAGTTCAGGAGTTTCCAAAGGCACTTACTTCGCTCAAATATTTTTGCGAGGAAGCTCCGGATATACATGTTGCAGCTGCGGGTTCTCTGTTGGGAATTTCGGAGCATCAGGGGACAGGATTTCCGGTTGGAAAGGTTGACAGTCTTTATTTGTATCCGCTTTCTTTTATGGAATTTCTGCTGGCACTTGAAAAAAATATTCTGGTCGAGCAGATAAGAAATCATAACTGGCAGGAACTGAATGCGCTTAATCCTCAGATGACGGAACTGCTTCGCCAGTATTATTTTACAGGAGGAATGCCGGCTGTAGTAAAATCTTATGTGGAAGAGCAGGATTTACAGAAGGTGCGGACTATGCAGAATCAGATTCTTTTTGATTATCTTAATGATGTTTCCAAACACGCACCTAAATCTGAAATTCCAAAAATTTCACTTGTCTGGAATTCAATTCCGACTCAGCTTGCAAAGGAAAATAAAAAATTTATTTACGGTGCACTAAAAAAAGGAGGGCGTGCAAAAGAATTTGAAAATGCGATTCAATGGCTGATTAATGCCGGCCTTGTTCACAAAATAAGCAGGACAAAAAAATTTGAGCAGCCTTTGAAGTTTTATGAAGATTTTGATTGCTTTAAGCTTTATGTGAATGACTTAGGTTTGCTTGGTGCAATGGCCCAGGCTCCGGCAAGCGAAATTCTTGTTGGAAACAGTGCTTTTTCTTCATACAAGGGAAGTTTTACAGAACAGTATGTAGCGCAGCAGTTTTATTCTGCTAATTCTGGAGATGTAAATTCACGAGAGCTATATTATTACACCAATGCAAACTCTACAATGGAAATTGATTTTGTTTTCCAAGTGGACAAAGTATATCCTGTTGAAGTAAAGGCTGAACAAAACTTAAAGGCAAAAAGTCTCTCGACTGTTCTTAAAAATGATGAAAAACTATTTGGAATCCGTTTTTCAATGGCAGATTATGTAGAACAAAAACAGATGGTAAATGTTCCCCTTGCACTTACTGAAGAATATTTGAGAAATAAATTTAACTAAACGGTCTTCCAAAAACGGAAGGTGATACAACTCAATGCCTTTTTTCCTAACGTTCAATTCTCTTTTCAAATCTAAACATTCCTTCCGGAAACTGGCCGTCCTGCTTTTTGTTCAATAATCCTTTTACCGTATCTCCGTGACGCTTTTCATCATTCTTTACGCTTTCAACTTCGGGAAACTTTTCGGCCACTGGGGCATAAGTCTTTACGGCAGCATATTCGCCCTGTGCGATTGCCCGATACAAAATCCATCTTGGGAAGATGCGGTAGAGTAGGGGAAGGAGGATTTCTTTTGTGTGCTTTGGAGTAAGTTCAGTTTGAGTCAGCTTATGAAAAATTGATGCGTGGTGTTCTTCTTCCTTTGCAAGCTGAAGGAAGGTGTCTTTGTCCTTCTGGTGTTTTGCAACTTCTGCCAGTGCATTGTACATGAGTACGGCATCCAGTTCTCCCTGCTGAGATTTCAACAGAATTTTCATATCTTTTTTGCTGATTTCCATAACAGTTCCTATGTGAGCATTTTAGCACTAATCTGAGATTTATTCAGTGCTTTGAGGAGTCTTTTCTGTTATAATTGAATTGAGGTTTCAAAATGAAAGACGGCAAGATACCAAATCCAATGACAATTCATCCTATAGCAGGTTATGACAAAGAGATTTATGTAAAACCCACTCTTAAGAATCCAAACATTATCGTTGGTGATTTTACTTATATTGCAGATTCCGATTTTGAAAGTCATGTGACTCATCTTTATGAATGGAACGGTGACAAGCTGATTATCGGGAAGTTTTGTCAGATTGCAGCGGGTGTGGAATTCGTTATGAATGGAGCGAATCATCAGATGAATGCAGTTTCAACTTTTCCTTTCTACACGCTGGAGGGCTGGGACATGGATGCCCCGTTGAAAAAAGATTTGCCGCTCAAGGGAGATACTGTCATTGGTAACGATGTTTGGATTGGGCAGAATGCCGTAATCATGCCGGGCGTTCATATTGGCGACGGTGCTATAATCGGAGCGAATGCCGTAGTTGCAAGTAACATTGCACCATACACAATCAATGTCGGAAATCCTTGCCGCACAATAAAAAAACGTTTTGATGACAAAATGATTGAACTTCTTGAAAAGTTCTGCTGGTGGGATAAGTCAATTGAGGAAATCAATAAGCTGATTCCAATTCTGACAAGTAGTGATTTGGAAATGGTGAGACGAGAGTTGAAGAAAAGGAAGTAGGATATTAAAAATGACCAGATACATTGCTTTACTCCGCGGAATAAATATCAGTGGGAAAAATAAAATCTCCATGCCTGAACTGAAAACTGCCCTTACCGAAAAAGGTTTTGCAGATGTAAAAACATATCTGAATAGCGGGAATGTGATTTTTTCTGATGATGAGACAGATGCTGTAAAACTTGCAGAAAAGATTCGTGAAATCATCTTTGAGACTTTCAACCTTGAGATTCCAGTTTTTGTGATTTCTCAGGATGAATTGAAAGATTTGCTTTCAAAAGTACCGTCCTGGTGGGGAAATGACAGCAAAGATATTTACGACAATCTGATTTTTGCCATTACACCTTACAGCATTGAAACTGTGGCCGAAAAAATCGGGAAGCCGTCTGCAGAACTTGAAAAAGTTGAGATCTATGGAAATGCGGCCTTCTGGTCTTTTGACCGAAAACTATATGCAAAGGCCAACTGGTGGAAAAAGACAGCGGTTCCTGGAATTGGAGAAATGATTACAATTCGTACTGCAAACACTCTCCGAAAGATTGCGGAGTTGTAAAAAAAAGATGAATGTGAATGTTCCTGAAAAGTCCAAAGATTGTGAAGTATGAGTTACAATGCGCAGGATTATGGCGCAAGTGAAAAATCATGTTATAATGATGTGTGATTTATGTGAAAATCCTTTGGCAAAAAGCAGCTTGTTTTGCAAAAAAATTGGCGGCGAAGGCTTTTTGTCTTTCCCCGAACGCATTTTTTGGAAAATATCTATTACTGCTCTTGATTTTTCTTTTTGCCGCACACGGGGCTTTTTCCCAAGAAGCCGCCGAATCCGGGGCTACGGAGCAGGGGAAGAAAAACAGTGTGGCAGAAAAACCACTGGTAGGAAAAACGATTTTTTCAATTGATTTGGGCTATTTGGGAACCGGCCTGAAAAACAATGGCTGGGGTTTTGGGATGACTGTTGAAATCCAGCTGCTTGATTTTTTTTCAATCAGGCCTGGTTTTTCGCATATGACCATGTGGCCAAGCGGAAAAGACCTTGTTATCACCACCGTAGGTCTTAGGAGCGACCTCTTGTTCTATCCGTTCAACCGCGGTCTTGACAAGCTCTATCTAGGAGGCATTCTTCGCACCGAGTTTGTCATGTACTCGGGGGATGACCGCCCCGAAGCTCGGGAGCAAGAAACTGTCATCTCAATTGCGCCTGTTATTGGCTGGAAGCAGAACTTTTTCGATTTTGTGATGATTGATATTTTTGTTTCCTATCAGTTTATTCAGAACGAGGCTGACTTGTCGGCGCAAGTTGTGGAACTGTACGACAAGCGTTTTGAGTACGGCGTAAAATTCAAGCTCAATATCGGAAAAATCGTATCGTTTCTAGGAACTCGGCTTTCACACAAGAATTAACCTTTGTCTGAGCGAAAAATATTTCACCTTCTTTACCTATTGACTAAGTAGGTAATAATTTATATAGTATTCCTACTTTTTAACTAGGTAATTAGGGAGGTAAAAATGCTTAACTTAAAAAATATCTTTTATCGTGCTCTTCCATTTTTTGGAGTCTTGCTTGCGCTTCTTGTGCAAACTGTTTTTGCTGACAGCACGCTTCATCCGCCGGCAACTAAGCATTATTACAATTTTCTTCTGTATGCTGCGCTTTTACTTACGCTCGTGCTTTTTGTTTTATCTTTTTTTATTGCGAGCCTCCGCGAGCCGTTGGTGGAGAAAGGAGCTTTCTTTTTTGGGGCTGGGGCTTTGGTTTCTGTATTGAATCTTATAACTGCAAAGTTCGCGCTTCTTCCTGTGATTTTTTTTCCGACTTATGACAATATTCTTGCGGTTTTCGTTGAGCAGACACCGCTTCTTCTGAAATGTATCGGATTTTCGTTCAGGCTTTTGATTCTCGGAGTTCTCTGGGGAACAATTGCGGGCTTCGTGACTGGAATTTTTCTTGGCTTCTCGAAAAAAGTCTACTATTGGATAAATCCGTACATCAAGCTGATTGGTCCTATTCCGGCTACGGCATGGATTCCTCTTGTGCTTACGACTTTCCCCACTCCCCTTGGGGCGAGTATTTTTATCATAGCTCTTTCGGTGTGGTTCCCTGTTCAGCTAATGACAAGCTCCGGCATTCAGAATACGAGCAAAGTCTATTTTGAGGTAGGACGCACGCTCGGAGCAGGAACTTTCTTTCAGGTTTTCAGAATTGCAGTTCCGGCAGCCCTTCCGAATATTTTTCAGGGCGTTTTCAACGGAATCTGTGCGGCATTTATTGCGCTTATGACAGCAGAAATGTTCGGCGCAAAATACGGAATCGGCTGGTACATAAGCTATCAGAAAGCTATGATGCTCTACTCAGGTGTTTACGCTGGACTTATTATGATAGCCGTGTTCTGTACCGTAATCATCACGGCTTTGTTCAAAGTTCGCCAGCGGGTTCTCGGCTGGCAGAAAGGGCTTATTAAGTGGTAGGTTGTTAGCCGGTTTCTTCGTGCATGAAGTGACCGGCTTTTTTTTGTTCAAAAGTTTATGCAAGTGCGACAGCCTCAATTTCAACAAGCGCGTTCTTTGGCAATGCTGAAACTTCAAAGCAGCTTCTTGCAGGCTTACTCACAAAGTATTTTTCATAAACACTATTGAATGTAGAAAAATCTTTTATATCTGCTAAAAAACATGTTGTCTTTACGACCTTGGAAAAATCGGTTCCTGCTGCTTTTAAAATTTCACCAAGATTTTTGATTGCCTGCTCGCTTTGCTCTTCGATTGTTGTTCCTTCAATTGCTCCAGTTTCAGGATTCAGCGGAATCTGCCCTGATGTGTAAATGAATCCGTTTGCGACAATAGCTTGTGAATATGGCCCGATTGCAGCTGGGGCTGATTTTGTGGAAATAACTTTCATATTTTGACTCCTATTTTCCTATTGTTTTACTAGAGTTTATTTATTTTTTAGGTGGTATGTCAATTGTTCAGCATTATGAGGGCATAAAAAAATAGAGCTGTTCGGAAATCCTTTTTCTTCCAGAAAAGTTTGAAATTGGACTTATCACTTAGATCTTTGTCTTTTCAAAATAAAAATATTGTTTTCCTATTGACATAGTAGGTTTATATTGTCATAATGATATTACCTATTGAAATAGTGGGTATATAAAAAATAAACTATAGAGGTGCAAAATGGCAAAGAAACTCAGGCAGATAGCGATTTACGGAAAAGGCGGAATCGGAAAATCTACGACGACACAGAACTTGACCGCTGGTCTTTTGGAACTTGGAAAAAAGGTTTTGGTAGTTGGCTGTGACCCAAAGGCAGACTCAACAAGGCTTTTGCTCGGTGGTCTCCATCAAAAGACAGTATTGGATACAATCCGCGACAACAAGACGGAGATTCAGCTTGATGATCTTCAGAAAGTCGGATTCAAAGGCGTTCGTTGCGTTGAGTCGGGCGGACCTGAGCCTGGAGTTGGATGTGCAGGCCGCGGAATCATCACTTCTATTTCAATGCTTGAGAATTTGGGAGCTTACACGGAAGATTTGGACTATGTTTTCTACGATGTTTTGGGCGATGTAGTTTGTGGCGGCTTTGCAATGCCAATCCGTGAGGGCAAGGCTCAGGAAATCTATATCGTAGCTTCTGGCGAGATGATGGCTTTGTACGCCGCAAACAATATTTGTAAAGGTATTGCCCGATATGCAGAGCGCGGCGATGTTCGATTGGGCGGAATCATCTGTAACAGCCGAAATGTTGACCGGGAGCTTGATTTGCTCCGTGCGTTCACGAAAGAGCTTAACACTCAGCTTATTTATTTTGTTCCGCGCAACAATATCGTTCAGCAGGCAGAAATCAGAAAAAAGACTGTGATTGAGTATGCGCCTGAAAGCTCTCAGGCTCAGGTTTACAGAGATTTGGCACAGGCAATCGATGAGAACACACATTTCACGATTCCGACCCCAATCACTCAGGAACGACTTGAGGAAATCCTTATTGAAAACGGCATGATGGAGCCGGAAGGAAATTACTCAATCTAATTAGACCTGTTCGGAAACCTATTATTTCCGAACAGCCCTATTGAACTGAAAAAAGAAAAATCGGGGTGGCTTGGCATAGCCTGAGCTGCCCCTTAATTGTCCCCAAATTTTAGGACAGTTTAGGTAGTCACCTCGTTTGCTGGTTTTCTGAGCGGACATTATGCCAAACTCAGAAAACCAGCCAGCGTGGGAGGACTTTTGCGACTCCGCTTAATGGCTTGTTTCGCTTCGCAAGAGTCTTGCGGCTTCAACAAGGTTCGCAAGGGCTTTCTCTGTTTCTTCGTCACCGCGTGTTTTTAGTCCGCAGTCAGGATTCACCCAAAGTTTTTCTTTTTCGACTTTCAAAAGCATTTTCTCAAGCGCGGTTTTAATTTCTTCCACAGAAGGAACTCGTGCCGAGTGAATGTCGTATACGCCAGGACCAACTTCCGTTCTGAATTCGGCTTCTTTGAGCGCGTCAAGAATCTTCAAGTCGGCGCGGCTTGCCTCGAATGTGATTACATCCGCATCCATATCATCAATCTGGCGGATTATATCATTAAACTCGCTGTAGCACATATGCGTGTGAATCTGAGTTTCGGGTTTTACCTTTGCGTGGACGAGGCGGAAAGCAGGAATAGCCCAGTCCAAATATTCTTTGTGCCAGTCGCTTTTTCGCAGCGGAAGTTTTTCGCGCAAAGCCGCCTCGTCAATCTGAATGATTTTGATTCCGTTTTTTTCCAAATCAAGAACTTCTTCTCGGATTGCAAGAGCAATTTGCTGGGCCTGCTCTTGCAGACTTATGTCATCGCGCGGAAAAGACCAGTTCAAAATTGTGACGGGCCCTGTGAGCATTCCTTTTACGATTTTTTTTGTCTGCTTCTGTGCAAAAACAGACCATTCGACTGTCATCGGACTTTTCCGGCTCACATCGCTCCAGATAATCGGAGGCTTTACGCACCGTGTTCCGTAACTTTGAACCCATGCGTTCTGCGTGAAAATGTATCCGTAAAGCTGGCTTCCGAAATATTCAACCATGTCGTTCCGCTCAAATTCACCGTGAACAAGAACATCAAGACCTAGTTTTTCCTGGAGCTTTATACATTCTGCGATTTTTTTCTGATTGAAAGAAACATACTGCTCTTTTGTGATTGCTCCTTTTTTGTATGAAGCTCTGTTTGCGCGCACTTCTTTTGTCTGAGGAAATGAACCGATTGTAGTCGTAGGAAAAAGCGGAAGTCTGAAAACATTGTGCTGAATCTTTTCCCGCTCAAAAAAATCAGGTTTCCTGATAAAGTCATCTTCTTTTAGCTCAGAAAGTGCATTTTGTACGCTTTGTGTTTTAAAAACGCGCTCGCTTTCAAAAAGTTTTTTGTTTTCCGAAAACGATTTTTCATCGCCTAAAGAAAGTTCTTTCAGTTCAGAAAGTTTTTCCTCTGCAAAAGCAAAGTGCTTTTTGATGTCGCAGTTGATTTTTTCTTCTGATTGCGTCGTGTAAGGAACATGAAGAAGCGAGCATGAAGTTCCGATTACTACATTTTTTTCTGAAACAGCCTTTGTGATTTTTGAAAGAATCTCCGTTTTCTTTTCGTAATCAGTTCTCCAGATGTTTTTTCCGTTCACGATTCCGGCAAAAAGAAGCGTGTTTTTCGGAAAGCCCGATTCCAAAAGCTCAAGCGATTTTTTTCCCTCTACAAAATCAAGCCCGATTGCGTCAAAATCAAGATTGCAAATTTCCGTGTATACATCGCGCACATCGCCGAAATAAGTTTGAAGTATGATTTTGATTTTTGTCGTTGCGCGAATTTTTGAAATCAGATTCTTATATCATAGAAAGAAAAAGCGATTTTTCTGATTCTGAAACATCAAGGACAAGAGCTGGTTCTGCAAAACTTATCCATTCTGCGCCTTCTTCTGAAAGTGATTCTGCAAGGGAAGAAAGCGCGCAGACTATATTCTGAGAAAAATCTTCCGCCTTCTTTTTTCCTGTAAAGGTTGCAAGGTGCAAAAAGGTATAAGGGCCGATTAAGCTCGGAACTGTCTGTATTCCAAGAGCCTTTGCTTCCTTGTATTCGGAAATCACCTTGTTGTTTTTTGAAATTGAAATCTCTGTGTCGCTAGAAAGTTCCGGAACAATGTAGTGGTAGTTCGTGTTGAACCATTTTTTCATCGGGAGTGCTTTTACATCTCCTGCATCTCCCTGATAGCCGTGAGAGGCTGCAAAAAATGTTTCGAGCGGTGAAAGCGAAAGTGAAGAATATCGCTTCGGAACTGCCCCCAAAAGAAAAGCAGCGTCTAGTACATTGTCATAAAAAGAAAAATCATTCGACGGAATAAATGAAATTCCAGAATCAGCCTGTTTTTTCCAGCCGTAAGCGCGAAGAGCCTTTGCTTTTTCCTCAAGCTCCTCAGCCGTTATCTCGCCTTTAAAAAAATTCTCAGTCGCAAATTTAAGCTCACGATTTTTCCCGATTCGCGGAAAACCTATCACTGATGTTTTTTTTGCCATATCCATACCTGCCTTGTTACTGAATTTATATCAGTATATGAATTTGACAGTTCAAAGAAAAATACTATTTTCAAATACTTGACGATAGGTTTTAACTATGGGTAAAGCTAGGAGCGTGATTAGACATATTCGGAAAACTGATGTTTCCGAACATGTCTATTGAATGAACGAAATTCAGACTAATTAGCATAAAAGCAGACATCAGCCTTATCCTGGCTAAAAAAATGTGCTATCATTTTTTCTTATGACCCTCCAGCAATTAAGATACGCCGTTGCGGTGGCGGATTATCGCAGCATAACAGAAGCTTCCCGCCGTGTTTTTGTTTCCCAGCCAAGCCTTACGGCCGCAATCCGAGAGCTTGAGGCTGAGATGGGGATAAGGATTTTTTCACGCTCTAACAAAGGCGTTACGGTTACGAACGAGGGCGATGATTTTTTGTCTTACGCGCGTCAGGTTTTGGAGCAGGCATCGCTTCTTGAGGACAGGTTCAAGGGCGGAAACGGAGGAAATTCGATTTTTTCCGTAAGCTGCCAGCATTATTCATTTGCGGTAAATGCATTCGTCGATGTGATAAAAAAATTCGGCGGCGCGGAGTATGATTTTACGCTTCGAGAAACGCAGACTCACGAAATAATCGAGGATGTAGCGCATTTGAAAAGCGAAATCGGTGTTTTGTACACTTCAAAAAGGAACGAGGATGTTATCTCAAAGCTCCTGAAAAAGAACAACCTCCAGTTTGAGCCGCTTTTTACTACGCCCCTTCATGTTTTTATCTCGGAAAAAAATCCGCTTGCCGCAAAGCAGGAAATTTCGCTTACTGACCTTGCGCCTTTTCCGTATTTGACTTATGAGCAAGGCGATTTCAACTCGTTTTATTTTGCCGAGGAGCCGCTTACAGAAATTGATTTTGACTGCCCGAAAAACATAAAAGTCCGGGACAGGGCAACGCTTTTCAATCTTTTGATTGGACTTGACGGCTACACGATTTGCTCTGGAATCATAAACCACGAGCTGAACGGAAAAGAAATCATCGCAAGGCCGCTTTCAGAAAATGACAGTATGACAGTCGGAATCATCACACGGAAAAACATTTCGTTGTCCCGCTATGCTTCTGCATATATTGATGCTTTGAAAAAGTTCACGGAGTAGGGCGAAAGTGGCGTTTGTTCTTTAGAGCTGTTCGGAAAACTGAAATTTCCGAACAGCTCTTTTTTCTTGATTTTGTTCTTGAAAAAATCCTATTGACTAAGTGGGAAATATCATTTATTCTAAACTTAGTTAAATAGTAGGGAACTTCCGATGAATGCGGAGTTTTTAAGGGGGATTTTATATGCCGAACGATTTTTCTATTCAGAACATTGATACGCTTTGCGTTACTGGAAAACCTGATTATGTGCCGAACGACAAGACAGGGGCAATCTCAATTCCGATTTATCAGTCGGCGACATTCTCGCATCCTGCTTTGGGACAGTCAACGGGCTACGATTATTCACGGCTTAAAAATCCTACGCGCGACTATCTTGAAAAACTTGTCGCAGCTCTTGACCATGCTGAATTCGGCTTTGCGTTCAACTGCGGGCTTGCGGCAATAACGGCTTTGTTCGATGCAATAATCCTGAACGAAAATAAAGGAGAAAAAATCCATGTCATTTGTTCTGACGATTTGTATGGCGGAACGGAACGGTTTTTGAACACAATAGGCGCAAAACTTGGCTTTGAGACTTCTTTTATTGATACTACAGAGCTTGAAAATGTGAAGGGCGCGGCAAAAGAAAACACAAAAATCATTTTTGTAGAAACTCCGGGCAATCCGCTTATGAAAATCACTGACATCAAAAAAACAGCTGATTATGCTCATTCAATCGGAGCGATTCTTATAGTGGACAACACTTTCCTTACGCCTTACCTGCAGCAGCCGCTTTCTTTGGGCGCGGATGTTTCCGTTCAGAGCGGAACGAAGTTCCTTTGTGGGCATAATGATACTTTGGCTGGTTTTGTTACAACGAACGACAAAAATCTTGCGGAAAACCTTGAGATTATAACCAAAACTACTGGTTCCGCGCTTCCTCCGTTCGACTCGTACCTTCTTGCGAGGGGAATAAAGACTTTAGCCGTAAGAATGGAGCGGCACTGTCAGAATGCGCTAAAAATCGTGGAGGCGTTGAAAAAAAATCCCCGCGTTACGAAAATTTTGTTCCCTGGCCTTCCTGAAAGCAAAGGTTTTGAAATCTCAAAGAATCAGGCGAGCGGATTTGGCAGCATGATTTCATTCTATGTTGACAGCCCTAAGACTGTGGAGCGCGTTCTTCGGAGTGTAAAAGTCATTCACTTTGCGGAAAGTCTTGGAGGAGTTGACAGCCTTATTACATACCCTACGACGCAGACGCACTCGGAAGTTCCTGTGGAGGAGCGGAATGCCAGAGGAATAACGGATAATCTTCTTCGTATGAGCGTAGGAATAGAGAATGCGGATGATTTAATCCGCGACTTGAATCAGGCGATAGGCTGATTTGGTTAGTGCCTATAGAGCAGGCTTGGCTATTATTCTTGCTCAGAAATAGGGCAAAAAAAAACCGCCAGCTTATGGCGGTTTATACTATGCCTAGACTTCATCAATATGAAAGGCATGATATGGAGCCCTGCCTGACCGCAGGTTGGTTTTGTTACAACAGGACCTTGAAAAGGTCTGATATTTTTGTCGGAAATTGCATATACGCCTCCTGTCGTGCAGCCGGTGTAAGTCCTCATCTCTTTCCTGACCACAATTTAATAATATCACAGTTTTCCAAGAACGCAAGTAAAATTTTCAAAAAAATTGAATTTTTTTAGATTTACGGTAAGGTGGCGGGCAGAAGAAAAAAAAACTGTCCAAAAAGTTCGTTACATAGTGGCATTTTCCGAATTTTTTCGGAATCTTTGCACTATATACCGCGCGTATGCTGAATGGAAGTTCAGCATGCAATACTTTTGGACAGCCTTTTCCGGCAGAATATCATTCTTTTACAGCAAATTCCTGAACATAGGTGAAAGTAACCTGACGCTTTCCGAGCCTCATGTCAGCGAATTTGTCGTTTGAATAAATGACAACCTCGCTCGCTGTGTTGAACTTTGTGTCAAGGACAGTACCCTTGAAGACCGCGCTGCCCGTGTTCGGGTCAACTTCATAGTCATAATCAAGGATGACATATTTGTAGTCCCTGCTCGGAGTAAGATACTCCATGGTCTGCTGTTTGCTATCGATGCCAATAACGACTTTTTCAGTCCTTGTTACGGCAGTGAAATCAAGGCTCTTGACCATCTCAGCAGAGGCGAATGCAGTGGACATAACAAAAATCACAAAAGTAGAAGCGAAAAGTTTCATGAGCTTTTTCATAAATACCTCCTTCTGGTCCATGATTTTACCAGCCTTCCATTACATTATACGTCTGAATTCTGCAAATGTCTAACCCTTTTTTATGAAAAAATTGAGATTTTTGAGATTTCAAACGCTCTCTTCTGAGAAAAATAACATCCGAGCGAAGATTTAGTTACTTGCTACTTGACTTTTTTGAACACTACGATTCCGTTGTGTCCGCCGAAGCCGAAGTTTCCGCTCATAGCTACATCGACAGGTACGCTTACGCCTTTGTTCGGCGTATAGTTAAGGTCGCAGCCGCCTTCTACATCCTGCTCGTCAAGGTTGATTGTTGGCGGAATAAAGCCTTCCTGAATTGCTTTTACGCAAATCATCGCCTCAAGAGAGCCGGCGTTTCCAAGACAGTGACCTGTCATGGACTTTGTTGAAGAAATGCGGAGGTTTTTTGCAGCCTCACCGAATGCCATATGAAGCATTTTTGTTTCGCCTGAGTCGTTCTTTACTGTGGAAGTTCCGTGCGCATTGTAGTAAGTTACTTCCTCTGGCTTTACGCCTGCATCTTTCATTGCGATTGTCATTGCCTTAGCTCCGCAAACGCCGTCCGGGTTTGGTGCTGTGAGGTGGTATCCGTCTGATGACGCTCCGTAACCTGCAAGCTCCGCGTAGATTTTTGCTCCGCGCGCCTTTGCGTGCTCGTACTCCTCAAGGACGAGAATTGTGCTTCCTTCTCCCATGATGAATCCGTCCCTGTTTTTGTCGAACGGGCGGCATGCTTTCTCAGGGCAGTCCGCATATTTTGACGAGAGCGCGTGGAGCTTTGTGAAGCCCAGGTTCGCAAAGCCGCACTGTGTTGATTCTGCGCCGCCTGCGAGGATTACATCGTACCTTCCGCAGCGAATCTGGTCGAGGGCATTTCCGATTGCGTCAGTGCCTGATGCACATGCCGTAGCGATTGTGTGTGTTGCGCCGTGAAGCCCGAAAGCCATTGAGATGTTTCCGGCTCCTTCGTTCGGGATAAGGAGAGGAATTGTCATTGGCGGCATATTTTTTTTCTCGGACTGGACATATGATGTCATGCTGGCTTCGGTTACTTCAAGTCCGCCGATTCCGACTCCTAGGTATACGGCAGTGTCCTCAAGGACCTGGGCATTTCCCATGAGGCCTGAGTCATCAAGAGCCATCTTTGCGGCTGCTACAGCATACTTGCAGTAAAGAGCCATTTTTCTTGCCGCGCTTGAGTCCATATATTTCGATGCATCAAAATTCTTTACTTCCGCCGCATATTTTACTGTGAACGGAGCCGGGTCATAGTGCGTAATCGTCGTGATTCCGCTTTTTCCTTCCTTAAGAGCCTGCCATGTTTCGTCAACGCTGTTTCCCAATGGCGAAACGCACCCAAGACCTGTTACAACAACTTTTCTCATAAGTAACTCTCCTGATTGTTTTCATTTTGACAAAATTCAGAAAAATGTCATTTTGAAATTCATCTTACAGGAGTTCGTTTTTTTTTTCAATAACCTAAGGGCATTCTGAGCGGAAAAGTTTCTGTTGGTAAGGCTGAATTCTTTCCGGCAGTTTGTTCTGAGCTCTGGAACTTGGAGCTTTTTTATTCGGTCGGTTCCGATAAGTGCGAAAACCGAAATCAACTGCGGGAGGGGACTATTCTGAAAGGATTATTTCGTCTATCTCCGGGCGCGAGATTGTGAAGTCAGCCCTGCTCAGAAAGAACACAAGAGCGGAGGATAAGATAAAAAAAATCAGTACGATAATGAAAGATATTGCCTGAAAATGATTTTCCGCAAATTTTTGGGAGAATAAAAACGAAGATATTCTGGGAGATAGAAAAAATCCCAGAAAACCGAAAGAAATCGGAAGGAGGAGAGACAAAAATCCTTGCACGAAGAACTGGATTCGGGACACCCTTATTCTTACGGTCTGCTTTTCGTGGAGGTCAAGTCCGCGCGAGTTCATAGCCACAATCTTTTTTCCGAACTTGCCGCATTTGTTCGTACAGCCCATACAGCTGTCAGAAAGATACGGCTTTACGATTGCGGCTGGTTTACCCCCATGGCTGCAAAGTTCTTCTATTATACCGAAATTACACATTGTTCTCTTTCCTGAGCGTCTTCATCTGCTTTTCGCATATCGCAACGCCGGTAGTATTTCCAAGCTCCTCGTATGTGTCGCGCAGGTTGAAGAATGCGTCATAATAGTACGGGTTTATAGTGACTGCCTGCTCGAAAGCTTCGCACGCATCATTGTACTCTTCGATAGAAAAGTAAATGACACCTATAGTGTTCCAGATTTTGTGGTTGTAATAGTTTATGTCCAAGGCCTCCGTGCAGTAGTACAAGGCTTCTTCCCGCTGGCCTGCCTCATTGCAGACGATTGCGAGCATCTCAAGAATCTCGCTTTCGTCCGGATTTAATAAATGCGCCTGAAGAAGAGAGTTCTTTGCATTTGCTAAGTCGCCTGCATGGAAATATGTTATCCCCAAGTTGAAGTAGAGAAGGTGATTGTTTTTTTCGACGGTTATTGCCCGCCTGAAGCAGGCAATCGCATCCGTGTACTCGCCGCTGTCCGAAAGCTCTATGGCGCGCTTGTTCAGGGAGTATACAGTTTCTTTCATCGCTAGTCCTTCATCATTTTTTTGAAGAGAAGCTTTATCATCCGTTCTCCTTCGCTTCCGTTCGCCCCGTAGAATTCCGCAAGCTCGTTGGAGTTCTTTAGGACAATCATTCCGCCGCGCGTTTTTGCCTCAAAGATTGACTCGCTTTGCTCAAGCAGTGCGATTGCTTCTTCGATTGCAGGCGAGTTGATTCCTTCTTTTTCGGCTTGCTCGAACAGTTGCGCGATTTTGTCCATGTCGTCGGGGTGGTTCTGGAGGTGCGTGATGACAGGAAGGCTTTTCTTTCCCTCAACGATGTCATCGCCGCGCCTTTTCCCGGGGTTTCCTGTAGTAAGGTTCGTAACGTCGTCAAGAATCTGAAAGCCCATGCCGATTTCTTCTGCGATTGCCCCGCATTTTTCAGCTTCTTCCGCAGTTCCTCCGCCCGCAAGAATTCCGATTTTCGTTGCAAGCCGTGCAAGAGTTCCGGTTTTGTTCTTTACCATTGCCATATACTCGTCCGCCGTAGGAACGAAAGACTTGTTCCTGTGCCACTTGATGTCAATCGCCTGACCAAGATGAAGCCGCCTCATCTCCAGCAGGAAAAGTTCGTACAAATTGGCTTTTTCTTTGTCGCTCATAGAGCTGTTCCGTATGCAGGTTGCGGCTTGGAAATACAGCCAGCTTGCGGCATTTAGCGCAACATCAATTCCGTATGTGATGTGCGCCGCAGGCTTTCCCCGCCTTTCCCCGGTGGAATCCTCAATGTCATCGTGGATAAGGCTCGCCGTATGGGCGAATTCTATAAGCGGGCAAAGCTTGTAAGCCATTTCCGTGCGCTCGGCTACAATCCTGCTGTCCGCGGTCTTTGCCTCGGCGGCAAGCTCCGCGCAGAACACAGCCAAAAGCGGCCGCCACCTTTTTCCGCCCAAGGAAATAAGGTTCTCGCATGGCGTGATGAGGTTCTCAAAATGAGAGGCGTTTATGTGCTGGTCAAGATTCTCGAACGAAAGGTAAGCCCATTGCGGGGATGCTTTCTTCGGGAGATAAAACTGCAAAATCGATTCAATTTTTTCAAGTCGTGTTTTGAATTCGTCCATAGTTTTATTATACTCCGAAATCAAATATCTTTCAAAAGTTCAGTGAAATTTATTGCGTTTATGTCAGCAATTTTTATTATCCTCTGCCAGTCGCTAAGAGGCGGCTCCGTCAGCTCTTCGTTGCTCTTGTCGTAGAGCGCGACAACATTGAATCCTGCTTCTTTTGCAGTCCTTATGCAGTGGAGCGCGTCCTCGAACACAAACGCATCCTCTTTTGCAACTCCGCAGTCCATTGCACATTTTTCGAATATCAGGGGCTTGTGCTTGGAAGTGTTTAGGTCAAGGCAAGTGTGTATTACGGTGAAGTAGTCTTTTATTCCAAGCCGCTCAAGACATGCCATGACGCATTTTCTGTCCGTGGCGGTGGCAAGCGCGATTGGAACGCCGCGTTCTTTCAGAAGCGAGAGAAAATTTTCTGCGTTTTCTTTCATAGGCACATTTTTTTTGTATTCGGCAAAAATTATCGTTTCTATCTCGCCGCATATTTTTTCGACGCTTTCTTTAAGCCCGTAATTTTCGATAAAATATTTGGCTGTCTCCGTTTCGGTAAGACGCTTTACATTGTCCCACAGGTTTTTCTCAGGAACAAGCCCCTTTCCTTCTATATATTTATCGGCCACGGTGTGCCACATCGGCATTGAGTCTACAAGAGTTCCGTCAAGGTCGAATATGGCGCATTTCATTTCGTTCAGATTTTTTTTCATGCAAGTTTTTCTCCGAGTTCTTTTATGATTTCTAGGTTCACTTCCTCCGCAGGTTTGGCTGCGTCAAGGATTATGACCCTCATTCCCTCCGAGCGTTCTCCGATGTTTCTGTACTCATCGATGATTTTTTCGTACCGCTTTTCGGTTTCTTTCAGAAAGTCGATTTTCTCGTAGATTTCTTTTGTTCCGCGCCCTCCGATTCTCGCAAGCGAGATTTCAGGGTCTATCTTGAAAAAGAAAAGTATCTCTGGGAGAGGAAACGGTGAGTTTATAAGACGCGGAAGCTCTTCTCCGCATGTAACTCCCTGATATGCGATGCTTGAGAACAAATATCTGTCGCTCACGCAGATCTTTCCGCTTGCCGCTTTTTGTGCGATTCCCCCTTTTGCGTAGATATGCTCGGCTCTATCGGCGGCAAAAAGATACGCCGTGGTGCGCGTGTCAAGCTCTATCTCGCCGGACAGAACCTTTCTGAGAAATCTTCCGGTCTCCGCCGTTCCAGGCTCTGCGGAAAAATCGAATTTTCCGCTATGCTCCGAGTTTTGAAGGAGTTTTATCTGCGTGGAAGTGCCGGCTCCGTCAATTCCCTCAAAAACAACAAAATTTTTTAATACCATTTGAACCCTCGGGTGTTATTCTTATTAGACAGCCTTTTGAAAGTTGTCGAAAATTTCATCAATAGATATGTTTGAAAAACTGATTTTCGAATATATCTAATAACAAAGTAACCATTATCGTTTTTTTTTTCTATGGGGCAGCTTAAAAAAACATGAAAGGATTTTTGAACCGAAGCTGGATTCGGCTCGGTTTAGGTAGCTTGATTTTTATTCTTCTCTTTTGTGCATCCCTTTCCCTTGTTCGCCCTGTGCTGTCAAAAATTTCAGGGCAGATAAGAAAAATCGAGGCCGAAATCTCCCTTTCGCTGGAAGAAAAGACGGGGCTTTCCGTGTCCTACGGTTCGCTTTCTCCGTCAATCCTTTCTGCTATAGATATTCATGATGTTGTGGTGTACGACGCAAGGACAAGGCGCGAAATCGTAAGGATAAAGAAAGTGTCCGTTTCATACAGGCTTGTGGAACTTTTCTCAAAAGGTGCGAAAAAGGCAGTTAAGAATTTAACTCTGAGCGGAGTGAAAGTGGAGTTTGACAAATCTTTGGACGCAAGCACAATATCGCGCCTTAGTGATTTTTTCTTGCCCGGAAAAAAATCCGTGGACGGTCATGGGCTTTCCGTGTCGGGCGGCGGTGATTTGCCATTGCATACTTCTTTCTCGGGGAAAAATCTTCATCTTCCCTTCGATGTGTTCATAAAGAATCTTTCTTTCCACTATTTTGATTCCGCAAACGATGTTACGGTTTCGCTCTCTCAGATTGCGCTCAGGGAAACTTTTGGCGAAGGCGGAATATCCGCCTCTTCAGACGGGAAATTCTTTTTTACGAACGAAATGCTGAGTTCCGGCGGAAGAAGGCTTGTGTTCTCTTGTGCGTTCACCGCGCTCGGAACCGTTCTTCCGGAAATCGACGGAAGCTCCGTCACCGTAAAGCTCTCAGGAAACCGCCCTGCTGATTTTTCTCTGACACACCTGGATTTTCTTCTCGGCTACAGTAAATCGGTTCTTTCATTAAAATCATTCAACTCCGTTATTCCTGTGGCAGTCTCGGCGCGGGCTGATTTGAGTTCTGGCGAGATGGAGCTTTTCTCCGAGTTCAAGGAGCTTAATCCGTTCAGTCTTGTGTCTGTAAGGGACAAGGCAGAGCTTATGGATAAAATCGGCGGGACTATAATCTCCGGGAAAGCGTCTTTGTCGCGCCGGGAAGGGCATTTTTCTTATTCCTGCGACATATCCTCATCTTTGGACGAGAGGCTTCTTGGCTGCCAGGCTTCGTGCGCGCTCGTATGCGAGAAAAAGGGGGCTGTCGTCTCCGTGCCGAAAGCAGTGCTTGAGTCATCCCTTGTGAGCGCGGAGTTCAGCGGAAGCGTGGACATCAAAAAAAAGATTCCTTCCGGCGTTCTGAGCCTGAGTCATTTTGTCTTGAAAAACGGATGCGTGCTTTCCTCAGAAATGTTCGTCGAGCCGAATGATGGCGGTTTTTCGTGTTTTTCCCCTAGCGTGTTCGCATCATTTGCGGAAACTGGGGAAGAAATATCTGTCTCCGCCATGAGTTTGACTGCGTTTTTGAAAAAAGACTCTGCTGATTTTTCAGTCAGTTTCGATGACTGCTCCCATGAGGCGTACGGCTCTAACGGCCATTTTTCCATTGAAGGAAGTTACATCGGAGGAAAGAAAAAGTTCGTTCAGGCATCGCTTTCCGTATCGGATTTTTTTGCGGAGAATGCTTTGAAGGCAGCAAGGATTTTTTCTGGAAATAAGATGAGGAATCTTGATTCAATCGAGAAAAAATTAAGCCCGTTCATTTTTTCTGGAAATCTTTATGTTTCAACTGATTTTAAGGACATAACATACAATTTGGCTGACTGCATTCTTGCGAACACTTCCAATTATGATGAAATCGTTCTTTTTGCCGTGAACGGCTCAAAAGAGACTCTTCAGGTGAGCCAGTTCGATATGCACACGGCAGGTCAGTTCGTTCAGGCTACGGCAGGATTCGATTTTTCATCCGGCTACTCTGATTTCTCGTTCAGCGTGGACTTGACTTGCAACTCAATCCCGTATGGATTTTCTGGTGTCCGCACCGGAGATTTTCTGTCTGTTTCGGGCGACTATGAGCTTAACACGATTTTGATGCGTGACAAAAAAAGCGGTAAGTATTCGGGTTCTGTAAGTTTCAGCTCGCTTCCTGTCCCGCTGGGAAAGTCCGTCTATTCGTTCTCGACTTTCTCCACATTCACAGGCTCTTGCGCTGATGATTTTTCCGTCGTCGTGAACAGCCTTGAAGTCGAGGAGTCATCGGAAAAAATCGCATCTGCGCCGCGTATCGTTGTTTCTGGCGTTTGCGACAAGAACGGCTTCGTGGCGGACAGCGTTGTTTATTCTGATGTTGTTTCCGCGCTTGAGGGAAGCGGCAGCATCTTTCTCAGTATGCCGCTGGGGGTCTTTGAGTCGGTTCGCTGCGAAATCTCTTTGCACAATTCTTCTGGAAACGAGACCGTTTTTGTTTCGGCAGGCTGCACGAATGAGTCCCATATTCCGTTCTCGTTCGGCGCGCTTAAAAACGAATTCGTTCTTGCAGGAGAGATTACCGTAAACGAAGTTCCTGTGGCACGATTTTTGAAAAATCAGAATCCTGCGGACAATATTACGGGGCAGCTTGTAGTGAGCGGTACTATATCCAAGCCGTTCGTCACGGTTTCGCTTGACAAAATAAATCTCATGCTCGGCGGAAAAAAATGCTTCGCTCAGGCAAATGTGATTTACGATGAAACGGGTCTTAATATCTACGATTTGAAGGCGTCGTGGGCAATGCTCAATATTTCCCGCGTGAGCGCGTTCCTTGACCCGAAAACATTCGCAGGCGACATGGACGCTCTCGTTGAATTTGATGCTCCCGGAATGAAAGGAAACATTCCGATTAAGCTTTCTTTGAGCGGAATATCGCGCTCAGAGTATCTTTCTGTCCCTGAGTTCGTCACGGTGAACGTAACTTCGCCCGGTGTGTCTGGAGATTTTCTTACACGGCCGCTTCCGTTCGACATAATCGTGATGAAGCTTCCGAACGGATTTGAGATTTTCACCAGAAAAAGCAATGTGTTCCACGCTGTTGTCTCTCAGTCCGGGAATGTGAGCGTTCAGGTTGCGCGGAACGATATTTTTTCTTTCGACATGAACGGAAGCATCAGCGGAAAAAATCTTGACTTGAACTTGACGAGCATTCTGGGCGATTTGGGGAAAATCTCAAAATTCGTCAAGATTCCGAATGTGGATTTCCACTCAGGTTCGGTCACAGGCTCGGTGCGGGTTTCCGGGGCTAATGACGACCCTGATTTTTACGGCTCTCTTTCGTTCAGCGGCGCGGAGTTCAAAGTTCCGAAAATTTCTGCGAATGTAATAAAAGCCCAGCGCGCAGATTTTGTCGCTGAGCGCGGCGGTGTGTTTTTGAAAAAAACTCCGTTCACAATCGGAAAAGGTATCCTTGACTTGTCCGCTGACATAGAGCTTCTTGGCTGGGGATTCGGCGACATGAACCTCCGCCTTGACACGCGCGCAAAGAAGCCAGTCCCCATTGACATGAAATTTCCTCTCGTCGGCTACAAAGGGTACGCGGCCCTTGCGCTCGACATGACATTCAATGTTCCTGATTTTATCGTGTATCTGAAAGGTGATGTGTACGGGGAGCGCGGTGATGTGAACTTTGTCGTGTCAGATTTCCAGAGTACTATATCAAGCATTGCGTTCGCCTCATTCCTTACCGAAGATTCGGACAAGGGCGCGAAAATGGGGCGGAATCCAGATTGTGTGGCTGACATAACGGTTCATGCCGGTCAGAAATTCAGTATTTTTTTCAATCCGATTATGCGGGCTGTAATCTCGCCTAAGACGAAAATTGCCCTCAAACTGGACTCGGCGGCCGGGGAAGTCGCGCTCAAAGGCGATTTGGAGCTTCGTGGCGGAGAAATAATGTGGCTGGGAAGGAATTTTTATCTTCGTGAGGGAAAAGTCAAGTGCAATGAAACGAACTCATCGATTGACCCGATTGTTACGGTACGCGCGGAAACGAAAGAGCGCGACAATTCGGGGGACAGGGTTACGCTCACTCTTTCTGCCGTGAACCAGCATTTGAGCCAGTTCAAGCCGTCTTTTTCCGCAAGCCCGGCAAAATCTGAGGCGGAGATAATGGAGCTTTTGGGGCAGGCTATCAGCGGCGATGCGTCCGGAGCTACGGATGTAATCGCTTCCGGCGGTGATTTTTTTGTTCAGACTCTTGTAATCCGAAAAGTTGAAAACGCATTGAGAGATATTCTGAATTTTGATATATTTTCAATCCGTACTAATGTTATTCAGAACGCGCTGAAAATCAGCCGTACTGATAAAAAAGACAGACAGATTTCAGTTGGTAACTATTTTGATAATACAACTGTTTATGTAGGAAAGTATTTTGGAAGTTCGATTTATACAGATGCGATGCTGAGCATGACTTATGATGAAACCAAAATCGGTGAGGCAGGTTCTATTAATGGGTTTGTTTTTCAGCCTGAGTTTGGTTTTGAGATGGAGTCGCCGTTTGTGAACATTCGTTTCGGTCTCGCTCCTAATTTTGCGGCTATGTTGAATAATTCATGGCTTCCATCCGCCTCAATGACTTTGAGCTGGAAACATTCGTTTTGATTAGAGGGTTTATATGAAATCTTTTTCGTGCAAGTGTATGCTTTTGGTTGCTTTGCTTTTCGCGTCTTTTTCTGCTCCTGTTTTTTCGCAGGAAAGCGAGACCGCCCAGGAAGCTGATTCTGACTGGTACTACGGAAAGCTCATAAAAAGCGTTACATTCAAAGGGCTCAAGAATGTCGCATCCAAAGATGTTGACGGCGTTACGAGCGGTTTCATCGGAAAACAGTTCAATGACGAAGTTTTTGCTGACATGATTGACAGAATCTATGCTCTTGATATTTTTGAGGATATAGTTCCTGAGGCTGTTCCTGGCGATGCGAGGGGAAACACTGTCGCAATCACTTTCAATGTAAAGGAGCGTCCTGCCGTTTCCAGGGTTGTTATCTCAGGAAACAAGCAGCTGAGAACTGCCGAGATTAAGGACAAGCTTTCTGTAAAAGAAAAAGATGTGTTCGTGGAGAGCAAAATCAGCTCCGAAGAGCGCGAGATTATGAACCTTTATATTGAGAAAGGCTTTACGAATGTAAAGGTTTCTTCAAACACAAAAGAAACGGAAAAAGGAATTGAAATCGTTTATATGGTTGATGAGGGACGGGCTACCGTTATCTCAAAGATTGCGTTCCGCGGAAACAAGGTTTTCAACGACAGACAGATAAAAAAGAACATAAAGCTTAAGGAAGCAAAATTTCTGAACAAGGGTGCGTTCCAAGAGTCAACGCTTGAGTCCGACAAGCTTGCTATAGAAGCGTTCTATCACGGCGAGGGCTACATAGACGCAAAAGTCGTCGATGTTACGAGAGATCTTGCGGTTAATGAGGCGAAAAAGCGCGATGAGCTTACTATTACTTTTGTAGTCGAGGAAGGCGAGCAGTATACTTACGGCGGAGTTACATTCGTCGGAAACGAGATTTTTTCTGATGAAAGACTTCTTGCTTGCATCAAGGTCAAGGAAGGCCATGTATTCGAGCAGGTTAAATTTCAGGAAGGTCTTGCCGCAATCGCAGACTTGTATTATGAGAACGGATATACATCAAACCGCTTTCAGCCCATTCCGACCAAGGACGAGGCGAACAGGACGGTTTCATGGGTCGTTACTATAGCCGAGAATGTGCGCAGCCATGTTGAGAGCATAGTAGTTCGCGGCAACAACAAGACGCAGGAAAAAATCATTACTCGCGAGCTTGGCATTGAGTCGGGCGATGTGTTCTCAAAGACAAAAATTCAGAGCGGACTTAGGAATCTTTACAACTTGCAGTTTTTCAGTGCGATTGTTCCTGACATTCTGCCAGGTTCCGAGGAAAATCTTGTGAACCTTGTTCTGAATGTGGAAGAGCAGTCAACTACATCAATTGAATTCGGTGTTACTTTCTCAGGCGTATCTGAGGCTTCTGATCTTCCGTTCGCACTTTTTGCGCGCTGGAAGGAAAGTAACCTTAAGGGAACAGGAAAATCCCTTTCTGTCGGAACTAACCTTGCCACAAAGCAGCAGTCTATTGACCTGAGCTTCGGACAGAACTGGCTTTTCGATATGCCTATTTCCATATCAGTTTCAACATCGTTCGCACATTCAAGTCTTAATGCAATCAGAAACGCAGTTGACGGCGATGGAATTATCCACAACGGTGACACAAGCAACACGACATATTATATGGAGTACGAGCAGTACAAGTGGACGCTCGGTCTGTCAGGCGGACGCCGCTGGACTCCTGACTGGGCAATCCTGACGCTTTCTGCGGGAATTACAGGAAGCCTCCGCAACAATATTTACGACGAGAATCTGTGGATACCGCAGGATCTTGCTATAAGCCGCTATGCTAACAAGTGGGGTTGGGTCAACTATATTTGGAGCTCTTTTTCACTTGACGGAAGGGATGTTAACTATGATGCGTCGAAAGGCTGGTTTGCAAGCGAGAGACTTGCATGGTACGGTCTTACTCCTTGGGAGGAGGAATTTTATCTTCGCTCGGACACGAAACTTGAGAAATACTTCACATTGTTCAACTGGCATATTACCGAAGAGTACAACTTGAAGCTTGTTCTTATGGCGTACACGGGACTTTCGTTCATGGTACCTGCCGATGGCTCGGGAATCGGGCGCACGAACCAGCTTTATATCGATGGTATGTTCACCGGACGCGGATGGAGCGACATCTACAACAAAGTCCGCGGAAAGGCTATGTGGACGAACACTGTGGAGCTTCGTATGCCTGTAGTTCCTGGAATCTTTGCTATAGACGGCTTCTTTGATGCGGTTGCAATAACGAGCACGCTCGGGGACTTGTTCTCGAACCTCAAGGGCGAGGATTTCTACATGAGCTTCGGACCTGGAATCAGGTGTCTTTTGCCTCAGTTCCCGCTCCGTTTCTTGTTCGCGAACACATTCAAGTATGACGGAAGTTCATGGAATATGGACGAAACAATGAAATTTGTTCTTTCATTCAATATCGTAAATAAATAGACTTGTTCAGAAACGGATTTTTTATGAAATCAATTTTCTGTGAGAATCCAGTTTCCGAACTGCTCTAATAGTGTGGTGAAAATGAAAATTATGAAAATCGTTTTTTTGACAGCTTTCTTGTTGTTCTCTGCGTTTTCGGCTGTTTCCCAGCAGATTACGAGGTTCGGAGTAGTTGATACTGCAAAAATCTATCAGGCATATTTTAAGAATTCAGCCCCAATGCGCAATTATGAGACGAAAAAGGCTGAGTTTCAGGCTGAAATAAATAAGAAGACTGAGGAAATCCAAAAGCTCCGCCAGCAGAAAAACGATGCTATGGCTTCCGGAAATACAGCTCATGCTACAAAGATTGATTCTGACATAACGAAAAAGACCAATGCCCTCACTGAATACACTCGCGCAAAGAACATGGAGCTTGATTCAATAAAAAATTCCCTCCAGAATTCGGATGCGTTTTACAAAAAGCTCTATTCTGTAATTGAGCGCGTTGCTGAGAACGAGGGCTTCACCATGATTCTTAGTCTCCAGCAGGGGAACGGAATCTTGTGGTACAGCCAGTCCGTTGATGTCACTGACAAAGTTATTTCTCAGCTTGGAATGTGACGCAGCGCAAAATGAGGAAGAACAAAGATCAGATTGTGGCAGGGAACATTCGGCAATGTACGGAATCCACTGAGCAAACGCCGCTTATGCTGCAATATCAGTCCATAAAAAATCAGTATCTGGACGAAGTGCTTTTTTTCCGTCTTGGTGATTTTTACGAAATGTTCGACAAGGATGCCGTGGAGGTGTCCAGACTTTTGAACCTTACGCTCACGCACAGGGGGACAAAACCTATGTGCGGCATTCCGTTCCATGCTGCAAAGATTTATATCGCGCGGCTTTTACGTTGCGGAAAACGCATTGCGATATGCGAGCAGGTGAGCGAGCCTACTGGAAAAGGTCTTACTGAACGAAAAGTTGTTGAGGTCATAACACCTGGGACGGCAATCGAAAGCTCTTATCTGGAGGGCGGTCAGAACAATTTCCTTGCATGCCTGTGTGTTCAGAAAAAACATGCCGGCTTTGCTTTTATTGATGTTACGACAGCTGAATTTTTTGCTTCAAGCTGGCGCGTGGAGGACATGAAAGAGGCTTTTCCCCGTGAATTCGGAAGGAATAGTCCGCGCGAGCTTCTTCTTCCGGAGTCTCTTCGTACGAATCAGATAGTTCAGAAAGTCCTTTCTCAAAACCAGAATGTAACTGTTTCGTATTATCCTGACTGGAACTTCAATCCTGAAAATGCGTTCAAAAGGCTTACCGAGCAGTTCAGGACAAAAAACTTGAAATCGCTCGGACTTGATGAAAATTCTCCGGAAGTTCCGCCGGCAGGATTCCTTCTTGATTATCTCCAGAAAACCACAATCACGAATACGCCTCACATAAGCTCAATAAAAGTTTATTCCGACAGTAATTTTGTTGTTATTGACGATTCGTCCAGGCGCAACCTTGAGATTGTTCAGAACATGAGGGACGGAACTCAGCAGTTCTCGCTTCTTGATTGCCTGAGTTTCACTAAAACTGCAATCGGGAAGCGTATGCTCAGAAACTGGCTCTCATACCCGCTGAAAAATTTGGACGAGATTCGTTTGCGCCAAGACCATGTTGAACTTTTTGTGAAAAACAGGGAGCTTCTTGAGTTCGTGCAGGAGAAATTTTCTTCCGTTCTTGATATTGAGAGACTTTCTGGCCGTGTAGCTATGGAGCGGGCGCATGCAAAAGATTTGCAAGCCCTTAAGACAAGCCTTGCGCTTTGGTGCGATGTTTACAGGCGGCTTGAGGCTTATGATTTTCTAAAAGCAGACCTGAATGTGGCTTTTTCGATTGTGCGCCTGATTGATGAGGCAATTCTTGATGACCCGGCTACCAGTCTTACGGAAGGTCGGCTCATAAAAGATGGCTGGTCAGAGGAGCTTGACAAATACAGAAATTTCAGCGAGAACGCAGAAAAAATCCTTGATTCGTATGTAGCTGAGGAAATTGAGAGAACGGGAATCAATAATCTTAGGATAAGAAACAACAATATTTCAGGATATTACATTGAAATCACAAGGGGGAAGGCTGACAAAGTTCCGCAGCATTTCATAATAAAACGCGCCTTGAAAAATGCCGACCGTTACACAACGGAGCGGCTTCAGGAGATAGAAGCGGAGCTTAACGAGGCTAATGTAAAAGTCATAGAAACCGAGAAAGAGATTTTTCTAGAAATCAGGCGGAAAATTGCGGAGCATATCCCATATTTGCTTGATACGGCAAAAAAAGTCGCTTATACGGATGTAGTTTCTGCGCTTGCGGCGGTAAGCATCGACGGAAACTGGACGCGTCCCTATGTTGACAACGGAAGCGAATTTGAGATAAATGCTGGCCGCCATCCTGTCGTGGAAAAAAATCTTCCGTCGGGGGAGTTCGTTCCGAACAGCCTTTCCATGTCCGCAGACGGAACCGAACCGTCTTTTGCTCTGATTACCGGACCGAATATGGCAGGAAAAAGCACGTTCCTCCGCCAGAACGCATTGATTGCTATTATGGCTCAGATTGGTTCGTTCGTGCCTGCTGACTCCGCCCGTATCGGAATAATTGACAAAATCTTTTGCCGCGTGGGGGCAAGCGATAATCTTGCAAAAGGCGAGTCCACTTTCCTTGTGGAAATGACCGAAACTGCGTATATACTCAGGGAAAGTACCGAAAAATCATTTGTTGTCATGGACGAAGTTGGACGCGGAACTTCGACTGAGGACGGGTTTTCAATCGCATGGGCCGTTTCGGAGTATCTTCTTAACACAATAAAATGCAAGACGCTTTTTGCAACTCATTACCATGAGCTTACGCGAATGAGCCATGAAAGGCTAAAACTTTTGTGCATGGATGTAAGCGAGAATGACGGTGATGTTGTCTTCCTGAGAAAAATCAAGGACGGTGCAAGCGAGAACTCTTATGGAATCCATGTGGCGTCGCTTGCGGGAGTTCCTGAGTGCGTAATAAAACGCGCCGAGGAGATTCTTTCAGGCTTGCAGAAGACGGACGGTATTGCATCTAGTGTAATCGAAACGAAAGAGTATTCGGAGCCTCCGTCATCGGCACCGCGTCTTTCGGAGAACCTTCCTGGACTTTTTTCTGACGAAGAGCTTATCCTTGACGAGATTCTTTCCGTAGATACGGACGGAATCACTCCGCGGGAGGCATTGGATACAATCGCCAGATGGAAAAAAATCCTTTCTGGAAGATAGGTCTGTATTTGGTCTTGTTGAGGAAGCAATCTAATGACTGTTTATTTTTCAGAATTGATTTTTATTGTTACTATTTTCAATGCTTGTTTTTTTATTTTTAGAGTTTTGAAAAACAACGAACAATTGATTTTCAAAATTGCTATTTCAATGATATAATGAAAAATATCTATGAGAACTTTGTTTTTTGTAGATTATCACAAATGAAAACTTTCTGAATTCTTTAGGAGGAATTTTATGTTTAAGAAGATTATTTGCGTTCTTTTGGCTTGTTTTTGTATTTCTGCCTCTGCTTTTTCTCAGGCGAAAGAAAGAAAGGTCATTACTGCTGACGATGAGGACTGGGTTTGGTACGAGTTCAAAGCAAAAGTCCTGATGAAGAATTACAAGTTCTATGCTTTCAAGACCGAGGCGCAGCTTAAGAACCGCGGACCTGCCGTACTTGACAAATGCGGCTGGGGAATCGGACCTGAGGAGAGCCTTGAGCAGTTCTTCGCGCTCCACCGTTTTGAGAAAACTGTTATCTTCGACGAGCTTAAGGCCATTATGAAAGAGAAAGGCTACAAATATGCCTTTACGACTTACAAGAGCACGACGAAAGATTCCACAACCTATCACTTGATTACATTCTTGTACGATGCCGAGACGGACACAATGTATGATCAGGTCTGGTCACGGTAGGCACAGTTCTTGACAGAAAAGCTGTCCAAAAAGTTCATTCTTTTCGGACAGCTTTTTTATTTCTGAAACAGGGGGTTATTGATGAGCGTGATGAAAACAGCTTTGACAATCGCAGGCAGCGATTCAAGCGGCGGAGCCGGAATACAAGCCGACATAAAGACGATGACTGCAAACGGAGTGTATGCTATGAGCGCAATCACTGCCCTGACAGCCCAGAACACGACTGGTGTTTTTGCAGTTCAGGAAGTTACGCCTGAATTTTTGGAAAAGCAGATTGATGCCGTTGTGACTGATATTTTTCCTGACGCGGTTAAGACAGGAATGGTATCATCTTCCGCGCTCATCGAAGTTATTTCCGCCGCAATAAAAAAATACGGCCTGAAAAATGTCGTAGTTGACCCTGTGATGGTATCGACTAGCGGCTCAAAGCTTCTTTGTGATGATGCTATAAAAACGCTGAAAACAAAACTTTTTCCATTCGCAAGGCTCATAACGCCAAATTTGCCAGAAGCAGAGCAGCTCCTTTCCGATTCTCTCGTTACGGACAAATCTTCGTTTTCTTCGTTAAAAATCGTTTCCCCGTCTGATATGGAAAAAGCCGCCAGAAAAATCAGCGATGAATTCGGCTGCTCAGTCCTTTTGAAAGGCGGACATAATGTCAATGATGCGAATGATTTTCTCTACGGAAAAAACGATGACGGCTCTGTTATAGAAAAATGGTTCAACGGAAAGCGGATTAATAACCCAAACACGCACGGAACGGGCTGTACGCTTTCAAGCGCGATTGCATCGAACCTTGCCAAAGGTTTTTCGTTAGAAGAAAGCGTTCAAAAGGCAAAAGATTATATTTCAGGTGCGCTTTCGTTCATGCTTGACATCGGGAAAGGCTCAGGTCCTATGAATCATGCGTTCAGTATCATGCAAAACCACAGTATCTGATAGGGCAGTAAGCACTGAAATCAAAAAATATATGCAAAAATACATAAAGCGGGCGTTATCCACTGAAAATCCTTTTGTCATCAAAAAAATCTGAAAAAAGAACCGATTCACAATTCTTTTGATTCTCGTTACAATAGAGCATTCAGAATGGGTTTTTAGAACTGCCCAAAAAATAATTGGAGTTTATAAATGAAAGGTTTTCAGATTGGAGAAGAAATCGAAACGACTGTCGTTCAGATTTCAAATGATACTGTTTTCATCGACCTTGGATTGAAAAGCGAAGGTTTTGTTGACAAAAGCGAGTTTTTGGATAAGGACGGAAACATTACAATAAAGGAAGGAGACAAAATCAAGGTTTATTTTGTCTCATCAAATCGTGACGAACTTCATTTTACCACACGGCTGTCTGCTGACAAAGCTGCCGCCGCAGGCCTTGAGATTCTTGAGAATGCGTATAAGTCAGGTCTTCCGGTGGAAGGAAAAGTGGAGGGCGAGATAAAAGGCGGCTTTGAGGTAAAACTGGGAGCTGCACGCGCGTTCTGCCCGTACTCTCAGATGGGCTACAAGAACAGGGGTGAGCCTTCATCGTATATCGGAAAGAATGTGTCGTTTATCATCACCGAGTACAAGAACGAAGGAAAAAACATAATCGTTTCCAACAGAAAACTCCTTGAAAACGAGGAGGCACAGAAAATCACTTCGCTTTCAAAAGAGCTTGAGGTTGGAAAAACTTTCCCTGCAACTGTAGTTTCGCTCCAGAGCTACGGTGCGTTCGTTGATATAAACGGATTCCAGGCACTCCTTCCAATTTCGGAGATTTCTCACGAGCGCGTGAGCGATGTTGCGTCAGTTTTGAGCGTCGGACAAAAAATCGAGGTAAAAATCATAAAGGCAGAGTGGAACGATGAGCGTCCTGACAGAAGCAAGGTTTCTGTTTCAACAAAAGAGCTTGAGGCTGACCCGTGGGATGGTGTTGCTGAACGATTCCCTGCTGGAACAAAAATTTCAGGCTCTGTTGCGCGCGTAGCTCCGTTCGGGCTTTTCATCAGCATTGCAAAAGGCATTGATGGTCTTGTTCATATTTCAGCTCTTTCTGGAGTTACGGCTAATTCCAACCTCAAAAAAATGTTCAAGGTGGGAGAGGCTTTTGATGTCGTAGTTGACAGCGTTGATGAAGATGAAAAGCGAATCTCACTTCTTCCTGCAACCAGCGAGAAGCAGGACGACGATGCGAGCGAGTTTCTCTCAAAGCAAAAGGCTGATGACGGAGATACATACAATCCGTTCGCGGCTTTGCTCAAAAAATAGACCTGTTTTATGACGACAGATGTTTACTCGCAGTATTTTGCGGCGGATTGTATCTTTTGCGGGGTCGCGCGCCACGCGGCTCTTGTTTCGCTTACTGTGGATTCCGAGGGCGGGCGGGTGTCATATTCCGTGTCCGCATCGTTTTTTCCCCACACGGACGAAGATGATTTTTCAGTAAGCTATGATGCGTTCGTCTCAAAAATCGTGTACGAGGGCACCGGGCGCAGATCCAAGAAAAGGGAGAAAAACCTGATTGAAAGCCTTCGCCCGATTTTGGATGAAATATCTGCTTCTATATCTGGTAGCATAATCTGGGATAAGCCGCTTCGTCCTGCAAGATATGGTTGAGAAGCGGCTGTTAAGGACAGATGTGGCGAAAAAGCGTAAATGCAAATATATCAAGTCTGATTCTTGAAAACTGTCATTTAAAAAACTTCCTGCAGTCCCTGAAAGCCTAGACGATTTCTATATGACCGCGCTCAACTGAAATTTGTGACGGAATCTCGCCTTGCAATGCTTCCACATGTGAGATTATCCCAACTTTCTTGTTAGACATTTCTATCTTTTTTAAGATTGCAACTGCCGTTTTTAGTGCGGCGGAATCAAGCGTTCCGAAACCTTCGTCTATGAAAAGCGATTCCAGCTTTATTCCTCCCGAATGGCTCTCAACCGTGTC
>JAFSJW010000068.1 GCA_017449265.1 Treponema sp.
CACGTTGTTAAAAACTGGTACATCTTATGAAAAGAGAGCTTCTGCAGCAGTGGACAAACTTGCAGACGAAGCTCTCTGTTTAGCTAGTTAATTATTGGAGTCAGGAACTTCATGGTATTGACAAATATCATAGGAGTTCGGGCGAACGGCGGATTTCCGACATTTCCCAGCGGGCAAAAGAGTCAATAGAGAATCTTTTGGGCTTTGAGGACGCAAAATTCGGCTGCGCGCGGCTAATTACGAAAAGTTAAGCGAATATCCCAAATTCAGAACAAATCGTTTGAGAGCAACCACTTGTCCCCACCCGAGCAAAATCGTAAAATATATTCTATGTCTTATGAAGTAACCGCCACACGGCGAAGACCACAAGCATTCGATTCGCTTGCAGGACAGGAATTCGTCGCAGAAACGCTCAAAAACGCAATAAAATCAAAAAAAATCGCTCACGCTTACCTTTTCGCAGGTCCGCGCGGATGCGGAAAAACCTCCACCGCCCGAATTCTTGCAAAAGCACTCAACTGTGAGAAAGGTCCCACGGCAGAACCGTGCGGCGAATGTCGTTTTTGCAAGGAAATCACGCAGGGCGCCTGTACGGATGTAATCGAAATCGACGGTGCGTCCAACACCAGCGTAAACGATGTGCGCGTAATCAAAGACGAGCTTCTTTTTCCGCCTCAGTCTGCCCGGTACAAAATCTACATCATAGACGAAGTTCATATGCTCTCAACATCTGCGTTCAACGCGCTCTTAAAGACAATCGAAGAGCCGCCACCGTTCGCAATATTCATATTCGCCACAACGGAGCTTCAAAAAGTTCCTGCAACAATAAAATCACGATGCCAGCAGTACAATTTCAGGCTTGTTTCAGCCGAAAAAGTCAAAGAGCTTTTAGCTCAGGCGGCAGCCGAAATCGGGATAAAAGCAGACGATGAAGCACTGTACTGGATTGCCCGCGAATCTACCGGCTCGGTGCGAGACTCATACACGCTCTTTGACCAAGTGGCGGCTTTCTCAGGCGACCACATCACTTACGAGAAAATCCGTGACAAGCTGGGGCTTGTTGGAGTTGAAAGGCTCAACGAGATTTTTGAGTGCTGCGCGGGCGGAAAGACTCAAGATGTAATGACCAAGCTGGATGAGTTCTTTCAGAACGGAATATCAATCGAACAGATAATAACGAACTCAACCGATTACCTCCGCTCTCTTCTTCTGATTAAAAACGGTGTCACAAAAGAAGCCCTTCTCGGGCAGTCTGCGGAGCGATTCTCAAAAATCGTGCTTGACGCATGGAATCCAGTTCAGATTGAGCGCGCTCTTTCTCTTCTTTTTACATTGTACCGCGACATCCGCTATTCGCTAAGTCCTCGCTACGAGCTGGAACTTGCGTTCTCGCGCCTTTCATGGCTTTCTGAGTATGTTTCGCCAAAAGAAGTGAAGCATGCAATAGACCAGGCGCGCGCGCTTCTCATAACTGCCCCACAAGCTCAAATCTCAGTGCCAGTTCCCCAACCTGTGCAAATACCAAGATTCGTTCCGCAAAAACAAAGCCCGGTTCAGAAGCCCGAGCCCGAGCCTCAGGCAGTTCCGCCGCATCAGGAGAGCAGCCAATCTTTTAGCTCAGGCGGAGATGAATCATTCGACTCTATCTCCGCCGATCCGAATGATTTCAGGGGGAATATAATAAAAAAGGTAATGGCAAAAGACAAAATCTTAGGCTCTTACCTAATTCAGACAGGAGAATGGAAAAAAGAAGGAAATATCATAAAAACACAAACAACATCTTCTTTTTTCAAGATGCAAATCGAAAAAAACAGCGCGAGCCTTTCTTCGATTATCCGTGAGGCAACTGGTGAGAATCTTTCACTTTCTATCGAACTGAAAGAAATCAAAGTTGAGAACCCGGAGGAGCACGCCCCCCTTGAAGTTCGTATTCTGTGCGACACATTCAAGGGGCACATAGTCGGCTATTCCGTAAAAACTGCGGAAGAAATCGAGAGGTCTAAGAAAGAAGATTCAGAAAAACCGGCTGACAAAGAAGAAGATTCTCAAAACAGTTCTGAATCTCAGTCTGAATCAGCCGAAAACACAGAGAATATGGAAAATGACGACAGCGAAAATGAATAAGGCTGTTTAAATAAAATCAGGAGATTAATATGAATCCTTTTGAATTAATGAAAAACCTCAAGAATTTTGAGGGAAAAATGCAGGACATGAAAGCAGAGCTTGCTACAATAAAGGCAACTGGCTCAAGCGGCGGAAACATGGTTCAAGTGACGCTGAGCGGTCAGTTCGAGCTTCTTGACATTAAACTTGACCCAATCTGTGTTGACAACAGAGATGTTCCAATGTTGCAGGACTTGATTAAGGCAGCACATCACAGTGCAGTTGAAAAAGTCATGGAAGAAATCAAGCAGAAATCAACAAGCATGATGGGAATAAATATTCCGGGTCTGTAATGAACGCAATTGATGAACTGACGGAATCATTCTCGCGGCTTCCGGGAATCGGAAAAAAATCTGCGGGAAGGCTCGTTAACCACATTTTGAACTCTGACGGCGCATGGGTTCAGAGATTCGCCACGCAGATTTCCATGCTGCAAAGCAGGATATGCCGATGCTCCGTGTGCGGCTCATGGACAGAACAAGACCCGTGCCGCATCTGCTCGGATGCGATGCGCGACAAAAGCATTATCTGCGTGGTGGAGCAGCCGCAGGATGTTTCCACGATTGAGAGCGCGCATGAGTTCAACGGGCTGTTCCATGTTTTGGGCGGAGTCATTGCGCCGCTTGAGGGCATAGGTCCTGACAAGCTCCGAATTGCAGAGCTTATGTCCCGTCTTCGCGAAGGTGGCGTAAAGGAAGTAATCATCGCCACGAACCCCACCGTTGACGGAGATACGACTGCCTTGTACTTGCAGAAAATGATTTCTCTAATGGGAATCACAGTGACCCGCCTTGCAAGCGGGCTTCCTGTGGGAGGAGACCTTGAGTACGCGGACAAACTCACGCTCGCACGAAGTTTCCGCGGAAGAATGAAGCTGTAAGGAAAAAATATGAGCCAAAAAAAAGAATGGTTTGAATCGGAAAAATTCTGGGAGAATTACGGTCCTGTCATGTTCGATGAGCAGCGCTGGAGCGAAGCCGGTGCTGTGAGCGAGCGCGTCGTGCGCCTTGCAGGGCTTAAAAAAGGCGCAAAAATCTTGGACGCAGGTTGCGGTCCTGGCAGAATCAGCGTGGAGCTTGCGATTCTTGGAATGGATGTGACCGGAGTTGACTTAATCCAAAGCGAACTTTCGGCAGCGAAAGAGAGCGCGGAAGCCGAAGGAATAGAACTTAAGCTTGTACAAGCAGACTTGCGCAATTTCAAGAGCAACGAAAAATTCGACTGCGCCATAAATCTTTACACATCGTTCGGATATTGCGACACAGAAGAAGAGGACACTCAGATTCTGAAATCGATTTTTGACTCGCTTAAAGAAGGCGGAACTTTTATTCTTGAGAACTTGAGCCGTGAAGTTGAAATAAAATATTTCACGGAAGGCGAATGGTTTGAGAGAGCTGGTAAAACAGTCCTTACTGAATTTGAGGTTGTAGGCGCATGGGAAGGTCTCCGCTCAAAATGGATTTTGATAGACAACAAGACAGGCGTTCGGATTGAGCATGAATTCGTTCAGAGGCTCTATTCCGCAGCAGAGCTTAAAAAGACGCTTCTTAAAATCGGGTTCAAGAGCGCGGATATTTTCGGCGATTTTGACAAAAATCCGTATGACCAGAACATGCAGACTATGGTAATAGTGGCAAAAAAATAGTGGATATGAGGCTGGCTAACTAAAAAGTTAGCCAGCCTCATATCCCACATTCAGAAAAATGACAACGCTCGGTCTTACAAAGTCGTAGAATGATTCTTTACATTCTCCGAGAGATACTTCTCGAACTCATCGTAAGTCATAGACTGCTGCTGTTTTCCAGAATCGGCGCGGAAACGCACATTCACGGAGCCAGACTCTTTTTCCTTAGCTCCTACGACAAGGATGTAAGGCGTCTTATGCTCACTCGTAATGTACTTGATGTTCGACTTCATATTGTCGCCGTTTGCGTATGCCTCTGCACGGAAGCCTGATGCACGGAGTTTTCCAGCAACTTCCTCAGCATAATCGTTGAAATCAGCTCCAATCGGAACCACGGCAACCTGCTCAAAGTGAATCCACGGTGGCATTGCTCCGCCGAAGTTCTCAATCAAAATACCCATAAAACGCTCTATAGAACCAAGAACTGCTCTATGAAGCATTACCGGATGATGTTTCTGGTTGTCAGCACCGATGTACTGGGCGTTAAGACGCTCCGCACTCGGAAGCTGGAAATCTGCCTGAATAGTTCCGCACTGCCATTCCCTTCCAAGACAATCAAAAAGCTTGAACTCAAGCTTAGGTCCGTAGAAAGCCCCCTCTCCCGGCTGTATCTCATAGTCAAGCCCCGCAGACTTACAAGCGTCGCTAAGAGCTTTCTCGGCTTTTTCCCATGTCGCAAGGTCTCCCACATGATCTTCCGGCATCGTAGAGAATTTTACAACCAAGTCATCAAATCCAAAGTCATGGTAAACTGATTTCAGAAGGCGGCAGAATTTAGCGACTTCTGCAGAAACCTGATCTTCCGTACAAATAATGTGAGCATCGTCCTGAACGAAACCTCGCACGCGCATAATTCCGCTCAAAGTTCCGCTCGGCTCGTTGCGCACATCATGCCCGAATTCAGCAAGACGCATCGGAAGGTCTTTGTAAGAGCGTGCGCGTGAGTTGAAAATCTCAAGCGCGCCAGGACAGTTCATCGGCTTGATTGCGAAAATTCGGTTCTCGCTCTCAGTCACGAACATATTCTTCTGGTAATGCCCCCAGTGCCCTGAGCGTTCCCAAAGACTTCTCGGCATGATTGCGGGCGTGCAGACCTCTTTGTATCCGTCCGCAAGAATTTTTCTGCGCATATAATCTTGAATCGCAACATACATCGTCCAGCCGTTCGGATGCCAGAAAATCTGACCCGGATCCTCAGGGTCGATGTGGAACAAATCCATCTGAACGCCAAGTTTTCTGTGGTCGCGTTTTTCTGCCTCCTCAAGCATCTTGAGGTAATCTTTCAGTTCGTTCGGTTTTGAGAAACAATACGCGTAGATTCTTGTGAGCATCGGGCGTTTTACGTCCCCGCGCCAGTACGCACCCGCCATTTTTGCAACCTTGAATGCCTGCTGATTGATTTCTTTTGTAGTAGCCACATGAGGTCCGCGGCACAAATCCATGAAATCATCCTGCTGGTAAGTCGTTATCGTCTCACCCTCAGGAAGATCGTTTATAAGCTCCACCTTGTAAGGCTGGCTTGCGAACAATTTCAAAGCCTCTTCCTTTGAAACCTCAGTCCTCTTGAACTCAAAGTTTCCTGAAAGAATGCGGCGCATTTCTTTCTCAATCGCAGGAAAATCTTCCTCCGTAGGCTTTTTGTCCGTAAAATCAAAATCGTAATAAAATCCGTTGTCTATTGCAGGGCCAATCGCAAATTTTGCCCCCGGAAACAAATGCATTATTGCTTCCGCCATAACATGCGCACATGAATGGCGAATTTTCTGAAGCTGTTCATTTTCTGCCATAATTTTCCTCTTAGTCGATTGTGTCCATTCGTGGCACGTCTTTTGAATAATCCACGCCAGGCACATCGAATCCATTTATCATCAAGAAGTCGTGCCTGATTCCCTCAAGGTCGATGAGACTTGCCACATTCTCTTGGGTGACGTTCGGCATGATTTTATCGACTTCTGCCTGAACATCCGGATCAAGCTCCCAGTCGTCGATTCTGATTCTGTTCTCGCTGTCCACCGGCACTTTTTTGTCGGCTGTGAAAAGACGCTCAGAGAAAAGTCTTTCCATCTGCTCGATGCACCCCTCGTGAGTTCCGCGCTCTTTCATAATCTTAAAGAGACAGCCAAGATACTGTGCGATAATCGGGATTACCGCACTTGAACGAGTTATAAGCCCCTTGTTCACACTCACATAAGCTGCGCCGTTCAAAGATTTCAGGCTTGCGTCAATGTTGTGGGCACGAGCTTCAAGGTCTTTTTTTGCAGCTCCAATCGTTCCGTCGCGGTAAATCGGATGAGAATATTTCGGTCCGATGTACGAGTAAGCGACTGTACGCGCTCCGTCAGAAAGAACATCCGCCTCTTTGAGCTGTTTTATCCAGCGTTCCCAGTCTTCGCCCCCCATGACCTTCACAGTATTGGCAACATCATCGCCCTCAGCAGGAGAAGCCTCCATCACCGTGATTTTTCCTGTCATCATATCAAGGGCAGGGCCGCCGAAAGGCTTTCCGACCGGCTTAAGCACAGAGCGGTAAAGAACTTTCGTGTCAGGGTCAGTTCTTACAGGAGAAGCAAGCGAATAAACAACAAGGTCGAATTTTACGCCCCATTCTTTTACCTTTTCGATAACAGCCTTGCGGCACTCGTCGGAGAACGCATCCATGTTGAAAGTGAATGTTTTCAGCCCTGCTTTCTCAGACTCACGGTCAAAAGCCTTGTTGTTGTACCAGCCCGGAGTTCCGCCTTTCGTTTCAGTTCCTTCTTTCTCGAACGAAACACCGATTGTGTCAGCCCCGTACTCAAAAGCGGCTGTAATTCTTGAAGCCAAGCCGTAACCTGTAGAGCAGCCCAAAACAAGGACAGTTTTCGGAGCATATCCGCCTTCCTTCGCAGTTTTTACCCCTCTTTTTGATTTCTGAGATTTTACATACTCAATCTGGTTGAGAGTGTCCTTTGCGCATCCAATGGGGTGAGCATTGATACAAATGTTTGAACGGATTTTTGGTGTAATTACAGCCATTTCTCTTTTTCTCCATGATTTTGTTTTTGGGGCAGCGTCAAAACATGATTTTTTAAGCTGCCTTTTGTTTGGATAAAAATATCGCTTATTATGACACTTTTTCAAGAAATATGATAGTAAGCAAACAAGTTCTTATTAACCTATCGTTTTCCAATATCAGATATTTCCTTTATTACGGTGTCCGTACTCGTGCTGACCTTGCCAGCTGCCGTCTCTACAGCATGCGTTCCGTCCTGCATTTGCGCCAAATCATCAAGAAGACGATTGTTGCCTTCGTTCTGCTCGCTCATCGCGCTCTTTACCTCAAGCTCCTGGTCTTTTACTTTGCCAGCAAGTGAAACGACTGTCTCAAATTCCTTATTCGCGATTCCCGTTTTTGAGTATGCGTTGTCTATCATTCCCTTGATTTTTTTGAGAACTTCCCCAATCTGACGCGCCTCTTTTCCAGAATCCTCGGCAAGCTTACGAATTTCATCCGCAACAACAGAGAATCCCGCGCCGTACTGACCAGCGTGAGCCGCCTCAATAGCCGCATTCATGGCGAGCATATTCGTCTGACCAGAAATCTGCGCAACCATCTTGCTCATTTCCATAAGAGTCCTTGATTCAGCTTCAATCTCACCCACAAGATTCGTCACATCGGCAAGATTCGTGCGTCCAGTCTGCGTTGCTTTCTCAAGCTCTGCGACAATCCTGAAATTCGTTTCGATGATTGAATTTATCGAATTGATGTTTCCGAGCATTTCCTGAATTGCGGACGAACCTGACGAAACGCTCTGGGACATATCTTTCGTAACGGAGACGAGAGACGCAACACCACCTTTTGTTTCCTCAAGCATCTTTATGCTTTGCTTCGTTATGTTTCTGACCGTTTCGTAAAGTTCGTTGTCATGGGCTACATTCGCAATATGCAAAACATACTGGTGGCAGTTCTCGCGCCTGTTCACTCCGTTGAAAATCGCGATTGCCATCTGTCTGCACGAACCGTAGCCACATGCGCCGCAATCGTGCAAATCTTTCTTGGAGTGTTTTCCAAGACTATGGAAAATATCTTCAAGCTGACTTTCCGTCGGCTCTTTTATTTTGTTCTTTAAAAAAGAGCTTCTGTCCACATAAGTCCTTGAGTAAATTCCAGGCTTCCAGTAATCGGAAATAGTTTTATCAAGTTTTTTAAGGGCAGATTTTCCTCCGTACTGCGTCTTCCACCGCACTTTTCTGTCTTGAGAACGCTTCTCAACAAAAGCTTCAATCTGGTCAACGGTCATATCGTGATTCACCGTACCAGCCCCACGGTTACAACCCATTCCGCAGTTAAGACAGTCTACGAGCTGACACTGAGGCTTCTCGCCGGAAGCAAGCATTTTCTGAAGCCCGGAAAGATATGCCGAAACCTGCGGCTGTCCCTCGATTTTGCGAGTCCTCTCTGAGATTCCAGGAACGAAACGCTCCGCAGTGCGCATAAGTCCGCCCGGAGTTGAGTACAAAACCGCGCGCTCGGCGGGAGGATTGTCGTAATCGGTCTTGGGGAATTTTGACAAATCGATTCCGTTCAATCTCAGATACTCATCAAGATTTTTCATCGTAACATTGTAGTCACCACGCCCGTTCTCATCGAACTCACGCTTTTTCGCAAAACACGGCGATATTACGGCAATCTTACAGTCAGAGTATTCGGTATAGAAATGCCTTATGCACTCGACAGTGTGCGCCATAGGACTGTCGCTTTTTGCAAGATATTTTATAAGCTCCGGTCGGTAAATCTCAACGAACGAAACAAGTGCCGGACAAGGCTGTGAAATCATCAAGTCCGGATTTTCGTTTTTTATCTGCTCCACATAGCTCTTAGTCGTAAGCTCCGCTCCGAACGCAACATCGAACACGGCCTTTACGCCGATTGATTTGAGCCATCCGTTGAATTCAAGGTCTTTTCCCTTGAAATTGACAGCCGCAGCAGGTGCAACGATTGCGACTATTTTTTTTCCGGCTTTAAGGTCTTCCAAAAAAGCCCTTGTGTCATCAATTCCGCTCCTTGCCCCGTGCACGCATGCCTCAATGCAAGCCCCGCATCCTATGCAGAGGTCGGGGTCAACAGAAACATAGTCACCAGAGGCATCGTTGCACATTTTGACAGGACAGACGGAAATACATCTGTGGCAATTGCAACATTTTTCGGAATCCACTGCAATGACAGGGGCAAGATGAAGTTCGTGCAACGAAGAATTAGACTGTTCCATAAAAATATACCTCAAAATTAAATTCTCTTAGTATACATTATGACACAAAATGAATAATAAATCATATTTTATTGAATTGATTCCAGCTGTAATTTATACTGAAGTCACGGGAGGCTGCCTTCGCGAGTTTTGCAAAGCAAAACTCGTTGGCACCAATACACTCATTCCGCTAATTGCGGAATGAGTGTATTGGTGCCGGTATCCTTCCGCCGCGGTTGATAAAATCAGCACACCCGAACTTGCTTACAGGCATAACAGGGCATCCGCCCAAAAGTCCGCCAAACTCAACCCAGTCACCGGCTTTTTTTCCCGGAACAGGGATAAGGCGCACCGCCGTTGTCTTGTTGTTGACCATACCAATCGCAAACTCATCTGCCATTATTCCGCTGATTGTAGTGGCGGGCGTGTCACCTGGAATAGCAATCATGTCAAGTCCCACGGAACAAACAGTCGTCATTGCCTCCAGCTTCTCAAGACAGATTGAACCTTGCTTCACGGCGTTTATCATGCCTTCGTCCTCGCTTACCGGAATGAACGCGCCCGAAAGCCCGCCAACGCTCGTTGAAGCCATAACTCCGCCTTTCTTTACCATATCGGTAAGCATGGCAAGCGCAGCAGTAGTCCCGGGCGCGCCAGCTCCGTCAAGACCTATTTCCTCAAGGATTCGGGCCACAGAATCGCCAACGGCAGGAGTAGGCGCGAGCGAAAGGTCAAGGATTCCGAAATCCACGCCAAGCCTGCGGGCTGCCTCAGTTCCAACTAGCTGACCAAGGCGCGTAATCTTGAACGCCATCTTCTTGATTCCCTCGGCAAGCTCGTCAATCGGCCTTCCCTTGTACTCACGCGCCGCAGCCAGAATTACGCCTGGTCCCGAAACGCCCACATTTATAACGCTGTCAGCCTCACCAGGACCATGAAACGCCCCCGCCATGAACGGATTATCCTCCGGGGCATTGCAAAACACCACGAGCTTTGCGCACCCGTTCACAGAAAGCTCTTTTGAAGCCTCCGCCGTCTTTGAAATCGTCTCGCCCATCAGCTTTACCGCATCCATATTGATTCCAGACTTAGTTGAACCGACATTTACGCTGGAGCACACGAATTCAGTTGATGAAAGTGCCTCTGGAATCGAATCAATCAAAATCCTGTCCGCCGCAGTTATCCCTTTCTGAACAAGAGCAGAGAATCCGCCTATAAAATTGATTCCAAGTTCTTTTGCACAACGGTCAAGCGTCTTGCAGTACCCCACATAAGACTTTTCTCCGCTCGCCCCTGCCACAAGCGAAATAGGAGTAACGGAAATGCGCTTGTTTATGATTGGGACTCCAAGCTCTTTCTCGATTTCCTGTCCCACGCGCACAAGGCTTCCCGCCTTACGCATGATTTTATCGTAGATTTTCTGATTCGCCCTCTTGTAATCGCTGTCCGCGCAGTCAAGCAGGGAGATTCCCATCGTCACGCAACGCACATCAAGATTGTGGCGCATGAACATATTCACAGTTTCTTCTATTTCATTGGGCGTAAAAAGCATATTCTTATTCCTTATTCTGATATTTTAAACAATTTTACAAATTTAAGAAATAACTTCGGTATGCCGATAAAAATGATATGGAAAACAGCGGAAATTTTAGCGAAGTACTCTTACAATCGCTTGATACTAAAGCACAATGGTATGACTCGGAAGAGCTTCCCAAACTTTTGGAAAACTACCGCCTTCTTTATACTTGCGTAAAAAATCTATTTGAATTTCTCATAAAAAAAGCACTTATTACGCCTGACCCATACAAGCTGGACAAAAAAATCTCCGACATCAAGGCTCCGGACGGAAGTCAGTTCGTTGAGACAGAAAAATCAGTAGTCATGGGACAGCGATTTTCGGATTATGAAAGCACACTGGATTTTCTTTGCAACTACTACAAATTCTCTGTAAACCACCTTACGCTGGGAAACATAAAAAAGCTCGTTGATTTGAACAACGCGTTCATGTGGTCTTCTTTCACTCAGAACTGCGCAAAGGCAAACACGCGGGTTCTTGCCACGCTTATTTCAACAGGCCGTCATTCAAGCGACGCTCTCACATCAAGCATGATAAGCGACAGCCTCACGAAAGCGTCGAACGCAATGAACGAAATCAACTCTATTCTGCGTGACTTTACCGAATTCCAGAAAGAAAACTACAAGGGACAAGTAAGACGAAACATAATTGCAAGCTCTTCTTTCGACAAGGAAAAAGCATACTCATCTCCTGCGGAAGAGATGAACCAAATAAAGAAGAATTTCGCCTCAGGAATGGCAAAGCAGCCTTTCTACAACGAGCTTATAGCCGAAATAGTCCAAGAAGACCAAGGAGAGGACAAAGAAAAAAAGCAGCAGGAAGTTCTTGCCAAGCTCAATGTCACAAAAAAATCCGAGAAAGGCGAAGAGAAAAAAATCGATACGAAAGAAATTCTCATGGAAACAGTGCGTCTCCTCGGTGGAATTCCGCTCCATATTGAGCAGATTACGAACAAGATTCGTGACAACCACGATATTCTCGAAAGCGAGCACAATTCAATCAAAGACAAATTCGTAAAAGCTCTGCGCCGTGCATTCGGGCTTCCTGACAAAACCGCCGTTTACCAGGTCGTAATAACAGACCAGCGTACAGGCGCACAGCGCACGGAAAAAATCGACTACAATGCCTTTATGACAGACCTGTCCGTAAAGCAGAGACGGTACGGCGCATGTTCCAACAAAAAGACCCAGGGCTACGCAAAACTCAATTCTTTGCCGGAGGACAAGATTCTTTCGTTCTTGTCGGCGCAGATAACGGAATGTCAGCGGGCAATAGTCCATCTTAACGCGCTCAATGATTATTTCAAGAACACTGCTACTCCCCTCAATAAATCAAGAATCAAAGGATTCAAGATTGATGTTGACGCACTGAAAAATACAATCGTAAAAATCAACCAGATGCGCGCGGAGTATGTTTCGTACATAGAAGAAGAGGAGCAAATGCGAAAGCTCGGAATCAAGTAACAAAAATAGAGCTGTTCGGAAACTTCAGTTTTCCTAACAGCTCTAATCATTTCAGAGAACAAAAATTTGCAAGAATGACCAAAATCGATTTATTGCTAAAGTTTTGATAGACTTCTGAACTTAAAAGGTCTATTATATCTACTTGATGAAAAAGCTAACGATTCGATTTGTATCATTTCTCTTCGCAGCTTCGGCTGCAGTCTGGCAACTTTCCGCCGCCCCAAAAGGACAGCAGGATAACGCAGCTCCGACTCCGCCCGATATGGCAGAATTTCAGAAAAACATGACCATAATCATGGCGGAGCAGGATTTCAATCTGAACCCGCACACAGCCTCTTACTCAAGCGAGGCACAGCTCCTTGAGAATCTTTACGAAGGCGTGTTCGCCTACGACCCGAAGACCCTTGAGCCTGTCCCTGCTCTTGCGGAGAAATTCAAGATTTCCAGAAACAAAAAACGATGGACGCTCACAATCCGCGACGGGGCAAAATTCAGCACTGGCGAAAAAATCACTGCGGCAAAAATACGGCAGTCATGGATTGACCTTTTGAAAACACCCGGCGCGCCTTACGCTTCCCTTTTGGACTGCATAACGAACGCAAAAGAATTCAGAAACGGAAAATGCAAGGACGCTGATGTGGGCATAATCGCCCGCGACGACAAAACTCTTGTAATAAACCTTGTCACGCCAACATCGCACCTTTCGCGCATTTTGTGCCATCATGCGTTCTGCGCCTACATGAACACAAACCCAAAGGCCTTCTCAGGCTCTTACGCGCTCGTTTCAAGCACCGACTCTACTCTCGTATTCGAACGCAACAAGAATTACTGGGACGCAAAGAATGTGCGGATTCCACGGATAACGATAATCTCTTCCAGCGACATAAAGGAAAACACTTGGAAATTCAACACAGGCGATGCCGACTGGGTTTCAAACATGGTAAGCACCCCAATCCTTCTGAACAAGAACTCAATGCAAGTTTCAGCAGTTTTTGGCACAGAGTACATTTTTTTCAGCTGCAAGAACGCGCCTTGCACAGACGCCGACTTCAGGAACGCGCTCGTTGCCGCAGTGCCGTGGGACAAGCTGCGCGAAGGACTTCTCATACCCGCCACGAATTTCATCTATCCGCTCTCAGGCTATCCGATTGTGGAAGGGCTTTCGGACACTTCGCTTGACGACGCAAAGGAGCTTATGGCAGAAGCGCGCGCAAAGCTTAAGATTCCAAAGAATCAGAAGATAAAGCTGACTTTCGGAATTGCAGAGACATCTGAAAGGCAGAAAATGTTCGTTGAGACTCTAAAAGCTGCATGGGCACCGCTGGGAGTTGAGCTTGTTCCTTCCGTAACGACGGAAGACCGCTACATTTCGTCAATCCCTGGCTGGAATGCGGATATTTTCACTTACTCATGGATCGGGGATTTTGCAGACCCTCTGGCTTTCTTGGAGCTTTTCAGGGATGGTTCGACGCTCAATGTCTCAAACTGGAAAAACAGCAAATTTACGGAATGTCTTGACAAAGCCGCCGAAGAAACCGACGGCCAGATTCATTACAAGCTCCTTGCGCAGGCAGAGCAGATTCTGCTTGACGACGGTGAAGTTCTTCCTGTGGGACATTCGGTAAGCCTTCACGCAATCGATCTGAACTGTGTCGGAGGCTGGTACCCGAATCCGCTGGACATTCACCCGTACAAATACATGTACTTCAAGAAGAATCCGCCGCTTCCGCTACACACTATCGTTCTGGCTGAGTAGCTTTTTCAGGAGGGACTTACAGCCGATTTCAACATCGGCAAAAGTTTCCTCAAAATTTCCGGTATACCAAGGATCGGCAACATCACGAGAAAGTCCGCAAAACTCAAGAAGTTTGCGGACTTTTTTTTCAGTATCAGCACCTACCCTGCGCTCTAAATGACGAAGATTCTCCTCGTCCATACAGACAATCAAATCAAAATCATTGTAATCATCAGGCGTAACAATCCGAGCCTTATGGTCGGTAAAAGGAATCTTATTGCGGACAAGCATATTCCGCGTTCCCCTGTGCATTGAATTTCCGATTTCATCATAGTCAGTCGCCGCTGAATCAATATAAAAATCGTTTTCTGCACCAGCGGAACGGACAAAATATTTCATAACCATCTCGGCCATCGGCGAGCGACATATATTGCCGTGACAAACGAACAAAATCCTAATCATAGTAGCTACCTCCAGAATGTCGTACCCTGCCGAATTTTCAAGAGCAGGATACCTCCAGCAATCAGCTTTCGCAAAAGGAGAACACTTTTATTCATGCGGAGGATTTTAGATTTCAGACAATTTTCCGCTTGCAGTTCCAACATGGTTTGAGAAATCAACAAGAGATGCTTTCGTTTCGATTTTGCCGCCTTTCTTTTCTATGACATAAAAAATTATGTTCATGCTCTGAATGCGAGTGCAGCTCAATCCAGTATCAGAGACGGTCTCCTCCACCTCAATCTTATCGTCCTGCTTATAAAAACGCCTCCAGCTTGCGAGGGATGTTTTGTAGCAGTCAACAACGCTGTCAAAAGTGAGACCTTCAATGCTCATTGCCCTTACGCGATCGATGATTGTATCAGCATTCTTGTCGGGCTCCATCGTCCGAATATCTTTTCTTCCCCAAGATTCAGCAGTTTTATTCGTAGAAACGTAATTCATAAGTTCTCCATACAAATAGTTCTGAAATTTTAACATAGAATTCCAAACGATTCTATTGAATTTTTGAATTTTAAATCATGTTTTCTAGCCAAGAAATAAATTTAGCAAAAGAAAACCAAATACCGTGTCGTACCAAAAACTGTTTTCCACAAGTTTCCTCACTGGTCTATTGACTTTTAATCTTGTTCAGGCTAGACTGATAGTCCCCGTATATCTAAACATAATCTCGGAAGATGCAGCCGAAATTATGAAATTTCTTTTTATTAAGGTATATACAATGAACACCATTTTTAAAACTGAGAAAGATCAGAAGTGGTACATCATCGATGCTTCTGGAAAACCACTTGGTCGTGTCGCTGCCAAAGCAGCCGCTATTCTCCGTGGCAAGAACAAGGCCACATTCGCCCCGAACCAGGAAGGTGATTGCGTGGTAATCATCAACGCCGACAAGGTAGCCGTTTCGGGAAACAAAGAGCAGGACAAGCTCTACCGTCACTACACAGGTTTCGTACGCGGTCTGCGCACTTACAGCTTCGAGAAGCTCATCGGAAGAAAGCCTACAGAACCATTGGCTCGCACAATCTACGGAATGTTGCCTAAAACTCGTCTTGGACGCAAGATATACGGCAATCTCAAGATTTATGCTGGTTCAGAGCATCCACACTCTTCACAGAACCCAACACCAATCGAGCTTTAATAGGAGTCAGTCATGGCAGTAAAGAATATTGCAATCGGAACAGGAAGAAGGAAGACATCTGTAGCTCGCGTATTCGTTCGTGAAGGCTCAGGAAAAATCGTCGTAAACGGAAAAGATGTCGCAGAGTACTTTCCAACAGAAGTTATGGTTCGTACAGTTCATCAGCCACTTTTGGTAACGAGCTACGAGAACAAATATGACATTTTGATTACTGTAGTAGGCGGCGGTCTTAAAGGACAGGCTGCAGCTTGCCTGCACGGAATCTCAAGGGCATTGCTCCAGATTGATCCGGATGCCCGCGCTTCTTTGAAAGCAAACGGATTCCTTACTCGCGACAACCGCATGGTTGAGCGCAAAAAGTACGGACAGAAGGGTGCGCGCCGCCGCTTCCAGTTCTCAAAGCGTTAATTTTGGCTTTTTCTGTACAGAAAGGCTGTCTGATAAGTTCAAGTCTGCGGAAATCATTTCTGCAGACTATATGCGATGGTTGCAGCTATGCCAATCATCGACCTGCGCTTATTAGGCGGTCTTTTTTGTTTTTCGGGGGTAATTTGGCGGCATGAAGTCGGACGATTTTGAAATACTGAATCTCACGAAATTTTCAGACGACATCGCAGAAATTTTCTGTTCGGAAGGAACTTCATTCTATATACGCCTTGATTATCTTGAACTAGTCAGCAGGGAAAGAATACAGATAGGTGAAACTTTTTCTGAGGAAGAGCGCGATGACATAATTCAAGCCGCCCTTTGCTTTGCGGCGGAAACAAAAGCCACCGAATATTTGTCCCGTTCGGAGCACTGTCACTTTATGCTTTCCCAGAAACTGACCAAGAAAAAAATAGAAAAATTTGCCGTCAACAAGGCACTGGATTACCTTGAGAAAAAAAATCTACTAAGCGATGAGCGGTACTGCTCGTCATGGCTCAGAGATCATACATTGTTCAAATTTCAAGGCAGAACACGGCTTCTTTCGGAACTTCTTTCCAGAGGCATAGACAACTCGACGGCAAAAAAAGCATTGGATTCGTTCTTTGAGGAAAATTCGGAGGAAGATTTTTGCCGAAAAGCATACAGCTCGGCCGTAAAACAAGGAAAAAAATCTGATAAACTCCTGAAATTCATGTTAGATTCAGGATTTTCTTATAAACTGATACAGAAAACAGAATTTTTTTTCAAGAACTCAAAGACGCTAGAAGAAAAAATTTAAAAAATCTAGAATAGAGCTGTTCGGAAACTTCAGTTTTCCGAACACGAACTTTAGAAATTCTGTAATTTTGCAAGGCTTTAGCCTGAAAAATTACGCAAGACCAGTGAGGAAACAATAGTTTTCCGAACAGCCTAATAAAGTTAGTCAGGGTTTTCTAATAAAGAATTCTCTAGTAAAAAAGCGAATTTTTTAGACAGCACAGCAGGTCTAAACCTATTAGGAGATTTTTTTTACAAATGGCAGCTGATACAAAACCGACAGTTTTTTCTGCTCTCGAAGCGGCAAGAATCTGTGGGGTTGTAAACCAAACATCAATAAACTGGATTAAAAACGGATTTTTAAAAGCATTCAAGACCCCGGGCGGTCAGTTCAGGATTTACCCTGACGACCTTGCTGATTTTATGCAATCACGGAACATGGAAATACCAGCAGAACTTCTTGAAGTATGCACCCGTTTTTCAGGCAGAAAAAGTCTTCTGATTGTTGACGATGACAGAGGACTTAACACCGTCATAAAGCATTATATACAAAAAAAAATCCCCGGAATTGAAATTTTTCAGGCATTCGACGGATTTGAGGCCGGTTCTATTATGACAGAGAAAAAGCCAGGCTGCATAGTACTTGACCTTGACCTTCCAGGCATAAATGGCGTTGATTTGTGCAAAAAAATCAAAGAGGACGAAAAATTCGGAAACCCAAAAATCATAATCGTAACGGCTCTTGAGAATAAAGAAACAGAAACGAAGGTCAAAAGCCTGGGAATCCAAGAATTCATAAAAAAACCAATAGACCTTTCGGCTCTTGAAGGCTTCATAGCAAAAGATGTCTAATTACTCCTCCGCTTTCACGAAAAAGAGCTTGATTCCTTCATCTTTGAATTTTTCCTTTACGGCATTTATTACGGCCCGGACTTTTTCCTTCTGATTGTCCTCAACATAGCTCAGTAAGAGAAAATTCGTTTCAGGCCATGTTGAAGTTCCAAGCTTGTAATCATCTTTACCACGCCCATTAACCAGCGGAATCGTCGTATACAAAATGCCCGGTATATACTCCTCAAGCACTTCGATTATGTCATCTTGAACGGACTGGTTAGCAATTATCTCAGCACGATACATTTTTCCCTCCGAAAAAAAAATCAGTTTCCGAACAGCTCTATTGTCTTACAAATCTGCATACGCCGAAAATTCGTTTGGAGCAGAAATCATATTCTTTTTCATCTCCTCCATTTCTTCTGGTGAAACGGAAAAAAGAACCTGAATCTTGCTTTTTGAAACTTTCTTCTCGCTCATCACAAGCGAATACAAAACAGGAATAAAAAAGAGCGTGACGAATGTTGAAGAAGAAAGCCCGCCTACTACGGCAACACCAATCGGCTGGACCATAGCCGCGCTTCCGCTTTTGGCAAAGCACATCGGAACCATTCCAAGAATCGTAGTGAGCGTAGTCATAAGTACAGGGCGAAGTCGGCTCGTTCCGGCAGTCAGGCATGCTTCTTTCATCTTAAGCCCTCTGTCGAGCAAAAGATTCGTGTAGTCAACAAGAATAATTCCGTTGTTTACGACTATTCCGACAAGCATGATAAGACCTACCGCGCTCGTCATACTGAACGCCTGACCTAGAATCTTGAAAATGAACACAACGCCAATAATCAAGAACGGAATAGTCATTAAATTTATGAACGGAGCCTTAAAGCTCTCGTAAGTTCCTGCCATAACGCCGAATACAAGAAGGATTGCCATAAGACCTATCATGCCGTATGTCATTCCCTGATCCTGCGCGTCCTTCCATGCGCCCTCGTAAGAAATCGTAACGCCCTCAGGAATGATAAAGCTGGCTGCAATTCCGTCCTTTATATCCTGCACGATTTCCGTAGAATTGCGGTCGCTTTTCTTGTCCGCCGAAACGGATACGATTCTAGTCTGGTTCTCGCGCCTGATTGAAACAGGCCCAAGACCTTTCCTGACCTCAGCAAAGTTCGCTACGCTAACCATGCCGCCGTTTCCTTTCACATAAATCTGCTCAAGATCAGCAGTGCTTTTTCGGTCGCCTTTCTGATAAAGCAGAACCACGCTGTATTCCTTGCCGTTCTCACGGTATGTCGTTGCCGTAACTCCGTTTATGGCGTAATTTATCTCACGCGCCACAGTCTGAACGTCCACGCCGAAAGAATAGGCCCTTTGCCTGTCGATTACAACCTGAATTTCAGGAAGTCCTTCCTCCGTGTCAATTGATGTTTCGCCAACATCGGAGATTGACTCCATGACGGCGCGAACTTGGGAGGCAACATTAAGAGCCGCATCCAAATCATCGGAGCGAACACGAAGCTTGAACTCACTTCCTGTCATCTGCCGCCCGAAGCCCTGCGAGAAATTGAACCTTGCGCCAGGATAGTCGCCGAAATGTTTTCTGAGCTTTGCCTGAACAGTATCGCTCGTATCAATCTGATACTCGCTTTTTGGAAGATTCACCTGAATAGAGCCTTTGTTTGTAGTACTTGCCCCGCGCCCTGTTCCGATTGAAGTTATGATTGTAGTGTAGCCTTTTATTTCCTCACGGCAAATCCGCTCAAAATCCTTAAGGATTGTCTGTGTTTCAGTAAGTGAAGTTCCGTTCGGAAGAGTAAGGTTCATAGTCACGCCAGAGTCGCTTCCATTGTTCATCATGTTGATTTTCAAAGTCGGAATGAACACAACGGCCATAAGAAGTACGCACACACAGACTATGCAAGTGACAAGCCTGTTATTCAGGGCAGCTTTTAGACCAATCCTGTACAATTTCGTAAGAGCGGTCATCGGAAGCTCCAGAAGCTCGTAAAATTTTTTGAGAGGAATGAATGTAAGCGGCTTCTCATTTCTGTTCGTGAGCGGGAAAAAATGCCCTGCAAGAACAGGAACAAGAAAAATCGCCACGAACAAAGACGAAACGAGAGCTATTACGACAGTGAAAATAATTCCCTTGAACATCTGCCCCATCATGCCCAAATCTTTCAAGAAGAAAATGAACGGCAAAAATACGCAGATTGTGGTAAGGTTTCCAGAAACTACGCTCATTACCATCTCTGATGAGCCGAGCACGGCAGCGACTTTTGCCTTTGCTCCGCGAGTTCTGTAAACATAAATGTTCTCAATCATAACGATTGACGCATCAACAATCATTCCTACGCCAAGTATAAGCCCCGTGAGCGTCATCATGTTAAGCGTGATTCCAACAAAGTTCATGCAAAGAAGCGTGATTATGATTGACAGCGGAATTGAAACTGCGATTATAAGCGTGGATTTTCCAGACTTTAGGAACAAAAACAGAATGATTACCGCAAGTATAAGTCCCGTGTATGCGGATTCAAGAAGAGTTCCAATCGTATCGTTGATTGAGTCCGAGTCGTCGGAAATTATGTCAAGGGTAACATCGTTCGGAACAAGCTCCTGAATTTGTGCGATTTTGGCGCGCGTAGCCTTCGCCACAGTAACAGTGTTCTTTCCGGACTGCTTAGTAACAGAAACATACACGCCCGGCTCTCCGTTGATGAAAACTTCGCTCGTCTTGTCCTTGTACCCGAGGTAAACATCGGCAAGGTCGCTGAGTCGCACCACATAGCCGCCGACTTTAGTGATAATTGTATCTTTCACTTCTTCAACGCTAGAAAACTCACCTGTCGTTCGTATTGTATAATCTTTGATTCCTTCGTTGATTTTTCCTCCGCCAAGCTCCAGATTTTGCTTTGAGAGCGCGGATGAAACATTCGCCATAGTAAGGTTGTACGCCGCAAGCCTGTTCTGGGAAATATCAACACGCAAAATCTTAGTTCTTCCGCCCGAAACGGAGGCTTCTGCAACGCCGTCCGTCTGCTCAATCAAATCAACAATCTGGTCTTCGGCAATTTGCTTAAGGTCATCGTTGGAGCGGTTTCCGCGCACGGCAATTCTCATAATCGGCATTGCGTTCGCATCCATTTTTGATATTGAAGGCGAGCCTGCATCATCGGGAAGATTTTTTGATACTTTTGAGATTTTGTCGCGAACATCGTTCGTAGCGGACTCAAGGTCAGTTCCGTAATTGAATTCAAGCGAAATAGACGAAGAGCCTTCCGAAGAAGTGGAAGTGATTTTTTTAAGTCCGCTAACGGAAACTAGCTGCCCTTCAAGGACTTTGGTAACAGTCTTTTCAACAGATTCAGGGCCTGCGTTCGTGTATGATGTTCGGACACTTATGTACGGTGAGTCCACATCAGGCATAAGACTTATTGCCACATTTTTCAGCGTGAAAAGACCGATTGTCCCAAGAAGCGCAAAGACGATAAGCGTCAGGACAGGATGCTCAAGCGTTTTCTTAGAGATGCTCATTTTTGCCCTCCGCGCGCACCAGCCTGTTTCTCAGAACCACCCCGTTTTGCTCCGCTTCCGGCTTCACCCTCAGGCGGATTTTTTGTTTTGCCATCAGAGCCTTGCTCAGATTTTTGCTCCGACCTGACTCCGTTCGTAATATCCTGAATTTTAGAGCCGTTCGCAAGGGAAGTCTGCCCCTGAACTACAACTCGCTCGCCTTCTTTTAGCCCGCTCGTAATCTGAACGATTCCGTCAACTTTTTTTCCCAAAGTAACTTCATTCTTCGTAACAGTGTTGTCCGAATTAACGGTGTAGGCATAAAATTTGTCTCCGTTCTGAACAAGGGAGTCGTTCGGCATAGTTACTTCGCCCTCATAATCCTCAGTGAACAAGATTACTTTTGCGAACATACCAGCGTTTATGCGAAAATCACGCTCGTCAAACACAAGCACGATTTCCTTAGTCCTGCTAGCAGAATCAACGACAGGCGAAACCCTGCTGACCGTTGCCTTGAACACAACTCCAGGATACGCCTCAACGCTTATATTGGCCTTAAGCCCCACTTTCAGAACTGCAATATATCTTTCTGGCACATTTGCACGAATCTGCAAATTGTTCACATCGCCAACCTGAGTTATCGCCGTCCCTGTCGATACGGTGGTTCCGTTCTTAAGCGGAGTCGATATGATGCTTCCTGAAATCGGAGCGTACACGGGGCTTTGTCTGAAATAGCTTCCGGGCGAGCTTGGATCAACATATCCGATAATCTGTCCTTTTGATACTTTTGAACCAAGCATTACATTCATTGATATGACTTTTCCTGAAACATCAGGAAAAACCGACACCGAGTTCTGGCTTTCAATCTCCCCGTTCGTGGAAACATATCCGTGAAGCGTAGTCTTTTCAAGAACCTGCGTTTTTACCGAAACGACAGAACCGCCTCCGCCGCGTCCTCCCCGTCCGAATGCGGGAGCAGCCGCTCCCTGACTTTTTTTCTGTATTTGGGCCGTGATTATGCAAATTACAAGAAGCGCAACTACGGCTACCACAACAAGAAACGGTCTTGATTTTTTCAGTTTGCTAAAATTCATATAATACCTTTCCTATTCAGTAAACTCGTTCGGAACTTTTAGTTACCGTCCGGATTCATTTTATTTGAAAGACTTCCGAACTGAACCCCGATTGTGTTCTCAAGATTCATCATTGCAGAAATCAGTTTCAGAATTTCGTTTTTTAGCGAAACTTGAGCGCTCAAAAGCGAGGAGCTTGCGTTCTGGACGGACAAAAAATCCTTTGCGCCGCGGTTGTATGCATCCAGCGTCATATTGTAGCTGCGCTGCGCAAGCGTCACATTCGCCTGCTTTGCCTTAATTGATGCCTGGCTGTTCTCAATCGAGCGCAAATAAGAGTCGATGCTCATTTGAAGCGTTGTTTTTGCGTTTTTCAGCTGAAGCTCATAGTCTTTTTTTGAGTCTTTCGCGCTCTCAATCGCATCATGCTTTGCTGACCACGGAAGAAGTCCGTCAAGGGGAATGGACGCGCTCAGCGAAAGACTCGTTGATTTTGCCGCATCCGAGCTTGCGGGCGGGTCGCCATCGTATCCCGAATACCAATACTGGTCGCGCCAGTTGAGCGAAGCCCTGATTGAAGGCGAATATGCGGAGAATCTGTTGTCAAGGATAGAATTGTCCGCCGCCTCAACGCGCTTTTCAAGGGTCTTTACCGAAGAAGAGAAAATCTCAACGCCGTCAAGATTTATTTTATCAAGGAAGATTTTGTCCTCAAGCTTACCAGAAAGCTCCACTCTCTCGTCAAGGGGAATTCCAAGAAGCTGCTTGAAAGCGGCAAGGTCATTCTCATAAGTAGTCTTTGCACCCTCAACAGTCGGAACGGTGCTTTTGTAACTTACCTCGGCGGCAAGAACATCAAGCTCGCTCAGTCTTCCCTGATTGTACTTGGCAAGATTCGCACTGTACTGGCTTTTTGAAATCTCGCTGTTTTTTTCCTGCAGAACGATGTTTTCTTTTTCATACAGAAGCTTGTAGAACGCATCGCGCACATTCAGCTCGATTGAACGAAGCGAATCGGTAAAATTCATCTTTCCTATCTCATAATTAAGCTTTGCGGCTTGCATTTTCGTGTAAAGATTAGCCGTCAGCGAAACAGAGACAGTTGCAGAAATTCCGAAATTGGCATCATACTTGCTTCTGGCAGCCTCATCTGTCAAATCTTTTAGCGGTATTCCTGCCGTACCATCAAAACTTATGCTCGGACTAGCCGAATTCCATGAATGTTTTTTTGCCCTCTCTAAAGCAGAAAGCGTTATTTCACTTCGCTGAACGGAAACATTATTCTCAAGCGCAAGTTTTACCGCATCATCAACAGTCAGAACTCTTGCCTCCTGTGAAAACGCGCAAAAACTAAAAAATAAGACGGAAACGCGCAAAAAACATTTTCGCATAACTTTCTCCCCTTGTTTCATTATAAACAATGATAATTTATATTCGCAATTAAAACTAAAAAGATTTGTTTTATAACAAAAATTTCTTTGGCAAAAAAAATCGTAACCAATAATAAAAAAAAATGATTTTTTTTATTATTAGATGTGTTCGGAAACATCAGTTTTCCGAACACGAACCTTAAAAGAATGCAAGTTTTGCAAGGCTTTAGCCTGAAAAACTTGACGACTTGTGAGGAAACTTAATGAGTTTCCGAACAGGTCCATTAACAATCAGGAGATTTTTTATGAAATCATTCGGAAAAATTGCAGGATTGATGCTGGCAACGATTTCATTGTCAACATTTTTATCATCATGCGCAGAGGACAGTGGCTCTTCGTCATCAAATTCAGCTGACACCACCTCCGCTGTTGACGCGGAAACTTTCGCAAGCTCAGATACAGCCAACGCAAACGGCTACATTGCCGCTGACCTTTACGAAAATTTCTCTGCTTCAGAAACAGTCTACATAACCCTGAACGGAACTAGCGCAACGGCAAGGCTCGGAAGCGGCAGCGAAGTCAGCGCAACAAGCACAGAAACTTCAATCGGAACAGTATCAAGCAAAGATATTACGATTGTCCTTACATCAAACACAGCGGAGGATGAATCAAGCGGAACTGACGCAGAATCGAACGGTCTTTCCGTTCAGTACAAGGGTGATGGAAAAATCAAATATGTCATTTCAGGAACTTTCACAGGAACACTTTTCATCAAGAACAAAAAGGCCGATGCAGCCGTAGTTCTGAATAATGCCAAAATCACAAGCGACAGTGGAAGCGGTCCCGCGCTAAGATTTTCTTCCCAGAACAGGACTTTCATCGTAATTCCGGCCGGAACTGAAAGCACTATCACTGATACGCGCGTTCTAGACCAGAGCGCGACGATGTATGACACAAAGAAAGGGTCAATCTATGCGAAAGGCGCGCTTATTTTCACAGGAGAAAGCTCATCGAGCAGCGGAGGAGTCCTTTCAGTCGTAAACAAAGGATTCAAGCACGCCATCTATTCAAAAGATTATGTCAGAGTCGCGAACATCACGCTCAATTCAACCGTGGAAGGCACAAAAGGCCGTGACTGCATAAGAAGTCTTACCGGAGTTATAATCGACGGCGGAACGATAAAATTGACAGGGAACGGAACAGTTACTGATGATGAGAGCGTCGGCATCAAAGTTGAGGGAGAAGACGCGGACGAAGACGAACTTACGGTGGAATATACAGCTGGAGCTGGATTCGTAATTATAAACGGCGGCAAAATAACGATAAACACAGTCGCAAAGGGAATAACAGCGCACTGGAAATCAAGTGAGAGCGCAATAGGAAACGCCGCCTACACCGCAACCGCAAACGAATCTCTTCTATATACAACATTTTTGAATGGAACAAGCGCGTCAAGACCAAATCCGTTCGTTGAGATAAACGGAGGCACAATCGATATAACTACAACAGGAACTCCATACGAAAATTCAACTGCAAGCTGCTCACCTGAGGGAATCGAAGCAAAAGGCAACATGACGATTAATGCAGGAACAATCACATTAAGCTGCACGGACGATGCAATAAACGCAGGAGGCTCAATCGTAATAAACGGCGGGGCAATTTACGCGTACAGCTCCCAGAATGATGCGATTGACGCGAACGGCACAAGCGGAATCACAATCAACGGCGGAACGATTGTAGCTCTCGGAGTGACAACGCCAGAATGTGCCTTTGACTGCGACAGCTATCCGCTCAAAATCACCGGAGGGCTTCTTGTAGGACTTGGCACGAATAATTATACAGCTCCCACAAACTGCACGCAAAGCACCGCCGTTCTTTCAAGCAGCATCTACGGAAGCGGCGGAACTACGATGGCAATAACGGATGCCAGCGGAACACCAGTGTTCGCTTACAGGCTCCCGTCAAGCGCAGGAAGCGTAATGATTCTCTCTTCGCCAAATATAAAAACAGGCTCCTCATACACCGTAAAGACAGGCGTAAGCGCAAGCGGCGGAACTGCATTCCACGGACTTTACACAACGCTTCCGTCAATTTCTGGCGGAACTTCCACAGATTCGTTCAGCACATCATCTTCAAGCTGCGTCTACACATCGTCAGGCGCAAGCTCCAACGGCGGCCCGCAGGAAGGCACAAAACCGACTACACCCGGCGCACGGTAACAACCAGGATTAAAATCAAAAAGACACGAAAGTTGAATAGCGTAAGCATATTAAATCTTCGTGTCTTTTCTCATTAAGATTTCAGCAGCAATTGAACAATGCCACAAATTTTATGCCCGAAAGCCTTTTTTCTGAGCAAGGTGCAATCACTTGCAGCCAGCTGTTGCCTGCCCGTCTTCGTTCATATCGTAGTTTTTATCTTCGTCAATCATCTGAAGGAAAATGTCCGTAATCACAGGGTCAAAATGCGTCCCGCGGCATCGCTCAATTTCAGCCCGAACTTCTGCCTGAGGGCGAATCTGCGTATAAGCTCGTTTTGATGTCATTGCGTCGTAAGCATCCGCAATAGCGATGATTCTTGCCTCCTCAGGGATTTGGTTTCCTTTAAGGCCGTCAGGATAGCCAGAGCCGTCAAAATGCTCGTGATGCCACCGTGCTCCAATCGCAAGGCCAGGAAGCGCGGTTATGTTCTTCAAAATATTGTAGCCAGTAAGCGTATGCTCCTTTATGTCCTCATACTCCTCGTCCGTAAGCCGCGAATCTTTCCTTATGATAGTTCCCGCCACCCCGATTTTTCCAATATCGTGCAAAAGCCCCATCGCATAGATGTCGTCCTGATCCTGCTCGGAGCGACCAAGCCGGCGCGCTATTTCCCTAGAATATTTTGCCACCCGGAACGAATGACCTCGCGTGTAATGGTCTTTTGCATCAACAGTGCTGGAAAGCGCAAGCATGATTTGATTCGTGAGCTTCCTGAACTTTTCTGCCTGACGATTGACCTCGTTCTGCAAGTTCTGTTGCAAAAGGGAAAGCTCTATTGTGTTCTGCACGCGCTGAAGCAAAATGCCCGGAATGAAAGGCTTTGTAATAAAATCAACGGCTCCCTCATGCAACCCCCTGATTTCAGTTTCATTATGCTCATCGCCTGTCATAAAAATTACAGGAATCGAATTCGTCTCTGAGTTCGTTTTCAATGCTTTCAGAACGGAAAAACCATCCATTCCTTTCATGCACACATCAAGAAGAATTAAATCAGGCTTTCTTTCACCAACAAAGGCCAGACATTCCTCACCCGATTTTGCTACAGACACAATGTATTTTTTCTCAAGAATTCTTCTGGCAAGCGAAGACATCATAGTAGAATCATCAACGACAAGCACTTCGGGCTTTAGAGTCCTGGACAGTTCTTGAACTTTACGAATCATTTGCGCTCCGTTTTTGCTTAAATCCAAGCAAATATGAAAGAAATTAGAGCTGTTCGGAAAGTTAATTTTCTAACCGTGAATCGTTTCCGAACTGCTCTATTATATCGAACAGATATTTTCTTGTCAGTGAGATTTTTTGATAAAACAGGGAATTGACATTTTTTGCTCGATTCGTAATAATCAGTTCTATGTTTAAAGCTATCCGTGCGACAGTTTCATTTTTCTCGTTTTTTAAGGCGTACTTTTATTTCGGCTACGCCCGGACTTCTCTTGACCGCATGGAAGAATCATATTGATTTCACACTTGTAAGATGATTTCAGGACTTCCAGAGGGAAGTCCTTTTTTTTGCGGTTAAAATTCCGAACAAGTGCATTTTATGGGAGAAACATATGATTATCGTATTAAAGAACAATTCAGACCAGACTAGAATAGACAATTTCATCGGAAGGCTCAAAGAACGCGGCCTTGATGTACATGCGGTTCACGGAACGGAGACCACTATCTTGGGTCTTATCGGAGACACTTCAAAGCTCAACACGGAAGAGTTCAAAGTCTACGATTTCGTCGAAAGCGTCCAGCGCGTCAAAGAGCCGTACAAGCAGGCAAGCCGCGCCTTTCACCCTGAGAACACGGTTATTTCAGTAAAAGGAGAAAAAATCGGAGACGGAAAGACAATCAGCGTAATGGCAGGACCATGCTCAGTTGAAACACCAGAACAGATTATTGAAGTAGCTAAAGATGTAAAAAAAAGCGGCGCGCGCTTCCTTCGCGGTGGTGCGTTCAAACCACGCACATCGCCGTACGCCTTTCAGGGACTTGGAGCTGAGGGCCTTGAGCTTCTCAAAATCGCAAGAGCAGAAACAGGGCTTCCTATCGTTACGGAACTTATGAACCTAAGACAGATTCCGCTTTTTGAAGATGTTGACATAATCCAGATTGGAGCGCGCAATATGCAGAACTTTGACTTGCTCAAAGAAGTCGGACGGCTCAACAAGCCTGTTCTTCTAAAGCGCGGTCTTGCAAACACCGTCAAGGAATTTTTGATGAGCGCAGAATACATCATGTCAGAAGGAAACCAGAATGTAATTCTGTGCGAGCGCGGAATACGCACATTCGACAACTACACAAGGAACTGTCTTGATTTGAGCGTAGTACCGTTCCTCAAAAAAGAGTCGCATCTTCCGATTATCATTGACCCGAGCCATGCCTGCGGAATCAGATGGATGGTTCCAACTCTCGCAAAAGCCGCCGTTGCGGCTGGGGCGGACGGTCTTATAATCGAAGTCCACAATAACCCAGAAAAAGCGTTGTGCGACGGAGAACAGTCTCTTACTCCGCCCCAATTCGATGATTTGATGAAAATTCTTGCAAAGTACGCTTCCGTTGAGGACAGGCATCTGTAAAATCAGCTGATATTTGTTCGCTTAGATTTCTGCCGTTCTGACAAACTGGCAGAAATCTAAAAAGTGACTTTTCCGAAAACGGATTTCCGTGCGTAAGCCTTCTTATGCCAGAACTTGCTCGCAACGAACTTTGCTTATTCTGAAATCTTCCATTTCTTCCACCGTGAATTTAAAGCCCGAATATTCAATCGACTCTCCAAGTACCGGGAAACGATTGAGTTTTTCGATTATGAAGCCAGCCAAAGTTTCGTTCATCGATGACTCCATCTTTATATGGAGAGTTTCCTCAAGGTCAACCAGACGAACAGAACCTTCAAGAACAGTGTCAGAAAAATCCTCATTGTCCGTGGAAACATCTGTGGCGTAGCCCCTCTGGTCATCATCAGCAATACCGCCGAAGATTTCCCGCGCAATATCTTCCCCGGTCAAGATTCCGTCCGTTCCCGAATACTCATCGATTACGACGGCGAAATTTTGCCTGTTTTGATGGAGAAGACTCTGAATTTGGCTCATTTTCGTAGTTCCAGGAATAAAAATCGGCTCCCTCATAACTTTCCGCACATCGAACTCGCCTTTTTCCTCGGAATAAAACAACAAATCCTTCACATACAAAACACCGATTATATTGTCCAAATCTTTTTCAAAAACAGGAAACCGTGAGAGGCGACGAACTTCCGAAAGCATGATTATATCGCGGAAACTTGCATCTGGCGTAATAGCCACAACTTTTTTGCGCGGAACCATTATGTCAACTGCTGCCAAATCAGTGAATTTGAACACGCGCGTCATCATCTTTTTCTCGCTGTTCTCAAGAACGCCTTCCTCGCCCCCAACTTCAATGAATGTCTTGATTTCGTCCTCCGTGAACGAAACGCTTTTTTTCTGTGTGCTAACACCAAGAATCCTGAGGATAGAGCGTGATATAAAAGTAAAGAACATGACTAGCGGGCGGAGAAGATAAAAGAAGAATGTAACGAAGCCTGAGAGACAATAGGCGATACTCTCAGGATGACGGGTAGTCACGCTTTTCGGTGTTATTTCACCAAACACAAGCAGAAGGACGGTAGAAATTGCGGTTGCAACTCCAAGTCCTTTTGCGCCGAACACCTTCAAAAACACCGAAGTAAGGACAACGGAAAGCGCAACATTCACAATCTCGTTTCCAACAAGGAGCATATTCAGAAGCTCCTCTTTTTTGTCCAAAAGTTTTCCTACGCGCTTTGCTTTTTTGTCGCCTTTTTTGCGCAGAAAATGAACCTTGAGCTTATTAAGCCCAAGGAACGCGCTTTCGCTTGCAGAAAACAAAAGCGAAAGCGTTACGAACGCGGATGCCGCGAACAGCAGAATGATAAGCCCTAACGGGCTATTCGACGGGTCGTCCATATCTATTCTTTTTTCTCCGGAGTCTGCTGAACAGGCTGCTCAGGATTTGACGGAGGTTCTACCATCTGCTCTTTCATCATTTTCTCAAATTCAGCCTCACGGTCTGAAGCAAGCTGAACCATCTCAAGAATTTTCGGAGCATACTCGCTTGAAGGAGAGGCATCATACGCTTTCTGGAAGCAGTCCTTTATCTTTCCGTACTGAATCGAACCGCTCTGGGCAAGAAGATAGCCAGCCGTATAATATGCCTGCTGTCTTTCGTCAGCCATAAGAAGCGGATTCTCAGCGACAGATATGAACTCATCGCTCGCCGCATTTGCATCCTGATCAAGGAAGTAATCTACGGCTTTGTTGTTAGCAATAACAACAAGATGTTTTCCGACAAGCCCCGACTCGTTCTTTTTGTCAGTGTCAACAAGCAGTCGGCAAAGGTCGCTGAGGAAATAGCGGTAGTCAACAGGAGTTTTCTCGAAGAATTCACCAATTGCGTTAACTTTATCAAGTCCCTTAGACTTCTTGATTGCCTCCATGTCCGCATCAAAACTGGCGATTTTTGTCTTTGAGCTTTCAATCAGCTCTACGAACTTGGCCTCATCTGTTTCTGTGTTCACCGGAAGAACATCAACAACAAGTCCGCTCTCTGAAACAATATAAAATGCAGGAGTGCGTGCCACATTGTAAATGCGCGCAAGATTGATGTCATCAAGAAGTGCGTTCACGAACGCAACGGACTTTGCTTTTTCAGCCTCAGGAGCGTCCGGAGTATCGTAAATAATAGTTTCGGCCTTTTCAGCCTCAGAAAAACGATCCTCTGAAAAACTTACATTAACAAGGACAAAATCGTTCACGAGAGATTTCACAAAATCATCGCGCTCGATGAAGTCTTTCTTCATTTTTGCGCTCGACTCGTCCTTATCATCACTGAAAAACAAAATGATTTTCTTATTTTTTTTTGCAGAAAAAAGTTTTCCAGCATCAAAACTTGAAATCCAATTTGAAGAATCGAAATCTTTCAGGTTGATTTTTTTTTCTTCTTTTGCAGAGTTAATGTCATTTGCCCTGTGACATGAAATAAAAGCTGCGCTGCAAAAAAGCAACGCAGAAATAAGTGATACTATTTTCTTCATTTTGAAATGATACGAATTATCAGGATTTTTAGCAATCTCTAAAGCAAAATTCCCAACGGCTCTATTGTCTTACAACAACACTACAATCTTTTTGTGCTATGAACACGGTCGGACGCAACTTTGTGAAGAATCCTGTCTCAACCACACCCGGAATTTTCGCAATTTCATCCTCCATTTTTCTTGGGTCAACTGGCGTTTCCCATGTAACATCAAGAATCTGGTTTCCGTTGTCAGTTATTACAGGCCCGCACTTACGCACGCCCTCGCGAAGAACGCATTTGCCGCCCAGCTTCTCAATCCGTTTCTGCACACAAAGCCGCGCAAAAGCAATTATTTCCACAGGAAGCGGAAACGCCGTTCCCATGTTTTTTACTGATTTTGAGCTGTCCGCTACTATTACGAATAACTTTGAGTTGTACGCAACGATTTTCTCAAGGAGAAGAGCCGCACCGCCGCCTTTTATAAGATTGTTTTCTTCGTCTATCTCATCAGCACCGTCAATAGCAAGATCAAGCTGCCCCCCAATGCTTCTGTCGTTCAGCGTGAATACCGGAATGCCCCAGTCACGGCAACAGTTCTCCGTCTGAAAACTTGTAACCACCGCCTTTATGTCAGTAAGCGTTCCGTCGTCAATGCGCTCCGAAAGTCTTTTCACTGCGGGAATTGCAGTACTTCCCGTTCCAAGCCCTATTTTCATTCCTGAAAAAATCTTTCCCTCACGAATGAGAGTATCAATTGCTGTCCTTGCAGCCAATATTTTCTGCTCGTCTTTTGAAATCATAAGTTTGTCCTAACGAATCTAATAGAACTGTTCGGAAAACTGAAGTTTCCGAACAGTTCTATTATTTCATTTATCTTTTTTGTTTGCAATATTTTTATTTTATGATATACTCTACTCATTCACTGGGTAAAAGGGGTTGGAATGAAAATATCAACACGCGGACGCTATGCACTAAGATTCATGATTGACCTTGCGCAACACAATAACGGTGAATACATCGCGCTCAAGGACATTTCAAGCAGACAAGAAATTTCAATAAAATATCTTGAGCAAATAACATCCCTTCTGAGCAAATTCGGCCTTCTGCTAAGTGTAAGAGGTCCTTCTGGCGGCTACAAGCTGGCAAAATCTCCCGCCGAGTACAAAGTTGGCGACATTCTGCGCATCACGGAAGGAAACCTTGCTCCTGTTGCCTGCCTTGAGTCAGAAGTAAACACTTGCGAAAAAAAAGATGTCTGTAAAACACTGTTTCTTTGGCAGGGGCTTGCCCGAGTCATAAACGAATACCTGGACAGCATCACGCTAGAAAACCTCGTTGAGCGAAACTTTAATTCAGAAAACTATATGTACATGATTTAAAAACAAGTCACACTCGAAAAAAAAAGGCGGTAGTTGAATAGCGCAAGCATATCGAAACCACCAGCCTAAAACCTAGTAGGATTTTTTTACGGAATATAATACTTAAAGGAAGAACCGACCACCGTTCCAGCCCCCGTTATTCCGAACTCGTTTCAGAATGACGGGGGTGGCTTCAATACGATTCGCCACTCAACCACCGCACGCAAAAAAAATCAATCTTCTTTTTCTTTCAGCACCGCAAGGAACGCGCTCTGAGGAAGCTCTACATTTCCAATCATCTTCATGCGCTTTTTTCCTTCCTTCTGTTTCTCAAGCAGTTTTCGCTTTCGTGTAACATCGCCGCCATAGCATTTGGCAAGGACATCTTTTCGCACGGGATTCACCGTCTCACGCGCAATAATCTGGCTTCCGATTGCTCCTTGAATGGCAATCTTGAACTGCTGGCGAGAAATTTCGCCCTTAAGCCGCTCGCACACTTTCTTTGCGTGCATTGTAGCCTCAGGCTTGTACGCAAGCTGGCTCAGAGCATCAACAGGTTTTCCGTTCAGAAGAATGTCAACTTTTACAAGCTCTGTAGGCTGATAGTCAGTCACTTCATAATCGAACGAAGCATAACCGCGGCTATAGCTTTTCAGTCTGTCGTAGAAATCAAAAAGAACTTCCGCAAGAGGCATCTCATAAGTCAGCTCCACGCGTTTTTCGTCAAGATAATTCATATTTTTCTGAACGCCGCGTTTTTCCACGCACAGATTCATAATTGACCCTATGTATTCGGTCGGAGTGATTATAGTTGCCTGAATGTACGGCTCTTTTGCCTCGCGGATGCGCCCTTCAGGGTATTCAGTCGGATTATCAATCGTTTTTTCCTCCCCATTCGTCAGCGTAATCTGGTAGCGAACGCTGGGCGCAGTGAATATTACGGCCTGGTCATAGTCGCGCTCAAGCCGCTCCTGAATGATTTCCAGATGCAAAAGACCTAGAAAGCCACAGCGGAATCCGTTTCCAAGTGCGATTGAGTTGTCTTTCTCATAGATAAGGCTCGCATCGTTCAGCTTAAGCTTTTCCATTGAGTCCTTGAGTTCTTCATAGTCATTTGAATCCATAGGATATATAGAAGAAAATACAACAGGCTTAACTTCCTTAAATCCCGGAAGCGGCTCTGGGGCTGGGTCAGAGGCCAGAGTCACAGTGTCTCCCACGCGAACATCGCTTACAGTCTTAACGCCAGAAATGATGTAGCCAACATCGCCCGCCTCAAGAACACCTGTTTCCTCGTAAGTTATCTTGAAGATTCCAATCTGGTCAACCTTGTAGTCCGCACTATTCGACATGAACCGAATCACATCGCCTTTCTTGATTCTTCCCTCTTTCATCCTGATATGAATGATTACTCCCCGGTACTCATCATAATGGCAGTCGAAAATAAGGGCCTGCGCCTTTCCGTCCGGATTACCGCTCGGCGGCGGGAACTTGGTTACGATTGCTTCCATAAGGTCGTCAATTCCAGTTCCGGTCTTTGCGCTCACAGGCACGGCGTCCGCCGCATCAAGTCCCAAATCATGCTCAATCTGATGGCTCACGCTCGGAATGTCCGCGCTGGGCAAATCAATTTTGTTGATTACAGGCACAATCGCAAGGTCATGCTCCATAGCCATATACAAGTTTGATACAGTCTGGCTCTCAACGCCCTGCGACGCGTCAATCAAAAGAAGAGCCCCTTCGCACGATGCGATTGCGCGGCTCACCTCGTAGGAAAAATCCACATGACCTGGCGTGTCTACGAAGTTCAGCTCATAAAGAAAACCGTCTTTGGCGCGGTACGGAATCGTAACAGCCTGACTTTTGATTGTGATACCTCTCTCTCGCTCAATATCCATGTTGTCCAGAATCTGATTCATCATCTGGCGGTCATCAATAATCTTCGCCTTCTGGATAAGACGGTCGGCAAGAGTCGATTTTCCGTGGTCAATATGCGCAACGATACAGAAATTGCGCTTGAATTTCATTTCAGTCATTAAATCACACCTTTTGTTGAAGGAACTTCCCCGTTCCGCCTTGGGTCTATTTCTACGGCAGAACGAATTGCGCGCGCCGCCGCCTTGAAAAGGCCTTCCATTTTGTGATGGTCGCTGCGTCCGCGCAAAGTGTCAAGATGCAAATTGCATTTTGCCCCCTGCACGAATCCGTTCCAAAAATCATCAAAGCAGTCCGTCTGGAATGTGCCTGTCTTTCCGTCCTGAACTGAAACAAGCGGCACTCCCGAAAGCCCCGCCTCGCAAACAAGGAACGGTCGTCCGCCGAAGTCCACGCTTGCGCGCAAAAGGCTCTCGTCCATAGGGTACAAAAACGAGCCTGAGCGGAAGATTCCGGCACAATCGCCAAGAGCTTTGGCAAAGCATTGCCCCAGAACGATTCCGGTATCTTCAATCGTGTGATGCTGGTCAACATTCAGGTCGCCCTCGATTTTTCCTGATAAGTCAAACAGACCGTGCTTGCAGAATGATTTTAAGAGATGGTCAAAAAAGCCAATTGGATTCTGAACATCGCACTTTCCGCTTCCGTCAAGATTCAGCACAAGTTCAATCTGGGTCTCGCCCGTCGTTCTTTTCACAGTAGAAGTTCTCATACTCAGTCTGTTCTCCTAGAGCATTACCTTCCTGAGCGCGTACTCAAGTATGTCGGTTGCCCCGAGCGAATGAAGCTTAGGAAGAAGAACAGGAACTTCACTCTTCTTGACCGCAATTTTGACCGCATAGCCGTTCTCACCAAAAAGCGGTGACACAGTGGGGCTTTTCATTGACGGAAGGGCATTTATAAGCGCGTCGAAATTTTCTTTAGACACATTCATTTCAAGCATGACACGCTCACGCGCATTCAGAACGGACTCAAAGAGCATTTTCAGCTCCATGATTTTCTGCTTTTTCTCAGGATTTGCCAGAGCTTCTTTTGACGCATACATTCTTGTCGAAGAAGTCATAAGAGTATCGACGATTTTAAGATTGTTCGCCTTTAGCGAAGAACCAGTCGAAGTGTTATCAATCAAAATCTGAGCAAGGGACTCTTCAGTGTCCTGCACGAATCCTTCGCTCGTTCCCCATGTTCGGAAAATAGTTCCGTCGATGTGCTTTTCATCAATCCATTTCTTGCTCAGATTCTGGTACTCCGTAGCGATTGTCACAGGCTTTTTGATGATTTCGCCATAATCCACTGACTCAGGAACCGCCGCAACGATGCGCACAGGGTCGAATCCAAGGTCCATTATCTCCTCGATTTTACCATCGACTCCGTTCTCAAAAACCCAGTCTTTTCCCGAAAATCCTACATCAGCCTTATTATTCGCAAGAAGATAACTTGCAATCTGCGGTTTGACAACCTGAAAAGCAAGGTCGTCCTGATTCGATGTAGGAAAATAAGTTCTGTCTTTTAGCTTGATTGAAATTCCAACATCACTCAAAAGTTCGTAAACTGATTCATAAATTCTTCCTTTCGCAAGAAGAATCCGCAATTTTTCCATTTTTTTCTCCTATTTTAAAAGCAAACAGAAATTCTCTACGATTTTTTCTGCATAACTATAATTAACGCTCTCAGTAACAAGCTCACCAAAAAGCGAATCCTTACCAGTATAAGGTTTCAGCCGTATCTCTGTTTTTTTCCGAGCGATGTAATCGTCAAGATAATCATGAATCGTACTCGCCAAGATTACTCCGAAATCACGGGTCTGCTGGTCGGTCAGCGGCTTAATCCTCTTTGCGTCCGAAAGATTCTTCAATGCCATTGTTGTCTGCTCGATTATTTTCTGCCTGTACTCAGAGGCGATTTCCTGAACATCGTCAGAAAAATATTTCTCGCTCTCAATGAAAGAATTTATCAGCAGAAGCGGCTCTTTCTCATTCAGCTTGAACCATCTGTTCACAATTGCTTTCAGGACGCTCACCGCCGAATATCTGGAAGCAAGAGCCTCGATGTTGTTCGGGATGAAAAAAGTCTTTGAAAGAACTTCGCCACAATACTTTACCGTATCAGAAATCATGTCGTCGCGGCTGCTGTAGTGGTTGTACAAAGAAGCCTTCTTTATGCCCAGCCTTGAAGAGATGGCGGCGAGGGATGTTGCGCCAACACCTTTTTCAAAAGAACAAGTCAGGACTGCGCTGATTATTTTCTCTTTTGAAACCTTTGAATTGGTCCGCATTATCTCATCTCCGTTTTTAAACTAACGATGATTAGTTTATATGAAAAAAAAAACATAGACAATAAAACAAATCCTTTTTATTGCCGTGACCAAAGATAAAGATAAGCCTGCGTACGCGCCGCGAATTTTTCCGTTTTCAAAAGTCTCCTCACATCTTCCCTGGAAAACCATCCGGCCTCAATTTCCTCAAGAACCGAATTGCTCTTTTGGAAAGAGCCGGAAGCAACCCCAAGCACGCATACATTCTTTTCGTTCGCAAAGCCAACCGCGCTGTAGCTCTCGCCAAGAATCTCATCAATCCGCGCAATATGAAGCCCAGTTTCCTCAAAAAGCTCCCTGTCCGCGGCAGTCTGAAAAGGCTCGCCCGGCTCTATTAGCCCTGCGGGAAAATTGTAGACCCATTCGCCCACAGCCATCCTGAACTCCCTGTTCAGAAGAATTTTGTCGCCGGATTCGTTCTCCATGATAAGCACCACGGCATCAGGCTTTTTGTCATGCAAGTCGTCGAAGCTCCTTATTCCAGGATTTCGACTTATCATCTCGTAAGTTTTTTCCTGATTGTCCTCTGTTTCATAGAGAAGATTGTACCTAGTTATAAATCTTCCTTCGCAAATTTTTTCCATTGATTTAAATTTCATGCTTACCTCCGTCAGACAGCCCCGATTGTTTCAAAGAAAATACAGTCCTTACCACATTTTCCGCAAAATGCCCCGTCACAAGTTTTCATTTCAAAGAGCTTTTGAGACTCGTCCTCTTTCCTTGATATTCTCTTGCGCACATAGCCAATATTCTCAAAGTTGTGCTCCTTGCCCTTCTCCATTGCGGCGCACGAATTAATCCACACAACATTGCAGTCATCATGGGCGCACAAGTCGAACGACTGCTTGAAGTCGTAGCTTCCAGTTGAAAATGACGGCACGATGAGCAAAGTGAGCTTGAAGCACCTCATAAGCTGCTCCGTATACTTTGTCGTAAGAAAGTCCTTGCAAATAAGGATTGCGATGCGCCCAATTCCCTCAAAATGCAATATATTGATTATATTGTTCGCCCTGATATGCTCAAGCCAGTTCGAGCCGTCGAAAAACTCCTTGAACGGATTCTGCTTGCTCTGACGGCAAACCATGTTTCCATGACGGTCAAGAACAGTAACAGTGTTCTGAAAATTCTCCCAGTGGGAAGGAAGCACAATCATTGACGGAATTTTTGTTCCGCCGTCTTTTTCCGCCGCACGGATTTTTTCAGATATTGCGCCCGCAAGCTCTTTTTTTCCTAATGCCTCCGGAAACACGATTATGTCGCTGTCGTTTTTTCCGGCCTCAACAATCTTACCCCATATTAAATCAATTTCAGGTTCAGACAAGCCGCCTTTGTAATCAATCGAAAAATACTGAACTTTGTCCGAAACATGAAAATCAAAATCAAAGTTTTTTTCAAGTTGAAGCGGTGTTGCCGCAATTTTCAAGGATTTTTTCACTTCAAAATCTCTGAAAAAATCAGGTTTTAGAAAAATATGCTTGTCGATAAGCTCTCCGAGAATAGAATTTTCCAAAATAAGCATATTGAACAAAAAGTTGTCAATTCTGTTGTAGTAATGGGAAAGGCGGCGTTTTCGCTCCCAGCAGCACGAGCAGCGCGGAAGAAGTCCTACGCCGGTCTGCTCGCGGTTTGCGTTCATTATTACGGAAAAATCATCTGTCTGAAATTTTTTGATTTCGTCCTTTAGAATGCGTTCCAGGCTTTCGTCAATAATCTGAACAAGCCCCACAACAGCAAAAAAATCTTTTTGATTCATCAGCGTGGTGGCAAGCTGCTCCAATTTTTCATAGAACTCAGGCGTAAATTCTTTCTTATCAAAAAGGTGAATTTGAAAACCTTGAGAAAACCGCGAATAATTCTGACTTTCAAAAAATTCAGGAAGTGTATTATTTACTATAGAAGAAATTCTCTTTTTTTCATCAACGGAAATGCAGCTGTAAAGAACAAAAAAATCTTCCGTACAAGATTTTATTATAAATGAACAAAGTTCAGCAACAATATCATAAATTCTCATACCTTTATTATATCATCAGAAAAAAATTTGCATAGACATCTGATGTTGAATTAGCTATAATTTTATTAATATGGCATTGAAAAAATCTTTCGTACCTTTTTCTGTTTTTTTGATTTTACTCTTCGGATTCGTTTCGGCTCTCATTTTCGCCCAGACGGCTTCACCCAGCCCGTCAAGCTCACCTCAGTCACTCGCGCAAAAATTCTATTCAGAAGCATCAAGCTCCTTTTCAGAAGGAAATCTTACGCAGGCTTACGATGACATAAACCAAGCAATGAGCCTCTACGAGCTATTTGAGATTCCAGACGAAACAATTTTGCTGGCACGCGAAATTTATTTCAAAACTCTTCAGGAAATGCGCCGCACAAAGAATTTTGACAAATTCGATGAAGTTACGCTAAACCTAAAGCTCTACCCAGGTCTCGCTGACAACAAAATAATCTATACTATGGAAGATATTCGCTCGTACCTTGAGAACAAGCGTCTTGCCGACTCAGTGGAGCTTCTGGGTGAAAAAATCGCCTCTCAGGCCGAGAAAAATACTAAGATGATTTATGCGATTTTAGTCGCAATAATAATTTTGTTCTTAGTAATCGCGATGATTTTCGTAACAGTGATTTTTGCAATCCGGTTTCTTGCCCAAAAAACAAGCGCGCAATCCCGCCAGATTGATTCAACTCTCCGCCTAATAGCGCAAATGCAGCAGACAAACAACAAGCTACTTTTAGGCAACATAATCGAATTGGACGAGTTCAATGGTCTTCGGCTTGCAGGAAGCTCCGCCTGGGGAAAAAACGCGCTTCCAAAATCCGAGCTTTCAGATGAAGAAAGAAAAGAGCTAAAAGCCCTGGCTATAAACTGTGAGCTTTTGGGCGCACGGATTGATGAAATCACAAAACGAAAGAACAACTCTAAGAATGTCGCAGAGCTTGTATACAAACTTGCCATACAGCTCGGACTAAATCAAAACACTTCTATGCTTTATTTCTGCGCTTCGTTCGTATACGATGCCGGCTTCTTGAATCTTCCGGAAGAGCTTTTGCAAAAAGAATCAATCACCGAAGATGAGCGAAAGATTCTTGAAACACATGTTGATAAAGAGAAGTTCAATGAAGCCGTAGGATTCGTGCCTGAGAAATATTCATGGATTTTTGAGGACGCATTCTGCTTCCACCATGAAAATTCAAACGGAACAGGCTACCCAAACAACCTCAAAGGCACGGAGATTCCAGAGGTGGCACGCCTGATTCATGTTGCCGAAAGTTTCAACTCTCTTAGCAGTTTAAGGAATTACAAAGAAATTCAGGACAAAGAAAGCGCGCTCAAAGAGCTTCAGGCAAGTTCCGAGCTTTATGACAGTGAAATTCTCAGAGTACTTGCAAAGATTATCTAATTTATGGGAGAAAAATCATGTGCGGAATAGTTGGTTATGTCGGTTGCAAGAATGCAACATCTGTATTGATAAACGGACTCAGAAAACTGGAGTATCGTGGTTACGACTCAGCGGGTGTAGCCGTCCTTTCAAAATCAAATGATGAGATTCTAGTCAAAAAATCAAAAGGTGCGCTAAAATTCCTCGTAGAAAAAATCACTGGCGAAGTCGTAAAGCAGTCCAAAAATCCAGATGCTGCGGAGGCCGAAAAAGAAAACAACGAAACGCTGAGCAACCTTGTAAAAAAGACGGATCAGATAATTCAGGGAAACATCGGAATTGGTCATACACGATGGGCAACACATGGAGAACCAAGCGATTTGAACTCGCATCCGCATACTAACGAAAGCGGTTCAATCGTTGTCGTACACAACGGAATTGTGGAGAATTACACCAAGCTGAAAGCATATCTGCAAAATCAGGGCGTTGTGTTCAAGAGCCAGACGGATACAGAAGTTATTGCACATCTTATAAATTATTTCTACGAAAAAACCGGGGAAATTTTCAAGGCAATTCTTGAAACGCTTCATCGTCTTGAAGGAAGCTATGCGCTAGGGGTCATTTGCAAGGATTTTCCAGACAGAATCATAGCCGCAAGAAAAGAAAGTCCGCTAATCATCGGCCTTGGCAAAAACGAAAACTTCATCGCATCGGATGTGCCGGCGGTGCTTAACTACACACGCGAAGTCTATTTTCTGAACCAGAACGAAGTTGCCGTTCTGTACAATGACCATGTTGATTTATTCACAGCAGAAGGCGAAAAAGTCGTGCGTGAGCCACATCATGTTGACTGGGATTTAAGTTCTGCGGAAAAAGGCGGCTTTGCGCATTTTATGCTCAAAGAAATCCATGAGCAGCCAAAAGCCCTTACTGACACACTGCGCCCACGGCTTGTTCTTGATGAAAACGAAAAGCCCTCTGACATCAAATTCGATGAAATTGAATTCGGAGAGGACTGGAAAAATGCCGGAAGAATCGTCATAACAGCGTGTGGTACCGCATATCATGCCGGAGTTGTAGGAAAATATGCATTTGAGCATTTTGCACGAATTCCAGCCGCCGTTGATGTAGCCTCAGAATTCCGCTACAGAAATCCAATCCTGAACAAGAACGATATTTTCATAGTAATCTCTCAGTCCGGAGAAACGGCAGACACGCTTGCCGCATTACGACTTGCGAAAGCATCAGGCACAAAAGTTATAGCTATAACAAACTGCGTAGGCTCAACAATCAGCCGAGAGGCGGACGAAGTTATCTACACATGGGCTGGTCCTGAAATTGCCGTAGCGTCAACAAAGGCGTACACAACTCAGTTAATGTGCCTTTACCTTCTCGCAATCAAACTCGGTCAGGTTCGGGGAACTCTTCCAGTTGACTACAAAATGCTGCTTTCACAGATTGCGGAGCTTCCGTCAAAGGCAGAAACTATAATCAAAAATCAGACCGAAATTCAAAAATTCGCCGCCATGCAATTCAACAAGGAAAAAATTTTCTATATCGGGCGGCAATTTGACAGCGCAAGCTCACTTGAAAGCGCACTCAAACTCAAAGAAGTAAGCTATATGCACTGCGAGGCATTTGCCGCCGGTGAGCTAAAGCACGGTCCGATTGCGCTCGTAGACCCAACGACGCTCGTAATAGCAATAGCCACAGTTCCCCAGCTGTTTGAAAAGATGGCTTCAAATATCGTTGAGGTAAAATCAAGGAAAGCCACCACAATGGTAATAACTCAGGACAGAAAAGACTCGTTCAAAGACTGTGCTGATGCAACCATTTTGATTCCAGAAACTCTTCCAGAGCTTGAAAGCATAATTTCAATCATTCCAGCCCAGCTGTTCGCATATTATTGTGCCGTCCAGAAAGGTAACGACCCTGACAAGCCGCGTAATCTTGCGAAATCAGTTACGGTGGAATAAAGTAAAAATCGGCAGGTGTTCTTTGCCACCGCACAATACCTGCCGATTTTTTTTCAAAAAATCGGCTACATTTCCCTTGACAAAATGAGATTTCTTTCGTATCATATATTCACATTGCGACGCTGGGTAGAGCAGTTGGCAGCTCGTCGGGCTCATAACCCGGAGGCCGTAGGTTCGAGTCCTACCCCAGCTAAAATCTTAAATCTTTATGTTATAAGGAAATAAGTCACTTCTGGCTTATCTTGAATAAGCTCAGCGTGGAAATACTTACTAAATGCCTCAAGGCTTTGAAGAAAAGCTTTGAGGCTTGAAGTTAAAGTGGTTTCTATGGCTGGGCTTTTTTTTTATTTAGCAACTCGTCGCCATGGCGGTAATTACTATGTGAAGTTTCGTCTTGAAGATGGTTCTTTATCTAACCAGAAAAGTACCGGAACTTCGAACTACGATGAGGCTAAAAAAATAACCTACACTTGGCTTACAAATGGAAACATTCCTGCAAGAATCAATTCTAAAACTCCAGACAAAGCTCAAACGGATTTAGACAAAATGTCCTGGATGAAGCAGTTAAGGTCCATCGATCTTACCCGCGATGATGTTCAGCACATTGTAAATGTCCTTATCGAAAGAAAGATGCTTGTATCCGGAGCCCTTACTGCAGAACCTGGAAGTACACCTATCGTTCCTTTCCTTATATGAGTTCTGGTCCTACAAGACTTCACCTTACTACAAAGAAAAGAAAGTTCTTGGACAGGAATTAAGTCATAACTACTGTCCCTGTATTGCTCCAGAATTCAGAAATGCTCAGAAGGTGTTTTATTTTCCTGGATTGTGCTGTTGCAATTTATAACTATACGGCAAGAAAAAGCAAAGGTAAAAAGAACTCTCAAATTGCAGAACATGTTTCTGTTCACTTCAAAATGATTTGAATCAATATAAAAGTATTCTGCTTCTTGCAATGAATGGTTGCTTTAATAGCGTGATTGTAGAATACCGTTCTTTATATGAGAGTTTTGTAATTGGACAGTATCTCGTTCAGAATCCTGATTTAGTTCCTGTTTATAAAGACCATCTTCAATTTCTAAGATATCATCTTACTCAGCTTGTTGGAAACAGCACGCCAGAATGGGATAAAATTCATGATGATTATTTGAATAAATACGGGCAGGATTTTGAAAAACTTAATATAAGCCGATTATAAAGGAAATAAATAGCCTATGCCAAACAAAAATCCATATGAATTAGATTTTGAAGAATATATCCGCAATACAGAACCTGAAAAAAAGGACAAAACATATGCATGGTCTACTGCTATTGGTTTACAGCAGGTAGACGGTCTTACGCCTTCTAAATATCTTTTTGATACTGCAAAGCGGAATATTGACGGTGAGATTTCTATTGATGAAGCAAAATCTCTTATTGATACTTACTATGAATCAAAAACAGAACATACTGATGATTCAAAAGAAAGAACAGAAGAAGCGGATAAAGTTGCATCCAGAATTGCTCAAATTTTGAGCGAAAAATCCTTTAACTTTTCTCCTTCTCATCTGATTGCAATTCATGGACGTCTTTTTGAAGGTATCTTTAAATTTGCAGGAAAACTTCGTGATTATGATATTAGTAAACACGAATGGGTTTTAGATGGTGATACAGTAATGTATGGTGCAGCCTTTGAATTAAAAGCCGCTCTGGATTATGACTTTGATCAGGAACGGAATTTCAGCTATAAAAATTTAACAACTGATGAAATTGTAAAGCATATTACATTTTTTGTTTCACGACTCTGGCAGATTCACGCCTTTGGAGAAGGAAATACAAGAACTACTGCTGTATTCACTATAAAATATTTACGTTCATTAGGATTTAATGTAAATAACGATATCTTTGCTGAAAATTCTTGGTATTTTAGAAATGCATTAGTTCGGGCAAATTATACCAATCTGCAGAAAGGAATTCAGGAAAATTCGGAATTCCTTGAACGATTTTTCCGAAACCTCTTGATGGGTGAACATAATGAGCTTAAGAACAGGTATTGTCATATCAGGTCCCAAAATCTGCCTGTAAATGAAAAAAAATCTGAAAATGCAGGCAAAAATCTGCCTGTAAATCTGCCTGTAAATAAAACTCAAAAACAGATTCTCGATTTACTCAAAATTAATCCAAATTACACTTACGATGAACTTGCAGAAAGAACAGGAAAAACAAGAGAGACTGTAAGGGTAAATCTCCGCAAACTGGAAGAACTGGCTCTTATATGTCGTGTAGGTGCAGATAAAAATGGTCATTGGGAAATAAAATAGACTTTTTACCGAATAGTTTTTTATAGGAGTTCCTTTATGTCTACATTTAAACTAATCCATGGCAGTTGTGCCGATAAAACAGCCGATGCAGTAGTAAATGCCGCTAACTCAGGGCTTTGGGAAGGAGGTGGCATCTGTGGTGTCATTTTTAGTAAATGTGGTTCTAAGGAATTAGCACAGGAATGTCCGAAATATCAAACTCCGGTAAAAGACGGAAACGCAGTAATCACATCTGCCTGTAAGATGAAGAATACAAAATACATTATTTACGCAGTTGGTCCTGATTTCAGGCAAACACCAACCGCTTTTCTTGAACTGTTCAATGCTTATTACAATTCACTTGTGCTTTTGAAAGACAATAATTTGCACAGTATCTCTTTTCCGTTAATCAGTTCCGGAATTTTTGCAGGAAACCTTCCAAATCCAGCAGAAGAATCAGCAAAGCAGTGCAGTCGGGCTTATAAGAAATTCATTCAGGATTTTCCCAATTATGATATAGATGTCCTGCTGTGTGCATTTACCTCCGCAGAATATAATGCTGCAAAAACTGTGTTTGATTTATAACTCGGGACACAATTTTTCCCTAAAAAGTCATGATTGCAAAGTAATTGAACTATAAAATGCAATCATACTAATTTTAGGAGGCTCTTATGAAGCTTACTGCAAATACTATTATAAAACTCTTTGTTAATTCTATTGGCCAGGATGCGCTTAAAGATTTTTATGAGCATAACTGGGACGCACGAAAAAAGGAAATTCAGAAATTATCTAAAGCTGAGTATGATTTTGATTTAATCCATAACACAGATTTTCAACGAGTTATGGATATCTTAGATGAATTTACAGATTGGGCGTTAAAAAAAGATTATATAAATAGTTGGGATAAGTCTGCCATTATAGATTTACTCATTCCATATATGAAAGCACTACAATTTGTTTTACCGGAAGAAATACCAGAAGAGAAATTTCTTGAATATACAATCATGTATTCAATTTGTCATGCTTATAGAATTTCTATACAAAAGCTCTGGAGTCTAAAGACTTTCATAATAATCGTAATGGTGCATTTCTTTTGGCGGTATATCAATTCAATTATTATCTTCCAACTTATCAATACACAAAAATTGTAGAACCATTGGAAGGTGTTTTTGATTTGTTCCTGGCACTCGTTAAAGATAAAAAGAAGCTTTATGACTATTGGGACAGTAAAAGATTTGAAATTGGTGAAAACAATTCTGGAGACTTAAAACTTTTAATAAATCGCTGGACTAAAACTAAGAAGACTAGACCGACTTGGAAGGTAATTAAGTTATTCATGAATGAAGATTTACTTCCTTATGATAATTTAATCATTCAGCCATTCCCGGATATTTCTGGAAAAGAACAATATTTGGCTTTTAGAAGAAAAATCTTTTCAGCATATTTTATTACAAACTTCTTTCATTATTTAAGAGAGTTTGAACTTATAAACGAAGTTTCTATTGAAATGATTCAAAACGGCATCAGGTTATTCTACAGACATTTCCTTCTAACGAAAGAACCTACAGTTTCTCTGGAAAAAAAACAGAATCCTATGTTTTGTATGTTATATAATTTTCTTTTTACTGATGCTATGGGAATAGATTTTAATAAAGATACAAGGTTTTATTTTGGGATTTAGGAATGCATAAACGCACTTTGGGAGGTACACTCAGAGTATGAGGTTTTATAAAGTTCTACCTGAGGTGGAAAACACTATTTTATCAAAACCTGGATTTCACAACTTGCAAAATAGAATTAAGTATATCCCTGGAAATTTTTTCATCATCCTTTAATTCTTCAAAAGCATTTATGTACTTTTTGGAAAACTCATCAAATATTTTTGAAAGAACGGAATACTTAATGTTCAAAGATTCAGCCAAAAGAGAAAAATCTTCTTGAGTTACTTTCTGAATCTCGTAGTGTTTTCCAATTTTCATTGAAAGTTTTTCTGTCAGGCCTGAATAGATTATTGTCGAAACAGCGTCATACAAAGGGGAAAGTTCTAAACGATTATTTTTGTAAAGTAGAGAATAATTTTTTCCATGACTGTCACAATTTCCTATCAAATAATTGAAAAGCACATATCTCAAGAACTTCTGAGTCTCCAAAGCAGGAACGGTGCAGACTTTCAATATTGTATTGAAAATGTCAGCGATTCCTGGGCCCCCATCGTTCTGATATTTTGAGGTACTCATAATTCCAAGAGCCTGACAGAAATCTTCCTGATGAAGACATTGAATCGAATCTGCTTCTTTAATGCGGTCATATCGTTCAACTACAAAAACATCTTTTCCTGCAATATTCAACAAATCAACATCTGGAACAGGAAGTCCAAAACTTTTTGCAAGTTTCATGCAGAGATATTCATTTTGTGCAAGCGAAGAAAGACTTCCTGTTCGAGCAGGTTTTAAAATGTGGGTTGAAGGAGAACCATTTAATGGTAAATACCATTCTCCATTTATTTTTGCAAGTGCGAGTTTTTCCTGAGCTCCTGCTAGAGAAAGCCGTAATTTATCATCTGCTTTAATAAGAGGCCGGGTATTCATTTTTTCGATAAATTCCGAAAGCCTGTTGCCGTCAAGCAGCTCGTAGTTTTTTGAATCGAGTTTATAACTTGTTCCTTTAGAAAATGAATCCTCTTCATTTAAAATCGAAATGAGACCTGCACATTCTCCACCTAATGCTTCAAGTAATTTCAGAGTGCTGGTTTCAGAAATATGAAGATAGTCTGCAATTTTTTTTCGCGAATTTTCTTCAGGCAAAAGTCCTGAGAAAAAAGGGATACATTGCTTTTGAGGAAATTCTTCTCGTTGCAAAGGAAGTGAAGCAGAAAGAGGAACGGAGTTTTTATCATTCAAATAATTTTCATCATAAACAAAAATTATTCCGCGATTTTCTGTTGATTCAAGAGAACCTGCTTTTTTATTTCCAAAAAATACGTTCAGTTTCATTTATCATCTTCTCGATTTACTGCATAGAGATTTATCCCAAGCATTTCAAGACAATGAAGCACCTTATTCATCTGTAAAGTTTCTTTCCCATTTTCAAGTTCTGAAAAAAAACGAGCTCCCACATTACAAATTGCGGCTGTTTCTGATTGAGTAAGTCCCAGTTGTTTTCGGCGGGTCTTCACTGTTTCTGATATTGATTCAACAGAAATAATTTTCATATTAACAGCATAACTTTCCCGAACGGGAAAATCAATAAGAAATGACCTAATATATGAAAATATTTTCCCGAACGGGAAGATGGAATTGTTTGCGCTCGTCCCGCAGATTTGAGAAAACTAAGCATGACTCTTGATGCCAACGGTTACAACACAATCCAGCTCAATACTGCCGTGCAAAAAGTTACAAAGGAAGAATGTGCCGCGGACATAATTACTTTGATACGCCGTTATGCCATCGGCTCTCCATTGATTTCTCACGAAGAGCGGATTCATAACGCAATCAAAAAACTGAACAAAGCCCACGATTTTACAGCAGGCGAAAAGAAATGGATTGACCGTATTGAAAAATATCTCATCAATGAATCGGTTCTTAATGTCCAAACTTTTGATGAATACATGGCATGGAGAAATCAGGGCGGCTTTACAAAAGTAAACAAAATTTTCAATAATCAGCTTTCCTCCATAATAAAAGAATTGAATACATATCTGTATGCGGGATAATTGATAATGAAGAATTGATAATGAAGAATGGATAATGAAGAATGGATAATTGAGAATTGAGAATTGAGAATTGAGAATGACTGATAATTATATTTTTTTTGGAATGTATTCCGAAAACTTGTTGATTATTCGGTTTTTTGGGAATAAAATAAAAGTATGGCAGGTTTAATGTCAAAGAAAAAAATCGTTCGAAAAGAGTATTTAGAGCGATTAAGAAATCTAAAGCACAAAAAGCTCATAAAAATCATCACTGGTATAAGGCGATGTGGTAAGTCCACAGTCATGGAAATGTTCCGGGATGAACTTTTGGAAAATGGTGTAGATGAAAATCAGATAATTTTTCTCAATTTTGAAGATTATGACAATAAACACCTTCGAGATCCTGACGAGCTCTATTCATATATAAAAGAACGCCTTACGCAAAAAATGAATTACATTTTTCTTGATGAAATTCAGCGTGTAGAAAACTTTCCAGAAATTGTCGATAGTCTTTACATAAAAGATAATGTGGATATCTATATAACAGGTTCAAATTCTTCTTTGCTTTCCAGTGAAATTGCAACTCTAATAAGCGGGCGTTATGTGGAAATAAAAATGCTTCCACTTTCGTTTTCAGAATTTGTTCAGGCAACAAAACAGGAAAACCAGCTTTCACAAGCTTACAGACAGTATGTTGAGACAAGCTCTTTTCCTTATGTAATAGAACTTTTGCAAACACCTGATGAAATAAATTCATATCTTGAAGGAATTTATAACACAATTCTGGTGAAGGATATAATCGACAGAAAAAAAATTGCAGATACTTTGGTTTTAAAAAGTGTTAGTCAGTTTCTTTTTGATAATATCGGACTGGAACTTTCATCAAAAAGAATTGCGGATACACTTAATTCAAACGGCAGAAAATCAGATTCAAAAACAATAGAAAAATATATTACATCGCTTGAAGAAAGTTTTATCGTTTATAAGGCATCCCGCTACAACATAAAAGGCAAAGAATATCTTAAAAGCCTTGAAAAATACTATGTTTCCGATATTGGTCTCAGAAACTTTATGCTGGGAAAAAAGGCAATGGATGTGGGTCATATTCTTGAAAACATTGTCTATCTTGAACTTATTCGCCGCGGCTACGAAGTTTATGTTGGCAAAGTTGATGACATGGAAATAGATTTTGTAGCCCAGAACACACATGGAAATACCTACATTCAGGTTTCAGCTTCTGTGAGGGATGAAAACACGCTGGCAAGAGAATTAAAGCCACTTAAAGCAGTTAGAGATAATTATCCCAAAATACTTTTAACTTTAGATGATGACCCCGACGGTGACTATGACGGAATAATCCGCAAAAATGCATTGGACTGGTTGTATCAGGAGAATAAATAAATGACAAATCAGGAAATTGTAAGCAAACTTTGGAATCTTTGTAACATTCTTCGTGATGATGGAATCACTTATCATCAGTATGTAACAGAACTGACATATATTCTCTTTTTGAAAATGGCAAAAGAGACCAAAACTGAAGATACTATTCCGGAGGAATAACGCTGGGACAAACTTGTTGCCCACAGTGGAATAGAACTCAAAAAGTTTTACAAGGAACTGCTTGCTTATTTAGGGGAAAACACAAAAGGCCGTGTCCGTGAAATCTATCAGGGCTCTAGTTCAAATATTGATGAGCCGAAAAATCTTGAGAAAATCATTAAGTCAATAAACGAGCTTGACTGGTATTCTGCAAAAGAAGAAGGCTTGGGCAATCTTTACGAAGGTCTCCTGGAAAAGAACGCAAACGAAAAGAAAAGCGGTGCCGGTCAGTATTTTACCCCACGAGTTTTAATCGATGTAATGACTCAGTTGATTGCCCCTCAGGTTGGAGAACGCTGTAACGACCCTGCTTGCGGAACATTTGGCTTTATGATTGCGGCAGACGCTTATGTAAAAAGCATCAGTGATGATTACTGCGACCTTACCGAAAAGCAGGCTGAGTTCCAGGTAAAAGAAGCTTTTACTGGCGGAGAACTTGTGCATGAAACTCACAGACTTGCACTTATGAATGCCATGCTGCATAACATCGAGGGAAGAATCGTTCTTGGAGACACCTTAAGCGAAAACGGAAAAGCCATGACAGGCTATGATGTTGTCCTTACAAATCCTCCGTTCGGTACTAAAAAGGGCGGTGAGCGTGCCACCCGCGATGACTTTACCTACACCACAAGCAACAAACAGCTCAACTTTTTACAGCACATTTACCGCTCATTAAAAGCAGACGGAAAAGCCAGAGCCGCAGTAGTTCTTCCGGATAACGTTCTTTTTGCAGACGGCGACGGCGAAAAAATCCGCGTAGATTTAATGAACAAATGTAACCTGCACACAGTCCTCCGCCTGCCAACCGGAATCTTTTATGCCCAGGGAGTAAAAACAAACGTCCTCTTTTTTACCCGCGGCAAAACAGACGAGAACAACACAAAAGAAGTCTGGTTCTACGACCTTCGCACCAATATGCCAAACTTCGGCAAAACAAATCCTCTCAAAAAAGAACATTTTGACGACTTTATAAAAGCCTACACCGCTGAAGATAGAGCTTCTGTAAAAGACGAACGCTGGAACTGCTTTACCCGCGACCAGATTGCCGCCAAAGGAAACAGCCTTGACCTGGGCCTTATCCGCGACGAAAGCATCCTCGATTACGAAGACCTTCCCGACCCAATTGAAAGCGCCCAAGACTGCATAGACCAGCTTGAAATGGCCGCCGACCTCATCAAAGAAGTTGTTCGCGAACTTCAGAAGACGGAGAAATGATATTTTTAGCTACTATACTCGCAAAAATTAAGAAAAAACTTGATTTTTGCGACTGTAACTGATAAAGGATAGATTTAATTTGTAGTAACGGCGTTAAAAAAAAGACTGCCACGATCCCTAGCACTGCAAAGCAGGAGAAAGGATTACGTGGCTTACATTTTATAATATATGCTATAATGAGGGTAAAGTCAAGGATAGATGCTGGACAAGAATACTTTTGAAAGCTTAAAAAAGTCAATCTCAGAAGAAAAACTTGCTGTATACCGTGCAGACGGCGTTGATGATACGACAGCAATTGCAAGATATATTTATAATATTGCCCTCTGTAAAAGCCTCTATCCGCTCATTAATATTTTCGAGGTTACGCTTCGGAACAGCATCGACAAGGCTCTGGAAAAATATTTTAACCAACCGGACTGGAATAATGTAATTCACCTAAATCAGACAGAATTAATGATGATAAATGATGCCATGCTTAAAATAAAACGTCAGGGAAAAAAATACAGTCACGGCCGGCTCATAGCAGAGCTTACACTTGGATTTTGGGTAGCTCTTATGGGAAGAAAATATAACACCCAGGGGTTCCAGTTTGCCGTTATTAAAAACTGCATGCACGGATGTCCTGCAAATCAAAAAAGTTCTGGCACGATTCAAAAGAACCTTTCCGAAATCAGATTTTTAAGAAACAGAATTGCACATCACGAACGTATTTCTCACTGGAAAGACTTGAAGCAAAAGCATGATTTGATTCTGGATTTTATCAAATGGCTGAATCCAGACATGTACACCATAGCCTCTGAAAAAGACACTTTTAATGACATTTATACAGATGGCGTAAAACCGTTTGTCGCCTTTGTGAATGATAAAATATAGACAATTGTATGGTAACGAAAAATGATTAATTGAAAATGGAGAATTGAGAAATGGCAAAAAATATTCGTAAAGTAGGGGAAAGCCTTCCCCTCGCTCGCACTTCGTTGCTCGCTACCCCTTCTCCTAGGGGCAAAGCCCCTAAAACCCCGAAGGTTGTCACACGGATTTGTTCACGCCTAACGGCGTTCACGAATTGAAAATGGAACAGACGGAGAACAAAAAATAATGGCAAAGAAAGCTGAGATAGAACAGACAGTAATAAAAGCACCGTATGAACTGGTCGTAAGAATGATAAATAATTGATAATGAATAATGGAGAATTTAGAATTGGAACTTGAAAAAAACAGACAGACAGAAATAGTCGAACCATATAATTTACCGGACGGATGGAAGTGGACAAGTGCAAAAGAGATTGCAGACATTTACACGGGAAACAGCATAAATGAAAAAGTAAAAGCCGAAAAATATGCAGGACAAAAAAGAGGCTTGAACTTCATCGGAACGAAAGACGTTGATTTTGACGGTTCTATAAATTATGAAAATGGTGTAAAAATAACCGATTTTGAAAACTTCAAAACAGCCCCTGAAAATACAGCCCTTCTTTGCATTGAGGGCGGAAGTGCAGGAAAAAAACTCGGATTTACAGAAGAAAAAGTATGTTTTGGAAACAAACTTTGTGCTTTTGTCTCAAAAAGTATTGAGCCAAAACTGATTTACTACTATCTGCAAAGCAACGTGTTTTTTTATTGCTTTATGAAAAAGCGACATGGCTTGATTGGCGGTGTCAGCGTAAACACGTTGAAGCAAATTCCCTTTCCGCTCCCCCCAACTCTCGCCGAACAACAGCGCATCGTAAACCGCATAGAAACAATGTTCGCAAAATTAGACCAAGCTCAGAAAAAAGCCCAATCAGTACTAGACAGCTTCGAAACCCGCAAAGCCGCCATCCTGCACAAAGCCTTCACCGGCGAACTAACCGCCAACTGGCGCAAAGAAAATGGCGTTGCAGATGATTCATGGGAAGAAAAGAGATTAGAAGATGTATGTGATTTTATTACAAAAGGAACAACTCCCAAAAAAGAAGATATGTATATAGGAAATGGAGATATACCATATATAAAAGTTTATAATCTTTGTTTCGATACTAAGCTTGATTTCACAATAGATCCAACATTTGTGAAATTGGAATCACACAAAAATTTTCTTGCACGTTCAATTACACTTCCTGGTGATGTGCTTATGAATATTGTTGGTCCACCATTTGGAAAAGTTTCAATTGTTCCTGATTCATATCCAGAATGGAATATAAATCAGGCAATTGCTAGATTTAGATGCAAATCTGAATTATATAATGTTTATTTAGCAAATTATTTGATTTCTCCAAAGACTATTGAAAATATGTCTCGTCAAATCAAAACAACAGCTGGACAACAAAATCTTACTTTGGAAATATGTCGAAATATAACAATTCACATTCCAACACTTCCAGAACAACAAGAAATTGTCCGCATCCTAGACGCCGTGCTAGAAAAAGAAACCTGTGCCAAAGAAGCCGCCCAAACCGTCCTGGACCAAATCGCCCTGCTAAAAAAATCTATTTTGGCTAGGGCGTTTAGAGGAGAAATATAGTTCGGAATAATTTGAAATATATCGATAATAAAAAAAGGAGTAAAAATGATAAAATCGATTAGTGTAGATAATTTTCGTTCTTTATGTAATATCAATGATATTGAAATAAAACCTATTACTGTTCTTTTAGGAAGAAATAGTTGCGGAAAAAGTTCATTTTTGAGACTTTTCCCTTTATTCAAACAGAGTATTAGTAATAAAACTAGAGGGGCAATTTCTTTATTTGGTGATTTAGTATATTTTGGTGAAATTAATACCGTTCTAAATGATTTATATAAAAAGCAAAAAGAATTTATATTTTTTGAATTCAAGGGGATAATTCCAGAATCGACTTCTACAATTGTAACTGGACATGGCCGGCGAAGATTAAAGGTTAGGAAAATAGATTATTCTATATCTATTAAAGTAAAAAAATATGATGAAGAAGATTATTTATATATATCAGATATGCAATTGAAATACAATGATAATATAATCGATATATCATTAAACGTGAAAACTAAAAAATTGACTAATTTTCAGATCAATGGAATTTCATTCCTAGATAAATACCCAAAATTACGATTAGGATATTTTACTTATACATCTCTATTTCCAGAGTTTGTTTATGAATATAATAGAGATACTTTCTTTGGTAATCCTGAGACTGAAATTTTAAATGAAACAATCAAAAGAAATTTTGAAAATATTTTTTCAGATTTCCAACTCATAAGAACAATACAAGAATTAGAACATGATGATAATCTAAATGATAAAGATGTATTAAGACAAAAACTTAAGATGACTCTAGATAATGATACTGAAAAATGTGAAATATTTGAAAATAAAGTAAATAATGATCCTAAAATATTAAATGAAATTGGAGATGCATTAAAATTAAGAGATTTCATAACTGTTTATGATGTTTTAACAGAAAATCTATGTAGAGAATTTATCAATATTAGTTATTCAAAACCTCTAAGAGCTAATACAGAACGTTTTTATAGAAATCAGCCTCTTTCGGTAAATGAAGTAGAACCTGATGGTTCGAATTTAGTACAGTTTTATTTGTCGATGTCAAATAAACAGAAAAATGATTTTCATTTATGGATGGACACGAATTTTGATTTTCATTATGAAGTTGAGAAACAGACGGGATTTCAATCTATTATTATAAAAGATGCAATTACAGGAGAAAATCATAATATTAATGATATGGGGTTTGGTTTCACACAGATATTACCAATTGTTACTCAAGAATGGTCTTTAACTAATAAAACAAACAATTATTATAGTAGAGGACGTGATACCATTTTTGCTATAGAACAACCCGAATTGCATTTGCATCCAGCTCTTCAGTGCAAATTAATAAAGGCTTTTGCGAATTCAATAAGAATTGCAGTTGAAAATAATTTATCAATTAGATTTATAATTGAAACCCATAGCAAAACCATTGTTAATTATTTAGGTAGGTTGATTGAACGAAATGAAATAAATAATGAATATGTTTCTGTATTGATTTTTACTAAAGAAAAAAATGTTACAGAAATTTCTAAATCAACTTACAATGAAAATGGTGTTTTAAATGATTGGCCTATAGGATTCTTTGGGGAATAAGATGTTCATTTTATTTGATGCTTCAATAATTCAAGATTTAGAAAATCAAGATGGTCAATACAAGAACGACTTAATACGTTTGTTAAATGAAACAACAATTTGTATGTATCATAGAAATCATTATGTTTCCGCAATATCATCAGATGTAGCTAAAAGTCTTCGTGATTTTGCATTGTCAAATGATGAGAAAAAAATTGCACTTGCATTTGATTACATTTATCGAAACTATACAATCTTAAATTCAATTATTGAACATCTAAATTATTTTGTACTTATTGGAAGATTTGACAATGATTGGGAATTCTCAGAAAACAAACTGCGAGTGAATTATAAATTTGCAATGGAACAACATTTTTGGGATGAAACTTTTTTGATACCTGAAAATATTGAGGATGATAAATATTTATTAAAAATAGTTGATTATGAAAAATCTAAATACCTTCCATTTCAACATATCAGTTATAAATTTAGGCAAGAACAGGGGGGCGGTGGCAAGAATATAAAACAAGTTTTTCTGACACGTTTACAAGAACATGCCTTTGTATTATCTATTTTAGATACTGATAAAAAATCTCCTAGCGATGTTTATGGAGCAACGGCGAAATGCTTTGAAGGTGATAGTGTTATACATCAATATAAGGATATATTTTATTATATTCCTAATATTCATGAAATTGAGAATCTTTTCTCAAGTGATGGTTTTATGATGCTTTCATCTTATAATGGGAATACAAGAAATAAAATAAAAGAAATAGAAAATAAATCAGTTTCAGAAGCTGATGTTTTTCGTGCATTTTTAGATATAAAGAACGGATATACATATAAAAAAATACATGAAACTGACTATTTAAAAAAGCTCTTTGAAGCAGATATCTCAACTGTGACTTGCTCTAAAGGAACTTGTCCATGTGATAAGTCTTGTGAGAGAATAATCTTACAGGGTATTAAAAAATATTTATCAGATATTTTCTCTAATCAGTGTTTTGAATCGACTTTCGAATCTTCTGTTGATATGCTTATTCCTTCAATAAAAGAGGAATGGGAACAAATTTTTAAGATATTTATAACAACTTGCTGTTGTAATTCTGACAAAATTACTGGAGTGAATTAACTATATCCGAAAAACACAGCATACACGATTAAGGAGAATCAACATGACCGAATATAATTTTTACTGTGATGAAAGCTGCCATTTGGAGCATGACAATAGTAATGTTATGGTTCTTGGGGCTGTATGGTGTCCAAAAGAAAAGCGGCATGAAATCAATGAGCGGATAAAAGAAATTAAAGCTCGTAATGGGATTCAGTCAACAGCTGAATTAAAATGGACAAAAGTTTCTCCTGTCAAAAAGCAAGTCTATGAAGATTTAATCAATTATTTCTTTGATGAAAAAGATTTGCATTTTAGAGGCTTATTGATTCCGCACAAAGATGAATTAAAGCATTTTGAATTTAATCAGACTCATGATGAATGGTATTACAAGATGTATTTTAGTATGCTTAAGGCAATGCTTTTACCTACGGAAAAATATAATATTTTTATTGATATTAAAGATACGCATTCATCACAAAAAGCACAGAAACTTCAGGAAGTGATAAGAAATTCAATCTATGATTTTTCAAAAAGCATTATAAAGCAGGTAAAACCAATCCGTTCAGATGAAGTTCAGATTATGCAGATTACAGATGTATTGATTGGTGCCTTTGGATATAAGAATCGTCACTTTCCAGAAGGTGAAAAGCGAAGTCAGACAAAAGCAGAATTAATCCAATTAATTCAAAAACGCTCAGGATATTCTTTAGAACGATCAACTTTGCTGCGTGAAGACAAATGTAATCTTTTTGTATGGAAGGCAAGAACGAATGGATAAAAATACCTGTTGGTTGCCTCCTCTTAATCCATACGATTTTGAGCAGGATTACAAAGTTTATGAAGCTTCTCTATATCAAAAATATAAAGCTGATTTTATAACTACTCATCCGCAGTTTGAAGGTAAGATAGTCAAAGTAAGATTTCTTCCTATAATTGACGGTTACGAAGAATCGTTCATTCATTTTACTTGTAAGAATTATGAAAATATTGAAAATCGCGAGCCTGATTTTAAGCGGTGTGAACGCTTACATTGGATAAAAAAGGTTATAGAAAATTATTTATGTAAAGGTAATTGTTCTGAGACAGATTGTGAAGGAATCAAAATCTGGGAAGAACCATGGAAAATGTATAAGCGTGTTCATTTCCTGTTTGAAGAAGAGCGATATCTTGTTATCATTGAAAAGAGAGAAAACTATAACTTGTTGATTACGGCTTATTATCTGGAATATGACAATGCTTTGGAAAAACAGTTAAAGCGATATGAACAATATAAAACGGTTTAAAAAAGCAAAAGACGCTTCGGCAAGCGGAACGTCTTCAGAAACTCCTTCTACAACTAGTAGATGAGATATTTTAAATATAACATTTTGATTTAAAAAGTCAAGATATTTAATTTTTTGGAAAGAATTTAGAGAGGGGAGATCCTATGTCCGAAAAATACAGCGTACACGACTACACAGTCGAACAAATTCTAAATTTTATCAAATCAAATGAGATTGCAATCCCTGAGATTCAGCGTCCGTTTGTCTGGAAGGGAAAGCAGGTTAGAGACCTTGTGGATTCTCTTTATAAAGGTTATCCAACCGGTTATCTGATTATTTCTAAAAGTCCAGATTTAAAGCTCAAAGACGGAAGTCTTTCTGTTGGCAAAAAAATCATGATTGACGGTCAGCAACGTGTTACTGCCATGATGACTGCATTAAGTGGACTTGAAGTTTTTAATGCTGATTTTGAAAAGAAGCATATTGCAATTGCTTACAATCCTTTTGCAAAAAATGATGAAGAATGCTTTGCTGTTCAGGACAATGCAATCTTAAAAGATAAAAAATGGATTCCTGATGTATCTGAAATATTTAAATCTGATTTTCGTTTACATAGGTTCTTAAAAGCATATTGTGAAGCAAATCCTGATATGGATGAAGATGAATTCGATGAAAAACTTACAAAACTCATCGACATCAAAAATCGTAAACTTGGTGTAATTGAACTTTTCGATAAAGAACTGAGCATTGATGAAGTAACAGAGATCTTTATCCGTATTAACAGCCAGGGAACAAAGCTTAATCAAGCTGACTTTGCAATGAGCCGTATTGCTGCAAACGAAACTTATGGTGGAAATATGCTTCGAAAAGCAATCGACTATTTCTCTCATCTTGCGGTTGATCCAAAATGGTATCCAGAAATGACCAAGGATGAAGAATTTGCAAAAACTGATTATGCTCCAAAATTAAAATGGCTCAAAGATGATAATGATGATATTTATGATCCTGATTACAGTGATATGCTTCGTGTTGCATTTATGTCTCAATATCCTCGTGGAAAAATGAAAAACTTGGTAAGCCTTTTGCAAGGTCGTGATTTTGAAACAAAAGATTTTAAAGAATCAATTGCAGAAGAAACCTTCAAAAATCTTTCTAACGGTGTTCTTGATTACATGAACGAATACAACTTTAAACAGTTTGTTCTTGCAATCAAAGATGCAGGATTCATTGCTAAAAAACTTATAACATCAGATATCACACTGGATTTTGCCTATACTCTTTATTTACGCTTGTTGAAAGATTCTTCAATCGATAAAACAAAGGTAAAAAATTATGTTCAGCGCTGGTATGTAATGAGCACTTTGACTGGTCGTTATATTTCATCTCCTGAATCTGCAATGGATTTAGATTTGCGTCGAATCAAAGAAAAAGGATTTTTGTCATGGCTTGAAGAAGTAGAAAAGACTTTGTCAGATACATTCTGGAATGTAGAACTTGTACAGAACCTTGAAACATCTTCTGTAAACAGTCCATATCTTTGTGTATTCTGGGCAGCTTCCTGTAGAGAGGGAAGTGATTCCTTGTTCAACGAAGGTTCAAAATTTTCAAATCTCATAACAACAATGGGAGATGTTCATCATATCTTCCCAAAACAATATTTGATTGATAACGGAATCAACGACAAAGCAAAATATAATCAGGTTGCAAACTTTACCTATCTTGATACACCAACAAACATCGCAGTAGGCAAGGATGAACCTTGTAAATATTTTGCAAAAGTCTTTGAGCAATGCAAAACAGGGGAATACCATATCGGTAATCTCAAATCAGAAGATGACATCAAAAAGAATCTTTCTGATAACTGTATTCCTCTTGAGATTAAAGCGTGGACATTCAAGGATTATGAAAAGTTCTTGGCAGAACGAAGAAAACTGATGGCCGCAAAGATTAAGGCTTATTATGAAAAGTTGTAAGGAATTCCTTTATGTCTAACATAAAACTAATCCACGGCAGTTGTGCCGATCAAACAGCCGATGCAGTAGTAAATGCAGCAAACTCCCCGTACATCTCCCCCGCAAATCCAAATTCCCGTTCCCCAAAGAGCACCAGCGTGATTTCCTCAAAATCTGCAGCATGTCCTTTTATCGTTTCAACCGCCACCCTGATAGCATCTCTCTGCGGATACCCATACACCCCGGCAGAAATCAGAGGAAATCCCACGGTCTTAAGCCCCTTTTCCCGGGCAAGCTTCAGTGAGTTTTCGTAGCAGGAAGTAAGAAGTGACTCAGCCTCTGCCGGAGTATGCTCGTAATAAATCGGCCCGACAGTGTGAATAACAAATCTGGCCGGTAGTTTATATCCTTTTGTGATTTTAGCTTCGCCGGTTCTGCAGCCGCCAAGAGTACGGCATTCAGCGAGAAGTTCAGGACCAGCTGCATAATGAATTGCACCATCAACACCGCCGCCACCAAGAAGAGAGGAATTTGCAGCATTTACGATTGCGTCACAAGCCAAAGTTGTGATGTCACCTTTAATAATTTTGATTTTTCCCATATTATGCTTTTATTATATCACATTTTGTTTTATTGTGTGTTGCTGATACTGCGAGAAGAAATCTTATGGAACAGGTATGTTATGCGAGTTATAAATCTAGTTGAAAATGAACCGGGAGAGAGTGGCTGTGAGGCTGCACACGGACTTTCCTTTTATGTTGAGACTGAAAAACATAAACTGATTTTTGACTCAAGCCCAAGCGAGCTTGTACTGCGGAATGCTGAAAAACTTGGTGTGGACTTGAAAACCGTTGATACAGTGATTTTGAGTCACGGTCATTATGATCATTCGGGCGGAATCCTGCCTTTTGTGGAAATTAATCTGCGGGCAAAGATTTACTTGCAGCACAATGTCGGCGGAGAATATTATGCCTTCGACGGAGAAGAGAAGGGCTACCGCTACATCGGGATTGATAAAAAGATTCTCTCGCTGTCACAGGTTCAACTTCTGAAGGGTGACACTAAGCTTGATGACGAGCTTCAGCTTTTTACTGTTGAAAAGCGGGCTTATCCGCTGCCTTCTACAAACAAACGTCTTCGGGAGCTTTGCGACGGTCAGTATATTCAGGATGAATTTCATCACGAACAGAATCTGCTTTTGACAGCTGGTGGAAATAAAATCCTTTTCTGTGGCTGTGCGCATAACGGCATTTTGAATGTGATGGAAACACTTGAGCGAAAGTTTGGCTCGGACTCACTTCCAGACCTTGTAATCGGTGGTTTCCATCTTATGAAGCGCACTGAGTTCTCAGAGGCCGACACTGCCGAAGTTACAGAAATTGCAAATCGTCTCAAAAACTATAAAGCTCACTTTGCAACCTGCCATTGTACCGGCATTCCGGTTTACACTCAGATGAAAGAAATCATGGGAGAGCAATTGAGTTATGTGCGGTCCGGGGATGAAGTAGTTGTTGAATAAATCCTTTCAGCGGTGTCCAAAAATTGCGATACCGCTGAATCTTTTGCCTCCAGAGATTCTTTTCTGAAGTAGA
>JAFSJW010000069.1 GCA_017449265.1 Treponema sp.
GTAGAGGTGGTCAAAGAGGTCATCAAGGAAGTTCCTGTAGAAGTTATAAAAGAAGTGCCGGTTGAAAAAGAAGTCATCAAAGAGGTGATAAAGGAAGTTCCGGTGGAGAAAGAAGTTGAAGTCGTTAAGGAAGTTCCCGTAGAGGTGGTCAAAGAGGTCATCAAGGAAGTTCCTGTAGAAGTTATAAAAGAAGTGCCGGTTGAAAAAGAAGTCATCAAAGAGGTGATAAAGGAAGTCCCTGTTGAAATTATCAAAGAGGTCATCAAGGAAGTTCCTGTTGAAAAAGATTTAAGCGGAAAAAATGCGGATATAACTAATTCCGAAGATGCCGATAAAAACTCACTCGTTTCAGAAGATGTGGCTGGTTCTGGAGCTGACGGAGAGGCTGCGGACGGTACTGATTCTGACGGCTCTGGTGACAGTGCGGCAGACAAAAACGGAGCGGCTGGAGCTGGTGCGTCTGGGGCAGAGCTTGGCGAAGGCGGAGTCGAAGGTTCTGACGGAAGTCTGAAAGATGCAGACGGAAAAGACACGGACGGAACAAGTTCCGAGGGCGGCGATAAAAACTCCCTTGTCTCAGAAGATGTGTCTGGCTCTGGAGCCGATGAAAAATCAGGCGAGGGGACAGGTTCTGACGGCTCTGGTGACAGTGCGGCAGACAAAACTGGAGCGGCTGGAGCTGGTGCGTCTGGGGCAGAGCCTAGCGATGACGGAGCCGAAAGTTCTGACGGAAGTCTGAAAGATGCAGACGGAAAAGACACGGACGGAACGAGTTTTGAGGGCGGCGATAAAAACTCCCTTGTCTCAGAAGATGTGTCTGGTGCTGGAGCAGATGAAAAATCAGGCGATGGTACTGATTCTGACGGCTCTGGTGACGGTGCGGCTGACAAAAGCGGAGCGGCTGGAGCTGGTGCGTCTGGGGCAGAGCCTAGTGAAGACGGAGCCGAAGGCTCTGACGGAAGCCTGAAAGATTCTGGTTCGGAAGCTACTGAAAAAGATGAAGTTCCTGCTAAATTCATTGATTATGATAAGAGGACTATTATCGTGCGTGACAGCGATACGGGTGAAGCCGTCCAAGGCGCAAAAGTCACTCTGAACGGAAGCCGTGTCTTTGTTACTGATGCGGAAGGAAAAGTCGTTCTTCCTGAGGATGTTGTGGACGGAAATTACAATGTCAAGATTTCTAAGGACGGAGAATATGTTACGACTTCGGCTGATATGACTATAAAAGATTCTGAAATCGTTTCATCATCAAGACTTTCAATTCCGAAAGCTGTTGATTACGAGCGCGTAAAAATCGTCCTTGACTGGACATCGAATTCAATTGACCTTGACGCGCATATGAAGTGCGGCTGGCGGCATGTCTATTACTCAAACAGAAAGTCAAAGAACATGAGGCTTGACCATGATGAGCGTCACGGAAACGGCGTTGAGACAATAACGATAGAGGGGCTCGATCCTTCGGCTGTCTACGAATATTATGTCTACGACTTTACGAATCAGGAAAAAACAAAAACTACGGCTCTTTCAAATGTAAAGGCGCATGTGAGCGTGTTCGTGAACAATACATTCAAGACCGAATTCACAATAAAGCCGAATCAGTACGGCACGAAGTGGCATGTGTTCAATGTTGTTAACGGAAATGACCTTGATGTTAAAAACACAGTTTCATATTAAAACGCAGTCATAAAAATCAATTTTCAACATTGAGGAAACTGCTGTTTCTCGGTAAAATAGAGTTGTTCGGAAACTTCAGTTTTCCGAACACGAACCTTAGAAATTCTGTAATTTTGCAAGGCTTTAGCCTGAAAAAATTGCGCAAGACCTGTGAGGAAACAATAGGTTTCCGAACAGGTCTAATATCAATCTGCAAAATGATAAAAAATCGAGGAAACTGATATGAAACTTACTTGTGGAATAGTAGGTCTTCCTAATGTTGGAAAATCTACAATCTTTTCTGCGCTGACAAAAGCTCCGGCTGCAGCTGAAAATTATCCTTTCTGTACCATTGACCCGAATGTTGGCGTGGTGGAGCTTCCTGACGAAAGACTTGACTTTATGGCAAGCGTTTTCCAGCCAAAAAAGAAAATTCCTGCTACTGTTGATTTTGTTGATATTGCAGGGCTAATAAAAGGCGCGTCAAAAGGCGAGGGGCTTGGAAACCAGTTCCTTGCGAATATCCGTGAGACGAGCGTCATCGCCCATGTTGTGCGCTGTTTTGATAATCCTGACATCCAGCATGTCCGTGACGACGCAAAGACGGACGCTCCGATTGACCCTGAGAGTGATATTCTCACAATCAACTATGAGCTTTGTCAGGCTGATATTGATACGATTACAAAGCGCGAGGACAAAGTTACGCGCCAGATTCGTTCTCTTGGAAAGGCGGAGGAGAAAAAGTTCGCCGGCTACAGAAGTGCGGTTGACAAGATACTTCCGCTCCTTCAGGAAGGAAAGTGCGCTCGTCAGGCAGACCTCACGGACGAGGAAAAAGAAGGAATCTATGACCTTCATCTTCTTACTATAAAACCGCAGCTTTTTGTTTGCAACATTGACGAAGATACAATCTCAAAGGGAACTAACAGCTATGTTGAACGGGTTCGTGAAATTGCCGCGCAGGAAAAGAGCGAGGTTATCGTAATCTGCGGCAAATTTGAATCTGACCTTGTTGAAATAACGGATCCAGCAGAGCGAAAAGAGTTCATGGAGAGCGCGGGGCTTTCTGAGAGCGGGCTTTCAGTCCTTGCCCGTGCCGCATATCATCTCATGGGACTTCGCACATTCTTTACAGGAGGTCCTGATGAGTGCCGCGCATGGACGATTCACAGCGGAGACAAAGCTCCTCAGGCTGCCGGCGTTATCCATACTGATTTTGAGCGCGGATTTATCAAAGCAGAGGTCTATTCCGTCGAGGATTTGCGCAAGTACGGAAGCGAGGCTGAGATAAAATCAGCAGGAAAGTATCGTCAGGAAGGAAAGGACTATGTCGTTCAGGACGGTGACTGTATGTTCTTTAAATTTAATGTGACTAAGTAACAAAGTACTAAAATTGATTTTAAAAGTGCCGAAAATTTTATTATGGCAAACAGCTATGAAAAACCTGATTTCTGGTCTCGGAAAGCTTTCTCAGAGGGGTATCCTGCCAGAAGCGTCTACAAGCTGAAAGAGATTGATGAAAAATTCGGCATGATAAAGAAAAATTTTAAAGTGCTTGATTTAGGCTCATCGCCTGGAAGCTGGACAACCTTCCTCCTGAGAACTCTGGATGGAAGCGGAAAGGTTGTTTCGTGTGATTTGAATCCGCTGTCAAAGGATGTTAAGGGCGATAACCTTGTTTTTATTCAGGGGGATTTAACTGACAATGCGATTGTGGAATCAATAAAAAGTCACGGCCCGTTTGATTTGGTTGTTTGTGATGCGGCCCCGCTTACGACTGGTAACAGGGTTGTTGATACTGCCAGGTCTCAGGGGCTTGTGAAGATGGCAATCTGGTATGCGCAAATTATGCTGAAATCCGGAGGGAACTTTGCCGTAAAGGTGTTCCAAAACGGAGACCAGCAGTCTTTGCTAAAATCAATGCGTGAAATCTTTGCGAGCGCGAAGGGGTTTAAGCCTGTTGCCTGTCGTTCCGAGTCATTTGAAACATATTTGATTGGCCTGAACAAAAAGTAAAAAAAATCTTGTGGGTGAAACAATGCTGCATCTTGATAACATTTCTTTGAAATCTGCCGTCCGTTACACTTCGATAACGGCCGGAGCTTGTGCCATTATCCTTGCCGGAGCGTTTTTTTTGGGCAGAGATAAAGAAGTTGAAAACGGTATGGGTGGAAACACCTATCCAGCGTTTCCGAGTGTCACGGAGGATGTCGTGGCGGATGCGGTAGTTGCGGCGAACGTGGAGCTTGTTTCATTTGAAGGCCCCGTTGATACGGATGCCCTTTCGTATATGTCGTATAGAATCAAAAGGGGCGACATGATTGGGAAAATTGCGGAGCAGTTTGAGGTCACACAGGATTCAATAATAAGCGTGAATAATATCAGGAATTCAAGGACGATTCAGCCCGGCGAGTACTTGAAAATCCCGACAAAGCCTGGAATCCTTTATACAGTTAAGAAAAATGGTGAGACAGTAGAATCAATAACAAAAGAAAAAGGCGTTGATTCTGAAAAATGCAGGGCTGCCAACGGAATAACTGCTCTTACCTTTGAACTCAAGGAAGGTCAGACGATTTTTATTCCTGACGCAAAACTGAGCTGGTCGGAGCTTCAGGAAATAAACGGAGATTTGTTCAAAAAACCTATCAGAGCAAGCTGGTACAGGTCATCCAGCTTCGGATGGCGCTCCAATCCATTTACAGGCTCACGCTCATATCACTCGGGCGTGGATATGGCCTGCCCCACAGGAACTTCCGTATATGCGGCAATGGCAGGAAAGGTCGTAGAAACTGGCTACAATGCGACTTACGGAAATTATGTAATCCTTCAACATTCATCAGGTTATAAGACATTGTACGGGCATTTGAGCTCAATCAAGGCAAAAAGAGGCTCGTATGTGAATTTGGACTCGATAATCGGAAAAGTAGGAAGTACGGGAATGAGTACGGGACCGCACCTTCATTTTACGGTGTTCAAGAACGGAAAGCTTGTAAATCCTGTTGCCCTTTGGAACTAATTAGACCTGTTCGGAAATTCATTTGAAGATTAAAAAGGGGCTGCCCGAAAAGCTCAGTGACCACAAGCATTGAGTTTCTCAGGCAGCCCCTTTTATTATGAACTGATTTTTGAGCGGATTTATTACAAATGCTCTTTTGCGATCTTTGAGATTTCAGCGGCCATATTGTCAAGCGAAACTTGTTTTTGTACGCCACCAAGCTCGTATGCAACTTTAGGCATTCCGTATACGACAGCCGAGCGTTCATCTTGACCAAGCGTCCAAGCTCCCTGCTTTCTCATTTCAGCAAGCTCTACGGCCCCGTCGCGTCCCATGCCGGTCATTATGACGCCGAGTGCGTGGTTCTGGTAAATCTTTGCGACAGATTCAAACAAAACATCCGCAGAAGGTCTGTGACCGTTTCGTTGCGGTTCCTGAGAAAGACGAATTTGCCGCCGCCCAAGTGTTTGCTCTACTACGATGTGGTAATTTCCTGGAGCGATGTAAATATGTCCTTCTGTGATAATGTCTCCGTCTTCGGCTTCTTTTACGCTCAGAGGGCATATTTTATCCAAAGAGTTTGCGAATTCCTTTGTGAAACCAGCTGGCATATGCTGAACGACAAGAATTGGTTGTTTTAAATGCGGGTCAATGTCTTTGAACACTTCCCTGAGCGCGTTCGGTCCTCCCGTGGAGATTCCGATTGCAATGACCTCAATTCGTCCGCCGCTTCGTACCGGCGTAATTGTGGCAGGCTCTTTTGATGTGTTGAAAGAAATTGTTCTTGACGGAAGCTCCGTTTTCCGAGAGGAAAGAAATTCCTTTGCTTTGGATTCGCCAAGAGTTGAAGTAAGTTTTCGCTCAACGGCTTTGTCCGCGGCAAGGTTCGCATAAAAATCCGTGCTTCGTACTGTCTTTCCGTGCTTGCGGCGTGCATACGAGCCGCCATAAGAAGAAATAAGCTCAACGAGCCTGTCCGCAACTGAGCTTATATCTGCTGATACAGAACCGTTTGGCTTTGTTATGAAGTCTGACGCGCCAAGCTCCAGACATTGCATAGTGACGGACGCACCTTTCTCTGCGATTGAAGAAAGGATGATTACCGGAATATCAATCCTGTTTTCTTTTCTGTACTTTAAGAACTCAATGCCGTTCATCATTGGCATTTCTATATCAAGGATAATAACATCAGGTTTTAGTGTGGGAATTTTTTCAACAAGGAATTTGCCGTTCATGGCTTTTCCAACAACAGTCATTCCCTCAGTTCCATCTATAATTCTGGAAATCAGATTTCTCATCAAAGCGGAGTCATCGCATATAAGTACATTAATATCATCGTTCATAATTGCCCTCCTATAAAAAATAAGAGCTGAAAAAAAATATAGCACGGTACATTCGTTTTTGTTCTTTTCAATATAAAGAAATCGCTAAAAACTTTTGGTTTTAGCGATTCCCATAAACAATGATAGTACCGCGAACTTTTTACAGCCCTGATATAAACAGCTCGGATTAAATCTGTTTTTGATAAAGACAAGCCCAGTCCGTCTTTAGAAATTCGAATTTTGTGTCCATTCCGAACAACGATTCCGAGTGACCTATGAATAAGTATGATTTTGGACCTAGTGAATTCCAGAATCTGTCAATCGTGGCCTTTTGAGCAGCCTCATCGAAATAAATGAGAACATTTCTGCAGAAAATAATATCAAGGTTTCTTGCTCCAGAGTCGTTGCGCAGGTTATGGTAGTCGAACTTTATGTTTGCCATAAGCTCGTTATTTGCCTGATAGCCTTTCTCAACTTTGTTGAAAAACCGGTCAAGGTATTTTTGCGGTATTCCTGAAACGCGGGAATCTGGATAAAATCCCTGTTGACCTACCATCAGCGACTTGAGGGAAATATCAGAAGCCGTAATTTGGAATTTGTATGGGGCTGGCAGCATATCTAACAGAATCATTGCTATTGTGTAAGGTTCTTCACCTGTTGAGCAGCCTGCGCTCCATATCCGCACGGTATTATCACCCATTTTCTTTTTGTTTTCGATTATGTGCGGAATTACATAATGCACAAGAGCGTCAAAATGAGGCTGGTTTCTGAAAAAACGCGTAAGGTTCGTAGTTACGGAGTCAAGCATTGTCTTCATCTCATCCTCATTTGACATGATGAGACGGTAGTATTCTTCTACGGAGTCGAGTTGCTTTTCACGCAGCTTCTCTTTTAAGCGGCTGTCAAGAATGGACCTGTTTGTAGTTGAGAAAGTTATACCGCTTTTGTCATAAATGACCTTGCGGAACATATCAAATTCTGCATCAGTTAATAAATCTGCCATAATTAAAGATTATATACCCGAAATTGTAAATTGTAAATTAGAAAAATTCTGTGGTCTAGCCGTTTTTCCATAAGTGAATCAGGGCGCACAAAAACGAAAGAAGACTTGTGTCAACCAAAATTTTTGAAACGCCCCACTAATGTTTTCCGTGTCCTAGCGAAGATCCGGAGTCCTAATCCAGTCCTGATCAGTGTATGTTCGGTTCTCGCCGCCCATGCTCCAGATGAATGTGTAGTTGCTCGTGCCGCAACCAGAGTGGATTGACCAGCTTGGATTGATTACGGCTTCGTTATTGTGCATTACGATATGGCGCGTCTGCTGAGGCTCGCCCATGAAATGGAACACAACCTGATCTTCTGGGAAATCGAAATAGAAATAAACTTCCATGCGGCGTTCGTGTGTGTGCGCCGGCATTGTGTTCCATACAGACCCTGTCTCAAGGTGTGTCATTCCCATTGAGAGCTGGCATGTATCAAGAACTGACGGGTGAATGTACTGGTTGATAGTGCGGTCATTTGACTCTGCCGCGCTTCCCATGTGAATGTGGTTTGCCTGCTCGTAAGTGATGATTCTGCTAGGATAAGTGCAATGTGCGGGAGTTGAGTTCATATAGAACTTTGCAGGCTTTGATGCGTCTTTTGAGGCAAGGGTGACATCTTTTGTTCCTGCTCCGAGGTAAAGCGCGTCATAATGCTTTACTTCGTATGTTTTTCCGTCTGCCGTAACAACGCCGTCACCGCCTATGTTTATCATGCCAAGCTCGCGTCTTTGCAGGAAGAAGTCAACGCCGAAGTCCTTCATTGCGTCAATGTTCTTGTCAAGACGGATTGTTTCGTCAACTGGCATACAGCCCAAGGTAACGATTCTGTCGATATGGCTGTAGACAGCCGTAACATCATTCTTGATGAAAATGTTCTCGATGAGAAATTCATCGCGCATTTCCTCTGTGGTCATTCTTTTGAACGGCTCTTTTCCCGTTGAGTAGCGAATATCCATAAAAATATCTCCTTATATTTTATATTTCCGAAAACGATTCGGACTGCGCTCTGAGCTTCTATTCAGATTTTCTCAAGAACAGCGTCGCATTCGAGAAGTCGTAGCCGTTCGTGTCGTTTGGAAGGTCATCACTTACGATTTTAAGCTCGTCAGTTTCGACTTTCTTGTATTTTAACGCCCAGGCTGCCGTAACTTTCTCAGCTTTGCTGTCCGAGTCTGCGATAGTCTCTTTCTTTGCTGCTGTAAAAGTGAATTCGCTTGATGTTGCGGCAGTGCATGACCCGCTCCATATTGTCTTTGTTTTTCCGTCGCTCTGGGTTACTGTCATCGTTATGTCGCTGTTGATGACGATTACCGTTGAGTCTTTTCCGTTGGCGAATGTCCATGTTCCGACATAGTTTTTGAGCTTGGATGTAATCTGCTTCTTCTTTACTGTTGAAGTTGCAGTTGTGCTTATATCCGTTACGAAATCGGAAAATGCATCCTTAAGCTTTTGTCCTGACGATTCCTCCGTGGTGGTCGTTGTGGTTGTTGTTTCTGTTTCTGCTGTCAATGCAGAGGCTGCAAGTATCATTGCTACAAGCAAAGCGATTGTTTTTTTCATAAAAATTCTCCTATTAAAAACTCCGTGTTGGCGGTCGTACTGGAGGCACTAAATTGCAGTTTTGCCAACGGCAAAATCTGCGCATGATAAAAATTACAAGGTCATAATTTTTATCATGCCTCCTATATTTTTTAGTTTACTATAAGTAAATCAGAAAAAGCAATACAAAAATTGATTATTTTTAAATTTTTACTTGAAATATATTCCGCCCTAGTCTTTTTCAAGCTCCACAAAAAAAGTCCTTGATTCGCCTTTCTCAACTAGTATGACTTTTCGCTCAGTTTTGAACCCTGCTTTTTCCACGCGGATTGCATAAGTTCCTTCCTGCAGGTCACTTACGGTCAAGTTTGTAACGCCTTGGAAAATCTCGTTTATGAATACGGATGATTTTGGGATGTTTGTCTTTATCGTTATTTTTGTTCTGTTATCGTCCAGCGCAGTGCGCTCCTCAGGCTCAAATTCTTTTTCATCTTCGTCCTGAAGCTGCGCGTTCAGACATGAAGAGAAAAAAAGAAAAGCCAGCCATATGATAAAAATCTTTTTTTTCATCAATAAAAAATCTCCAATATCATCTTTATTATAGAAAATAATCGTAAAATAAGATGAGCTTGTTAAAAAAAAATATGAAACGCTGATTAATCCATTCTTCGCTTTGTTCAGAATAATCTTTCAATCAGAGCCTCTTTGTTTTTTTTCGGACAGTTCATAATATTTTATCACGATTCATTGGATTTTAGCAGCCCGTTCTCCATAAAAGAAAAATACTTGTTCTTTGCGATGATTATGTGGTCCAGAAGCGGGATTCCGAGAATTTGCGACGACTCAAAAAGTCTTTGCGTAGTCTTTATATCCTCGTCCGACGGCGCGGGGTCTCCGCTCGGATGGTTATGGCTCACGATTATTGCCGAAGCGTGCTCTTTGACCGGCTCGGAGAACACATCCGCCGAGTGCAGGATTGCCATATTCCCAGAGCCGACGCAAATCACCCTGATTGACAATATCTCCCTGGCCCCGTTCAGCGAGATGCAAAGAAAATGTTCCTGAATCTGCATGGCGTAACTTTTTATGTACTGAATTACATCCACGGGGCTTTCGAGATGTCCCTGAGGATTTCTGTTCATTCTGCGCCCAAGCTCTATGCTCGCGGCTATGGCAAGGGCTTTGTTCCGCCCGATTCCTTTCACTCCCACAAGCTTTTTTATCAAATCTTCCCTGTTCGCCTCAAGGACGACTTTCAGAACATCTTTTGAAAGCTCTTCCACGGACTTGCTTTTTGTTCCGCTGCCCAGAATAAGCATGATAAGCTCGTTGTCGCTCGGAAAATCAACGCCGTGAGCCAGCGTAAGCTCCCGTATCTGCGGTTTTTTGCAATTAGCCTTATTCAATATCGATTTTATCAAAATCATCTCCTGATTATAGAATAAAGTTTCTTTCAATAGACTTGTTCGGAAACTTCAGTTTTCTGAACAGGTCTAATATATAAAGGGGCAGAGAAAATTGATTTTTGACAGTAAATTTCAGAAAAAAAAGTATTTTTTTTGTAAAAAAAACAAGATTTTATTTTTGCGTAACTTTTACAGTCATCGTTGTTTGTTTTCAAAAAAAGATGAAAAGTCTTTTTTCCTACTCTTCAAAAAAAGGAGAATGTGCTATACTTTCGCACTGGCTATAATTATGAAAAAGATTGTAAAATTCGCAGCTGTTTTTCTGCTTGCTTCTCTCTCAGCTTTCGCTTTTTGCGAAACTTCATTGGATGATGTTTTGTATTCAATAACATCCCGCAAAGTAACTTCTGGTGATTTTTCACAGGAAAAGACCGCACCTAACTTGAAACGCCCGCTAAAATCTTCGGGAACATTCATTTTTTGCGACACAGGAATTCTCTGGAAAACCGTAAAACCGTTCCCGTCAACTATGGCAGTCACTAAAGATTCTCTTATAATGACGGCGGCTAACGGAACGAAAACTGTGACGGACGGCTCGTCAAACGAAGTGTTCAAATCAGTTGCCCAGACTCTTACATCGCTTTTTTCTGGCGACAGGTCGGAGCTTGAAAAATATTTTGTGATTTCTGAGTACAAATCCAGTGGGGCTGAATGGAGCGTCAGTCTTGCTCCGAAAGACAGGACGATTTCTCAGGCACTTACTAAAATCTTGCTTTCGGGAGCGGCGGACGGAAAAAAATCTGTTCTTGACAACATGGTTGTAAACCAGAGCGACGGCAGCACTGTAAAATATAATCTTATGAATCAAGTCTACAAAGAGGCACTTACAAATGAAGAAAAAACTTTGTTTGCCAGATAAGTTCTTTACCGCCGCATGGGTCATTTTCCACGCGGTGATTCTTGCAGCTTTTTTCATAACGCTCGGGGTTTATAAGAAAGTTACTGTTGACGCTGATTTCAACAACATGATGCCCGAAAACTCACAGAACAAAGCCGCCAAAATTTCTGACAGGAACATCACGACTTCAAGCGGAAAAAGTCTTTTTGTGCTTGTAGGGCATGAGGATTTTGCGAAAGCAAAGGCAATGTCCGAAGTCGTTTACAACGAGTTCGTGAAGTACCCGTCAAAATTCAGGGAGGTAACTCTTTACTCAGATTATTCTGATGTTACCGAAGTTGCTGATTTTGTGCATGAATGGCGGTTCAATGTACTTAGTCCCAGTACTCAGAGCGAGCTTGAAACGGAGGAAAAAGCGCAGGAGTTCGCTTATGACGCGCTTTCCAAAGTTTACAGCGGCTTTACGCTCTCAGGCATTGACAAAATAGGAGAAGACCCGTTTCTTCTTGACGAGAGGAACACAGCCGATTACCTTGCGGCTGTAGCTGACTCCGGTACTGCCATGCGGCCTAAGGACGGAGTTCTTGCCAATTTTTGCGATGGCAAGTGGTATGTTCTTGTGCGCACAGAGCTTACGGACGAGGGCGCGCTTCTTGCCAGCAAAAAAAGCGCGGTTCCGCTGATTTACAAAATATGCCTTCCGCTTGAGACTGATGAAATCCATTTCGTGTTTTATGGTGTCAGCTTCCACAGCCACAAAAGCTCAAGCTCGGCTATGAGCGAAGCATCGGTTATTTCTGCCGTATCTCTCACAATCGTTGCCATAATGCTTTTGTTCACTTTCAGAAGCGTTATTCCAATCATCGGCTCAATCATATCGATAATAATTTCGATGGGAATTGCATTCTGCCTTACGCATGCAATTTTCGGGCGTATGCACATAACGACTATTCTTTTTGGAACATCGCTGATTGGCTCGTCGATAGATTACAGCCTTCACTATTTCATAAACTGGAAGGGACGGCCTGACCTTGATACGGCGGCCAAAATCAGAAGGCATCTGTTCAGCGGACTTGTACTTTCCCTTGTGTCAACGGAAATATGCTACGGTCTTCTTGTGTTCGCTCCGTTCGAGATGCTCAAGCAGATGGCGACTTTCTCTTTCGCTGGAATTTTAAGCTCGTTCCTTACGGCAACGGGGCTTTTCACACTCATAAAACTGCCGCCGGTAGAAAAACGCGATGTTCCTGTTCTCAGAAAGCTGAATTTCTCTATTCCGCACAAAAAAATCGTGTCGGCAGCTGTTACGGCTCTTGTCATTATCGTTTCCTTGGGCACGATTATTGCTCATAAGGAAAATTTCAAGATAAAGAACGATTTGTACAAACTCTATGTTCCTAAAGGAAGGCTTCTTGACGACACTCTGCTTGCGTACAAAGTCCTTAACTTTGAGCAGGATAGCTGGCTTATTCTGAGCGGGGAGACCGAACAGGAGCTTTTGGAGCTTGAGGAGGAAATCGCGCCTTTAATTCCGGACACTTACATTTGCACGAGCAGGTTCATTCCTTCAATCAAAGCGCAGAAAAAATCGCTTGAAGCAAGCAAAAATCTTGTTCCGCTTGCATCCGACCAGCTTGAAAGTCTTGGCTTTGAGCCTGAGGCTTCCTCAGATTTTGAGCGGAGCGTTGAACAGGCCCAGGGGAAATTCCTGACTGTCGGAACGGAGGTTCCTGATTCGCTTCGTGACCTTCTGAAACTAATCTGGATTGGAAATGTTGAGGGCAGGTATTATTCTCTCATCTTGCCGTCGCGCGTGTCCGATGAAGCTCCGTACAAGGCGATTGAGGCCAAGTACGGAAGCGAAAAGGTTTACTTTGAGAACAGGCTGCACGATTTGGGGCTTGGACTTGACCATCTTACGCGGATTATTTTCACTATGTTCGTAATCGCATATTTCGTGATTTTCATCGTTATGAAATTCTTCTATCCGTGGAAAACGACGATAAAAATTCTCTCGATTCCTCTTCTGAGCGTGCTTGTTATATGCGCTACTTTCGTGTCGTCAGGGCTGAACATTGAGTTCTTCTGCCTGACAGGAATGATTCTTGTATTCGGTCTGGGACTTGATTACATCATTTACAGCACCGAAACGCACGGAAACAAATTGGAGCTGCTTGCCATAACGCTTTCTTTCCTTACCACGGCGATTTCGTTTGGCGCGCTTACATTCAGCACATTCATTCCGATTCATACTCTCGGACTTGCAATTTTCTCTGGAATCGCGACCGCATTTTTGTTTACGATTTTCTGAGTATGGTTGTTTGTAAAAAGCGGATAAAAGTTTTATCATCTAATTTGAAACAGTCTTGGAGTTATAAATGATTCGTCTTAAGAATGAGAAAGAAATCGCGGGCATCAGAAAGTCATGTCATGCCCTTGCGGATTTGTTCAGGTTCGTTGTGCCTCAGGTAAGACCGGGTATGACAACGAAGGAAATTGATGATTTATGCGTTAAGTTCATAAAAGAAGTTGGCGGCCGTCCGGCTTGGTACCGCGAGGATTTTCCTGGCGCGGCTTGCATTTCTGTCAACAACGAGGTGATCCACGGAATTCCGTCCAGAAAGCGCATCATACATGACGGCGATATAGTTTCGCTTGACATAGGGATTGATTTGGACGGCTATATCTCAGATTCCACCCATACTGTCATGGTGGGCAATGTAAAGCCCGAAATCCGACGGCTTGTAAAAGCTACGCGAGAGAGCCTTGCCGCGGGAATTCACGCTTGCATCGCAGGCAACAGAATCAAGGATATCTCAAAGGCCGTTTACTCCGTTGCGGGCGAAAAATACGGCTTCGGCGTTGTGTACGATTACTGCGGTCACGGAGTCGGGCTTGATGTGCATGAGGATCCGTCCGTCCCGAATGTTGTTGAAGGCGGCCCAAACCCGCGCATACAGCCTGGAATGGTTCTTGCCATAGAGCCTATGATAAATCTTGGTACTCCCGATGTGAGCGTGGCAAAAGATGGCTGGACTGTTCTTACTGGCGACGGAAAATGTTCCGCCCACGAGGAGCATACTGTGGCAGTGTTCGCAGACCACACGGAAATATTGACGGAATGTGACGATTTGCCTGACTGGGCGTAGTTTAGAAAATATCAGCAGCAAATAACAAAAATTTACTGTAACGGTTTTTTTTCAGCATGATTTTTTATATGAACAATCGAGAGTGAGCTAAATAAAAAATCAAAATCGGAAAATCTTTTTGGAGGTTTTATGAAAAAAATTACAAAACACATTTTTGCTGGCGTTGTTTCAGGCGCACTGGCATTTGCATTTATTTCCCTTTCATGCAATCGGGTTCATGTTCAGGGCTCGGCTGACACGGCTTTTGCAGAAACTCCTGGAAAAGCGGCAGTTTCTATACCTAGAGAATCGCTTGGTGTCCTTGAGGCTTTGCAGACTTCATTCCGCTCAATCAGCACGGGTGTTCTTCCGTCCGTAGTCGAGATTGATGTAACTGAGAAGACTACAGTTCCTTCAAATCCGTTCGATGACCTTCCGTTCTTCTTTTTCGGAAATCCGAATCAGGGCGGCGACCAGAAAGGAAAACCGCGGGAGAGAATCCAGCAGGGACTTGGTTCAGGCGTTATCGTGCGCCGCACGGGAAACACGGTCTATGTTCTTACAAACAACCATGTCGCTGGAAAAGCCACTGACATAAAAGTAAAGCTCAATGACGGAACATCTTTTGAGGGAAAACTTATCGGAGCTGACGAAAGGCAGGATATTGCGCTCGTTTCATTCGAGGCTACAAAAGATGCAAGGATTGTGGTGGCGACTCTCGGCGATTCTGACAGCGTTCAGACGGGCGACATCTGTCTTGCTATGGGTGCGCCTCTGGGCTACAGCCAGTCTGTTACGCAGGGAATCGTAAGCGCGACAGGAAGAAGCGGAACTCAGATTGGGAACATGAACGACTTCATCCAGACTGATGCTGCAATCAATCAGGGAAACTCGGGAGGACCTCTTGTTAACATCTACGGCGAAGTCATCGGAATTAACACTTGGATTGCGTCAAGCTCTGGCGGAAGCGTGGGACTTGGCTTTGCAATGCCAATAAACTCGGTCAAGCGCGCAATCGATGACTTTATCGCAAAAGGAAAAATCACTTACGGCTGGCTCGGCGTTTCGCTCGTTGACATTAATGATGTTTACAAGGCGGAGCTTGGCGTAAAAGGTCAGAACGGAGCGTTCGCATCGCAAGTGTTCATTGATTCGCCTGCTTACAAAGCTGGAATCCAGGCTGGAGATTTCATAATCGAACTGAACGGAAAGGCAATAAAAAGCCAGTCAGAGCTTGTCCGCGAGGTGGGCTATCTTACGGCCGGAAAAGAAGCTTCGTTCAAGGTAATCAGGGGCGGAAAGACTTTGACGCTCAATGTGAAAATCGAGGAGCGCGGAAAGGATTCTGGCAACGACAACTCTAAGCTCTGGCCGGGATTCGTTGCTTCGCCTCTGACTGACGAAATCAGGAAGGAATTTGACATAAAGGATTCAAAGATTAAGGGAGTTGCCGTTGTGAGCGTTCTTGAGAAGTCGCCTGCAGCCGCGCTCAGAATTCAGAATGGTGACATAATCACTGCCGTTAACGATAAGAAAGTAACTTCAATCGAGGAGTTCTATTCTGCTCTTGACCTCTCAAAAAACAAGGAGGTCTGGTTTGATGTTTACAACGGCGGTCATACAATTTCTACAGGAAAATATAAGTTCTAGCGTACTGTAATTTTCCTGCATACTGTTAGATGTTCCCACTGGAGGGGAGTGGGCTTTGCGGGCTTCAAGGCATGAAGTTAGTTCATGTCTTGGAGTCCGTTTTTTTTGTATGAAAATATTTTTGATTTTGATATAGTATAGAAATGGCACAAAACACAATCGGAAAAATATTCAGGGTGACGACTTTCGGCGAAAGCCACGGCGCGGCTTTGGGCTGCATTGTTGACGGCGTTCCTGCCGGAATCGATATTGATACGAACAGAATTCAGGAGGCACTGAACAGGCGAAGGCCGGGACAGAGTTTCGGGGGTGGAAACAACGCGAGCGTAACGAGCAGGAAGGAAGCTGACGAGGCAGAGATTCTGAGCGGAATCTTTGAGGGAAAAAGCGAAGGAACTCCTATCGGAATCGTAATACGAAACACATCTCAGCACTCAAAGGATTACGGAAATCTTGCTTCTACATTCCGCCCTGGTCATGCTGACTACGGCTATTTTGCCAAGTACGGCTTGCGCGACTACCGTGGCGGCGGGCGTGCGAGCGGGCGTGAGACATCAATGCGAGTTGCAGCTGGGGCTGTTGCGCTTCAGGTGCTTGAGTCGCTTGTTCCTGGCGTTAAGATTACCGCATACACGGAGCGGGCTGCTGGTGTTTCTATTGGCAAGGTGGATTTTTCTCAGATTGAGAAAAATGCTCTTCGTGCCGCTGACTCGGATGCTGCTGTTAGAATGAACAGTAGAATAGAAGAAATTCGTAAAAATGGCGACAGTGCTGGCGGAATAGTTGCGTGCAGAATTAGCGGAATTCCTGCCGGAGTAGGGGAGCCTGTGTTCGGAAAGCTGGATGCGGCTCTTTCGGCGGCTGTCATGTCTGTTGGCGCAGTGAAGGGAATTGAGTTCGGAGCGGGTTTTTCTGTAAGCGACATGGTTGGAAGCGAGAACAATGATTCAATGCGCGTAGCTACCGGCGGATGTGTGAAGTTTGAAAGCAACAATGCCGGTGGTATTATTGGCGGAATCTCAAACGGTAACGACATCTTTTTCCGCGTGGCGATTAAGCCGGTTCCGAGCATTTTCAGACAGCAGAAGACAGTGAGCGTGGACGGGACAGGCTCGTTTTGTGACACCGACCTTGTGATTGAGGGGCGGCACGATGTTTGTCTTTGTCCGAGGATTGTTCCTGTGATTGAGGCAATGGCAGCGATTGTCCTTGCGGATCTTGTGCTAGAGGGCAGGGCGGCGCGTGTGTGAAAATTGGGATGCATCCCCGCTGTCATTTCCCGGAGTTTCGCGAAGCGAATACTCCAGCTCCAGAATCTAGATGCTGAAATAAATTCAGCATGACGATGTTTTGGGGTTTCGGCGGGGGAACGAACTATATTGGCATAGCTGATTCCGCCACGATTTCAGACACTAAGTTGTACGACATAACAATATCAGAAAGCGAGAACGGTACTGTTTCGGCAACATTCAAAGCTGTGCTGCTTGTGCCTGAGGGTGAGTCTCAGGTAACGCCACAAATACCGGCATATTCAGTTTCTTTTGACAGTAACGGCGGAAGCGAAGTTGCTTCTCAGACTGTGATGAGCGGAGGCTCGGCGGAGATTCCTTCTGTTCCGATGAAAAACGGCTCTGAGTTCATGGGGTGGTATTCGGACAGCGGATTTCCTGCCAAATATGATTTTTCGTCAGTTGTTACCGAAAACATAACTGTATATACGCGGCGGAAGGTGGTACGGCGGCGCATCTATTTGTGTTGTTTCTTCTCGGGACGGCTACTTACCATCTGCCCTCTACGGTAGCATCGGTTTCCGTGTTGTTCGCACGGCACAGTAGGGAAAACTCCCGAACCAGAAGGCAGTTCTGTGGTTGGGACTCAGGGCTAATTCGGGCTTGGTCTGGGCTGCCCCCAGATTGATTCTAAAACTCAGAACGGATTGCTGGCTCGGGCTTGGTCGCGGTCTCCATTCCCCAGCCAGCAATCCGACACAAAAAGTGTGCAGCGTGAAGAAAAGCAGAAGGGCTTGGAGCGCTTGCAGGGTGCGAAGGAGCGAA
>JAFSJW010000070.1 GCA_017449265.1 Treponema sp.
CCTTGAAAAACTTGAACGCTCACCGTTGCGAGGAGAGGAATTAAAAATTTCATACGTTGATGAAAATCATCGGGCGAAAATCCAGCACGAGGAAATCCGCCGCCGGACAAGAAGCCTGTGAATCAAACCTGTAAAAAGAAAATGAGGAGGAAATTTTAATAATGGACAAGGAATTAAATGAAATTCTTGAATATTACGGTGCAAATTTAGATGACAGCGGCGAGCCGGACGAAGCTCCTGAATTTGAAGGTACTGTAACGCTTCCCACGCCAGAGGAAGAAAGACAAGCTCGGCAGGAGTGGGAGAAGAAAGTTAAAAACTGGACGAACGAGGGGAGCGAGAAATTATGATTTCATCGAAAGCGCAGGAATATCGAGAAGAACTCGTGAAAAAATTATGCGACGCAATGGAAAACGGCACAGCCCCGTGGCAAAAGACATGGACGGACGGGGACGCACCATTTAATGCTGTTAGCGGTCGGGCGTATCACGGGATAAACTCGATAAATTTAGCATTACAAAGTCAGGCGTTGGGACACGCTGATGATCCGAGATGGTTGACCTTCGACCAAGCAAAAGAAAAGGGCTGGCACGTGAAGCCGGGCGAGAAAGGAACTCACGTAGAATTTTATAAATTCGATGAGAAGCCAAAAGTGGACGAGTTCGGCGACCCCGTACTAGATGAGGACGGGAAGCAGGAAGTTGAGAAAAGTGTCCTTGTGAGAAATTATGTAGTATTTCACGCCTCTCAGATAGAGGGAATAAGCCCTTATGTCCCGAAAGCCCGTAACCCGATAGAGACGAGCGAGAAAGCAGAACGAATCTTGAAAGAATCGGGAGCAGAAATTCGGCACGGAGGAAATGAGGCATTTTATAGTCTGACGGGCGATTATATTCAAGTGCCGGAACGTGGACAGTTCAAGACGCAGGCAGATTATTATTCTACGGCCTTGCACGAATTAAGCCATTGGACAGGTCACCCCAGCCGCTTAAATCGAGAGACCTCCAGTGATATGAACTCTGAAACCTATGCGAAAGAAGAACTCGTAGCAGAAATCAGCTCAATGTTTGTATCGGCGGAGACAGGAATCCCTCAGACGCATGAGCATTTTGACAATCATGCTGCCTACGTGGATCACTGGGTAAAGGCAATAAAGGAAGATCCGAACGCCTTATTTCGGGCAGTAAATCAGGCGCAGAAAGCGTCAGAGGAAATTTTGAAATATGAGCGAGTTCGAGAACGTGAACAAGCCCAAACGCAGACAGAGGGACAAAATCCAGAGCGAAAGCCAGCCCTTACTGAACAGACAATCCGAGATATGAAACTGATTGAGGGTGATACGAAAGTATTTTTGAAACCGCGAGTGGACGGACAGCAGTACAAAGGAAAAATTCTTCATGTAGATGAATCGCAGGGATATTGTGTCCAGCAGGTAGGCCGTCAAAGTCTAGTAGTGCATAAACTTGAGAGAATGGAAGAAGTCCCGAAAATCGGAGAAGCCGTAAAAATATCTTACGGAACGAATGATGAGAAAGCGAAAATCAGTGTTCAGGAAGAACGACATCACGGCTTGAGGCGTTAGGAGCGGAAAAATGGCGAAGGAAACTGCACTTGAGGAAGCGAGGCGCAGATTTAATGAGGTAAGCCAACGGGTAAGAACTGACGGAAATAACTGGTTAGAATTTTTGACATGTGCGGCACGTAATCATAAATACGACTTCCGAGACCAGCTTTTAATTTACGACCAGCGACCGAACGCAACGGCATGTGCGGACATAGATTTATGGAATAAACATTTTAGCCGCTGGGTAAATCGAGGAACAAAAAGTGTCCGGCTTTTAAGCCCCGACGGTAAGAGCGCAAGACATGTATTCGACATAACGGACACCCGTCCGGGCTTCGGACATGAATTTGATGAACCGCCTTATATATGGAAGATTGAGCCAGAAGATTCGCAAGATGTATCATCCCGATTAAGTCAGGCGTATGGAGTATCAGGAAGTCTGGGAGTTCAGATAGCCGGAATAGCCCGTGATTTTGCGAAAAATCTTGAGAAAAACGGCGACCCGTTATATTCGAGAGCGAATACTCAGGAAGAACGCCAGAAACTCACGGATTTATTAAGTAACAGCGTGGAGTATTATTTAAGAACACGTTGCGGGCTTGAGATTCGCAAAGAAGATTTTAGCTTTGAAAATATTTCAGAACTTGACGGAAATACGGCAATGCGTCTTGGAACGATAACGAGCGGATTTTCACGTCAGGTTCTTGATAACGTAGAACGAGTAGTAAGAACGAATCATGAAAGAAGGAAAATATTAAATGAGCGAGCAGAAAGTGCCGGAGA
>JAFSJW010000071.1 GCA_017449265.1 Treponema sp.
AACGTAAGATGTAAAAGTCCGGCGTTTCATTTCATATTGTCGTGGCGTTCAAATGAAAGTCCCACAAATGAACAGGTAGATGAAGCAGTTGCAATAGCATTAAAGGAGCTTGACTTGTCAGGCTGTCAGGCGGTTTGGGGATTACAGTCCGATACGGAAAATTTACATGTTCATGTAGCAGTAAATCGAATATCGCCGGAGACATTCAGGGCTATCAAACCAGCAGGAGGCTGGACGAAGAAAGCTCTTGAGAAAGCGGCTCGAAAAATTGAGATTATTCAAGGCTGGGAGGTAGAGCGTACTGGACGTTATTCAGTTGATGAATTTGGTAACGTTCATGAAAAAGATGGCGCAAAAATTATTCAGCCGGAGGTTTCCCAGAGTGCAAGAGATATAGAAGCCCACACAGGCGCAGAGAGTTTTGAGCGTGCGGTAAAACGGGAAATTGCGCCTATTTTGTCGAGTGCTTTGTCGTGGAGCGAATTACACCGTGAACTTGCCAAACGCGGTTATGTTTTAGAGAAGCGAGGTAACGGAGCGGTCATTAGTTCTGGAGAAAAATTTATCAAGTTATCAAAAATATCGCGTGAAAGCAGTCTTTCCAAACTGGAGAAAAGATTGGGAAAATATCAGGAACGAGATATTTCTATTCAAATTATAGAACGTCCCAAAGCGGTCTCATCGTTACCCGAAAAATCATCATGGGAAGCATACAGAATTGAGAGGGAAGGATACTTACAATCGAAGTCAGAGGCGATAAGAAAGTTGCGTGAAAAGCAAAAAATTGAGCGTGAGAATCTTTATCATCGGCAAAAGGACAGTCGTAAAGAATTATTTTCTCAAGGCTGGAAGGGGCGAGGCAAAGAACTCAACCAGTTAAGGAGTATTTTTGCGTTTGTTCATCGTCGTGAACAGCTTGAACTTCGAGAACATCAGGCAGAAGAAATGCTCGAATTAAAATCGCACTTTCTGAAACGTTTTCCGTCATTCAAAGATTGGCTCTCGGCTCAGAGCCGAGAGGATTTGTATCAAGTTTATCGTTATCCGGGACAGTTGTTATTATCGCCTGAACAGTCAGGAATAAAAATTCCGCAATCTCAGTACGGAATGGATTTACGAGATTACAGTGCTAGACGCGGAGCAGGGAGCAAAGTTTTATATTGCCGAGCCGGAACGTACACAGCAGATTTTTCGGACATGGGCAAAAGAATTGTGCTGAATAAACGTAAGCTGACAGAAGAATCAGTAGCGGCGGCACTGCAATTAGCCAATCAAAAATGGGGAGCGACACAAATAACGGGAAACGCGGAGTACAAGGAACTTTGTATTTCAGCGGCAGTGAAATATGGCCTGAAACTTGCGAACCCCGATTTAGCGGCAGAAGTAGAAAGACGCAGGCAGATACAAAGACGAATCCAGCTACCAATAACGGCAGAAGAAATCTTAAGATTGAAATTAGCCGAAAATCCCAAAATTTATATAAATCCGCGAACGGACAATCAACAATACAGCGGTCAAATAGTTCACGTAGATGAAAAACGAGGAATTTGTGTTCAGTTAGTAGGTCAGCACAGTTTATTTGTCCATCGTCTTGAAAAACTTGAACGCCAACCATTACGAGGAGAGGCATTGAAAATTTCATACGTCGATGAAAATCATCGGGCGAAAATTAAGCACGAGGAAATCCGCCGCCGGACAAGAAGCCTGTAAAAAAATAAAGGAGGAACTTAATAATATGGATAAAGACTTGAATAAAATTCTTGAATATTACGGAGCAAATCTTGATGACAGCGGAGAACCAGATGAAGCTCCTGAATTTGAGGGAATTGTAACTCTTCTTACGTCGGAGGAAGAAGAACAGGCTCGTCAGGACTGGGCGCAAAAAGTCGCAAGCTGGACTAAGGAAGGGAGCGAAGATTTATGATTTCGTCAAAGGCTC
>JAFSJW010000072.1 GCA_017449265.1 Treponema sp.
CGAAGTAGTTCTTGCCCGTATAAGAGAAGCTTATATCGGCGAAAGCAGCTCCCGCAAGCAAACTAGCGAGCGTCACTGCACTTACGATTTTTTTCATAAAAAAATCCTCCATATTTTTTTGCGGGATCTGAGTATGCGAGGAACTCGGGTGAAAACTTGCAAAGCCTTGTGTAGCAAGGGTGTGAGTTTTGTTCAGAGTGCAATGTCTACACCTGGTCTACACATTTTTTTTAAAAGAGAAGTTTTTTTTCAACGGAAAAATTTTCCAAAGATAGACTGGGTAAAGGTTCAGGCGGGGTGGAGATTTAACGCGATTGTCTACACATAGTCTACACAAAAATCGTAAAACACATGCCAGACAAGGCTTTGGCGGAGTACTAGCAGCAAAATTCAGAAAAATTACAGAAATAATCTAACAAAGTAAAAGTCCATATTGTCATTCAGAACTTTTTTCGGAATCTTTTCGTTACATACGCGCAGATGCTGGGACAAGTTCAGAATGACAAGGCTGAAAGTGCCATGACAACGATATTAGAACGACAATTCTTCCAGAGCTTTCTCAGCTTCTTTCAGTTCATCGTATGGCAAAACATGGTCTTTGTAGATTATTGAATTCTCGTGCCCCTTTCCCAGAAGAAGCACGATGTCGTCTTTTTTTGCCATTTTGAATGCCTGCCTGATTGCACTAGGTCTGTCCGGAGTGATAAAAAGATTTTCACCAAGTTTCTTACCGGCCTTTTCAGCACCAACGGCAATCTGTCTCAGAAGCTCCTCTGGATTTTCGCCGCGCGGGTCTTCATCGGTAAGAATCAGAATGTCGCAGAACTTACCTGCAATCTCTCCTTGCAAAGGTCTTTTCTGCAAGTCGCGCTCACCGCCTGAGCCGAACAAGGCAATCATCTTTCCTTTGCAGCGTCGTCTGACTGGCGGAAAAATTGTCTCAAAGCTGGAAGGAGTGTGGGCATAATCAATAATCAGCTCGAAAGGCTGCCCCTTGTCAATGACGGTCATGCGTCCGCGGACGCTCGTAAGCTGTGCCGTCTTTTCCGCAACATTTTCCACGCTCGTTCCTGTGAGCCGTGAGACAGCCGCAATCGCTGCCATAAGATTATATGCGTTGAACGCTCCTGGAAGCGGGGCTTTCACATGAACCAGCTTGTGCAAGGGCTTGTATTCCGCGTCCGCCATGTTCGGCTCTGTCATGTCGAATGTAAGCCCGAACCTTGCGCTCGCAACATTTCGCCCCACAAGAATCGGGATTCCGTCTGGAATTGGCGGAAGCGGCTTTGCGTTCACGCTTTCTGCGGCCTGCTTTCCTGCTTTTCCTTCTGTGGTAAAGCCAATCACCGGCTTTTTTGTGGCATGAATGAAATAATCGGCTGATTCGTCCTCAAGGTTCACGATTCCGAACGAAGGAACTTTTACTTTATTTCCGCAGATTATTTTCTCATGGTCACATTCGTCAAGTTTCCTGAACAGATTCGCCTTGTCGTCCCTGTATTGCTCAAATGTTTTGTGGAACTCAAGATGCTCCAAAGTCACATTCATAAAGATTCCGCAGTCAAAGTCGATGCAGCCTGTCCTGTTCAGCTTGGGAGAAAGTCCGTGGCTGGAGCTTTCTATGACCGCGTACTCACAGCCGTTTTTGACCATTTCGGCGAGCCTGCTCTGGATTATTGGGGCTTCGGGCGTAGTCTGATGCTCGGAGTTGGCGATTGCCTCTCCGCCCGTGGAATATTGTACAGTGGAAATGAATCCTGCCTTATGCCCCGTGAGCCTAAGGAGCTGCCATATGAAAGAAACGGTTGAGCTTTTTCCCTCAGTTCCGGTCACACCGATTACGCCGAGTTTTTTGGAAGGATTATCGAAAAATGATGCCGAAACAGGAGCCATGACAAAGCGCGCGTCGTTCACTTGGACAAAAGCTGTGTTTTTGTTTTGGTCCAGAATCTCAGGGGCAATGCTCCCCTGAAAAATTACGGCGGAAGCACCGTTTTTTATAGCTTGCGGAATGAACACATTCCCCGTGGTATGAGTGCCCGGGAGTGCAAAAAAAAGTGCGCCAGGTTTTACGGCCCGTGAATCAAAGGCAAGAGAGGCAATTTGTGGATTCAGGTTTTTATCTGAAATAATAGTATGTTCAAAATTGTTAAGAAGTTCAAAAAGACATTTCATATATAGAAATATCGACAAATAAAATCCCGATTTTAGGAGCAAATCTCACATAAAAACTGTTCTGAGCGTCGTGAAAATCCCTTGCCGGCATAACGGATTTTCAATCCAAGAACATATTTTCGATTTTTTTGATTTCGATTGCGTACTTCTTTTCTTTTTCTTCGAGAGAGTTTCCGTCAATGTGGCGATTGTTGATATATTTCATAAGAACTTTGAATGTTTCTGGGTCAAAGAAAATTTTGCGCGGGTTGACTCCGCCTGTGTCCGATTTTACGACAGGGATATTGAGCTTTTTGAGGAATTCAAATGCGAATTTGCTGTTCGTGTCTCCAACCTGATTCTGAGATGCGTTCATATTGAAAATGTTCCCGCCCCCAAAAACTTTGGCTTCAAGCCGGGAAAGCACGCCGCCTTTCTTGATGATGTCATTTATCAGAAGGTCAATTGCATACTCCCCGAATTTGCCCATGAGCTTTTTTTCAGCGTCTTCGTCAAGGCTCGTGTCGCGGGCAAGCATAAAATGATTTATGCCGCCCACTTTTGCGACTGTATCGTAAAGGACAATACTCACACAGGAACCTAAAACAGTTGAAATCATTTCGGTTCCTGTGGTTGAGTAATATTCGCCTGGATAAATCGTTACAACTTCTTTTTTGAAGTGTGAGTCATAATACCTGTTCATTTACAAGCTAAAAAAGAGTGACTTCTCCTGACGCAGAGCCTTTTTCTACGGCTAGGCCGGAAAGTTTACCTGCTGCCTCTTTGTGTGCTGTAATCGTGAACTGTTTGATAAGCTCGCTGAAACGGTTGTTCCTGATATCCCATGTTGAGAGTCCCTTCTCGTTCAGAAGCCGTGCTTTCTGCTGGGAAAGTTCCTGCTCAGAAGCTCTCATAGATCTGATGAAAGATTCAAGCTCCTCTCCGATTTTCCTCAAATCCTTCAAATTCTGCTGAACTGTGACGCATTTGTTCTGGAATCCTTCAGGGAAAACCGTGAAGTCCTGGATTACATTCGCAAGAAGGTCTCTTTTCTGCTTCAAATCTTCAAAGAACTTGTTTTTCTCCACGCGGAGCGCAACCATGTTCTCGTTGTCCTTTGAGATTGATGTGGTGAATGTTGTGAGCATAAGGCTTGTTTCTGCGATGAAGCCCTCAAGAAGCTCCTGCATTGAGTCAAGGGATGAATTTGCGGACTGAATGAGGTTATCCATGTCGGTTACTGAGTCCTGAACCGATTTGATTGCGTCGTTCTTTGCGACTTCAATCTGCTGGAGGATTCGGACATGGTGCAGACGGCTCATAACAGGCTTGAGGTTGTCGAACACGGCGTAAATTGTTCTTGCGCGCTCAGTTATGTTCTGGCAAGTGTGGAGCAAATCTTTCTGAACTACATGATAGTTGTTGAATTCGCCGAGCATGAGCTGGAAAGATTCAATCAAAGCGTTCATGCGTTTCTCAAGATTCTCCGTTCCGATTGTGTTCTCGGCAAGGAATCGATGCTCAAAGTTGTTCTTCTCAGTTTCTACTGAGTCAAGTTTCTCTACGACTTTGTTCCAGTTCGTGTCGAATATTGAGCAGCTGTCAGAAACATATCCGCTGATGTCGCGGAGAACTTCGCTCATAAGCTGGTAGATTGCGATGTTGAAGCTGACATAATCAAGCTGCTCGTCAATGTTCGATGATGTTGAAGGAGTCTTTCCAAGCTCATCGAAGCATCTGAGAACATGATCCAGAGCCTGACGAATCATGTCCTGAAGCTGCAGGCCTTCCATTGCCTTTTGGATAGGCGGATAGATGCTGTCAATATTGTATTCCATCGTAGCGATAGGGTCAGATACGCTCTGGATAACTTCACGGATTTCGTTGGAACCTGTGTTTCCTTTTGCGGAAAGGCTCTTCTGTGAGTCGAGGATTCCCGAGAAGATTTTTTTCAATGTGTTGATATGGTCAAGAAGCTGAGATTCCTCATCGCTGAGTTTGTCAGAGAAGAGGAACATATCGTTTGAAAGCCGCTGCAAGTTCTCAGTGATTCGGGAGAATGCCTGTCCTTTTTCGCCTGACTTGATGGAAATAACCATTGCGTTAAGTGCAATAAGTTCCATTTGCTCGGAGTCTTCCTTGATTTCGGCAATCATCTTGTCCAACTTCTTGATGTCGTCAATCTTTTTGTTCAGCTGATCAAACAAAGGATTGTACTTTGCCCCATAATCAGTGAATAATGCGCTTTCTTTCGCAGAAGAATCAACATCGCTTTTTGAAAGAGTACTGAAAAGACCTTTCAGTGTCTTGAGCGATGTTCCGCCGTCACGATTCAAAAGAGACGGAAATAGATTCCCAAGCTGCAAGAAAATCTCTTCAGAGCGAGAACTGATGCTTCTAATCTCTCTGATAGTCTGGTTGATTTCCATAAAAATTCCCCTCAATATATATTGAAAATAGTAAACTATTTTACGGCTATTGGTCAAATTCCGAAGCCAAAGCTTCAATATCGGAATCCGATGTTAAATCTGTATTGAACATATTTTCGTTCAACTCATAAGAATGTAGCAGAATTCTTTCTGCCGCAGTCCTTATTCCGCTCACGAACTTGCAGTCTGGTTCGGAAATGGCCAGCGGAGTTCTGAGCGCAATCGCATAACTTATTTTCGGATCCCGAGGAAGAAATCCCACAAAATCCACTTGGATTCCGAGCTTATTCAGAACTAAGGCCCGGAATCTTTTTGCCATTTCAAGGTCGTCAGTCGTTTCGCCCATATTCACGATGACCTGCGGTCTGAATTTCCGTATTTCATCCATGAATTGCGCGTTCTCGCCCCCAAACTGAGCCTCCGTTTTATGCACGAGGTCTATGAACGACATTTCCGTTCCGGAAGTGCTGTTCTTTATGTATTCATCGATGAACTTGCGTTCTGCGCTCCGTGCCTTAAACTGCGCCGTGAAAAACCTGAAGGCCGCCGATTTCATAAACGAGTATGCGTTCAGTATCGAAGTAAGCTCAGGCGTTGTGACGATAACGGAATTATGCGTCAGAAGAAAAAAATCAAGGGTGTTGTAAGTCGTTCCCGCACCCAAATCAAGAATCAGGTAATCGGCATCAAGGGATGCAATCTTCCTGATTATTTTCTTCTTAGTCATAGTATCGATATTTGAAGTCCCAGGGTAAAGGCAATCTCCTGCAATAAATTTCAAATTTTCAATACCAGTATCTTGCAAAAGTTCCGATAAATCGTCCGCTTGCTTATAGATAAAATTTCCCATTCCAGCATGGTTATTTTTAAGCCCAAGGAGTGTATGCAAATTTGCCCCACCGAAATCAAAATCAGCAAGGATAACTCGTTTCCCATTTTGGGCAAGAATAACTGCAAGGTTAACGGAAGTTGCGGACTTTCCGACTCCGCCTTTTCCGCTTGCGATTGGAAGAATATTTATCATATTTTAAATAGTATAAAATCAAAATTTGGATTTTACAATCGAAATTGCTCAGGTTAGCTGTAAAATTTGCAGTAAAAAGTGATTTATCGTGATAAAATTAGGATTATGAAACATTATATGGAACAGCTCAAAGAATTGAGCGAAAAAAACGGCCCTCTTTGTGTTGGTCTTGATACGGACCCGTCGTATCTGCCTGAGAATATTGTGGGAACTTTTGGAGCGTGCCCTCAGACAGTTTTGAGGTACAACCAGGAGATAATTTCCAGAATTGCGGCAGACAAATCTGCTTGCTGTTGCAAAATTCAGATTGCCTACTATGAGGCTCTCGGAGTTGCCGGGCTTAAGGCGTACAAAGAAACAATCCGCCTAGTGAAAGAAGCTGGTCTTATTGCAATTGCTGACATAAAGCGCGGCGACATTGCGGACACGGCAAAGGCGTATGCGCGCGCCCATCTGGGCAAGAACTCGGATTTTGAGGCGGATATTATCACGGTAAATCCGTATATGGGATTCGACACTTTGAAGCCTTTCACTGAGTACGGAAAACCTGAGAACGGCGGTAAGGGAATGTTCGTTCTGCTCAGAACATCAAATCCAGGCATGGTTGATATTGAGCAGCAGGAGCTAAAATCGGGCGGGCGTGTTCTTGACAGGACAGGAAGCGAGCTTGCGCGGATTTCTTCTGAATTTAAGTCCATTTACCCTGAGCAGGCTTGTTCGCCTGTGGGTGCTGTAGTGGGCTGCACTGAGGAGAGCGATGCAAGGGCTTTGCGCGATGCGTACCCTGATGTTTTCTTCCTGATTCCTGGCTACGGGGCGCAGGGCGGGGCTGCTCGCATTGCGGCAACATTGCTCGACAAGGCCGGCGGCACGGTTAACTCAAGCCGCGGAATTCTTTGTGCGTGGAAAAAGGACCCGGAGCTTTCTGGGAAAGAAATCTTGAGCTTTGCGGATATTGCTGACGCGGCGGCAAGAGCGGCTCTTGCAAGCAAGCAGGACTTGCTTGCCGCAAAGAAAGAGCTTGGAATAGCGTAATACAGCGCGGGCGGTGGTGAAGTTTCATCACCGCCTTAAATGCAGATGCGAGGATTAAATCACTTTTTTCTCCAGCCATCGGTTTCTGTGGAAGCGCAGGCCAAAGCACAGTCCGCGGCATACCCAGTCAATGTACATTCCGAACCAGATTCCGTACAGGGCAAGGGCTGTATTCTCAGGATATTTATATAGGAGATATTTTGAGATTATGAAGCTGAACAATACGCGGAAAAGCCACATGCTGATATTTGAAACGAGCATTGTGAACTTTGCGTCGCCAGAGGCGCGGAGAATGTTCGGCATGGTGAAAGAAAGCGGCCAGAAGAAAATGTTTGCCACCATGCAAGTTCTGATTACGCCCACGGCAAGTGCGCGGGCTTCGTCTGACAAATTGAACGCGCGTACAAGAACTGGTGCTAGTAAGAAAATGACTGACGCGACCAGAAACATTCCGAGATAGGCTTCTTTCATCAGCTTGCGCCCGAATGATTTTGCCTGCTCTTTTTCACCCGCGCCGATGCACTGCCCGATGACGGTAACGCTCGCAAGGCCTATAGCCTGAGCAGGAATGTTCGAGAAGCTGGCGATTGTGTTCGTGATTGCGTTGGCTGCGATTGCGGCAAGACCGAATCCCGACATGAACGAGTAGACAAGAATCTTTCCTATATGGAAGACCGAGTTTTCAATTCCGCTCGGAACGGCTACTTTCAGGATTTTTTTAATCATGTTGAAGCGGATTTCGATTTTCCAGAGCTTTTCAAGATAAATCCTGCCTGAGTCTTTTGCTGATTTTCGTCCCAGAAGGTACATCATAAAGAGTGCGGCGGCAAATCTGCTTATAAGAGTTGATATGCCTGCGCCTGCCACGCCGATTTTCGCGCCGTAAATCAAAACTGCGTTTCCCGCGATGTTAATCAGGTTCATCACAAGGCTGACTTTTAACGAAACTTTGCTGTTTCCCATTGAGCGGTAAAGCGCGGCGCATGAGTTGTAAACGGCAAGGAACGGGAAGGAGAGCAGTATCCACACGAAATAAATCAATGCGTTCTGCATGACTTCTTCGCCCGAGCCGCCATAAATCTTGCTGAGGATTGTTCGGCGGAGCGGAAGGCAGAGCGCGATTATAACAAGCGCAGAAAAAAGCGAGATGTACAGAAGCTGCCTTGCTGCCGTGCGCGCGTTTTCGTCCGATTTGTGCCCCAGATACTGGCTTGAAACGACGGCTCCGCCCGTAGCGAATGCGGCGAAGAGCTGGATAAAAAGCTGTGTGAGCTGGTCAATCAGCGAAACTCCTGAAACCCCTGCTTCGCCCACGGACGAAACCATAACAGTGTCGCATGCGCCGATTGTCATTGCAAGGAACTGTTCCAGAACGAGCGGAAGAATGAGGTGGCGTAAGTCTTTTTTTGTGAATAATGTGTTAGGCATATTTGAACTGATGTTTTTAGATATTTTCTTATGCCATTATACAAATATAGGATTTTTAAATCTGTACAAATATTAGCATTTTGCGGAAAATTGTGCATATTTTGATATTTTTTTGCTGATGAGCCGGAACTTTTCTGAATTTGGCTGATTTTCTTTTTATAGAAGCATGGCTCAATAATCTGATCACAAAAAATGAAAACATATCTTATGACCGCCGTTCAATCTTTTGCGAAATCTTTAAAAATCGTGTTGATGAAACGGCGGCTTTTTTGCGTCAGCTCTATTCCTTGTTCTTGAAAGAAAGTGACGGAATCGTTTTGTCCGTGAGGACGGAAACATCAACTCTGTTGTACGGAATATTGATTCCGTTCTCGTTGAACGCTTTGACCACATTCAGGCAGACTTCCGTTTTCAAATCGAAGAAATTGGCTCTCTCGCACCATACAATCAGGTTCATTCCGATTCCTGAGTCAAGGCAGGAAGTGAGCAGGGCTTTAGGCGCGTAATCGGGATTGTCCTTTACAACGAGCTGGCATCGTTCTGGTACGCTTTTCAGGACTTCGAGAGCTTTATCCAAATCCGTGGAGTAGTCCACGCTCACTTCAAAAACATAGCGGCGGTAATCATAAGTTGAGAAATTCTTTAGCTTTGTGTTTATGATTGCGGAGCTTGGAATTCTTATGAGCTGGTTGTCCGGTGTGTGGACGCGGATTGAAAGAAGGCTCACCTTGTCAACGGTTCCCGAAACGCCATCAACCTCAATGAAGTCGCCGATTTTCATCGTTTTCTCCGTTACGATGAAAATGCCGGAGATAAGGTTGCTCACTGTCGTCTGAGCCGCAAATCCGATTGCGACTCCGGCAATTCCCATTGCACCCCAGATAGCCGTCAGCTTTATTCCGAACAATCCAAGAATATACATCGTGATTATGATGTAGAAAATGTAGCTGATGACTCTGGTAATCGTCTTTACGGAATTCTCCTCGAATTTTACCGAAGCACCTTTGTAAACGAGATGGCGGATAAGGCGATATACGAACCAAAAAATCAAGATTGAGAGAATGCTCGTTATGATTTTAACAAGATTCTGAAAATTCCAGTATGCTTTTAAATCATCGAAGTGAATGAAGCTGGTCACTTCGGTTGCAAGGCTTGTTCCGATTTCCGTTACGGCATCCTTAACATTATCCGGTCCCGGCGTGTCTTCTGTAGAAAGATAGGCATTGATTCCTATGGCTGTGGCCTCTTCCTGAGTCGGAGTCCCGTCAGGGGCAGTTTCAGTTGCGAATACGAACGAGAACAAGCACAAAACTGAGAGTAGGGCAATAATTTTCTTAATCGATTTCATTTTAATTTTCCTTTTTTATGATTATATCACATTTGCATTTTTCAAAATACTCTTTGACTCGGATTTTTGCGTCCTCATTGTCCTTTGCGTTCAGCATCTGCGTCTGAAAATAATGCGCGAAACTGAAATTGAGGCAGTAGTACGCAAAGAATCTCTGTAGCCGCGTTTTCCAGAATTCGGGCGGCTGGTATTTTTCAACATTGTCGATGAACTCAAGCGCAAGTTCTTGCGCGTCAATTTGGGCATTTTCCTGGGCGGAAGTGTTTTTCAGCATTGAAAAAATCCACGGCTTTTGCGCGGCGGCGGTTGCAATCATCACTCCTTTTGCGTTCGGGGCGGCTTTCATGGCATTGTCAAAAGAAGCTCTGTCCTTAACATCGCCGTTCAGAATGACAGGAATCTGCGGAAAATTTTCTGCAAGATGCTGGACTATTTCCCAGCGCGAGTGACCGCGATGTTTCTCCTTTTTTGTGCGCGCGTGGAGCGTAATCATTTGAACGCCTTCGTCCAAAAGCATCTGGCAGAATGAGAAAAGTTTTTCTTCGGTGAAATCCTCCGCGCCGAGCCGCATTTTTACTGAAAGCCGGTTTTTATGCCCGTCTTTGGCTGCATTCTCAAGCTCGGTCTTTACGGCGCGAACCATTTCCGCTGTTTCGGAAAGCGGCTTTGTCATCCATGCGATTCCAGCCCCCGTGTTGGCAATTTGCGGCGCGGAGCATCCCATGTTCAAATCCACGCCGATTCCGCCAAGCTCCCCCACGATTCTTGCGGCAGAAGCCATTGGCGCGGCGTTTTTTCCTGTGAGCTGCCAGACGATTTTCTCTGGCTCAGGGCCTGAGAGAAGGTAGTATTTTTCAAAAGGGCCTGCATGGATTAGGGAAGCGGCGTTTATCATTTCGGTAAAATACTCATCGCATCCGCCGAACCGCGCCACAAGCCGCCTGAACGCCTCGTGGCTCAGAGTCGCCATAGGCCCTAGAATAAGCCGTGTTTCGCCCTGATTTTCGCTTGTCATGGCAGGTGGATTATTTCACGCGGCTTAGAGCCGTTCGCAGGACCAACGATTCCGCGCTCTTCCATTTCCTCAACAAGACGCGCCGCCCTGTTGTAGCCAATACTGAGCTTTCGCTGAATGTAGCTTGCGCTCGCTTTTCCGGCCTGAATCACGATTTCAAGAGCCTGGTCGTAAAGAGGGTCAGTTCCGTCCTCGTGGAACATAGTTCCGTTGTCAGAATCTTCCTCCTCATCATCGATGAACATCTCGTCGTCAATATAATCAGGTTCGCCGAATGATTTTACATAATCAACGACATTCTCAACTTCCTCATCGCTAACGAGAGTTCCCTGAATTCGGACAGGATACGGGGAAGTAGAGCCAGAATAAAGCATATCGCCTTTTCCGAGCAGTTTTTCTGCGCCTCCCTGGTCGATGATAATGCGGCTGTCCATTTTTGAGGCAACCATGAACGCAATGCGGCTAGGAAGGTTCGCTTTGATTAAGCCTGTGATAACATCAATTGACGGACGCTGCGTAGCAAGGACAAGGTGTATTCCGACGGCACGGCTTTTTGCCGCAAGTCGCGCGATTGATGTTTCAAGCTCTTTGCCCGTTGTCATCATCAAATCAGCAAATTCGTCAATGATAACGACTATGTACGGAAGTTTTTCCGCTGCTATGTGTTCCGCCTGAATCTTGTAATTGTATGAGATTATGTCGCGGACGCTCATTCCGCTCAGAAGCGCGTACCGCCGTTCCATTTCGCAAAGACAATACTGTAGGGCTTGCAATGCCCGCTTTGGCTCCGTGATTACAGGAGTGAGCAAATGCGGAATGTCATTGTACAAACTAAGCTCTACGATTTTTGGGTCAACAAGAATGAGCTTGACCTGAGCTGGGCTTCGTTTGAATAATATAGAAAGAAGTATTGAATTTACGCATACGGATTTTCCGGCTCCGGTAGAACCAGCAATCAGAAGGTGCGGTGTTTTTGCGATGTCGATAATCTGCGGTTCTCCGGAAATATCTTTTCCCAGAACGACAGGGATGCCCATCTTCGTGAAAGCTGCGAAATCTTCGTCTATGATTTCACGGAAGCTGACGATAGCCCGGTTTTTGTTCGGAACTTCGATTCCGACTGCGTGCTTGCCCGGAATTGGAGCTACGATGCGGACAGAGCTTGCTGCGAGCGTGAGTGCGATATTGTCTTGGAGAGCTACGATTTTGCTCAGTTTTACGCCTGGAGCGGGAAGAATCTCAAACATCGTGACGACAGGACCTTTGCAAATTCCGGTTACTTCCGCCTCAATTTTGAATTCGGCAAGCGTTTTCATAAGTTTTGTTGCCGCAAGCTTTGTATCCTCGTCAATAATCCAGTATTCATTGTTCGGGTATTCTTCGAGCAGGTCTGTCGGAACGGAATAGTTCGCCCAGCTATGAACTGGAGCTGTGTGACGCGGCGGAACTTCTTCCTGCGTATCGACTGATTGCGGCGCGGCTACATTTTGTGCGGCGGGTGAATCAGACTCAATCTCTATGTCGGATTCAGTTTCTGCCTCATTCTGAGTAAGCTGATAGTCGTTTGTCCGGGGAGTTTCTATTTCGCTCTCCGAAACAACATCTTCTTCAAAATCATCGTCATAATCAATGCCATCATCGACAATGTTCACATCGATTTTGTCATCGCCCGCGCTGTAATTTTCAAAACCGAGCGGCTTTGAGAACGAATCTTCCGCTTCATCTGCGGTGATGGGTTCATCATCAGCGGACATTGAGCTTGCCGAAATGTCGCTATTCTCAGATTCTGGCTCAGAATCAACGGCTTCGCGTGTGGCAACATCTTCCGCCGCATTTTCGGATTCATCATCTGCGGTGACAGATTCATCGCTAGCCGAAATTGTTTCCTCGCCCGCTGACATTGTTTCGCCATCATCGGACATTGAGCTTGCCGAAATGCCGCTATCCTCAGATTCTGGCTCAGATTTTGTCTGACCCTGCCATTGCTCATCGGCTGTGTCTTCCGTTTCGATATGAAAATTTCGGTCTTCTTTTGCGACTTCGGTTTCAATTTCAAATTGCTCGCCATTATCATTGATTACGCTTGCGTTTGAGAAATTCACCCGAACTTCTGGACACGGCTCTTCCGCCTCATTTTCGGTGATAGCTTCATTGCTAGCGGACATTGTTTCGTCATCAGCGGACATTGAGCTTGCCGAAATGTCGCTATCCTCAGATTCTGGCTCAGAATCAGCGGCTTCGCGTGTGGCAACATCTTCCGCTTCATCGGCTGTGACGGCTTCATCATCATCGGCGACAGCTTCATCGCTAGCCGAAATTGTTTCGTCATCATCGGACATTGAGCTTGTCGAAATGTCGCTATCCTCAGATTTTGGCTCAGAATCATCGGCTTCGCGTGTGGCAACATCTTCCGCCTCATCGGCTGTGACGGGTTCATCATCATCGGCGACAGCTTCATCGCTAGCCGAAATTGTTTCGTCGTCTGCGGACATTGAGCTTGTCGAAATGACATCTTCTTCTGGCTCAGAATTGTTCTCCAGTTCGGGAGAAACGACATCTTCTTCTGGCTCGGAAATTTCGTCCTCAGAAACTGTGTCAGGCTCAATCGTGTCGTCATCATCAAAATCATCGTCAAACACAATTCCATCAACTGGAGCAAGAATCGGCTCAGATTTTTCCTCCAAAGCCTTTTTCCGCGCCTCTGCCGCAGCCTGGGCTTTTTCTTTCGCCTCTTCTTCGCTTTTTTTCTTCTCGGCTTCATCGAAAATCGAAGCGTAAGGATTTTTCTTTCCGCTCAAATCAAGCCTGTCAACATCATTGGCAAGATTGTCAAAAGAGATAAAATCGTTGTTATGTGCGTTCTGCTCCTGAATTGAATCATGCAGAAGTTTTCCGATGTATGCGGGCGTTCGTTTTTCGCTTTGCGGAAGTTCTCTGGCTTTTTCCTGAACAGGCTCAGGCTCGGTTTTCGGGGCATCCTCGGTCTGGGGCGCGTAAACGGACGGCTCAGGAGTTTGCTCAATGATTTGAATTTCAGAGTTTGAGCTGTACACTGGAACAACAACTGAGTCTTCGTCAATGTCCAGAGGTCTTTCTGAATCTTCGTCTATATGCCTGTCAAGGAGTTTGCGCTCAATCATGTCGCCAAGAATCGAGAGAATCAAAAATTCAAGGGCAACGACCATAAGCCCAATCAAAATCGTCACGAAGATTTTAGCACCGGAAAGGTCTCCGCTTTCGGAACGAGCAAAGAAACGGCAGATTTTTTCGATTCCAACTAGCGTAAAGAACGGAATGACTGAACCTGAGAGAAGAACGCCCGTCCTAAAATGCCACTTTGCGATAAAACAGTGGCTTGCGGCGACAATCAGGAATATCGGAATGAATACTGAGCAAGCTCCGTACGCATTCGTAAAGAATTTTCCAAGCCCGAAGAAAAAGGAGTTGTGCGCCGCGCTCATGCCCCCGAAATCAAAAAGAACAAGAAGCAGTGACAACGAAAAAAAAGCCGCAATCACGAAAAGAAAAATTCCGGCAATATAAGATTTTTTCATAAAAAAGATTTTCCCCACCCAAAAATATCTTCTCTATTATCGGATTTAAAAAAAATGAATTTAGTACAGCAGTTTAGGAAACTTCAAACGCGGAGAATATCGACCACATGGCTGCTCGCGCCCAGAAGCTCGCGCCTTTCGCATACGGCAAGCTGATATTCTATGAATTTTGCGAATTCTTCCTCGCTAAGGGCGTTAAGCTCGCGCCTCATATAATCGGCGGCTCCGTCTGGCGCGAAGATTTTTGTCCTCTCAAGCCCTGCCATATCGTTAAGCGCGTCCATATCCTCAATGCGCGTATAGCTGTACAGGTCATTCTCGTCCGTCGTGAGCGCGTGGAAATCATCTGTGAGCGTTCGCGCGGTAATGCAGTCAAGAATTTTCTTTTCCTTGAAACAATATGACAGAATAGCGTATTCGTTCATAACATACCCCACGAAAATAAGACCTTCTTTTTTTGTTACGCGTTTTGCTTCGGTAAGGGCTTTGAGCTTGTCCTCTTTCTTGTGCAGATGGTACATGGGACCGAACAGAATCGTAATGTCGAAGGAATTGTCGTCCAGGAAAGAAAGGTTCCGCGCGTCCCCCGGCCAGCACTTTACTTTCTCGTGCTTGGACATCAGGATGTCCAGATTGTGCTGGACAAGCTCTACTGCCGTAACATCGTATCCGTCTTTTGACAGCGCGACGGAATACCGGCCTGTTCCCGCGCCAACATCAAGGATTCTTAATTCAGATTTTTTCCTGTTTGTTTTCAGTGCGATTTCTTCAAGTGCGTTTTTGATAAAGTGCATGGAAACGGAAAATTCCACGATTCCGTGCCTTGTGGTAAGGCGGTGGTCTTCCTTGAATTTGCCGTAGTATTTTTCAAGTTTTGTCATGCAATAACGATACCCGCGTTAAAAGTGAAAATCAATAGACCTGTTCGGAAAACTGATGTTTCCGAACGCGTCTAATATACTTTCAGTTTTGAGGAGAATATGAGCGTAAAAATCAGAATCAAGCGAGGATATTTTTATCTTGATGTAATTCAGAACAGAAAGCATCATTGGGAATCGTTGCATATGAAAATCTCTGCGGATGCAAAAATCAGGAAGAAGCAGATTCAGTTTGCGGAAAATTGCAGGACGAAGAGGGAGCTTCAAATCGCTATGGGCGAGTGGAATATTGCGGACAGGGGAATTGTTCGCATTACGCTGGTTGATTATATAGAAGGAATTGTTGGAAAGAAAAAGCCCCACTGTCCGATGTGCAATTGCCTTTACTGGATAAAAAAGTTTCGGAACGGCGGTCGGATTCAGCTTCACGCGCTTTCTGAATCGTGGGTGCTTTCTTTTCAGTCTATGCTTTTGGAAAGCCATCTTTGCAAGGGAAGCGTGAACAAAATCATACGGTGCCTGAAAGTCATTCTGAACAGGGCTGTCCGCGAGGGCGTTCTATTCAAAAGCCCTGCCGCGAACATCAGGATGGTCAAGGAAGTTCCTGTTGAGAAAGATGTTCTTTCGCCCGATGATATTTTTCTTTTTCAGAATGCAGAAACAAAAACTGAGCTTGAGCGTGAAGTGAAGCGGGGATTTCTTTTTTCATGCTACACAGGTCTGAGGATTTCTGACTTAAAGACGCTCAGATGGGGGAATATTGAGAAAAGAGCTATTTCAAAATACAATGCCTGCCAGTTCTGGATAAAAAAGATGCAGATAAAAACGAAAGGTGTTGTTGAGATACCGATACCGCCTTCCGCCCTGGGGCTGCTCGGAGTTTTTGGGGAGTCTGGGCAGGCTGTGTTCAAGATGCTTTCCGTAAGGACTGAGCGGCCCGGAAATGCTATTTTGAAGAAACTTGCCAAGCGCGCTGGCGTGTGTAAGAGCGTTTCATGGCATACTGCCCGAAGAACATTCGCTACGCTTGCCCTTGAAAGCGGAGCGGATCCGTTTACGGTACAGCGGCTTATGGGGCATAAGAGCATAAAAATGACTGGAATTTACGCAAAGTCCAATAACATCAAGTCGGGGGCTGTTCTGGGAATGGCAGGCATGATTGAGGAAGCCGGTCAGAAAGAATTATTGTGAGCAGTTCCGGGTGAAAATCTCGCGGATAAGTTCTGATTTTTAGATTTTTTCTTGTGCGACCCCGCCCCGAATAAGCTCTAAGTTTCTTGCTCAGAACCAATCTGTGGTATAATAGACCAGTGTGGAAAACTGAAGTTTCCGAACAGCTCTAAAAAAAGAATCTTTGATTCGCAAAAGGGGTATTTATGACGAGGGATGAGATTGAAGAAGATGTTAGCGTGGGGTTGGACGCTGAGTCCAAGCTGGTGGCAATACCAGGGACGAACTACAGAATGGGGCAAACCCCAGTGACGCAGAGACTCTACGAGAAAGTGATGGGAGAAAACCCGAGCTATTTTCAGCTCTCAAATGATGACTTTGATGACGATGAGCGTGAGGCTCTCGGACGGAACACAGCCAATAATCCAGTGGAAACGGTGAGCTGGTTTGACGCGGTGTATTTTTGCAACAAGCTGAGCATGAAAGAGGGGCTTACCCCCGCATATTCCGTGGACGGAGAGACAGACCCCGAATACTGGGGCTACACGCCGCATGAGGGAGGAGAAATCGAGTCCGAGGTTGAGTGCGACTTTGACTCTGACGGCTACAGGCTTCCCACGAACGATGAGTGGGAGGAAGCCGCAAATGGTGGCGGGAGCTACACCTACTCTGGAAGCGATGACTTGGACGAGGTAGGCTGGTATAACGGCAACAGCGACTATGTGACGCACCCCGTGGCACAGAAAATGGCTAACGACTACGGGCTGCACGACATGAGCGGCAATGTGTGTGAGTGGGTGTGGGATTCCGTCCAAGACATCCCCGCCGGCCGCTATTTTCGCGGCGGCAGCTACGGCAGCTTCGCCGGCTACTGCGAGGTGTCTTACCTCTGCAACGGCGGCGCGGACTACCAGAACGGCGGCATTGGTTTTCGTCTGTTGCGCCCCATGGACTAGCAGGGAAACAGCAATCCGCAGTGGAAAGCCAGCGGCGGGCGGCGTTAAGCACCCAGAGCGGGCTTGGAATCTGCGGAGAGGCTTGTAAGAAAAAGTCGGACTAGTACAGCGAACGCTCCAGTTTCGGAATTTTTGGTTTGAGATTCAGAGACAAGCACAGAATGCCCAGTTATTAGGAATTCGTTGTACAAGTGAAAAGATAGTGTAGTCCGCGCAGTCAAAATCATCGCCAAAGTCCAGAACATCCGAATCTTTGAGAGCTGCCACCAAACCGACCACGCCGAGCGTGACCAGCGAACCCGTGATAAATCCTTTCATTCCTATAAATGAGCCGCCTTAGAATTGATTCAGGGTAAATCGCCCCTTGATGGTTCAAGGATACGCTAGGGGTAGTGACAAGTTTTGTCGCTGGTTTTGAGAAAAAATAAAAAAGTTGAATTTTTAGGAGAAAAATATGCTATAATAGACTTTGAAAGGAGGCGTTGTCATGCCATACGCGGTTCTTGAAAAGAAACTCAAAACATTGCCAGAGCAAAGCTTCGCAGAAGTGGACGGATTTTTCGATTATATAATCTACAAATTTGGTCGCAAAACTACTGAAGAAACGGAATCAAGTAGCCAGTCAGGTATGAATCTTTTGGATTCAATAGTTGGAATCGTTCCACAAGATGTTAGCATTGAACAAGCAAAAGAAGATTATTTCGGAGAAAAATATGGAACTGCTCATTGACACAAATATCATACTTGATGTCTTGCAAAAAATAGCCGCCTAGTCTGATTCACTAAGCGGCAGTGTCCGAAAAGACATTTAAACCTAGTATGAAGACCAACCGTAGTTTTGGCTGTGCTTCTCTTTTTAATATATCGTATTCTGAAAAAAAAATCCACACTTTTTCTGCCCCCGACTAGTCCCGAATTTAAAATCCGTCCCAAATTTAGAACGGGTTGCTAGTTCGGGCTGGGGGCGCGAGTTTTGCGAAGCAAAATCTCGACCATATTTGGCTCTTAATCCAAATGAAAATTATGTCGATACTAGAAACTGCACGGTCATAGGAACTCTAGCGAGTTCCGATAAGGCTGGCGGTAGGTCTTTCTGGCTCTAGTGGCTTTGCCGTATGGCAAAGTCATAATACTAAAGTTGGGGAGGCGTGCGTTGTCAGTGAGAATCGTACTCTTTTCAGTCGGTTATCCAGTCTGGTAGAATGCACCTCTCTTTGCACAATAAGCGAAGGAGCAAAAAAATAGCCGCCTAGTCTGCAACACTAAGCGGCAGTGTCCGAAAGGACATTCTAACTAGTAAATGAAGACCAACCGTAGCTTTGGCTGTGCTTCTTCTTTAAATATATCGGATTCTGCGAAAAAAATCCACACTTTTCCGCCCCCGCTCGGTTCCAAATTTAAAATCCGTCCTAAACTTAGAATGGACTTCTAGTTCGGGGTGGGGCGCGTCCGCTAGAATAGTTCTGCGCTCAGAACGCCGCCCCGAGCCAGCCCAAACTAGCAATTCGTTTCCAAGCTCAGGACTATTCTGACAAGCAACCCCGACTCAGCCCAAATCTGTAATCCGTTCTAACCTTAGAACCATTCTGACAAGCAGCCCCCCGACTCAGCCCAAATTTGCAATCCGTTCTATCCTTAGAATCCTCCCAGACAACTACCTCCCCAGTATCTCTATTCGCTTGAACTGACGGATTAAGCTGATTGAATCTTTTAGCCCCGCCGTTATTGCAATAGAGTCTTCGTTCAGAATAAGAATCATTTCAAAGTCGCCCGATTGCCGCCAGAAATCTAGGGCGGCATCTTTTCCAAGCACGAACATGGCGGTACTGAGACCGTCCGCATACAGCCCGGAGCTGGCTACAATTGTTACCGAAGCTATGTTGCTCTCGGCGGGTTTGCCGGTCTTTCCGTCGAAGATGTGGATGTAACGCTTTCCGCTATTGTCCTCAAAGAACCGCTCGTACCCGCCGCTTGTGATTACGGCCTTATCGCTTGTTTTGATGGCGGCGGCGGTTTTTCCTGAGAACGGGTCTTTGATTCCAACGAGCCAGTCGCTTCTTTTGATAGCACCGGCTTTTTTCTTTCCGATAACATGCACATTTCCGCCAAAATCAATTACCGCCGACTTTACGCCAAATTCTTTCAGGATTCGTACCGCCTCATCGCTTGCAAAACCTTTCCCGACTGCGCCAAAATCAATCATCATGTTTTTTTCCAGAGAAATGTTTTTTCCGCTGGCACGGACTTTTGAAAAATCAGTGAGCGGAAGAAGCTCCATGATTTCAGAATCGCTTGGTACGCGGAAATTGTCTGTGGTGAATCCCCACGCGCTCGTAATGGGATAGAGGCACGGATTGAGCGCGCCACGGGTCTTTTGAGCCAAATTCAGAGAAAAGCCCATGAGCAGCGCGGTTTCATCAGACACGGCTGAAATCGGTTCGTCAGAATGGTTAAGCCGGTAAACATCGCTTGTTTCGGCTGTAGTCGAAATCAATTCTTCAATCTGCAAAATGCGTTTTCTGACGGCTTCGTTCGCTTTCTCAGGATTTTTTGCGACGGAGCGGACTGTCATAAAAGTGTTCATGGCATAAAAGGAAAGCGTGGCTTCTTTTGTGCATGAAACAAGTAAAATCGAAACGAAAAAGAGAAAAATCGATTTTGGAAACATGAGTTTCATAGGAAATATAATAGTGATAACAGATTGAAAAAAAAAGCTGTCACATTATAATAGAAGTAATCAAGACAGAAAAAAGGATTCAAAATGAAAATTTACAAGCTGGGCGAAGATGTTTTAAGAAAAAAATGTGAGCCAGTGGCACAAATCACGCCAGAGATGAAAGATATTTTCAACGAAATGTTCGATACGATGAATGAGGCTGAAGGCGTTGGGCTTGCGGCTCCTCAGGTGGGCATCTCGCAGAGGTTCTTCGTTGCGGTTGCCGATGACGAGGTGAGGCGCGTTTTCGTGAATCCTCAGATTATTGCCACGAGCGCGGAAATGACGGACTATGAAGAGGGCTGCCTTTCGCTTCCGGGATTCAACGAGTCTATCAGGCGGCCTGCAAAAATCAAGGTTCAGGCTATGGACGAGAATGGAAAATCGTTCACGCTTGAGGCTGACGGTCTTCTTGCCAGAATTATCCAGCATGAGTACGACCATCTTGACGGAATCGTTTATATTGACCGCGGAGACCCGAAATTTGCCGCCGAGGTTACAGAGAAGATGAAAAAGCGTCTTGAGCGCGCCGCAAAGAAAGAAGCTGAGAAAGCAAAGAAAGCAGCTAAAATCGCGGCAAAAATCAAGGCAAAAGAAGAAAAGAAAAATCGATAAGGCGAGCATCAGCTATTTTGGAGGAATGAATAATGAAAATATCAGATTTGAGTGAAATTTTAAAAGCGAATGAATATCCGGGACGCGGAATTGTCGCAGGAAAATCTGCGGACGGAAAGTATGCTGTTAGCGCGTACTGGACTATGGGGCGGAGCGCGGGCAGCCGCAACAGAATCTTTGTCGTTGAGAACGAGGACGGAAGCGAAGTGGTGCGCACGAAGGCGTTTGACCCGAGCCTTGTGGCGGGCGATCCAAGCCTTATCATCTACGCGGCTGTAAGGCAGCTGGGAAACAAAACAATCGTAACGAACGGCGACCAGACGGACACGATTTTTGAGGGAATGAAAAAAGGCGAGACTTTCGAGCAGTCTTTGCGCTGCAGGAAATATGAGCATGACGCTCCGAACTACACGCCGCGCATTTCTTCTTTGCTCAATGTTGAGGGCGGAAAATACGATTACGCTATTTCTATTTTGAAAAGCGATAATGGTAACGGCGATAATACTCTTCGTTTCACTTTTGCTTATGACAACCCGCAGAACGGGGAAGGTCATTTTATCCATACTTACATGGGAAACGGAAATCCGCTTCCGAGTTTTGAGGGCGAGCCTGAGCGCGTCAAAATAAGCGGCACGATTGATGAGTTTACGGATATGATTTGGACGAGCCTTAACGAAGAGAACAAAGTTTCTCTTTTTGTCAGGTTCATAGACATTGAGAGCGGAAAATACGAAGAGCGCATTGTAAACAAGAACAAATAGCGATGGTTGAGCCGCAGATTCTGCTTTATATCATAAAACTTGTTCTCGGCGGAATCGCTGCTTTTCTTGCGATAATGCTATGGAGCCGAACGCGCGACTCGGCATGGATTTGTCTTGTTGCGGGGGCTGTTACGGGCTATGCGGGAATTGTCTACGAGCTTCTTGAGAAATTCGGAATAATTCTTGCGAGCAAAGCGACATTCCTGGGAATTCCGCTCTCATCGCTTTTGTTTGCCTCAATTCCGGGCGTGTTCGTCATACTCGGATTTATACTAATGATTTTGAGAAAATAATGAGCAAAATTTCAGAATACTGGGATAAATTCCTTGCGGAGTCAAAGCAAGACCCCGATGAAGTTGGTTTTTCGGGCGAGCTGTATTTTGAGGACAGGGGCGTTACCGGAATGACGCAGCTTGCGCTTGTTCTTTCGGGGCAAAAGACGGCTTTGTTCTATCCATACGAGTCGTTCATTATAAATCACGAACCGCTTCCGCTTAGCGATGAGATGTACATCGTTGAGGACAGAAACGATGAGCCTAAGTGCATCGTTCAGCTGACTGATGTGAATGTGATTCCTTTCGGGGAGATTTCCTGGGAGCTTGCCCGAAGAAGCGGCGAGGATGAGAATCTTGAGCAGTGGCGCGAGAGGCAAAGAGCTTTTTTTGAGGAAGAGGCCGACATTTGTGGTTTTGATTTTAACGATGGCACAAGAATCATCTGCGAGATTTTCAGCGTGGTCTACAGGTAGTAGGATTTTCGAGTAAAATTTGAGTATATGGAAAAAAGGGGTTATAATAAAAGCTCTGATTGAGTCATTCTGAGCAAAGTAAAATATCACATTTGTTCAGAATGATATTTTAATCAGCCTAATCAAATTTTTTTATCAGGGGCTTTTTATGGCACACAAAAAATCGACTTATTCTTCAGTTTTCTGGCTTATTCTTAACCTTGCTGTGGGTGCGATGCTCGCCGTGGGCGGAATATGGGCTTTGCAGGGCGGCGGAGACTTTGCTGCTGATGCTCTGAAAGGGCTTTTTTCAGGAGATGCAAGAAAAATCGTCCTGATTGTATTCGGAGTAATAGAGCTTCTTTCAGGAATTTTCATCATAATTCAGTTTTTCATCGGCGACAGAACCGGCTCGTTTGGTTCGGCTCTCAAGGTCATAATCGTTGTTGTTTGGGCAATCGCAATTGTAATAGCAGATTTCCTGAACGGTCATTTCCTTGCGCCGAATTTCCTCGCATGGATTTACACGCTTGCAATGCACTTGATAGTGCTTGGTGCTTTGCTTATCACGAGAGATTAAAATAATCGAAGTCCGCCGGAATCCTGCTGCCGCACCCGCCGTTGTTCGCGTAGATGCCTGTCAGCGTTCCGGTGTGACGCTTTCTCTCTTTCGGAAAGCCCTCATCGCTCAGAAATGTGCAGTTCTCCACCGTTGCGGCTTTTTTCCAGTCCGTATGCTCCGTTCTGAACAAGAATGTGCGGCTTTGTTTTTCAACTAGGACTTTCAGATAGATAATTTCTTCTTCTGGTCTTGGAATCTCCGCTTCAATCGTTTCGCCTTCCCCTCTGTTTACTGCCAGAATCAGCTTTTGCTTTCCGTCAAAGCACACTCCCCAGCGGATATATGTTGTTGTGCTGTAGTAGCAGACAAGCCCCGCCTGCTCTCCGTTTCGGCTCGGGGAAAATGAAAGGGCTGTTTCCGCAGAAAAGCTGTGTTCTTTCTCGCGCCTTACGAGCGTGTTTTTTGCCTGACGCTCGCTGAGCTTTCCGTCGCCCGTCCAGATGCGGAGAAAGCCGGGGCGTTCTGAGAGCGAGATGTTGCCAATGTCCGGATTTCTTACAAACTGCCAGTCTTTTGAAAGCTCGCATGAATCAAAATCATCGAGCTTGTTACAATCGAACAAAACTTCCTCTAAGTTCGGGCATTCTGCCTGAATGCTTGGTCCGCGTCCGCCGTTCACGGTAAACCAGCCGTCGGGAGTCCATTCCACGCGGTCAAGCGCAGTTTCTCGCCCGCAAGTGGTGAATTTTCCTTCGTTCGGTCTTCCGCACAAGTAGTAGCACCACCAGCTTCCGTCTGTTGCCTGAACAAGTTTTCCGTGTCCGCTCCTCTGAATTGGCGCGGCTGGGTCGAGCTGGCGCATGACTGGGTTGTACGGGCTTGGCTCGTAAGGTCCGAAAAGGCTCTTTGACCGCGCTGTGTTTATTCCGTGACCATATCCAGTTCCACCTTCAGCAACAATCGCATAATACCAGCCGTCTTTTTTGAAGACATGGGGACCTTCACTGCAACGCTCGCCTGTTCCGCTCCATGCAACAACAGGCTCGCTCTCAGCGCGGGACAAATCTTTTGAAAGACGCACGAGTCTTACTCCGGGGGCAATCGCCATATAAGGCGTTCCGTCATCGTCTACGAAAAGGGAAGGGTCAATATCATCAACCTCAATCCACACGGGCTTTGAATAAGGACCTTCTGGTTTTTCAGAAGACACTATGAGCTGGCGGCGCAGAACTTTATCTTTGCTCGTGTTGTCGCCCTTAAGACGCAGAGTCGCGGTTATGTAAAATCGTCCGTTTATATATTCGATGTCTGGCGCCCAGATTCCGTGGGAATCGGGAATATCTGACAAGTCAAGCCATTCACTGTTTGTTACGGCGAATCCGATTGTTTCCCAGTGAATCATGTCTTTGGAGTGAGAGACTGGAATTGCGGGAAAATACTGGAACGATGAGTTGACCATGTAAAAATCATCGCCGACACAGATAACGGAAGGGTCAGGATAAAATCCCCGACGCACAGGATTTTTGTATGTTCTCATAAGTTCTATTATAGTGACTATCAGAATTGATTTGCTAGTATAACGAATCCTAAATAGCTGGTCATTCTGAGCTTGTCTCAGAATCTTAAAACAAAGAGTCAAACCGCACGCAGCTTGACCGCATGTCGGCTTTGAACTTCTTGTTATGTGTCTTTATGCAAACAATAATAATTCTTTAGGGGTTGATTGCGCTTTTAGTTCTTTTAAATTTTCCAAACTTAAGACTGCCCCGAATTCTTGAAAAACATTTTCAAAACAAATTGAATTATTGCCCCAATAAATCATTGCGCAGGCCATAGGTGCACCTTTATTATCTGTACTTCCGTTTACTAAAAAACGAAGTCTTGTGTCATACAAAAAACAAACAGCATCGGCTTCACCAAAAACATATTGTTTCCAATGCGTTGTATTTGTGGCAACAGGAATAAGAGCAATTATTTCAGCTCCATATTCTTTATGAGAATATACACATTTTGAAAGCCAATTTTTTATTGTTGTTCCTCGCTCCCTATCAGCTCCGTAAGGTGGGTTTATATATACAGTCTTAAAATTCCATTCTTTATGAAGTCCATCTGTTTCTGGCAGAAGGAATTCAGTTTTTGCATGAACAATAGAATCTTTGTTAGAACATGGGTCAAGTTCTATCTCTCCGCCAAAAACTCTTTTTACGGCATCCACATATTTTGGAGGAGTACACCAATGCTGAGATTGAGAATTAACACTTCGACCTGCAAAATCCGTAATTGGCTTATTTGTTCCCATACACCGTTCCCCAGTTTTTTGAAGATAAAATAGATAATTCGTTCTTTAAATCTGTAAGAGATTTCATTTTGGGAGATATAATATTGAACCAAGTTTCAATTTTAGACAAATTATCAGAAAAATATTCACAAAGTGCGAGATCGCTTTTATAGTCCATTTTTACTTTTGTGAAAACATTCCCTTTTTTATCCGCCGAATAACTTTTTTGAAAAGCCATTTTTATTGCGTCATACTTTTTATTCGGAGAAATCATTAAATCTGTTATAAATTCAGAAATTCCTTTGTCTGTTAGAAACAAAAGCCAATCATAAGATTGTGCAAGAACCTTTAACTCTTTATTAGGATTTTCAGAAGTAAACCAGTTTCCATGGTTACTTACAACACCAACTGTAAGTATGAAATTTTCGAGTAATGCTTTCTCATTTGAATTAATTACTTTTGAAAGCAAAGTATAATAATCATCCACTATATAATCAGATTCTGATTTTTGTAGGAAACCTGCCAATGAGCCGTCAGATTTTCGGATTCGTTGAAGTGCTGAAACTGTTCGAGCAACATAAGAGCCTTGCTTTGCTTTTTCTATAGTTTGAGGGCCTTTTTTTGAACCTTCTTCAACTCCAACTCTTTTGCATTCAAACATAGCAAAAGGTTTTGAATATAGTTCATATACACTATATGAACTATTTTTTGTATTTATGTAAGCATTTACAACTGTTTTATCGTTAGATAATAAGGTACAGGCATTTCTAATGACTTTATCTTTATCAATGAGCATTACAGATTTTTGTTTTGAATCTGAATTTTGAAGTTTCAATTTCTTTATTATTGAAGAACCACTTATTGGAATATCACTTGTACCATATTTTATATCTGCAATTTTATTATTGCCATGAAGAGTAAACTCTACATTATGTGTAATCTCATCATTTGCAAATTCTGGCAAAGGTCTCTCTATTGCTGCAAAGGTATCTAAATTCCATGATTTTATAAGATAATATGTGATTATTTCAAGAAAAGTTCCCAAAGCCCGACCTGCGGCTTTTTTCTTGTCGTTTGTGTAATTAAAGACATTATCTGCTAGCAGATTCTGCAATTTATCTACTGATTCGTAACTCACAGATAAAAGTATAGCATTTTTCTTATTTTTTTTTCTATAACAATTCTGCGCCCCCATTGTGTGCGTCCACATAACAAAGATTCCGAAACTGGAGTATTCGCTTCGCGAAACTGGAGTATTCGCTTCGCGAAACTCTGTGGTTCGTTGCGCCCAGAATGACGCAAAGTTAACGAACGATGTCCGGCGCGTATCGTTCCACCGACTCAAAAATGATAATATCGGGCTTGTATTCCAGAATATGGGCTTTTTCTGAGTCCGAGAACTGCCTCCATATGTACTCGGTCTCGCTGAACATGGGCGAAACGAACGGTTCAAGGGCGCGGAAAAAAGAATCCCTGAACACGATTGCGCGCGGGAGCGACTTGTCCTTGTTTTTTGTCCGCATTCCGTTCACATCGTGGATAATGTCCCGGAGCTTTCCGTGGAATTCATCGTAGGAGCTTCCCACGCTGCTCATGTCCGGGGTTTCGTAAGTGTACACGGACTGAAGCTTTTTCCAGTTCTTGGGAATTGCCTTGTATGTGACGCGCGGGCGTGGCAGCTTGAGCATGGGCGGAATGTCGCCCGGGACATTGCTAGTGATGATTTCGGACTCATATTCTACGGCTGGAAAATTTGCGCCCGGGAAAAGTGCCTTTATGTGCGCCTTGACCAAATCCGAAGCGTAGAATGCGCCAAGCGGATTCCAGTGAATGTCGGTCTCCCAGTAGAGCGGCGGCTCGGAGTCGGATTTTTTTGAAATCATGTAGTCGCGGGGAAAAACATAATCCGCGCCAAGCTCCCTGAACACGGAGCAAATCTGATCCGCCCGGGTGATTCCGCTTGGGCGCGGCCCGAACGGAAAGAATTCTTCGTAGACGGAATGTTTGTTCGGCCCGATTATGAACATGGTTTTTATTCCATGCTCAGAACACCATTTTATCGTCTTGGAGATTTTTTTTCTGAACGAGGAAATATCATTTTCGTTCAGAAGATTTCTTTTGTAAAAATCATCAAGATTCGCACCGTCGCTCGCATTGATGTAAAACCACCAGCCGTCTTTTCCGAGGATTGCCTTCTCGTTCATAACCTCTGCCCGTAGAATCTTGTACCTGACTTTGCTTGCAAGATAAGAAAGTTTTTCGCGTCCTCCGAATCTGTCTTCAAGATAGGAGCTGCACTGCGAGAAAAAAAGCTGGTTCAGGTGGCTTTCCTGAACTACGCATGGAAATACGGCGAGCTTTCTGTTTTCTTTTTGCGCAACAACGCCTTTCCTGTTGAACAGGAGGATTGGAAGAATCATTATGCAGAAAATCGTGATTATGAATGTAAGTCGAATTCTTTTCATGCTAGAACCTGAAATAAATGAACGGGTTATACGAGCTATCCGCAAGGTTCGCGTAGCAAAGAACGAGGAGAGCCGCAAGTACAAGGTATTTGAGCGACAGGATTATGCCAGCTTTCGCACCTGTTTTTGGGAACGGAATCTTGTGCCACCACGGGAACGAGAAAATTATTCCGAGTGCGGAAAGAATGAAAAATCTTGTGTCAATGTACAGATGGAGATATTCGTTCAGGACAACATTCTGAGTTTTCAGACCGACCATTTTTAAAAGAAGACGGACTGAGTTTCCGGTTCCGTTTCTGAACAAAACCCAAAGAAGCGCGACTGCAAGAATCGTGTAGGCGTGGGAAAATATGAGTTTCAGGCATTTTTTCAATTTTTCCTGCGATGTAGCGGCAGAACCTTCGCTTTGTTCAGAATTGGGGCTTTTTTTAAGGAAAAGCCGCTCAATCGTCATCAATGTACCGTGCGCAAGTCCCCAGAGAATAAAGTTGAACGCCGCTCCGTGCCAAAGTCCCGTTATGAAGAAGACGATGTACCTGTTCAGTATTGTTCGGATTTTTCCCTTGCGGTTTCCGCCTAAAGGAATGTAGACATAATCTCGGAAAAAATTCGTGAGCGATATGTGCCAGCGTTTCCAGAAATCCGTGACCGATGATGCGGCGTATGGATAATTGAAGTTTTCCGTAAGCGAGAATCCGAAAATTTTGGCAAGACCAATCGCCATGTCCGAGTAGCCCGAAAAATCATAGTAAATCTGCAGGGCGTACGCAAAGCACGCAATCCATGCCGCATACGCGCCGTATTCTGTCATTTGTGCGGCATAGATTTTGTCGCACACAAGTGCAAAGGCATTTGCCAGAAGAACTTTCTTGCTCAGCCCGATTATGAAACGCTCAAGCCCTTGTGCAACTTTTTCTACGGAATGCGTGCGCTGGTCAATCTGGGTGTTTATATCGTGGTAGCGCACGATAGGACCTGCAATCAGCTGTGGAAAAAACGCAATGTACAATCCGAGCTTCATCGCGTTGCGCTGAGCGAATTCAGGATTCTTGTACACATCGACGAGATATGAAATCGACTGGAATGTGTAAAAGGAAATTCCGAGCGGAAGGACAAGGTTTATCTGTTCGATTGCCTTAAAGTGCAGGGCTTTCAGGAACAAATCTATGATTTTGATTGAAAAGCCCAAATATTTGAAGACAAAAAGGCAGCCCAAATTGACGACGATTGCCGCGATAAGGACAAGCAGCTTTTTTTTGCAGCTTGTCAAAAGCAGACCTGCGCCGTAATTGAACAGAATCGAGGCAATCATCACAAGGACGAATTTTGGTTCGCCCCATGCGTAGAAAAGAAGGCTCGCAAAAAGAAGGAGGCAGTTGCGAAATCGTAAAGACGGCAGCGCATAGTACAGAACTAGCGTTACCGGGAAAAAAAACACAAGGAAAGTTATTGATGAAAAAAGCATTTTATAAATCCCACTCGTATTCGCTTCCGTCTTCGTAGACGACTTTTGCTTTCAAAAGTTTTATGCTTGAGATGTCTTTGTTGTGCCAGAGAATTTCGGAGACTGATTTGTAATGAGTGCCGTCCGGAATGTCGCCTGCATTCGCAACTTTTATCTTTGAATTTCCTGTGTTCGCATCGGAAAGGATTTCGCCGCTTCCGCTCAAAGGAACGATAGAGACTGTGCAGGTTTTTATTGTTCGTCCGGAAGTGTTCCTGAACGAGTAGTTTACGCCGTAGCCATAAAGCGATTCAGTCTGAAGAAGCGTAACAGACAAATCTGAGATTGGGAGCGGCGGCTTCTCGTATGCCACGGTGATTTTTACGAAAGTTGAGTCTTTATTAATGCTGAACACGACCGGGGCAGATACGCTTTTTGCCTGAACAGCATAGTAACGGAAATATTTCCAGCCACGGATTTTGTATTTAAGCACTTTCAAAAAAGTGTCCGTGTCGTTGTAATCTTCAACTTTTGCGGCTGCGAACTTTACCCAAACACCGTTCGGCTCGTCGTAGGCAAAGATTTCAAGGTCAATTTTTTCCATTGTCTTATTGATTGCGGAAAGAATCATAAAATCAGTTGAGAACTCAATCGATTCAAATACCAGTGCGTTGTCACCGTTGAACACCGGCTTAGGCTTTGCCGCGAAAGCTGAGCTAAGCGCGAAAAAACAAAAAAGAGCTAAAAGAAATTTTTTCATAAAATCCCCCGAAACATTAGAAAAATCGTTAAAACTTAAACAAAATCAAAAGCAAAATAGATACAGGAATCAGGTAGCATGCAAAGAATTCAAGCTTTCCCTTGTTGATTAGCTTCATCAGAAGGCTCAGCGAGGCAAGACCGCTTGCGAACGCGGCGATGCAGCCGAAAAGAACTGGAGCCACCCCGATTCCGGACGAGATTTCGCCCAAATCTTTCAGCTCAAGCACGAACGCACCCAAAATCGCTGGAATCGATACGATGAACGAATACGCCCCGGCTGTGATTCTGTCAACTTTGCAGAACAGTGCGCCGGCAATCGTTGAGCCGCTCCGTGATATGCCGGGCAAAGTGCCGACTCCTTGTGCAATGCCTATGACTACGGCTTGGAACAGATTTATCCCTGAAAAAGCAACCGCGCCTTTTTCGTCAGTGCGGCGGAATTTTCGTTCTGCGACTGCGGATAAAATCAAAAGAATTGAAGTGACCAAAAATCCTATGCAGATAAATTGCACTGGAAGGTCAGGAATGATTTTTGCGCTTGCCACGCCAAGGACGCCTGTGATTGCGGTGGTCACAAGCACCATGATTATTGTTCTTCGCCCCGTTTTGTCGTCTGGCGCGAGAGCTTTTGTTTTGGAATCAGTCTCGGGGACGCTTTGGGCAGGTTCGCTTTTTCTCAGAACCCACCTGAATAAAACTGAAATAAGGCGGAAAATCACTTTTCTGAAATAAATCACAACCGCAAGAAGGGTTGCAAGATGAAGGAAAATGTCGAACAAAAGCGGAACATCGCCCAATCCGAACAGCTCCTGAGCGATTTTGAGATGCCCGCTTGAAGAAATCGGCAAAAACTCGGCTATTCCCTGAATAAGCCCAAGCACAATTGATTGAAAAATAGTCATAAAAAGTCCTTCTGTTTATATGGTATCGGTAAAAATCGTATTTATAATCTTTTTCTCCCAATTTATCAATTGGAAAATCAGCAAAATCAAGGTTATTATATACTATATGAAGATTTTGTGTTTGTGTTTGAGTGCTACGATTCAAAGGACTTTGTGCTTTGAATCGTTCGAGAAAGGCATTGTGAACAGGACTTCGGTCTTTCGTGAGGATGCAAGCGGGAAAGCCCTTAACGCAGCCCGCGTCCTGAATCAGTTTGAGAGTGGTTCGGCGAAAGTTCTGTGTCCTGTGGGAAAAGAGAACGCAGGGCGATTCCTTGACCTTGCCGCGCGCGACAAGATTGATGTGTCTTATGTGTCCGTTCCGGGCAATGTGCGCGAGTGCTGGACGATTCTTTCGGCTGGCGGTTCCACGACGGAGGTTATTGCCGATGAGAGAGCGGATGTTTCTCAGGAGCTTTCTGAGCAGATTGAATCATCGTTGCTTTTGCAATTTTCTTCTGAAATAGAAAAATGCGACGCGCTTTTGTTCGCAGGAAGCACTCCGAAATTGTTCAGATCAGACATAAACAAAAAAATCTGCTCAATCGCAAAAAGCGCGGGAAAAATCGTTCTGGCTGATTTCTGCGGTGCGGCTCTTCGCTCCGTACTTGAAGAAAAGTCTGCCGTCCCAGATTTTGTGAAAATCAACGAGGAAGAGCTTTCCAAATCGTTTCCGGGCGAAAATATTGCTGGCAAAATCAATGTTCTTTCTATAAAATATGGTAATTCATTCATAATCACTCGTGGGGAAGAAAAGACAATCGCAAGCTTGCGAGGAAAAGATTTTGAGTGCGAGACGGAAAAAATCGTTCCCGTCAATACGACTGCTTGCGGGGACAGCTTTGACGCAGGATTTTTGTACGAAATGCTTTTGTCAGGCGATTTTGAAAAAGCGTTGCTCCGGGGGACTTTTGCCGCAAGTCGCAATGCGGAGAGTGTCGTTCCTGGCAAAATGGAGGTTGCCGCATTTGATGCGTCAATTTATTTGAACGGTTCTAAATACCGATAATGAAAAATATGATAAAAAAGCATCAATTTGTTTATTTGTGGCTTTTTCTTTTTTTTCTTTCCACCTTGCCGAGCGTATGCGCAGAATCTGCTTCTTCGGAGGAGTCTGGGGCAATGTTCGTGAGCGCGGAAGAAGCGAGGAAACTGCGCGAGGATTTGGTTGACTACAGCAAGTGCTTTCTGGGCTGCCCCTATCGCTCTGGCGGCATGGGACCAAATTCTTTCGACTGCTCGGGCTTTGTCTGCACTATGTCCCGCGATTCAATTGGGGTTCCGCTTCCCAGAACTTCCCGTGCGATTTTCAATAAAATGACCGTAATCGAAAAGGAAAATCTTGAGCCGGGCGACCTTGTGTTTTTCAAGACGACAAGCACGGGAAGCATTTCTCATGTGGGCATTTTCATCGGGGAGAACAAATTTATTCACGCTGCAAGCGATGGTCCTGAAACTGGGGTTATAATCACTTCCTTGAATGAGCGGTTCTGGAAGAACACTTATTTTGCTTCCGGGCGTTATCTTGCTTCGGCAAAAATTCCGAGTGTGGACGATGTTGAAAAAGATTCGGAAAATGTGGATTAGGTTATCTCATTTTGCTCAGAATGATTTTTTAATCAGAGATTCATTTTTATTCTCTGAAACATATTTTTGATTTTTTTGTTTGGGTTTATATGAAAAAGATTTATTTTTTAATTACTGCGTTTTCTCTTATGACTTTTATCTCATGCTCTCCGAAGATTTCCGTCACGGCAAAGGCGACTGGCGGCTCTGATGTTGTGTTCAAAACAGGATTTTCGGACAGTACGGCGGATACTCTCCGGACAATTTCGGGGCTTCCTGCAAATTCCCCGATTTTTTCTACTGACGATATAAAAGAAATCTTGACTCAGGCTGGAGTTCAGCGAACGATTGTCAGAACGCCATCTCCAATGCAGGTGGAATCATCGGGCTTTATTCCTGCTGCGCTTTCCGAGCTTTCAAAGACGAATATTTTCCGTCAGACGCAACGCTCACTGTCAATTACGCTCGGCCCTAAGCAGCTGAAAGAAATCTATTCGCGCATTGGCACTGAGTCACAGGCGTATTTTGATATGATGATGATTCCTGCCCTGATTGGCGAGGAAATGGATGCGGAGGAATACCGCCAGCTTCTTTCTGCTATGTACGGGGCTAAGTTCGCCAACGAGCTTGTTGACGGAAAGATTTCTATCACTCTCACTTCCCCGAACGGAAAAAAGACCACTAGAGCCGAGGCAACGCTGGGTGAAATCCTTACGCTCCAGAAAGAAAAGACTTGGAGCGTGAACTGGTAAAATTCTTTGCAAGAACAATAGAGCTGGTTGGAAAACTGAAGTTTCCGAACAGCTCTAATCTTTTATCTAATGTCAGGTGTGCTGTCAATAAGTTCTGCCGCTATATTTTGGTGGATGCCGAAATACAGCGGCATGATGATACTTTTGGAGCAGCCCCGTTTTCCTACTTCCGCGCTATTTCCGCGATTGAAGTCACTACGCCTGCAAGGTTCTGGAAATCTGCTGGCACGATGATTTTGGTTGCATGACCGTCAGCCGCTTTTTCCAGTGATTCAAGGCTTCGGAGCTTGATGACGGCTTCATCAATCTGCGCGTCTTTGAGCATTTTCAAACCGTCGGCCGTTGCTTTCTGAACTTCAAGGATAGCCTGTGCCTCTCCTTCTGCCTTTCTGATTTTAGCCTCTTTCTCAGCTTCGGCCTGCAAAATCATCGCTTGCTTCTGAGCTTCCGCCTCAAGGATTTTTGCCTGTTTCTGACCTTCCGCAACAAGAATCTCCGACTGCTTTTGTCCTTCTGCAATTAAAATCTTTTCGCGTCGTTCACGCTCTGCGCGCATTTGTTTTTCCATTGCCTCACGGATTGCTTCCGGCGGCATGATGTTCTTTACTTCGACGCGGTTCACCTTGATTCCCCACGGATCGGTTGCTTCGTCAAGGATTGAGCGCATCTTTGTGTTGATGACATCGCGGCTCGTTAGCGTAGCGTCCAAATCAAGCTCACCGATTATGTTTCGGAGTGTGGTTGCGCTAAGGTTTTCGATTGCGAGCATTGGGTTCTCAACGCCGTAAGTGTAGAGTTTTGGATCTGTAATCTGCATGTAGACGACAGTATCGATTTTCATCGTTACATTGTCTTTTGTGATTACCGGCTGCGGCGGAAAGTCCAGGACTTTTTCTTTGAGCGAAACATGGTTCGCAATCTTATCGAGGAATGGCATCTTCACATGGAGACCTGTCTGCCATGTGGCGCAATATGTTCCAAGCCGCTCTATGATGTATGCGTGCGACTGCGGGACAATCCGTATATTCGTTACGATTAAAAGAAAAACGATGAAAATCAATATTGCGAGTACATAAATTGGCATTTGAAACTCCTATAAAAAAAAGCTGCACTTGAAAAAGAGCAGCTTTGTTCTGAAAAATATCTTGCTACCGGCCCAGCATATGACCAAGCGATGCGAATGCTTTTCCAACCGGGTCAAAGTCCAAGAGAAGAATGTCAACAGCAAAGAAAATAACGAAGCCTATGACGGCGATAAGAAGAAGTGCTCCAACTCCAATAAGCAGCTGGATAACTACCGGAAGTTTATCAAAATTACTAGATGATTTTTCAACCATAAAATACGCTCCTTTAACAATATTGTCAATTTTAATGATAAACTGTGATTTTGTATCAGTCAAGTAAAATTTTTTAAAAAGTTTCTGAAAGAAAACTCAGGGCTGTTTTGGTGGAAGAAGCAAAATGCTACTTTCGAAGCGTGTTTTTCTCCTTCCACCAAGCCCCCAACCTCTTTTCCGCACGACTTGGGGACACCCCAAGACCCTGCCTGAGATTGCTGGAGGTAATTTTTTCTGAGTTTGGAACTCAGAGCTGATTCGGGCTTGGTCAGGGGCTGCTCGTGAGTGATTCGTTCCGAGCTTGGAACTCAGAGCCAGTTTGGGCTTGGTCGGCTGCCCTTCAGTTTGATTCTAAAACTTAGAACGAATTGCTAGCTCGGGCTGAGTCGGGGTCGCTTGCAAGGGATTAGTTCAGAGTTTTGGACTCAGAGCTAATTCGGGCTTGGTCGGGCTGCCCCCAGATTGATTCTAAAACTCCGAACGGATTGCCGATTTGGGCTGAGTCGCGGGCCGCATCCCCAAGCCAGCAATCCGACACAAAAAGTGCGCAGCGTGAAGAAAAGCAGAAGGGCTTGGAGCGCTTGCAGGGTGCGAAGGAGCGAAGCGACTGAGACAAATACCGCTTACCCTGCACCG
>JAFSJW010000073.1 GCA_017449265.1 Treponema sp.
AGATAGAGCTACGGCGGCTGGTGGTGGCTTCGCTCGCCCAACTACAATAATAGTAACAACGCGCGCGACGTAAACAACAATGGTAACGCCAACAACAACAACAATGTTAACAACGAAAAAGGTGGGGTTGTGCCGGATTTGCCTCTTATTCGGGAAGTGCAAGTAATCCGAAGAAATGGTCTGCTATCCATCCGCAGGTGCGGAGGACTGTACCGGAGACAAAGGAGTTTCTGCCTGTTCCCTGCGGCCGGCAGTGCTGCGGGGAAAAATTACTAATCCTGTTTGCTGGGACGCTTGTTGCCTTTGCGCGTGGTTTTCCGGCATGTAAGATTATCTTACAGGATTACCTGCCTCCCGGACTGCTCCGTTTGCTGCCCTTGCAGCTTGAACGGCGCGGCGGTCTGGTTCGGGAGGCTTTTTTTTTATGGGAATGAGAGAATGAAACCGGCATCTTTTGAGGACATAATATCGTTCGAGAGCCTTCTTGAGGCTCATAAAAGGGCAAGACGCTCAAAGCAGCACAAGAAGGAGGTTATAGAATTCGAGGCTCATCTCTCGCGCAATCTGTGGGCGCTGCACTATGAGCTGAAATACAGGAAGTACGCCGTCGGCGAGTACCGCAAATTCATGATTTACGACCCAAAGGAGCGCGAGATACAGGCTATTCCGTACCGCGACAGAATCGTTCAGCACTCTGTGTGCGACAACCTTCTGATACCGCTTCTGGAACGCTACCTCATAGATGCGAACTGCGCGTGCCGAATCGGAAAGGGCAACGACCACGCAATAAAGCTCCTCAGGTCTTTCATGGCGGATCATTACAAGAAGCACGGCTGCAAAGGATGCTTCATAAAGCTTGACATAAAGAAATATTTTCCGAGCATAGACCATTCCGTTCTCTACGAGAAGCTGGAGAAATTCGGTTTCGACGGTGGGGCGAACTGGCTTCTTCATGTGATAATAGACTCATATGGCGGCGGCTTGGGGCTTCCTATGGGAAACCAGTCAAGCCAGTGTTTCGCGCTGCTCTATCTTGACAGGATTGACCGCATAATAAAAGAGAAGCTCCGCGTAAAATTCTATGTCCGCTACATGGACGACATGATTCTTCTGCTTCCTGACAAGAAAAAAGCAGGATTGTGTTTTTCGCTTCTTTCTGATGAGATAAAAAAGGAAAGGCTCGTCCTCAATCCGAAATCAACAATATCAGGCGTAAAGAACGGAATCGAATTCCTCGGCTGGCGTTTCCGCTTCGCGGACAGCGGAAAGATAGTCCAGAAGCTGAAAAAAGCCTCAAAGCAGAGGATTTTCGAGAAAGTCCGTTTCGCAAAGTACCTTTTCATCGCCGGAAGGAAGAGCTTTGATGATATGACATCTTCCGCCGCAAGCTACAGGGGGCATTTTCTGCGCGGAGATGCGTGGAATGTTTACTGCCGCGTCAGAAAAATCCTTTCTGTCTGAGCCGGGCATGGGCTTTTTTATGCTTGACGGCAAAAATACACAAACCATAAATCATGTGATATAATACAAATTGGAGGTGAATAAAATGCCAAGCATAAGCAGTTTTTATGGTATTACTATTTACATGTATCCAGATGACCATAATCCACCGCATTTTCATGCACTTTGTAATGGAAAATCTGCTATCGTCGATATAAATTCTGCCAGGGCAAGAGGAAAACTTCCGAAGAAAGAGAAAAAATTTGTTGAAGTATGGGCAGAAATACACAGGCAGGAGCTTTTGGACAACTGGGATTTGATGATGAGAGAAAACAGGGTAAATAATATTGCCCCTCTAAGGTAAGGAGTTTTTATGTTCAAATGGGAAGTCTTGGCAGTCGAGCCGAAAAAAGATTTTACGCTTCTGCTTACATTTGCCAAAGGAAAGAAGCGTCTTTTTGATTGCAAAAAATACCTTTGGGAAAAGCCGTATGCACAGAAACTAAAAGATATTGATTTTTTTATGGGGGCAAAAGCCGATCATTTTACGGTGATGTGGGCAGATGATTTAGATGTTGCTCCTGAATATCTTTATGAAAATAGCGTGAAGGTAAAATGAAAAAGTAAAAGCACCTTGTGCTTTGCCCAAAGTGGCCGAGATTTTGCGTAGCAAAATCTCGCGGGCTAATATCGCCTATAAGAATAGTTCCGCAAGTTTGCGGAGTGTTTGCTTTGCAAAACTCCCGCAAACTTGGCCACTTTTGGCTTTGCCAAAAGTGCAAATTTTCTTGCTTTATTCAGAAAAAGGTCTTAAAATTCCAGTAGCAATTTTTAAACAAAATACAAAAGGAGTTTTTATGTTAAGCTACAAAGAAATTGGTCTTGTGAACTCAAAGCATCTTTTTGAGGCTGCGATGAAAGGCGGATATGCAGTTCCTGCCTTCAACTTCAACAACATGGAGCAGATGCAGGCAATCATTCAGGCTTGCGTTGAGGTAAAATCACCTGTAATCCTCCAGGTCTCAAAGGGAGCTAGGAACTATGCGAATAAATTCATTCTGAGGAACATGGCCCGCGGTGCCGTTGAGTACGCGCATGAGCTTGGCTGCGACATTCCGATTGTCCTTCATCTTGACCACGGCCCGAATTTTGAGGTTGCCAAAGATTGTATCGACAACGGCTTCTCATCCGTTATGATTGACGGCTCTTCTCTTCCTTATGATGAGAATGTCGCGCTCACAAAGCAGGTCGTTGACTATGCCCACAAGTACGATGTTACCGTTGAGGGCGAGCTTGGCGTTCTTGGCGGCGTTGAGGACGATGTTGCGGCTGAGGAGTCAAAATATACTAAGCCAGAGGAAGTTCAGGACTTCGTTTCAAAGACAGGCGTTGACTCGCTTGCAATCTCAATCGGAACTTCGCACGGAAGGTGCAAATTCAAGCCGGAGCAGTGTACGCGCACTCCTGACGGTATTCTTGTTCCGCCGCCGCTTGCGTTCAATGTGCTTGAGGGCGTTGAGGAGAAAATCCCGGGCTTCCCGATTGTCCTCCACGGCTCTTCATCAGTTCCTGTGGAGTATGTTAAGATTATCGAGCAGTACGGCGGAAAAATCCCTGACTCGGTTGGAATCCCGGAGGAGCAGCTTAGGAAGGCTGCCAAGTCGGCTGTTTGCAAAATCAACATAGACTCTGACGGACGGCTTGCAATGACGGCTGCAATCAGGAAATTCTTCGCGGAGCATCCTGACAAGTTTGACCCGCGCGAATATCTTGGACCTGCACGCGAGGAGCTTAAGAAAATGTACGCCCACAAGTGCATAAATGTTCTTGGCTCGGCCGGACATTACGCTGACTAAATCTTGTTGAGGAATAAAAAAAGCGTCCCGCCTAAAGAATCATCTTTAAGCGGGACGCTTTCGTGTTTTCGTTTTGACAGGGTTCAGGCAGAGGCTTCGACAGGCTCCTGTACTTTCGTTATGTAACCTGTGCGAAGGCAAGTGTCAAAAAGGGCTTTGCTGATGTAGTCCGTGGTAACATCGTCATATCCGTCCCTGTCGCGGACGATTTTGACAACATATCCGTCATCCATTTCCCTTACCACTGTCATGTAGTCTGTGTTCTTTCCAATGCTCTTTAAAGTGTAAGTTCCCATTTCGTACTCCCATTTTTATTATTTATAATAATAAAATTTCATCGAATGCGGCGACATACTTTGATTCAAAAAGTTTACGGTTTTGAATTTGTCAAAATATCCTGCCGTATTTGATGCCTTACTTTTCAATTTTCGGAAGAGGGAAATAAAATTTTAGGAAAATTATGATTTTTTGTGATTCTCATATTCACCTTTCTCATTGCGACTTGGGAAATGAAGCATTGCGGTTCATTTCGGAAAACGATTATTCATGCCTTTGCAACTTTTGTTTTAAGGAAGAATTTGAGTCATGGGAGGCGCAAAAATCCTTCCAGACCCGCGAAGTGACTGTTCTCCGCTCGTTCGGAATACACCCCCAGGCTTGCTCAGATGATTTTATGTGCGATGGATTTTCTGAGAATCTTTCTTTTCTGGAAAAACTTCTTTCTGAAAAAAAAATTGCTGCGGTGGGTGAGTGCGGTTTTGATTTTTTCACACCCGAATTCAGAAAGACTTCTGAAAATCAGGAAGTTGCTTGGAACGAACAGCTGAATCTTTCGATAAAACACGGAAAACCGATTGTGATTCATATCAGGAAAGCCGTAGAAAAAATCTTTTCGTCTGAAAAAAGCCTGAAAAAAATTCCTGCCGTAATCTTCCATTCTTTCCCGGGAACATTGCGCGAGGCGGAGGCAATTTTAAGCCACGGCGTGAACGCGTACTTTTCGTTCGGAAAGCCTGTTCTGAACGGGAAAAAATCAGCAATCGACTGCGTTGGAAATCTTCCGGGCGAAAGGCTTCTTTTTGAGACTGACGCGCCGTACCAGACGCTCAAGGGCGAAAATCAGACTGCCGTTAGCCACATCGCGCGCGTGTACGAGAAAGCTGCGGAAATCCGCGGCGCAAAAATTGAGGAACTTTCGCAAAAAATACGAGAAACATTCTCCAAAATAATGGTATAATGAAAAAAATGTCAAAATAATTTTTTAAGAGGTACTAAATGCTTAATCCAAACAACAATGCCGCGGCAATCAAGCGTGACATCCTTGTGCGCCTTACTCAGATGCAGCTTGCGAATGATTTTTCTGAAATCGACAAGATTCCTATGGAAATCTGCCCGGACGGGACTGTTCCGCTGCGCGGCTCGCTGGGGAAAGACCGCGCTATGGTAAAGGCCCGGATTGCGGCTCGGCTTGGTCATTCCGTGGAGAACTTCAACCGTCTTAAGCCGCTTTCCGAGTATGTGGAGGAGGCTTACAAGCGCGAAAAGCCTACATGGCCTATGCTCACCGTAATCCATGACGCTTGCAATGCCTGCGAGCCGTCGCATTATTTCCCTACCGATGCGTGCCAGGGATGCGTTGCGCGTCCGTGCAAAATGAACTGCCCGAAAAAGGCGATTGAGATTATCGACCACAGGGCAAGAATCGACCCGTCAAAGTGCATTGGATGCGGAATCTGCTCTCAGAACTGCCCGTACCATGCGATTGTGAAAACCGTAGTTCCTTGCGAGAACGCCTGTCCTGTAGGTGCAATCTCAAAAGACGAGATTGGCTATGAGAGAATAGACTATGACAAGTGCATTTTCTGCGGAAAGTGTCTTTCAAACTGCCCGTTCGGCGCGGTAATGGATAAATCTCAGCTTTTCGATGTGGTCAAGCATATAATGAACGGAAAGCGCGTCGTCGCAATGTACGCGCCAGCAATCGGAGCGCAGTTCAAGGCAAAGCCGGGGCAGCTTGAGGGCGCGCTCGTTCAGGCTGGTTTCTCAAAGGCGATTGAGGTTGCAATCGGAGCTGACATTACGGCTGACAAAGAGGCCGCCGAGTTCGTGGAGCGCATGGAGCGCGGCGACAAACTTATGACTACGAGCTGCTGCCCGGCTTACTGGCGCGCCGTCCAGATTCATGTTCCCGACCTTTCGCCTTGTATTTCGGAGACAAAGTCCCCGATGATTTATACGGCTCAGTACGCAAAGCAGGAAGACCCAGAGTGCGTGACTGTGTTCGTAGGCCCTTGTCTTGCCAAAAAGCGCGAGGCGTTTGACAATGAAATCGTGGACTATGTTCTTACGGTTGAGGAGCTGAACGCGCTTTTCATCGCCAAGGAGATTGATATTACGAAGGCTGAGGCAAAGCCGGGCGAGTATCTTCCGACAGTTTCAGGGCGCAACTTCGCAAAAACTGGCGGCGTTGCTGAGAGCGTAAAGCTCAGGCTCGTTGACAAGTCTATAATCCGCCCTGTTGTAATTGACGGTCTTGACAAGAATGCAATGAAAACCCTTGCAAACTACGGTAAAATCAATACAGGAAAAGTTCCTGCAACGCCTGATACGCCAAATATCGTTGAGGTCATGGCTTGTGAGGGAGGTTGTATCGCAGGACCGTGCGTAATCACAAACCCGAAGCTCGGAAACGGTCTTCTGACAATCTATGCGAACGCAGGTTCAAAGCCTGGTTCGGACGGAATTCCTGCCAAGTGCGGCTTGCTCAAAGAGTAGACGCTATAGCTAAGGTGGTTGTGTTGTCGTGCGAAAGCGCGTAACGCAGCCCACCTGCCAAATTCAGGGGAAGTCGGTTTCCCCTTCACTCCAAAGTACTGAGTTATATGTAAAATCACAGACAGAAATAGAATCCTCCACATGAACTCCCAGAAGGATAATAAATAATTGAAAATGAAGAGCAGAAAGTCGTCATTCTGAGCTTGTCTCAGAATCTCTTGCAAAAGACTGCCACACGGATTTGCTCACGCCTAACGGCGTTCACTAATTGAGAATTGAGAATTGAGAAT
>JAFSJW010000074.1 GCA_017449265.1 Treponema sp.
AAAGGTCGTGGTCAACCTGAGCCTTTGAAACATGAACTTTCAAGTTACTGGAGTCGAAGAATTGATTCTGCAAATAGACTTGTTTATAAAGTTGATGGTGATAAATTGTATATAGTTCAGTGTGGAACTCATTACCATCAAGAAAAGTAAATTTTTTCTATAATATTTTTCCCGCTTCAAATTGAGGCGGGATTTTTTTTATAAAAATTTGGAAAAATAATCAGACTTTTTCATAAAATTTTTTGAGATGTGATATAATTACATTGTTTGGGGGTTGTTATGCCAGAAATTTCAAGATTTTACGGAATAGTCATAAAAATGTTCTTCAAGCCTAAGGAACATGAACCATCTCATATTCATGCTCTTTATGGCGAATATGCTGGCATTTTTGATTTAAAAACATTAGAAATGACAGAAGGTGATTTACCTCAGAAAGCTCAATCTATTGTAAAGGAATGGCTCCAACTTAATACTGAAAAATTGGAAAAAATGTGGAACAGCCAAAAAATAGAAAAACTTCCGCCTTTGGAGTAATCTATGATTCCAAGAATAAAATCTGTTAAAGATAGGGACGATTATAAATTAGAAGTTCTCTTTGATGATGGCAAAAAAGTTCTCTATGATGTCGCGCAAGATATAAATACAATTGAATCATTTAAGGATTTAGTAAATATACATGGATTATGGAAGCAGTTTTCTCTTGATGAAAGCCGTACATGCATTTTTTGGAATGATTATATAGACCTTGCAAGCGATTCTATTTATGAATATGGTCAAGTTATTTAACTTTTGGGCTAGGGATTGTAGCACCTGCGGAGCAGTTCCGTAGTATAACGAAGGAATGGAGCGCGGTTAGCGCGTAAGTGCGGAAAGCCCGACCGACATGAAGTGTCGGTAGCCCCCGGAAATTAAAAATTTTCAAATATAACAAAAAATTATCAAATCACATTGCCGAAAACGCACTTTTTTTGGAAATAAATATGTGTGAGAAAAAAGAAACTGTCTCACAAGATTTATTTGCGAGGTGCGAAAATGGCAGGGAAAAATAAGAATCAGTATGAGATAGATTTTTCTGAAAAGTGGGAAAATCTGACTCTTGCGAATAATTTTATTTTCTATAAAGTGATGAGACATCATCCGGATGCTTGTAAACATCTGATTGAAATGCTCCTAAACATCAAAATTGAGAAAATAGAAATGTCGAATGAGGAAACTATCGCTATTGATTATGACGCGAGGGGAATTCGACTTGATGTGTTTGTTAAAGATTCTAACCAGATGTTTGATATTGAAATACAGGTCGCCAATACGAAAGATATTCCAGAGAGATCAAGATACTATCAAGGGTTGATGGATATTGATACTTTGAAAACAGGACAGAAATACAACGAACTGAAAAATTCCCATGTGATTTTTCTTTGCATGACGGATATTTTCAGAAAAAATATGCCTGTCTATACATTTGAAAATCTTTGTCTGGAAAATCATGTCGTAAAACTTGGAGACCGTGCTTACAAACACTTTTTTATAGCTCCGATATGTGCTAAAATATCAGAAGATGAGGAAATCAAAGATTTTTTCAATTTTTTGGTTTCAAACAAGGCGAAAGGAAAGTTTACATCTGATTTAGGAAATTTTATTTTCAATGCAAAGCACAATACTCAATGGAGGGTTCAGTATATGACATGGGAACGACAAAGAGCCTACGATTTGGAAGAGGGTGAAATTCGTGGTGCGCAAAAAAATGCTATTGAAAATGCAAAAAATGCACTTAAAATGGGGCTTTCTGCTGAGCAGGCGGCTCAAATAACTTCTCTTTCGTTGGAGCAGGTTCTTTCCCTAAAAGAAGAAATCCAGGTAGCCTCCAATTCCTAGTTTTCCCTCAACCTTGTTTCTTTTTAAAAATTCTACTATAATTAATTCTCTAAAAGTCTTGTCATGTCTTTTATCTAAAACTATAAATCTTTAATTTACAAGGAAATAAAAATGGCTGCTAATTATTCGGCGGGTAGTATTCAGGTTTTAAAGGGTCTTGAGGCTGTTCGCAAACGACCTGGTATGTATATTGGTTCAACTGGTCCGAAAGGCTTGCATCATCTTGTTTATGAGACTGTAGACAACTGTATCGATGAGGCTATGGCAGGCTATTGTGATAATATCGTAGTTGCCCTTGAAAAGGATGATATTGTTCGCGTTGAAGATAACGGACGAGGAATTCCTGTCGATATTCATCCTACAGAGAAAATTTCTGCCCTGGAACTTGTTTTGACTCGTCTTCATGCGGGCGGTAAATTCGATAAAAATGCTTATAAAGTTTCAGGCGGTTTGCATGGTGTAGGTGTTTCCTGCGTTAATGCTCTTTCTGACTGGCTTGAAGCTACTGTCTGCCGTGACGGACACATCTACCGCCAGAAGTACGAGCGCGGAATTCCTGTTACAAAGGTAGAAGTCATCGGCGATACTCAGGCACACGGAACTACAATCCGCTGGAAGGCTGACAAAACCATTTTCACTGAGACTACTACTTACGATTTCGATGTTCTTTTGCAGCGTTTGAAGGAACTTGCATTCTTGAACAGCGGAATCGTGATTACTTTCCGTGACGAGCGACTTGAGACTCCGAAAGAAGAAGTCCTCAAATACGAGGGCGGTATCGTTCATTATGTAAAGGAAATAAACGCCAACAAAAAAAGCAAGTTCTATTACCCGGAAGAACCGATTTACATCACTGGCGAAAAGGACAACGTAATCACTGAGCTTGCTTTCCAGTACAACGATTCTTATTCAGAAGATATTCACACTTATGTAAACGACATCAACACCCGGGATGGTGGTACTCATCTTGACGGTTTCAGAACTGCTTTGCTCTGGGTCTTGAACAAGGCTCTTGACGGCAACGAAAAGATGAAAAAGAAAATGCCTGATCGTGACGGCAAATTTGAACCGGGCGAGGACAAAAAAGAAAAACTCACCGGTGAAGATGTGCGCGCAGGATTGGCTGCCGTTCTTTCAATGAAAGTCCCGGAGCCGGAATTCGTCGGCCAGACAAAAGACAAGCTGGGAAATACCGAAGTCCGAACAATCGTTGATTCTCTCGTAAAGGAAAAGCTCACTATTTTCTTTGAGCTGAATCCGACAGTGCTTGAAAAAGTGCTTGAAAAGGCCGTGGGTGAGGCCGCTGCGCGAGTTGCGGCTCGAAAGGCAAAAGAAGCTACCCGCAAAAAGACCGTGGGAGCCGGTTTCCAGAAGCCCGAAAAACTTTCTGACTGCTCAATCAAAGACAATCCAGAAATCTGTGAAGTTTACATTGTCGAGGGAGATTCGGCTGGCGGTTCTGCAAAGAAAGGCCGTGACTCAAAAACTCAGGCAATTCTTCCTTTGTGGGGAAAAATGCTCAATGTCGAAAAAGTCAGCCCTGAAAAAGTTATGGGTAACGACAAGCTTGACCCGGTTATCAAAACACTTGGAACAGGATTCGGAAAAGACTTCAACATCGAAAAACTCCGCTATCATAAAATCATCATCATGGCCGATGCCGATGTCGACGGAAGCCACATTCGCACACTTCTGCTCACATTCTTCTTCCGTTATATGCCGCAGCTGATTGAGCACGGATATGTTTATCTTGCAATGCCTCCGCTTTTCAAAGTCCAGCTCGGCAAAAAAGAGCCGGTTTACTGCTACTCTGATCAGGAACGAGATGACGCTCTTGCCGCTTTGGGTGACCAGCGAGATAAGGCCGATGTTCAGCGATACAAAGGTCTTGGTGAGATGGACGGTGAGCAGCTTTGGGAAACCACAATGGATCCAGCCCACCGAAAAATGCGGGTAGTAACAATCCCGGACGCCGAGGCCGCTGACAAGATTTTCAGCGTCTGTATGGGTGAGGAAGTAGAGCCACGAAGGGAATTCATCGAAAGTAACTCAAGCTACGCAAATCTGGATATTTAGTTAAAGCTTGATTTTTCATCAATAATTAGAAAAACTGATTAAGGAAATATAAATGTTAGAAGAAGAAAAAACCCCGGAAGGTGGAACGGTCATAAAGATTCCGATTGAGGATGAGGTCAAACAGGCTTACATCGACTATTCGATGTCGGTAATTGTTCAGCGAGCTTTGCCTGATGTCCGCGATGGTCTCAAACCTGTTCACCGGCGAATCATGTATGCGATGGACACTTTGCATCTGGCTTCGGGCGGAAAGACTAAAAAATGCGCTACGATTGTCGGTGAAGTTTTGGGTCACTATCATCCGCATGGTGACGCTTCTGTTTATGATGCTCTTGTACGCTTGGGTCAGGATTTTTCTCAGCGATATACGACTGTAACTCCGCAGGGTAACTTTGGTACGATTGCGGGAGACCCGGCTGCGGCTTACCGATACACTGAGGCCAAAATGTCAAAAATCACCGAAGAGATGGTTTCTGACATCAGCAAGAATACTGTCGATATGGTGGCAAACTTTGACGACACCACAAAAGAGCCTGCTGTCCTTCCTGGAAAATTTCCTTTCCTTCTTTGTAACGGTACGACAGGTATCGCCGTTGGTATGGCGACTAACATGCCGACCCACAACTTGCGCGAGGTTGCGGCAGCTATTTCTGCCTACATCGATAATCCTGAGATTTCAATCGATGAGCTCATGCGCTACATCAAAGGTCCGGACTTTCCGACTGGCGGCACGATTTATGGCCGGGAAGGAATCAAAAAGGCCTACAGAACTGGCCGTGGCAAAATCACAATCCGCTCAAAGTTCACTATTGAAACTGACAAGCGTGGTCATGAAAAAATCGTCTTCACAGAAGTTCCTTACGGTGTGAACACGACAAATATCATCAAAAAAATCAATCAGCTCAAAGACGACAAAATCATCGAAGGAATTGCAGACGCTAACGACGAAACGAGTGACCGCGTTGGTATGCGTCTTGTAGTCGAGCTTAAAAAGAATGCTGTCACAAAAATCATACTGAACCAGCTTTTCTCAAAAACTGAATTGCAGGCAAATTTCGGCGTAATCAACCTTGCCCTCGTTCCTCAGGAAAAGGAAGGCGAGCCACGATACGACGAGCCTGGTCTTCTCACTCTTAAGCCGACTTACCTCAAACCGCAGATTCTTACTCTCAAGCAGCTTATCCAGCATTTCGTAAATCACCGTGACGAAGTTATCACACGCCGCACGATTTATGATCTCAAAGTCGCAAAGCACCGAATGCACATCTTGCAGGCTTTGATTACGGCAATCAATAACATCGATGAAGTAATCAAGATTATCCGCGGAAGCGACACCACTGAGCAGGCAAAGCTCCGCTTGGAAGAAAGATTCAATTTTGATGACGAGCAGGCACAGGCAATCGTCGACATGCAGTTGAAGCGGCTCACTCACTTGCAGATTGAGGATTTGCAGAAAGAAATCCGCGAGCTGCAGGCTTTGATTGATCATCTCGAAGATTTGCTCGCTCACCACGAAAAGATTCTTGGAATCATCAAGGACGAAACAAACGAACTTGCAGATAAATATGGTGATGACCGAAAGACTGACATCGTTGCAGATGAAGTCGAAGAAATCAACACCGAGGACATGATTAAAGAAGAAGAAGTCGTCGTGATGATTTCAAAGATGGGTTACATCAAGAGAGTTCCTCTCACACTTTACAAAGCGCAGAGTAGGGGAGGGAAGGGCAGCTTAAGTGCCAACCTCATTGAAGACGATTACATCAATCAGATTTTCATTGCCACAACAAAATCATACATCACATTCATGACCGACGAAGGAAAGGCTTACTGGATTAAAGTTCACGAGATTCCTGAGTCGAGCCGAAGCAGCCGTGGTTCAAGCGTAAAATCTTTGCTCCAGCTTTCTGCGGACGAAGAAATCACAACAATCGTCACCATGAAGGATTACACCGATTCTCAGTTCATCTTCATGGCAACTGCAAACGGTGTAGTCAAAAAATGTCAGACAACAGAGTTTGCAAATGCAAAAACACGTGGCGTAATCGCAATCAAACTCAAGGACGGCGATAAACTTGTATCTTCTATTTTGACTAGCGGAAATAAAGAAGTTATGCTAGTCACACGTAGAGGTCAGGCACTCCGCATAAATGAGGAAGATGTAAGACCTATGGGACGTGCAAGTGCCGGCGTTACAGGTATCCGTCTTTCACAGGGAGACGAACTTGCAGCCGCAATTTGTGTTGAAGAGGGAAAAGACGCTCTCGTTATCACAGAAAAAGGCATTGGAAAGCGAGTTGACTTTGAGGAATTCGGTCAGCACGGACGAGGAACCGGCGGTCAGAAGATTTTTGGAAACACGGACAATAAAGGCGAGATTATCGGAGCTATCGCAGTCTCTGAAGATGCCGAAGTTATCTGTATGACTGGCCAGGGCAAAACCCTCCGAATCAAAGCCGCCGATGTTTCAAAGCAGGGACGAGGAGCGAGCGGAACAAGAGTAATCAACATCGACTCGCCGGATTATGTGGTCGGCTTTGACAGCGTAGCCCAGGAAAAAGAATAGAGCAAAAATTAGGGCACTCCCCACACTTGTGTGGGGCGGGCTTTTCGGGGTTACTCCTTTCGGCTACATTGCCTACGGCAACGGCTAACGCCGCCCCTACAATCCCTAGTGTAAAACATAAATCCGTGTGTCACTTTTGATGCACGGATTTTTTTGTAAAGAACCGTGCTATATTAGTGTTGATTTTTTTCGATATTAAAGAATTCCACCATATATAGCGTATAATTTTAAAACATTAATTTACATTATCGGTAGGTAGTAATATATGAGATTTTTGAGATTTTACGTTGTTTCACGTGAAACAGTATTAAAATAAACGCAAAAAATTACAAAAAAAAATAAAAATTTACTGACAAAAGTTTGTTTGTCGTATAGAATAATATTGGGGATAAGGTAGTGCATATCAGTCACTTTCCTTTTCGTTCATATCAGTGATTGATTGATATCCATCAGGCGGCCGGAGAAGTTTTTTAACTTCTCCGGTTTTTTTTTGCATGAATATGTTTCATGTGAAACAATTATGTAATAGTCTTTTATTACAGGTCGATTATAGAAATATAATAACTGGAGATTATGAGTGATTGAGGGACGGAATTTTTTTTGCACCAATAAGAATTTCCTATCATTGCAGACTGGTTTGAAAATTGTAGATTAACCGGCAATGAAATTACTTCAATCGTGAAATTAATATCAACACATTACCTCATTATAAAGTATTTCTTTCAGAAAATATCTCTCAGTCATGAAAGTTTCTTTTTGAAGCTTAAGAAACGGCGGCATGTCTGGCAAAATGGTTCAGTGTAAATTTTTGAATGACTCTCTGTACATCTGTGTTGCGAAAGTCTATTCGCATGTTTTTGTAATTCACGAGGCAGTTCAAATTGTCTGTTTTAGTAAGTCGTCTTATTTCTTCTTAGCATTACTGGCATTAAAAAAAAACTATAATGTGTTGTGGCTCGTTTGACTGCCCCTGATACGCTGTATAAAACTTTTTGTGATATTTCCATCCGGACGTAGTTACTTAACAATGTTTCATGTGAAACAATTTTAACTCTGAAGAGTGAATTTTTTTTCAGTTTCATCTTAAGATTGCAAAAACTAAAAAATGATTTTGTAATCTTTATAATAAGTTACTCTTTTTGCTTTTATCGAAATTCTAGTGTTTGGATAATGTTTGCGTATCCTGCAATAATCCCTGTTATTACTTGAATATTTGGTGACCAGAAAAAGTTCTATTTGATAAATTCAAAAGTCGCGAACAAACAGTTTTTTTTCTCTTTATGGGCAAAGAACAGGAGAAACGTATTATAATAGAGTTTATATTGAACCACGCAAGCGGAAAACGTATAAAAATGCAGGCGCAAATTGACTGTAACAGGTGCGTCCTATGCTTTCGATAAGACGTTTTCACGGCAGGGAGCCATTTTTAACAGAAGATATTTAATAATGAGTTTGTCCTGGGGCAGAGGGTAGGAGAACTTGTCAGTATTTCAGTGTTTCACATGAAACATTTTAGTTATCAACAGGTTTTAAACAATTTGTGGATAAACTGGTGTCTTCTCTTTGAGTAGCAGTGTTTCATGTGAAACAAAATGTTAACTTTTCCACAATTTGTTTAAAACTTGTGGAAAAGTTCTTATTCCTTCCTAGCGATAGTGAGGTAGAATATTTTATTATGACATTCAATAATATAACTCACTGTCGTTCGATTGTATTTTATTAACTGATGATTTTATTTATGAAAATATGCCTTTCGTTAGGTAGTTAATGACAATTTCTTTAAAGTGCAATCTGACAATCGGTCGTTATTGTTGTTTTATATGGATTAACCCTTAAACAAATTATATATTGATTGACAAGTGCATTTTCTGCCTATAGAATTAAATCATATTCTAATTTAGGAGACGCGTAGCCGATGATACTGTAAGTCTGATTTCCTTTTTACATTACTTTTTCTTTAGAGATTAAATTCTGGAAGTCAGTTACAGTTTTATTCATTTTTTCGTCGGCATTTTGTCGTCATACACGTTTTGCTGTGACTGGCTTCATTTTGGAGGCCAAATGTTTATTCAGGTTAAAAATCTTTATTTTTCCTATCCTTATTCTCATTCAAATTTATTCGAGGATTTTTCACTTCAGTTTTCAGAAGGTTGGACTTGTGTGGCTGGAAGCAACGGTTGCGGTAAAAGCTCGCTCCTCAGGCTTATTTCAGGTTCAATCACTCCAGATTCCGGTAAAATTTCTCTGACAGGGGCGGGTGAAGCCGGCATTATTTATTGTGAGCAGGAAACGGCTGAAATTCCTGAAAATCTTTATTCGGCATTCTGGTCAAGCGATAACGATGTTCGTAAGCTCTTTTCCAGGCTTTGCATTACCGAAGAAATGATTGAACGTTATGAAAGTCTTTCTGGCGGTGAAAAAAAGCGGATTCAGATTGCCTGTGCTCTTGCGGAAAATCCTTGTGTGCTTCTTCTTGATGAACCGACCAATCATCTTGACTCCAAAAGTTCTTCCATGATTTCTGACATTCTGGAAAGTTTTTCTGGCATTGGAATTATGGTGAGCCATGACCGAAGTTTTGCCGACAGACTCTGCTCAAAAACGATTTATCTTTATAACGAGGCAGCGTCTTTTGCTGGTGGCCGGGACTGTACCGTTTTTGACTCCTATTCATGCGGACTTTCTGAGGCACTGGAACTTCGTAAAAAAGGAAGCATGGAATCGCGGGAAGAATGGGAGAGGCTCAATGCCAAAGCTGCCTCTGAAAGGCAGAGGAGTGCAAGGCTTGAATCTGAAAATCAGAAGGCAAAATCCAGACTTTCTAAAAAAGCAATTGATTCGCGTGACCATGATGCTCAGGCCAAAATTGATGCCGCAAGGATTTCTGGAAAAGACCGCGTTACCGGGGATGCAAAGGCCCGGCTTGAAAGTCAAATTCGGCAGACTGAGTCTGAACGAGACGGAATTAAAAAAGCTCTGCAGCGGAAAGAAGGATTTTCTGTTTCTGGATCTGATAACTTCAAGCCTCTTGTCATCGACGAGGACGTTATTGAGGCTGGCATTTACAAGCTTAAAATTCCACATATTGAAATCAGTCAGGGAATGAAAGTAGCCCTTGTTGGGGAAAATGGTGTTGGAAAAAGTCTTTTTGTAAGGCATGTAATTCTTCTTCTTGAAAAGGTCGGACGAAAAAAAGACCTGCTTTATTTGCCACAGGAAATTTCTGATGAAGAAAGAGAAGCTGTCCTTTCAAGATTTTTTGCCCTGGAAGAAAATGAAAAGGGTGAAGTTCTTTCAACTTTATTCAGGCTCGGAAGCCAGCCGGAACGTCTTGCTCTGCTTAGAAATTCCCGGGAAAATTCAGGTCTGAGTGGGGAAATCCTGAGTCCTGGGGAGCTTAGAAAACTTATGATTGCCCTGTCCGTGCAGAATTCGCTTTCCCTTCTGATTTTGGACGAACCGACCAATCACATGGACATTACCAGCGTTCTTGCTCTGGAAAATGCTCTTTCGGCCTTGAGCTGCCCCATGCTTGTAGTGAGTCACGACAGGACTTTCCTAAGAAAAATAACGAATGTATGCATGCTTTTTGAGAAGGAAGGAAATCAAGGACAAGTGACTATTTCTTCAGAGCCAGCCTGAAAAGTTTTGAGCCCCGCTGCGGATTCCACTTTTCACGGCGACGTTCCGGGAGCGTGTCAATGGAATCTGCAACGAATCCCTGCTTTTCAAACCAGTCGGCAGTCTGAGTTGTGAGGATAAAAACACTTTCAATGGAAACGGTCTTTGCCTTTTCAATCAGATATTCAATCATCTTAGGTCCGATCCCGATGTGGGCGCAAGTTTCATCAACTGCAAGGGCCGCGATTTCAGCCTGAGTTCGGTCGTAAATATGAAGGGCTGCACAGGCTCTAACCGCACCGTCCAGCTCATAGACGATGAAGTCATTGTATTCGCTTTCCATTTGCTGCTCGCTGCGAGGAAGAAGAATTTCCTTACTAACGAACGGTCGGATAAGTGAAAGAACAGCTGAAATATCTTCGCGGCGCATAGCACGGAATTTGCCATAATTTGATTTATAAATCATCGTGCCGGAACCCAAGTCACTGAAAATCTCACAAGGTAAAGTTCCTTCGATTGAGCCATTCAAAATATGGACACGAGTAACGCCAGATTCCACAGATTTTTTTGCTAGTTCCAGCATGGAAATGATTTTTGAAGTTTCAGAATTGTCGTTACTAACGCTCGTTAGCTTTTTATTTATCTCTAGAAATTCATCCAGTTCCTCTATATTCATAGCTGGAACACAGCCTTCTGGTGAAAGACCAAGTTCTTTTGGAATCGTAAAATTTTTTGCTGAAAGTTCTGCATCCGGCAAAAGGAAAAATAGCTTGTCAGCCTGCAAGTGAGTGGCAATCTGGGAAGCAAGCTGTGCCGAAGAAATGTTGTAAGGCTTTCCGTTCAAACTCCAGCCGATACATGGAAAAATCGGAATGAAGCCGTTGTTAAGGATTGTCTCGATAGTGTTGTCGTCGAGTTTGTCAATTTCACCCGCCGTAGCAAAATCCACACCGCTAAGAACGCCTTTCCCGCGAGCACGAACCCAGTTCCCGATTACTGCTGTAAGATTCTCGCCCGCGAGGCTGGTCATGACAACATTTGCCGCATCAAAGGCCGCATTTTTAATCAAAGGCATAGCCTCAACCGGCGTAATTCGGATTCCGTTTTCGTAAGTCCAGGAAATTCCGTTTTTGGAAAGATATTCGTCAATCTTCCTTCGCGCTCCCGGAACCAGAATCACCCGCAGCCCAGCCTGATGAATCAGAGCAATGTCACGGATATGGCTCACAAAGAGCGGCGAATCAATGATGTCGTCGTCAAGATAAATCACGACAGTCGCGTTTTTGAATCGTTTAATGTAGCGAATGACATCACGGATTCGCTCGGCTTTTTCAAGGATTGGGGAAGTTGTCATGCAGAAATTGTAACACAGCGCAAGATTTTTGCATAGAAAGGAAATTTACAGTCCTGTTCCTTCGTCGATTCCCATCATAATGTTCATGCACTGAACGGCAGCACCGCTCGCACCTTTTCCAAGATTGTCGAAACGGCTTGTGATAACGATTCGCTCGTCGTTGCCGCAGACGAAAATCTGCATGTTGTTGGTTCCCGCCAGAGTATTTGCTGGGATAAAGCTTTCGGTCAAAATGCCTTCGCCCATGAAGTCAGCAGCTTTGACGAACTTGCATCCGTCATAATGCTCCTTGAAAACCTCGGCGATTTCCTTTGCGGTGAGCTTTTTCTCCAGAAGGCGGGCATGGAGAGAGACCGTGACAGTCATTCCCTGGAAATAATCGCAGACATAAGGATTGAAAATCGGCTTATAGTTGAGACCAGAGACCTTCATCATTTCCGGAAGATGCTTGTGCTCCTGAGTGAGAGCGTAAAGTCGTGGTGAATCAAGCTCCGGATTTCGTGCAGGATCTTCGTACTGGGCGATTGCCTTTTTGCCGGCACCAGAATAGCCCGAAACTGCATGACAGACCACAGGATAATCAGGCGACATAATTCCGCGAGAGACCAAAGGATAACAAATTGAAGCAAATCCCGAAGCATAGCATCCAGGACCTGCGACACGGTTAGACTTTTCGATACGTGCACGATGCTCAGCCGAAAGTTCCGGGAAGCCGTAAGCCCAGTCCGGGTTCGTGCGGTGAGCCGTAGAAGCGTCGATAATGCGAACTTTTGGATTCGTGCAAAGTGAAACAGCCTCGATAGAAGCCGCATCCGGCAAACAAAGGAAAGTAAAATCCGAAGCGTTAATCATCTTAGCGCGTTCAGCCGGATCCTTTCGCTTCTCCTCATCAATCAAAAGAATCTCAATGTCCGTGCGTTTCTCAAATCGCTCGTAAATCTTGAGACCAGTCGTTCCTTCTTTTCCATCAATGAAAATCTTGTAGGCCATTTTTTTCTCCAGAGTTTTATTTTGGCGCATCCCCGCTTTGATTCGCTTCTGCTCACCAAAGCGGGGCCGGGCTTTTCGGGGTTCCGTGCTAACCGCACTCCATTCGCCGACAAGCGGCGAACGCTACGCGCCCCTACAATCCCTTGCGCAAGTGTTTTTCATAAAGATTTTTCCATTATAAAGAGAATTATTATGAGTTTCTAGGGAAAAATTTTTATCTATTGTAAAGTTAAAAAAAGGTATACCAACAAATGTAAGCAGTTTTCTCCGTGTTGATTTATAGCAATGTTTCTTAATGCTTTTTTCGCAAAGTTGTGTTATATTTTTAAATGCGAGGAGGTAATATATGACGGTGACGATGCAAAATGTTGATGTTCCATTTTTTGAAGTATTAAAAAGTCTCGTAAATCTACATAAAGGCGTTGTGTTGCAGAAAGTTGAGGAAGAAAAAAATTCGCTTTCTCCGTCAGAAGAGCACATAAAGCAAATAAATGATGTTTATGCAAAAGTTCCAATTGAAGAGCAAACTTTTGCCTGCAATGCTTCAAAAGCCGCCGTGTGGGAGATGATAAAAGATGACACGTGGTGAAATTTGGCTAGTTGATTTCGGTGTGCCGATTGGTAGCGAGGCTGGTTATAGGCGTCCTGCTGTTGTTGTACAAAATGATGACTTCAACGAAAGCAATATAGCAACTTGTACCGTCATACCTCTTACAAGTAACATGATTTTGGCAGGTTATACTCCAAATGTTGTCGTTCCCAAAAAAGATTCTAGACTTTCAAAAGACTCCGTGGTTGTAATTCCCTTGGTCACAACGGTTAATAAATTCGCGCTTATTGAGAAATTATCTGTGATGCCTAAAAAATATATGAAGAAAATCTGTAAAGGCGTGATAGAGGTTCTTGAACTAGAAGAGGCTTTATAAATTCTTCTTTCCATTCCTCATTGAATACACGCAGCCACAGTAATCCTGCCGCCATAAGCCATATTCTTCGCTGAGCTGGGTGCTGCGTAAAAATCCGCCTTTTTTCTTGAAATCTGAGGGTAAGAATTTTGTGTGCAGGGAAATATTCAAACTATCGTTAGTTTTTTGACCGCCGTCAGACGAGAAACTCCCTTTTTGGCAATCGTCATTTTTTTGTGAAAAATTATCTGCTATTTTCACCTGCTGAAATTTCATTTCTTCCAGTTCTCTTCCAATCACATTAATCTTTTCGCTGTCTTTGTGGGGGCTTATGCTCAGCGTTGTGGTGAACCAGTCGAAATTGTTTTGACAGGCATATTCCCAGGCGCGTTTCATTCGGAAAAGATAGCATCTTCGGCATCGTTCGCCTTTTTCGGGCTCTGTTTGAAGTTCTATTTCCTGACGGACATTTGTAGCTTCAAAATACTCTTCGGGATTGTATTCATCGACTACAAGTTTTACCTCGTTTTTTACGGCATCAGGAAATCGTTCCAGAAATTTTTTCAGTTCTTCGAGCCGGCGGAAATATTCTTCTTTTGGATGAATGTTCGGGTTATAATAATAAATCGTGATGTCAAAAATACTGGCAAGATATTCAATTACATAAGATGAACAAGGCCCACAGCAGGCATGGAGCAGCAGAGTCGGCTTTCTATAACTAATGGTAGTTTTTTGTTCCTCTTCAATTTCAGACAGTATTTTCTCTAGTTCTTTCTGATAGTTTTGTTTTATCATTTTAAATCCTTGCTTACTCGCATGGATGCGAGTGATAAGTTAAAAGTCAAAATACATGGAAGTATTTTGACTTTCACTTAATCCTGCTTTTTCATAATGAAATTGCCTTTAAGCATTTTTGTCTGCAATATGTTTACGAAGGCCATGGGGTCTGTCTTTTTAACTTCACGAATGAGTTTTTCTTCGGTGTCACTTGAAATTACGGTGTAGAGCATGTTCCTTTCCAGGCCGGTGTAGCAGCCTTCGCCTTTGAAAAGAGTCGCATCGTGGCCGGTTGTTTCT
>JAFSJW010000075.1 GCA_017449265.1 Treponema sp.
ATGGCTCTATTGGTTTACGAATCATCTTTCATTCAGTTTTGTTGTAGGATTTTTTTACGGCGTTTTTACAATTGATTTGTGCTATACTTTCCAGATTTCAACAAAAATCCGTGAGTATGCAAAGGAAAATAAACTTGAAATTCGTTACGAAAATCTGAAGGAATCTATTAGAAAACGGAACGAGGAATTTGAAGAGCGGAAGAGATTCTTCTTTGCTTTAAAGTCAAATCATCTTCCGCTGAAAGACATTTTACGCGAGATTTTTGAGCACTAGATTAGCGGGCGATTGAATTTAATCAGAAAAATGTCAGAGATAAATCTATAAAAAAATCCCGACTGATGTAAAATCAAGCGAGATTTTTGATTTTAGTTTATTTTATTTATTTTCCGAAATATGCAGCAGCATTTGTCGCTCACTTCGTTCGCTAACGAGTTTTTGACAAGCAAAAACTCGCCGTGTGGTTTGTTTACTTTCCAAAGTACTCTGCGGCATTGTTGAAACTAATATCTTTTACGATTTTAATCAGCATTTCCATGTCGTCTGGATACTCGCCGTTCTCGACCCAGCCGCCGATTACATTGCAGAGAATGCGGCGGAAGTATTCGTGGCGTGAGTAGCTGAGGAATGAGCGTGAGTCTGTGAGCATACCAACGAAAGCCGGAATCATGCCCAGGTTGCCAAGAACTTTAATCTGCTGTTCCATGCCGTCGCGGTGATCGCAGAACCACCAGCCTGAGCCAAGCTGGATTTTGCCTTTGATTCCGCCGCCCTGGAAACAGCCCATGATTGTTCCGATTGAGTAGTAGTCTTTCGGGTTGAGGGTGTAGAGGATTGTTTTTGGCATTCCGCCTTTTTCCTCGATGAGATTCATAAGGCCGGCGAGATTTTCTGCCATCGGCTTGTCGTGGCTACCGTCGAAACCTGTGTCAGGGCCGAGTTTTTTGAACATAGCCTTGTTGTTGTCGCGGATTGCGTTCATGTGCCACTGCTGAACGATGCCTTTCTGCTCGTAAGCGCGTCCGAGAGCGACGAGAACTTTTGTCTTGTAGGCTTCAGCCTCGGCTTCGCTGATTGCTTCGCCATTGAGTGCCCGTGCCACAACTGCATCGATGTTTGCATCAGTGTCGATTTTGCATGGAGGGTATTCAAGAGCGTGGTCAGAAGCGCGGCATCCGTTTTCGATGAAGAAGTCCAATCGTTTGATAAGGGCTGCGATTACATCGTCAGAAGTCTTGATGTTGATTCCAGAAACTTCGCTCAATTTTGCGATGTAGTCTTTGTATGTAGGAAGATTGATGTTGATTGCTTTGTCCGGGCGGTAAGAAGGGCGAACCTGTGTTTTGATTTTACCGATTGGAGCTGTTCCTGCGGCGATTGCCTTGTGGTATTCGAGGGAGTCAATCGGGTCGTCTGTTGTGCCTACAGCGAAGACATTGAATTTCTCGAAAATGCCCTTAACGCTCAGCTCGTCGCTCTGGAGCATTTTGTTTGCTTTTTCCCAGATTGCAGGAGCTGTCTTGACTGTGAGCGGCTCGTCGATTCCGAAGTATCGCTGAAGCTCAAGGTGAGTCCAGTGGTAGAGAGGGTTGCCGATAAGGTGCTCGATTGTTTCTGCCCATTTGAGGAATTTTTCGTAGTCAGGTTTGTCGCCTGTGATGTAGTCTTCGGTTACGCCGTAAGTGCGCATCTGTCGCCATTTGTAGTGGTCGCCGCCAAGCCAGATTTCTGTGAGATTCTTGAATTTTTTGTTCTCTGCAATCTGAGCCGGAATAAGATGACAGTGATAGTCCCAAAGAGGCTCGTTTTTGCAGGCCTCAAACAACTTCTGAGCGGTTTTTGTCTCAAGAAGAAAGTCTTTGTCCATGAATTTTTTCATTTTTAACTCCACTTCGACCCGTATTCGCGGAATCGAAAATATTTCTTCCATTTTAATACGGAATTGCTGAATTGTAAAATGAAGCTGCTCAAAAAATATAAAAAGTCTTTGCGTGATTTTTTTAGCTATTTAGCCTTAATTTGGAGTTTTTAGTTTTGTAACCGTTCTGCGGGGCTGTTTAAAAAGTTCAGCTAGATGTGTCATTCCGAACTCGTTTCGGAATCTCAACGCTGCAGATAGCGTAGATGCTGAAACGAGATGCCATGATATGAAAGTCTGGGAAAAGGTGGTACTCTGATTTGACGGAATCAGAGAGTCGGCGGAAGGTTCTGCCGAACTGTGAAGAAGGCACTGCAAAAACAGCCCCTTACTTCGAAAAC
>JAFSJW010000076.1 GCA_017449265.1 Treponema sp.
AGTCTTTTTCAACGCTTCGGATTATGATAAGATGGGTTCTGACGAAGAGAGGGCGTTTTTCAAGTTCCTGTGCGGAAAGGCTGCCGAAGACGATTTCACCCGAATCATAGAGCAGAAAGTCGCCCGCGCCAAGAAAAACGCAGGATGGAGGAAGTACTATATGACATGGGATCAGGAAATCAAGCACCAGCGGCATATGGCGTTTGACGAGGGGCTTAGCGAAGGCGCGCGGCAGAAAGCGGTTGAGAATGCAAAGAATCTCCTCAAAATGAATGTTCTCTCGCCAGAGCAAATCGCGCAAGCTGTCGGGCTTTCTGTGGAAGAAGTGTCAGGCTTGCGGAACTCGCTCTGTGCGGAGAGCCTTCCCGTATAGTTCGGGCTTGTGACAGCTCAAGCATCGAGTTCTGGTAGCTGTGCCCCTGCTTCCTTGAAAATTGACAGCGCGGTGTGCAAGGTGGACTTTCGCGTTCCGCTGTCAAGGGAGGCAATTGCTTTGACAATCTGGAGAGAATTTTTCCCCCAGTTTTCGACAAGTTCGCTCAAATCTCGCGCGGCAGGGGATTCTAGCACGCTGAAAAAAGTATTCACGAATTCCTTTCGCTTTTCGAGGGTAAGTTTCTCAAACCATGAGTTGAATGTCTTGTAAAAATGCAGACTTCCTTTGTCCAGCGATTCTTTCTCGTCAAGAGCCGTTGCTTTTAATCCCCACGAGAACGGGTCATGTTGCATGATATATTTTTGGTTGCTTCTTACGACAGAAAAATTCTTAAAGTGATGAAAAAGCATTCCAATTGTGGAAAACTGAGGATAAACAGATTTTGTCTTTTTTTCGATTGATTTGAAATCATTCTGCTGCAATGTTTCCCGCAAGAATCCGGGACCGTCAAAATTGTACACTAGGTTGATTTGTTCTTTTTCTTCGGGAGAAAGTTTTGCCGCAGCATAGATAGCAAGATTTCCGCCTTTTGAATGACCGCCTGCGAACACTTTTCCACCAAGCCGCAGAGCTTTTTTCAGATAATCAAGCGCGTCTTTCTGAGCAGGGATTTGTTCAAGAGACGCAAGATTGAAGTCCTCTTTCCAGCCAACAATCGTGTCGTCTGTGCCGCGGAAAGAAACAAAGCGAAAATCGTTCGAGCTGAACAAAACGGCTGAAAACTGCTCCTCAATACTGGCATTGTACTTGTTCACATACCCGCTTACAAAGACTTTCCCGAATCGCGCAGTCTTTGCGCACTCAAAAAGCAAATCGACGCACTTGTTGTTTATTACAAGCCCCAGATTTTTTCTTTTTTCAAAATCAACCACATTCCTGAATTTTTCAGCAAGCTCTTTCAGAGTCATTTTTTCATCAAATGAATCTGAAAGAAGCGAGTCAAAATTCAGATACACAAGCTGCGTGAAAATCAAAGCATCGGCATCATTGAGCGATGATGCCGAAAAATCAAGATCTCCACGCCATGCAAGATAATCAAAAAAATCACTCATAAAACAGATTTACAGCCCAGACGGAAACTGAGTTTTTACCGAATAAGCCTAGTTTCCTGTGCTGTCTTCTTTCTTTATTAGCTTGTCGATTATCGATCTGTTGTCAAGAAGGTCGCTCAGGCTCTGGTCATGGTGAATGCGCGTTATTACATTTGCGAACAACCCCGTGACGTTCGTGGAAATAAACCACTCCTTGTCCTTGAGCGTGGAATGATAAACTGCATTCGTTCCGATTACGCGGTAGAAAAGTCCCGCTTTATAAGCCTTATCGAAAAGCTCAATTGCATTGCCGGTGAAGAACGGAAGCGAAATTGCCGCGATAACCTTAGTCGCCCCCTGCTCGTGCAGAAATTCCATTGCTTTTAGGAGCGTTCCGCCAGTACCGAGCATATCATCGGCAAGGAAAGCGACTTTGCCCTTAACATCACCGAGCAGCTTGACGCTTTTTATGTTCGTGTTGTTTGCATCCTGAGTGACCACGGAATAATCGCGCTCTTTGTAAATCATGGCAAGAGGCACTTTGAGACCTGATGCGTAGAATTTGTTCCTGTCAATTGCGCCCGTGTCAGGAGAAACAACAACCAAATCCTCTTTTTCAGGTCCGGCAAGGTTTACGACTTTCGTAAGCTCGCGGATAATCTGATATGAAGCATGCAGGTTATCGAGATATGTTGTGTTGAAAGCATTCACGATTTCGCGTGAGTGAATGTCCAAAGTAATGACGCGGGTAACGCCTTTCATTTCGTAGATATGGCTCAGAAGACTTGCCGTAAGCCCTTCACGGGACTTTTTTTTGTGCTGCCTTGAATAAGGAAATGCAGGAAGAACGAGCGTTATTGATTTTGCACCTGCCTGCTGAACCGCATCAATAGTGACAAGAAGAGTCATAACATGGTCATTGACCGAGAATACTACCGTATTCTTGCCTTTGTTCATCTCAATTGGCTCGTGGTTCTCAACATCCTGAAAAATGTAGATGTCTTTTCCGCGCACAGGCTCCAGAAGTTCTGCTTTTACCTCGCCGTTGGCGAACCATGTGAACAGCGTCTCCACTTTGAATGCAGGCGGACGGTACTTGTCCGTAGCACCGCGTACCGCAAGATCAGAAGTAGTTAAATCGTTGTGAAAATTCATTTCCTGAATGAATTTATCCTTATCAATATTGTACCTGTTTGAAATGACATCAGCTTTCAGTGCGAAACGATGTTTGTACATATGTCTGATGTGTACAATGACTTCCTCTGCGAAGACAGCTCCGCCCGGGCAAGCAACGATTCCAAGATTGGTTGGTTCAGAATACGGCATTTTTTTTCCTCACACATCTATTTTACAAGTTTGGTGACATATCGTCAATTGTATTGAAATCATCGCATTAATTGTCTTTTTTTTCTATTTTTTGCTATTTTCTGATAAAAACGATAGTTCGTTGTTGAATTCGCATTGAATGAAATCTTTTATGAATTTATAATTTCTTCTATGAAGATGATATTGATGGGAACGGGAACAAGTCAGGGGGTTCCCGTAATTGGATGCAAATGCGAAGTATGCGCCTCAGCTTACAAGGAAGACAAACGAATGCGCTGCTGTGCGTATGTTGAGAATGAATCTTTTTCTCGCATGTCCGAAAACAGGATTCCGTTCCCGACTACAAATCTTCTCATAGATTGCGGGCCTGAGTTCCGCATTCAGGCACTGCGCGCCGGAATCACCAGACTTGACGGCGTTCTTATGACGCACAGTCATGCGGATCACGCGCACGGCATGGACGATTTACGAGTTTTCAGCCACACAACATCAGCTCCGGCGGACGAATGTGATATATCGGCAATGAATGAAACAGAGCGCAAGATTAAGGAGCGGCAGGACAAAAGAATTTGTCTGAGCTACAAAACGGAAACGCCTGGTCCTGGCATCCCCATTTATGCAAATTCAACCACGATGAAAGACCTTTTGTTCAGGTTTTCGTATGTATTCACGCCGCATGAGCTTGGGGGCGGAGTTCCTAAGTTCAATATGATTGATTGCGGTTGCTTTTCAGAAAAAAATCCGATAAAAATCGGCTCGATAAAAATAATTCCGATTCCGATGACTCACGGAAAGCTTCTTTCAACTGGCTGGCTCTTGCAGGACGAAAAATCTGAGCGGGCAATTGCATATCTTACGGACTGCAATTTTATAAGCGAAGAGTCTTTGCGCATACTTGACGGATTCAAGGGCAAAATTGATCATCTCGTGATTGACGGGCTTAGGATAGAGCCTCATTCAAGCCACTGCACATTCGCTGAGGCACTGGCTTATGCGGACAGAATCGGTGCGACTCACACATGGCTTACGCATTTTACTCACAATTTGTTCCACACGGAAATTCAAGAATATATCGATAGCAAAATAGATGAGTTCCAGAATTTGAAAAAAATAACGGAGCAGGGCGGTTCGGTTTCGCCAGGCTACGACGGGCTTACGCTTGAAACTTCTACGATTCAATAAATAATTTTCGTCATTCGGAGCATAGCGAAGAATCCGTGCATTTTATATAGTAATATTTTAAAAACTTCATTAAATTATTTGCATGGAAAAGAAGACTATTGAAATAAATATCGATGAACAGATTTTTGATGACGCACAAAATATATATAAAAAACTAGGTCTTTCAGTCAACGACGCAATCAAATTGTTTTTGAACCAGACGGTTCTTTTCAGAGGACTTCCAATTTCGCTCAGAATTCCTGAGAATGAGGATACGCGCGAGCCTGTTCTGGAACAAACGCCAGAAACTGCCCAAATTCAGAATGTGGCTGAACAAGAAATTTCTGCTCCGAAAGAACCTGCCGCAGAATCTGTTCCGCAAGAGCAGGGTGTTCTAGTGGAGCAGGTGGCTTCGACAAGCTCAACCACCGCAGAGGAAGGGGCAGCTTCCACAAGCTCAGCCGTCGCAGAGGCAGAGTCAGCCACTGCAGGGGAAGGGGCGGCTTCGGCAAGCCCAGCTGCCACGGGGGAAGGGGCGGCTTCGACAAACTCAGCCACCGCGGGGGAAGACGGGGCTTCGACAGGCCCAGCCACCGAGGGGGAAGAGGCGGCTTCGACAGGTTCAGCCACCGCGGGGGAAGGGGCGGATTCGGCAGATTTAACCACTGCAGGTGAAGGGGCGGCTTCGACAGACTCAGCTGCTACAGGGAAAAAATCAGGGTCTATCGTTGATGATGAGGAAGAGAACACTGATACGCCGACGCATCTTTTTGACGGCTGGAACTCATCTGACGGTAAATAGCTTACAACGGCTTTTTTCAGGATAAAAAATCCAGTATAGTTTTCATTATGAGTTCTGTCGTAAAAAAATTTGGTATTTTAACATCTGGTGGCGACGCTCCAGGCCTTAACTCTGCAATCAGGGCGGTATGCAGGACGGCAATCATTCAGTACGGAATGGAGCCTGTCGGCGTAAAGAACGGATACAGGGGCATGGTTGAGGACAAGTGCGTTCCTCTAGGCGCAGATGACATCTCTGGTATTCTCACTCACGGAGGAACGATTCTTGGCACATCACGCGACAAGCCGTTCAAAAACCCAGAGCGCAATCCTGAGACCGGGCTTTTTCCAGTTGAAGCAATCAAAGAAACATATAAAAAACACAAGATGGATGCTCTGGTGTGTATTGGCGGGAACGGAACGAATACGACAGCTTCACTACTTGCCGCCGAAGGACTGAACATAATCGGGCTGCCAAAGACAATCGACAACGACATTGTAAAGACGGACATAACATTTGGCTTCCATACCGCGCTTGATGTTGCAACGGAAGCTATTGACAGAATCCATACTACGGCGCACTCGCACTCGCGGATTATGGTCATTGAGGTAATGGGGCACAAGGCGGGATGGCTCGCTTTGTACTCAGGCATAGCTGGCGGTGCGGATGTCATTCTTCTTCCTGAAATTCCCTACGACATAGATTCAATCGCGCAATGCGTTATGAAGAGGCGGGATGCTGGGAAAGAATTTTCAATCGTTGTGGTTGCGGAAGGTGCTTTGAGCCGCGATGAGTCGCTTCTTCCGAAAAAAGAGCTGAAAAAGCGACGGAAAATGATGCCTTACTCAATCGCATATCGAGTGGCGCACGAGCTTGAGGAAGCGACTGGGCTTGTTTCGCGCGTGACTGTGTTAGGGTACTTGCAGCGTGGCGGAACGCCAAGTTCTCAGGACAGGGTTCTTTCAACCCAGTTCGGAGTGGCGGCGGCTCACTTTCTGGCGCAGGAAAAGTTCGGGAATCTCGTCGCGATGCAAAACAACGATATTGTTCCAGTTCCGCTCTCGGAAATCGCCGGAAAAGTAAAGAACATTCCCGTAAAGCCCGAATATTCGATGATTACAGCTGGCCGCGGCCTGGGTACTTGCTTTGGAGACTAGATTCAAATGCCATTTCTGCGCCGTATGCAACGGAAAAGGCTGTATAAATCAGCTTCCTGGAATGGGCGGAACGAACGGCAACGAGAATTTCCAGCTTAATGTTTCAGGCTGGGAAAAAATCCGCAAAGAAAAAAAAGATACTCTCAAAGATTTCCTTGAACGCGCGGCAGAAGAGCGCATTCCGAGCATAAGCATTGCCCCGATTACCGGCGCGGTTGAAAATATCGGAATGAGCAACGAAAAAGACTACTACGGTCAGATAATTCAAGCGGCAACCGAGGTTGGGCTTGGTCTGTGCATCGGTGACGGCTATCCAGACGAAAAACTCAAATTCGGACTTGACGCGCTCAGAAAATGCACTGTCGGTGGAATGAAAGCTGCTATTTTCATAAAACCCTATCCAAACGAAAAAATCATGGAACGAATCGGCTGGTCAGCTGATTGTGCCAGCGTCATTGGAATTGACATTGATTCGTTCAACCTTGCCACGATGCGGAACTTAGTTCATCTTGAGAAAAAGTCAGCGGCGCAGCTTCTTGAGATAAAGTCTCGGCTTGAAGAGCTGGGGCTTCCGTTCGCAATCAAGGGTGTTTTCACAGAGGACGACATAGAAACGATTCGTTCCGTGCGCCCGAAAATAGCGTACATCTCGAACCACGGCGGCAGAATAGACACGCGCCGCGGAAGTACGGCAGAATTCCTTGCCCAGAATGCTTCGGAACTTGGCAAATACTGCGAAGAAATCTGGATTGACGGAGGTATCAGAACGCCTCTCGATGTTGCCACAGCTCTGGCTTTAGGCGCAAGCCGCGTTCTTGTGGGCCGACCCTTCATAACGGCAATGCTGAAAGGCGGCGTTGGCGGTTTGTGCCAGAAAGTCCTGGAACTGAGCCTGATTGACTACGGTAAGAGCGTTGATAGTCATACTACGGCGTAGGAAAAACACAGTTCGCATCATATATCACAGCATATACTTATAGAAGATTTTCTTTCTATAAGATGAGTTTTTGTTCAGACTCGCTCATCTTGGCACGCCGCACTGATTATGAATTATACTTTTTCAAATCGAGAAGGTTTTCGTGTTTTGCCACAATCGTAGAAACAACTGCGTCGCCCGTTACATTCGCACAGACCTGCATCATTTCGACAATCGGATATAATCCAAGAACAAGACTTACCGCTTCGGCAGGAACACCAATTTGAGGGATAATCAATGCGATACAAACGAGATTGCCACCTGAAACTCCTGGTGAACCAACTGAAAGCACCATGATTGCAACAAAAAGCGAAAACAAAATACTTGATGTTATTGGGATTGAGAAAATTTTTGCCATAAACAACGCTGTAATTATCAAAGTGATGCATGAACCGTCCATGTTGACTGTAGCACCGAGCGGCAAAGAAAAAGAATAAACTTTTTTTGAGATTCCCAGCTCATCTGCCTGCTTGATTGAATATGGAAGAGAGGCATTGCTTGACGCAAAAGTAAATGCCGACACCATTGCAGGATAAAATTTCCCGAGGAATTTGAGCGGATTCAAACCGCCGACTATAAAAAGGAAAAGCATATATGCGATTATCATCAGAATATCGCCGAAGTAAATTACCGGAACCCAGACAATTACATTCAGTAAGTTTGATATATCCAATGAAATCATCATTTTTGCCATTGAACAGAAAACTACAATTGGAATAAAGCTAACCAGAACTGTCGTAATTTTTGAGCAGAGTGCGTACAGTGCCGAAATGATTGATTTTATCATCGGGTAAGTTTCTGAGATTGAGCTTGTTGCCAATCCAAACAAAATCGCTAAGAAAACAAGCTGGAGCATTTCTGAATTTTCAAATGGCGTTATGATGTTCGTTGGCACTATACCAAGAATGGTATCTTTGATTGAAATCGAGTCCGACGCACTTTTTGCTATTGTGGATACTGTGGAAGATGTAACGGCGTTTACAAGCTCAGTGTTTCCGATAGGAAAAGCCGTATAGCTTGCAAGGCCTATGCAAATCGCAATCAGTGATGTGACTAAGTAGCAAATTACTATTTTTACAGCCAATTTGCCCAGTGCCTTTAAATCACCGAAATCTGCAATACTAGACGCAATAGAACAGAATAAACGCGGCGCTACAATGAGTTTGAGAGTGTTCATAAACATTGCGTAAACTGGTATAAAGAGGTTTGCTAAAATTGTATTTGAAACGGTTTTTGGAAAAAAATGCTGCATTGCAAGACCGCACGCAATACCAGCAGCAAGCGCAAAGATTATAAAGAAAAGCTGCCTGAATTGAGATTTTGCGACTTCAATTAAGACTTTATTGACACCCTTATCATTACGGATGGCAAGTTTGTCCCCCAGGATTTTTGAAATCATATTCCTGATTGCTTCATTCGCTTCTATGTCATCTGAACTTTCTTCTTTAAAAAGAAGTTTTTCTTCTATTTTCGAGCTTTTAAATGGCGTTCCTTTTGCGCTCATACGAATTTCCGTATTGCCTAAAAAAACGCCGACAGAAATTTTTATCTTCTCGGTTGAATTCTCAACCATTTTTGTTATGACATCTTCTGCAGTTAAAAGCGTCCTCAAAATATTTTTTTTTGGAATTTTTTTCTTAGCAAGCTCTGAACGCAAAAAATCAACTGCTTTTGGGACTTCATTGATATTATTTTCGATTTTGAAAGTTTTCATGCGGAATAGTCCTCCATAAATTATTGCAACTTACTATTTTACACAAAAATAAGAAATCAAACTATCTGCTAAATGCAGGAAAAGCCGCTCAAGGACTACGCAATCGCATGGGGCGAAGCATTGTGGAGCGGAAGGTTGCAGAGCGCATGTAAGCTTGGAACTGAGCAAAAACTCACAGCTCATCAACAATAAGCACGGTGATTTCTGAGACTTGCTTCAGCTGCTTGTCATTCGTCAGAAACAAATCACAACCAGATCCTATTGCTGCGGCAAGTTGCAGAGAATCTGCTGTTTTTATCCCCTGATAGAAAGCTCGAATCTGCGCAGCTTTTTCAGCTATAGTTTCATCGATACCAGTTTTTAGTATGTGTATATTTTGTAAAAAGGACTTGTAAGCAATAATCTTTATATAGCTCTTTTCACGGTATGGATGAACTAAGTATTCTGTATCCGTTATCGTTGAAGTATATAAAAAATCATCGTTGTCCATTGCAGAGAGCAGGAATTTCTCAACCTTTGATGCAAACGGTTCAAAACCGTCCAAATAATAAATAAACGGAGATGTGTCAAGAAATATTCTGCTCACGGCACACGCTCCTCAGAGCGTAGTGCAGATACATACTCCTGAGGCTCCTGTTTCCACAATCTTCCGCCAATACCTTTGTATCTGGCAAGCAGTTCGCTGTTTTTAAGATGTGCGTTAGGTTCTATGTACTCATCCAGAATAGTAATCTGAACACGCTGGTTTTCTTTTACCGCAACATCTTCAAGAGCAACATACTGTCGTCCGTCATAATATCCTTCAATTGTCATACAATTTTCTCCTTTAAAAACTCCGCGTTAGCGGTCGTGCAGGAGGCACGAAATCGCAGTTTTGCCAACGGCAAAATCTGCCCATGATAAAATTACATGGATGTAATTTTATCATGCCTCCTCGTTAGCAATCGTGCAGTAACCCAAAAATTACACTTTTAATTATATCACACTCCACCCAGCACTTTCCACACACACCAGAAATTTTTCAGCCTAGTGTACACTAGGCTAAGGTCTTGACAGAGACCTTAGACACAAAATCTCGCTTCGCTCGATTTTTCGGCTAAGAAGCTAATAGAGGAGGAAACTAGCATGGCAATACCACTTAAAGAATATGAAAAGCTCATTGACAATTTCATAACCAATCCAGCTATAAAGCAAAAACTAAAGGCTCTAATTTCAAAAGCATATCCAAAATTAACAGATGATGATTACTACAAAATCCGTTACGAAATAGCAACATCACCCAAAGCATTGTCTGATACTTTTTATTCAGACACCGAAAAAGAAGCCAAAGTGCTTGATATTTGCAACAAACATCCTCAATATAAAAGAAAAAGGTTTAAAATTGCTTTAGCATAGTTAGGAGGTTATTATTATGGCTAAAAAGATAACAAAATACGAGTATTTATATCAGGAAAGATAGCGTTCATGCAGGCATGGAAGTGGTGCTTGAAACGAATGATCTTTAAGAAGCTAAAGAAAAGCTCACTGAGCTTATTAACGAAGGCTATACTGATGTTTCATTAGTCGATCTGGAGGAAGCATGGGATTATACTGCGAAAACCTTCGGCAAAAAATAACTCCTGGTTACTGTTAAGCAATTAAGACTACTGTTAGAGAAATAGATTTCTTAATGATCTGGGCACATCGGTAAAATGCCTAGCTTTTAACCGCGCAAGCTGGTCATAAGTCCAGGGTAATCATAAGTGGGAGTGGAGGGAGGCAACATGATTGGTAGATGCGAAAAATGCAGCAGGATTGGAATCGTCAGGCATTCAGTCGATTGGTTGTGTTCGACTGATAGGCGCATAGACGCAAATCAGGTTAAAAGAGTGATAAACAGAGGCATCGATGCTGATATTGCCGAGAAGCGTGTCTGCATACGATGCTTCTGTCTGTTAATCGATGATTCGGGAAGTTACTTTGAAAGAAGAAACTAATCGGTCGAATTTCGAGTTTCCTGTCATTAGGGCTGAGCAGAGCGCGTGTAAGCTTGGAAGGAGAGTTCTCTTTTTTTTAATCCAACGCTGTGCTATACTTTACGCATGGAATTGTATCACGGAAGTAGTTCAACTGTCGAATTCCCAGAAATCCGAAAAACAAAATACACGAAGGATTTTTCCTGGGGGTTTTACTGCACGAATAACTACGAGCAAGCCCGAAAATGGGCGGACAGGAAATCAGATGTAGGCGTGGTGAATGTTTATTCGTATGAGGAAAATACAGACCTTTCGATTATACGTTTCAAAGAAATGACAGACGAATGGCTTGATTTCATTGGAAAATGTCGTGCGGGATTCGTCCATGAATACGATATTGTTGAAGGACCTATGGCGGATGATACTATCTGGAATTTCGTCAATGATTTCCTTGCTGGGACAATCTCACGAAATGCCTTCTGGGAACTTGCGGCATTCAAAAGGCCGACGCACCAAATCAGCTTCCACACAATTCGTGCGCTGAACTGCATCACATTTCTGAGGGGCGAAAAAATCCATGACTGAAAAGGAACAGGACAATCTCTTTTATTTCTGCACGCTTGTGGAGTTCGTTGCGCGTAAAACGAAAAATTCGCGCCGTACGGTGATTTCGAATTTCTCAAAACAGGCAATTGAGCGGCAACTTCGGCTTGCGGAAGTTAACCACTGCCTTTCGTTTGAGCAGGTTTCCGACGAACTGATAGAGGAGTTTTCAATCCCAACTGGCGACTGTGACTCCGTGGGCGAATGTCGCTACGTTGTTCCGTCTGAGAGCGCAATTGGTCGCGTCTACCAGCGGCTGATACTTTCCACCGAAAAGGGCGACATTCCGCAGACTACGATAGATGTTTTCTCGTCGTTCATCTCTGACGAAATATCGAACTTTAACTCGAATGTCTATTACAGCAACCCGAGTTACCTGCTTTGCTCATACATGGAAGGAAAACTGCTGGCGTAATGTAAAAAAATCCGCCCGAAATGGACGGATTTTTTGTTTATCCCCACATAGATTCTTCCATAAAATAAAGCATATTTTATATGGGGAACAAAAAAAGCTGGCATTTTACTACCAGCTTTTGCAAATAGAATTGGAACTTTATTTTTTCCACGGATTGTTGCGGATGAATGTTTCGTTGCGCTCGTAGCCAACGGAAACTATTCCAACCTTAGTGCCGCAATAGTCCTCAATGAACTCAACATAATCGCGCGCTTCTTTCGGAAGCTTGTCGTACTCGCGGATTTCTTTGAGGCTCGTTTTCCAGCCCTTGAATTTTTTGAGCACGGGCTTTGCGTTTTCCATATCCTCAACGCCAGCCGGGAAATCCGTGACGATTTTTCCGCCAATGTCGTATGCAATACAAGCCTCAATCTGCTCCATCGGGTCGTAGATGTCAAGGTGCGTAAGCACGAGCGAGTCAAGGGAATTTGTTCGGCAGGCATATCGAAGCGCAACAAGGTCAAGGTAGCCGCATCTGCGTGCGCGTCCGGTCGTAACGCCGTATTCGCGTCCGGTCTCGCGTACAGTCCTGCAAAGCTCGCTCTCAGAAGCATCGCTTTCGTTGAACTCAGTCGGCATAGGACCGTTTCCTACGCGCGTCTGGTAAGCCTTGAACACGCCAAGAATCTTATCCAGGTCATGTGGTCCGATTCCGCAGCCAGTTGCGGCTCCTGCGGCGCATGAAGCCCCAGAAGAAACATACGGGTATGTTCCAGAGTCTATGTCAAGCATTGCGCCCTGTGCGCCTTCAAAAAGAATGTTCTCGTTGCGGTACTCGTACATTTTTGCCGTCAAATCAACGCGCATTGAAATCAATTTGTCCTTGTACTTGTCAAGGAACTCTTTGTCTTCTCCGCTGAACTCGGACATTTTCTTCTCCCAGTCCAAATCGGCAAGACGCAGCCCGTCCCTGTGAGCTTTTTCTGAGTAAGCAATTCCGATTCCGCGCCCCGTGGTTCCGATTGGACGTTTTCTTGAAGCATCGCGCTCTTTGTCCATCCTGCGGTAGCGTGGCAAAATGATATGTGCGCGGTCAGAGATGAACACGCGTCCTTCCCAGTTGATACCGTTGTCTTTGAGCATCTGAAGCTCATTGAAAAGAGCCTCAGGGTCGATTACCATTCCCGCACCCAGAAAAACTGACTTGTCCGAATACAAGATTCCGCTCGGAACTTGGTGAAGCGCATACTGCTTTCCATCGACAACAATCGTATGACCTGCGTTAGGTCCGCCCGCATAGCGGACAACATACTTCGCGTCCTCAGCCAAATAATCAACGATTTTGCCTTTTCCCTCATCGCCCCACTGAGCGCCAATAACAACGACTTTCATAAAGAAGCCCCCAAAAAAATCAAAATACCGCCTATTATAGCATGAACAAAGAGTAATTTCAATTTGCGGACACTATGCTTTTTTGATGAATTCAGTAAGCATATAAGCCGTCTCTTCGATTCCAAGAGTAGTTGAGTTTACAAGAATATCGTAAATCTTCCTGTCGCCCCATATATCTTCTGTGAATGTGCCGTAATGGTTCGCGCGGCACTTGTCAATCGTATGTACAATTTTCTGAGCCTCTTTTTCCGTACAGCCGTGACGCTCCATTGCCGCCTTAACTTTTGCTTCCTTATCTGCGTAGATGAACACATTGAAAAGCTCTTTCCTGTCAATTTCTTCCGAAGTGCGGAGAATGTAGTCAGCGCACCGTCCCACGATGACGCATGGGCTTTTTGCGATTGAGAGGATAACTTTGCGCTCCACATTGAACACTTGGTCGGCAAGCGGAAGCGTATTCGAGCTGAAATGCTGGCCTGTGACGCCTGCTCCTCCGGCATAATTCGTTCCGAGAAGCAGATTGTAAAGCCATACCGAAGAAATGTTCTGCTCAGTCTTTTCTATAAAATCAGGAGAAAGCCCGCTTTCTTTTGCCGCCAAATCGATAATATTCTTGTCATAAAAATCAAAACCAAGATTTTCGGCAATCATCTTTCCGATAACCCTTCCGCCAGAGCCGTACTCTCGGCTTATAGTAATAATTTTCCTCATTTTGATTCCTCCCTGCTAATAACTGTATGCGTAGCGCGCCGAATGCTTCGCCTTGCTCAGAATGAGTATCTGACTAAAAATCCTCTTATCGAATTATATCACATTTTTTTTCAAAAAATTGAAAATTTCCAGCTCAAAGACAAATCAAAATAAAATTGGTTTGCCCCGGCATCAGCGATTTTGCTTTTTTCGCTTGAATCGAATTTTTCGCCATCTTTTTTGTATGTACTGTATAATTTTACATAATCATCGCCTCTGAGCGTCCTCATGTAGAACCAGGATGCGGAAATTCCAACGGAATTGCGCTTTGAAATCTTGTATGAAACGCCGCAGTTCCACTTGAAGACACTGAAAAATCCATCGGTTATATCAAGGTACGCAGTGTTTGTCAGATAATGAATGTCCGTAGACTCCGCGTAAACATAAGGCGCAACCTGAAAACCTGTGCTGACGGCGAATTTCAGTGGCAAGTCCGCCGAAACATCAAAACCAATCCAGTGAGTTACGCTCCAACGCTTGTAGCTCAGGTCATCGCCGTCATAATTTGCGGTGATGGAAGCAAAAGTTCCGGATGTACGATTTTCAGTATCTGTATAGGAAGCATAATATCCTTCGCTGAGTTTTTTTCCGTACCAGAATTTCCCGTTTTGCGCAATGAATTTGAATGTATTGTAATCGAAAGAATAGAATGGTTTTAAGTGTATTTTAATAATATCGTTGTTTAGAATAGAAAAATCGTATCCAAGTTTTATGCCGCATGAAAAATCATACTCAAGTTTGCAGTCGCTCTCGGAGTAATCTGTCTTATGGTTTGTTGTAAGAAGTGCCGTGGCAGCGGAAACTTTTTCCGGGGCATTGTTAAACCAATCTGAATCAGAGACAGTTCCCGTTTTCATTGGAAAGCCGCCTGAAACGGAGGCTTCGGCAAAAATGCCCCTCCAGCCGCCACGGATTTTTGCACCGCCGTAAAGTTCAGGCTTCATGTCGTAGATAAGTTCGCTCACCATGTCATCGGAATAATTTGATTTTTTCAAAAAGACATATTCGCCAACAGTACCGTTTTTCATTCCGAATATTGGTTCAACAGAAAGATTCCAGTCGGATTTTTCCGAGAACGACAGAGGCGCAAAAACAAAGAGCAAAAAAAAGCCTGCGACTGAAACCTTCTTGTTCAGATTAATCATTTTTCCTCCGTCCTAGACTTCAGCCTGCGGGTCAATGCCGAAAATCGATGCGAGTTGTTTTCTGGTAGCTTCCATATCCTTTGGATACGGAGAAGTGAATGTCATTTTCTCCCCGGTTCGTGGGTGCGCGACGGTAAGTTTGTAAGCGTGCAGTGCAAGTCGGGACAAAAGCGGCCTTTCTTTGGACTCATCTCCGTTCCAGCGTTTTTTGATTTCGCTCAGAAGAACGGGATGCTGGTTGGGGCTGTAGAGCGGGTCGCATACGATAGAAAAGCCCAGGGCCTGCAAATGCGCCCTTATCTGATGCGTGCGCCCGGTGTGCGGCCTCGCCTCAATCCATGAGAACGGCCCGACTTTTCCAAGATTGATAAAATCAGTTTCGGATGGTTTTCCGTGGGTCTTGTTTACGACGGTGCGATGCTTTGCGTCTCCGTCCGGCATGAGCTTCAAGTCAACGGTTTTCTCGCTCCACATAGGATAGCCGTACACGAGGCAATGGTACACTTTCTGAACCTCACGCGCCTCAAACTGCATGGAAAGATTTTTGTGGCTCTCCGCGTTCTTTGCGTAAATCACGCAGCCGGAAGTGTCCTTGTCAATCCTGTGGACGGCGAACAGCTTCCCGAATTCTTTCTCTGCTTCAAGGTCAAGGCGCGGGGCATCCTCATCATAACGGTCAGCGGCAATCAAAAGTCCGGAGCGTTTGTTAAGAACGACAATATCATCATCATTGTAAATCACTGTGTAATCGGGCGTAATTTTCATGTAAAACATTATATCGAAAAAAAATCAAAAATCCGAGAGGTAACGAAAATTATGATTTGTATTTTTCCGACTAGTGATTTATACTATAAAAATATACAGGATAACGAACTATGGAGGAGATTTTGTATGAAAAAAGCACTTTTGATATTTGCGGCAGGCATATTCGCGCTGTTTTCAACTTTCGCAGCAGACAAGCTGGAGCTTCCGTCTTTTCCTAAAGCAAAGAATGCGGTCGTAGTCGGAACGGACAAGCTTCAGATGTGGAAATTCAACGATTTTACAAGACGATACATTGATGTTGCCAACAAGACTACCGAAACTGGAATTCCAATCAAAATTTACACGAAGAAGGATTTTAATAGCGAATGGATAGAGCTTGGTTCTATGGAGCTGGGCGTTCCTTGTAGCAATACGGAGTTCGATTCTACAAAATTCGGAAGCGAATACAGGAAATACAAATACTATGCCGTAGTTCCGCAGAACGGCAAGAAATACAAAGTCGTGGCTGGCGATGATTATTTGGACTACGCCGTGTTCTCAAAGGCATGGATTGTCCTTAATGTAATGCCAGAAAATCCGGACGAGGACATGAGCTACAAAGAGAACGCGGTAATCATTCGCCGCTCTGATTTTGACCCTAAGTACAATTTTGAGGACACAATCAAGGTTGTGAACAAAACAGGGGACAAGAATTTCTCTGTAAGCATATATGCTTTTAATGAGAACGGATTTAACGAAGATAAACTGGACAGTGCGAAAAAATATAAGGAACGGTTCACAGGCTCAAGCTCGCCGAATCCGTCGGTCGAAAGCCAGAGGATTCTGATTTACGGCTACAATGTAAAGACGGATGCTTGGAATTCGCTGTGCGCCGCAACATTTACGAACAATTCGGAAGCAGATGCAAACTATCACCCCAACTACGGTAAGTGGAAATGGTGGGGCGGCGCGATTCTGTACGAGAACTTCGCAATCGTTTCTTCAAACGGAAAAAAATACACCGTAAAGCCGCGCGTTGATAGAAGCAACCTGACGATTGAACTGCTTCCGGAGTAAGCAGCTGCAGAACGCTGGCACTGGGCTATTTGGGGCGCGAAACAACGAGGGTAGCTCCCTCAATAGCCTCAATGACGCACTCGCAGCCGGCTTCCAGCGCAGAGCCGTCGGATGTCCGCGCGCTCCATACGACTCCGTTAACTTTTACGGAACCTTTCTCAAGCTCAGATATTTTCTCATTCACAAGGACTTTTTTTCCTATAAGGCCGTCGCTGTTCATCGGAACGGATTTTATCCTGAGTTTTTTTACGACGAATGGTCTTGTAAATATGAGGAGCGTGAACGAAATGACGGCAAAAATCAAAATCTGCCATCGGAACGGAATCGGGAAAAAAGAAAGAAAAACCAGCACTAACGCACCGCCAGCGAACCACACGGTCGTAAGGGAGAAAGTCATAACCTCAATGACGATGAAAATAACGGTCAGAATAAGCCAGAGCCAAGGCGAATTACTCAGAAAAAGTGCAGAAAAATAATTCATTCTTCTATAATACCACAGATTTTTGTTGTGCGGAAACTTTTTGTGAATCCGAATACTCCAGTTTCGCGAACTCAGTCATTCAGAACTTGTTTCGGGGTCTCAAAGCATAGATGCTGAATCAAGTTCAGCATGACAGCAATTGGCTAAACCCTTATGATAGAAAACTCGAAATTCGCCTCTTGGTCATTGTTTCTTTTTTTTTGATTTTTTTTTATCATCTAATAATGAGCCGAAAATTTACTTTTTTTATGCTGGTGCTTTTTTTAATCACTTGCACCGCAGCTTTTTCACAGGAAACAGAGAACGAAAAAATTCAGACTTATGACAGCTCAGTAATAACAAAAATCAATTTTGAAGGTCTGAAAAGAACAAAAGAATCTTTCATTCAGTCAGAGCTTGAGGAATTTCTGAACAAAAACGCAACGGCAGAAACTGTTGTGCAGGCAACGACAAAACTCCGTTTTGAGGGACTTTTCAGCGAAATTCGAGTTTCGTACAAACCGATGGGCGAAAACGAAGTTTCAATGGAAGTTTTTGTAAAAGAAAAAATCTCGTTTTTGCCAGTTCCGTTCGCCATGTACACAAGCTCAACAGGATTCATGGGCGGAGCGGTCGTGATGGATATGAACGCATTCGGCGTAAAGGACATGGCTATGGTAGGCGGATTTTTCTCGCCGAACCAAATAAGCGGAATGTTGTCGTACACAAAGCAGCCAAAAGGCTGGATTCCGGGGTTCTCAACTTCTTTGAGCGTTGGAAAGAGAGAGACTGAAGTGACGAATATGGATAACAGCACTGTTTTGGAATATGACAGTTTCTCAGTTCATTTTTCGGCCTCAGTAAATGAAAAAATCGGGAAGTACCATACAGTAAGTCTCGGAGGGCATTTCAAATACCTGAACGCAGACAAAGATAACAAATACCGCTCCGTTCTGCTAGAATCGATGACTTCCGGCGGTTTTTCTGTCGGCTGGACGGTTGCGACGGCGGAGCTGAATTCGTTCTACACATCGTACACGAATATTGGGGTGAACGCGGCGTTTACTTTCTCAAACAACGCGGACTTTCCTGTTTCAAAGAATTTTTCTTTGCGGGCAACGCTCCAAAAGCCGCTTAACCCGCTTCCGCGCCTAAGATTGTGCGCCGCCGTTTCCGGGCATTACGGAATTGACAACCCGATTTCGGCTTATTCCGGGAGGGAAGCCGGGAATGTTTCTATTTTGCCTGGAAAATTCAAGACAGAGCGCATTTTTGGCGGACAGGCAGGAGCCGAATTCGCAATCGTAAAAGCAAAATTCGGCTTGATTTCGCTCTATGCAAATTATGAGGCTGTAATAGCGCAGGATTTTGACGACAGCTACAAATTCAATCAGGGAATAAGCGGAGGCGGAAAGCTCTATCTTTCAAAAATCGCAATCCCCGCACTGGCTGCAGGCGTCAGCTTCAACACCACAACGAACACGGTTCAGTTTGCGGCTGCATTCGGAATGTCGTTCTGAGTTCCATTTTACGAACAAGAAAAAAAATAGTACAATTCTTGTAAATCAAAAAACACGGGCAGGAAATAAAATGAAAACGATTAACGGGAATGAACTTACAATCGAAGATGTTTGCGATGTTGCCTACAAAAATGAGGAAGTCGCTCTACCTACCGATGAAAAATTCTGGGAAACACTCGAAAAATCACGAAAATTTCTAGAAGATTATATAGCAACAGGAGTTCCGACTTACGGCGTTACGACTGACTTTGGCGACAGCTGCCACAATCAGGTTTCTGTGGAAAAGGCAGGAGAGCTTCAGCGCGTAATTTGCGCTTACCACGGAATCGGGCTTGGTCCAAAATTTGACCACGAGACAGGCAGGGCCGTAGTTCTTGCCCGCCTGAACGGAAATGTTAAGGGGGGGCACTCTGCAATCCGTCCTGCACTTGCAAAGATGATGGTCACGCTTCTTAACAAGGACATAATCCCTGTGATTCCGCAGCTCGGCTCTGTGGGAGCTTCTGGCGACTTAACTCCGCTTTCTTACCTTGCGGCCGTGATTATGGGGCAGAGGGATGTTTACTATAAAGGAAAGATTTGCCCTGCAGCCGAAGCGTTGAAGGCAGAGGGCGTTGAGCCGCTCCAAATCGAAGCGAAAGAAGGTCTTGCTTTGATGAACGGGACGAGCGTAATGACTGCGGTTGCTTGCCTTGCATGGAAGAAAGCCCAGCGTCTTGCGAATGTCTCAGACTTCCTTACGGCAGTCACTGCGGAAATCACACGCGGCAAAGATACACCTTTTATTACAAAGGTAAGCCAGCTCAAAAATCACCGCGGCCAGATGGAAAGTGCAGTTTATGTCCACAACATCATAATTAATTCAAAACGCGTCTGGAAATACGAAGAATTTCTGAACACCCAGATTGAAAAAATGGATGGAAAAAGTTTTATTGCGCAGCATAATAAAATTCAGGACAGATATTCAATCCGATGCGCACCTCAGATTAACGGTGTTTATCGCGATACGCTCCGTTTTGCCCGCAATATGATTACCGAGGAACTTAACTCTGCAAATGACAACCCGCTCGTTGACATTGATGTTGGAGCTGTTTACAACACAGGCAATTTCTACGGAGGACACATTTGCGCCGCCTGCGACTACATGAGGACGGCTCTTGCGAACATTGCCGATTTGAGCGACAAGCAGGCCGAAATAATCATTGACGGAAAATTCAACGGACTAACCGAAAACTTGATTCCTGTCACGCCGGCTGACCATCCGAGAGCAGGCCTCAGACTTGGGTTCAAGGCGGCTCAGATTACAATCAGCGCAATCAGGGGCGAAGTTGCCACCTACTGCTTCCCGGTTTCGCTTACATCAGCTCCAACGGAGGCTCTGAACCAGGACAAAGTTTCTATGGGAACAATCTCAGCCCGAAAATTCGCAGAGCAGATAGAGCTTGTGTTCTTGCAGTTTGCGACGCACTTGCTTGCCGCAATGCAAGCTGTGGATTTGGCAGGAAAAGAAGATTTCTCTCCGTTCTCACAGAAAGTTCATGACGAAGTGCGAAAAATAAGCCCGTTTGTTGAGGACGACCGCCCGCTTGATAAAGAAGCTACGGCTGTTGCGGAATGGCTCAAGACTACGGAATTGTTCAGTTAAAGCTAAAAACTCTGGCGGGTCTGCCCAGAAAGTAAAATTTTCACGACAGCCCCGCCTGTTTTTGCGTTTTCTGCCGTTATTTCCGCCCCGATTGCCTCAGCGAGAGTTTTCGCTATCGAAAGCCCTAGCCCGGCTCCGCTCACATTTCTGTTGTGAGAACTGTCTCCTTTAAAAAATCGCTCAAAGACATAAGGCAAGATTTCGTCGGAAAAGCCCGCTCCGTTATCGGCGGCGGAAAGCTCAATCCGAGAGCCGATTTTTTTTGCCCTCAATACGATTTTACATTCTTCGCTTGCAAATTTTATGCTGTTCGACAAAATCACGGTAAAAATCTGATGGAGCTTTGCTTGGTCAGTATAAATCTCAAGAAAATCTTCATCGAAAATCTCAAAATCAATTTTAGGACAGAGATGAGTAAATTCCTCCTGCAATTTTACGAAAAAATTCGTGACAAAGAATTTTTCGTTTTCGACTCTGACTTTTCCGTTCTCAAGACGGCTCATTTCAAGCAGCGTAGTCACAATCGCATTCATATTCCCGGTTTCCCTCAAAATTGCGTCAATTGATTCTGAAAGCTGCTTGGGGTCATCTTTTCCCCATCGTTTTAAAAGATTCGCATGTCCGTCGATTATGGAAATTGGTGTCTTTAGCTCATGGCTCACATTGCTCGTAAAAGTTTTTTCTCTGTCGTAATCCGCTTGCAATTTTTTAAAAGATGCGATTGTTTCTCTTGAAATCAAAAAAGAAAGCACGAATGAAATGAAAAGCACAGGAATCAATGACAAAAGCGCAATGAACGGAAATGCGGAAATCATTCTGGCGGCAGAATCGTTTGAAATATCGAAAGCAGCCTCAACAATCAGCGTTTTTCCCTTAAAATCAACTGAATTGGTAAGGTATCGGATATTCAAATCACCGTCCGTGAAAAAATTTTTTTTCAAATATGTAAGATTTTTTCCTCCTGAATCAAGAAGCGGAAGAAGGCTGTCGTTCGTTGCAAGCACTTTTTTTGATTCAAGCTCGTAGACTGTGTAAGTGATGTAATACGGCAGGGCAAGAAAATCAAGCTCGTCAGTGCCGCTTGAAGCAAGTGACTCAGAAATAATCGAAATGCTTTCCTTTAATTCCGCGTCCTGCCTTTTCGTAACGGAGAATTTCAGCGCGCTGACAAAAAGAAGCGAAAGCGTAAGCATGGCAAATGCAAGAAGAAGCATAAATCTGAATACAAGCGGAAGTGAGATTGATGTAAATTTTCGCATTTTAATCCAGCTTTTGCATGATATAGCCCATTCCCCGCACGGTTTTTATTATGTTGTCTCCGAATTTTGAGCGCAAATGGCGGACATAAACATCGACGCTGTTTTCTTCTATATAACAGTACTCTCCCCAGACAGTTCTGATTATGTCATCGCGCGTAAGAATTTTTCCGATATTCTCCAAAAAATATTTCAGAAGCAAAAATTCATTTTTTGAAAGCTCCAGCGCATCGTTCTTGAAAGAAACTTTCATTTCATCGGCTACCATTTGTATTTCGCCATTTTTCAGAAAAACTGATTTCGCGCTTTTCTGCGTCCTGCGAAGAACAGCGTTCATTCGCGCAAGAAGCTCCTCAATTTTGAACGGCTTTGCGATATAATCATCGGCTCCGCTGTTCAGACCGTCAACTTTGTCAATCGTTTCGCCGCGGGCAGTCACAAGAATCACAGGCAGGTCAGAATTCAGCTCGTTCCGCAATTTGCGCAAGATTTCAAGCCCGCTTAATCTCGGAAGCATTACATCAAGAAGAACCATATCTGGTTTTTCGCTCTCGATTTTTTCCATTCCCTCGCGTCCGTCAAAAGCGGTGGCAACTGAAAAACCTTCATGGGCAAGCTCAAGTTCAGTAATGTGAGAAAGTTCTTTGTCATCCTCAATGATTAAAATTTTTCGCGAAGCCATTTTTCCCCTTGCAGATGTCTTCTTAAAAAACAATCTGGCTCAAGATTTTGAATTTCAGTATTTTCCATAAATCTTCCGTCAAAAGAACGGACTCCTCTTATTTTTAGCGAAAAAAATTGGTCTTGGGTGAAAAATCGTTTATCAACAGGAACTCTCATCATTCTGCGGTTTTTACTGAACAAAAATTCAGTAAAAGGCGGAAGAGGTCTGTCATCAATAAGAATATTCCGCTCCAAGATTGAAGTGGTGTCTAGTGCATCGTTAAAATAGACAAGAATTGCGAGCGATTTTTTTTCTTCTTCAACTTTCACGCCGATTATGGAAAATTCACAGTATCGCCTCGGCATTTTTCTGCCGTTGTAATTCATTATCATATTTCGTGGCGGAGATTTATGAGGAAACTGATTATGCTGAAAATCATTCTGAGGAGGCGGTTCAGGAGGCTCCTCAGAAAAAACGGTAGGATTTGCCGCAAAAAAGAGAATAATCATAAAAAGCGAAAGGATTTTTTTCTGCATACGCTCCGCCTCAGAAATGATTATATCATGCTAAGAAAATTAATTTCTGAATATTCAACGAAACTTTCTGAAAATTTTTTAATTTGAGCTTCAAGTGCGCTTAATGTTTCAATCTTACGGCTGCGCTAAACTCAATATCGTCAGTAAGAAATTGAGTTTTCTGACAAAAAACAATTTTCAGGAGAAAAATATGAAAAAAGCACTTATTAAGACAATCGCAGCTTCTGCGCTTATTCTTGGACTCGGAAGTTCCGTTTTTGCATCAGGAAGACGACAGAGTCCGCATGACAACCCGATGGGGCATAACTCAGAATGGAACGCTGCCCCACAGAAATTTTCTTGCGGTGCAATGCCGCACGAAAAAGGCGGTGCCGGAATGAAAGACATAAGTTTGCTTGGAACTGTGAGTGCAATCGATACTGGAAAACAGCTTGTTACTGTAAAAGATGCGGATGGTAAAGAAACTCAGGTTCATGTGAATCCGTTCACAAGGCTCGTTCTGTTTGAAAAACCTGGTGTTCCGGGTGCTGGAAAAAACGCAAACGAAGTCAAAATTGATGACATCAAAGTTGGAAGCTGGATTGCGGTAAGTAAATTTGAAAATGACACAAAAACGCTTGAGGCAAGAAAAATCGTCGTAGCAAAAGAGTAGAAATCAAAAAGTCTGTCCGATAGCTGATTTTCGGACAGACCGAATCGATACAAATCATATACAAATATTCTTTGAAATTAATCTTAAATAATATTAAATTGAATTTTATAGCTTTGTATGATAGAATAGCCAGTTAGGTTTAAATCGGTTCAGATTCACAACTGAATTCTTTTATCCCTCCCACTAACTTTGGAGAGACTATGCTTGAAAAAAAATTTGGCCGAAGGGTCGTGGTTACTGGCGGTGGAACTATTTGCGCACTTGGGAATGACTGGGAAACTATCAAAAAAAATCTCAAGGCAGGAAAGAATTTTACAAAATACATGACGGAATGGGAGGGAAAATACCCACTTCTGAACACGCGCCTTGCAGCCCCAATAGATTTTAAAATCGACTCAGAAAAATATTCTAGAAAAGACATACGCGGAATGGACAGAGTTGCGCAGATGGCTCTTGTTTCATGTGCCAGTGCGCTTGAGCAGGCGGGACTCGATCCGTCAGACCCAATTTTTCAGGGCGGACGAATGGGGATTTCTTATGGCTCATCGATGGGCGCAATCATGCCGCTTATGGATTTTTACTCGATGATTGTCACAAATGACACATCAAAAATCGGGGCCACTTCTTACATAAAATGTATGCCACAGACTTGCGCCGCCAACATCGAAGTTTATTACAAGCTCAAGGGTAGGCTCATTACAACGAACACGGCTTGCACATCTGGCTCTCAATCAATCGGCTACGCATACGAAACCATAAAGTTCGGGATGCAGGATGTTATGATTGCGGGCGGCGCAGATGAGTTCTCGCCAATAAATGTCGCAATTTTCGATACGCTTTTCTCAACATCAACGAAAAACAAAAATCCTGAGCTTACGCCAAGCCCTTACGACAAAAATCGCGACGGTCTTGTTATTGGTGAGGGCGCAGGAACTATGATTCTTGAGGAATACGAGCACGCAAAGGCTCGCGGTGCAAAAATCTATGCGGAACTGATAGGTTTTGGCACTACCACGGACGGAACGCACATAACTTCCCCGAATCAAGATACAATTGCAAATTCAATGAGGCTCGCGCTGGAAGATGCAGGAATCAGCCCTGATGAAATCGGATATATCAATGCGCACGGAACCGGAACAGCAATCGGAGACATTTGCGAAACAAGCGCAACATACGATGTGTTCAAACGGGCAGTTCCTGTTTCATCAACAAAGAGCTATCTCGGACATACGCTTGGGGCGTGCGGCACAATCGAATCTTTGATTACAATCAATATGATGAACGACGGCTGGTTTCACCCTACGCTGAACCTGAAAGATTTGGACGGCAAATGCGCGCCTCTTGATTACATCGCAGGAAGCGGAAGAGAGATAAAAACTGACTGCGTTATGAACAATAACTTTGCCTTTGGCGGAATAAATACGAGCCTGATTTTCAGGAAAATATAATCCGCCAATGACAAGTTAGTTCTCAAGTCTTGAAAGCAGCCCGTCCAGAAGGTAGCCGTACTCTTTGTTCGCCGCCCATGTTCCAGAAAGCTCGAACACGGTGATTGCTTTTCCGCGCGGGCTGACATATTGGTAGCGGCGGTCAACTACAGCATTCCGAAGTTTTTTGTCGGCTGTAGTCCCGTATGCGTGAAGATGCTGGATATGGGCGCGAACCCCGAGCTGCTCCGTTGCGAATGACTCGCCCCTGTTTTCGGTATTAATCGCGCCAAGCCCGCAGAAATTGTTCATGTCTTCGGTAACAAGTCCCCCGAACCGGAGGAATCCTGTTTCGTGGCACATCTGAACCCAAGCCACATCGGAATTGATACCTTCGTCATTGCTTTCCTGAACATAGTACTTTGCAAGCCGCTGGACTTTTGCCTTGTCAGCGGCAGGATTCTGGCTCATAAAAAAAGCCGTAAGCTCCGCCGCAGACTTTACGCCACGAGCGGCAATCGTTCTGCTGCACTCAACTTTTGAATGTACGCTGGCACAAGATGCAAGTGCGAAAAGCATTGCACAACTCAGCAGAAACGAAAACAAACTTGTTTTATTCTTTATTGAACGATACATTTTTTAATCCTTGAAAATCAATAGACATGTTCGGAAACTTTTTGAGTTTGCAAACACACCTGATTATAGCATATTTTTAATAGAACTGTTCGGAAACAATAGGTTTCCGAACAGTTCTAATCATCAAGCTCGATTTTTTCTATGTGCGCGCCAAGACCTTGCAATTTTTCCACAAGATTTTCGTAGCCGCGCTCAATTTGGTAAACATTGGAAATCGTGCTTTCGCCGTAAGCGCAAAGAGCTGCGATGACCATAGCCATTCCAGCGCGAACATCGGGCGACACAAGGTTATCGCCGTGAAGAACGCTTGGACCTGAGACAACGGCACGGTGCGGGTCACAGAGCGTAATTCTTGCGCCCATTGAAATAAGCTTGTCCACGAAAAACATCCTGCTCTCGAACATTTTTTCAAAAATAAGGACAGTTCCTTCAACTTGTGTGGCAACAACGGTCATAATCGAAGTCAAATCTGGCGGAAAACCGGGCCACGGCGAGTCGTCAATTTTGGGAATCATGCCGCCGAGGTCAGAATTGACTTTCATCTCCTGACCTGCGCCTACGGTGAGCTTGTCGCCTTCAATCGTCCAGCGGATTCCGAGCTTTCCGAAGGCGACTTTGAGCGGGCGCATATCCTTTGGATTTACGCCTGTTATTGTGATTGAGCCTTTCGTTGCGGCGGCAAGTCCGATGAACGAGCCGATTTCCATAAAATCAGGACCAATCGAAAAATCAGTTCCACGCAATTTCCGAACGCCGTCAATTGTTATGATATTGCTCCCGATTCCGCTGATTTTAGCACCCATCGAAACGAGCATATTGCACAAATCTTGAACATGAGGCTCGCTTGCCGCATTGTTGATTATTGTCTTTCCTTCCGCAAGGACGGCCGCCATAACTGCGTTTTCCGTTGCGGTAACGGAAGTTTCGTCCAAGAATATGTCCGCGCCCATGAGCTTGTTTGCGGAGAACATGAACGGACCGTCCACATTGACCCTGGCTCCAAGCTCCTGCAGTGCGAGAAAATGCGTGTCAACGCGTCTGCGCCCGATTACATCTCCGCCTGGCGGTGGCATGACGGCTTTTCCTGTACGGGCAAGAAGCGGTCCCGCAAAAAGAATTGACGCGCGGATTTTTTTGCTCAGCTCGGCAGGAATGTCAGACGCGGCTATATTTGTAGCCGTAATTTTCCAGTCATGCTCACCGATTTTTTCAACAAGCGCACCAAGAGCTTGCAAAATCAGGAGCATAACATTTGTGTCCTCAATGTTCGGTATGTTTCTAAGAATAACGCTTTCTTCTGTAAGAACTGCCGCGGCTATGCACGGAAGGGCAGCGTTTTTGTTCCCGCTCGCGGCAATAGTTCCGCGCATCGGGATTCCACCCTCTATTTTGTATTTGTACATGAATTATCCCCTGAATTCGTTTGCTTTTATTTTACCTGTTTAGAAGTTTTTCGGCTACGCTATAACAATTGCCCCAATTGCAACAACCAAGATAATCATTGCGGATTTTAGAGATTTTTGATATATTCTCAAAAATGAAACGGTTTTTAATTATCTTTTCTGTTTTTTCTTTTATTTCGATTTTATCAGCACAAACGCCTATATCAGATTTAGGTTCATATTGGGACGCGGCAGCATCGAATCCTACGCTATCATCAAAAAGTGAATACGAAAAATACATGGAGCTTTCCGAAGCAATAAAATCAGGAAAGCCAGGACTTGGTGAATATGATGACGATGAGGCTCTAAGAAACGGCTGGATTGCGCTTTTTGAAGATTTTGAACGGTACTGGTCAGACCATTGTCCGCGCACATTCGCTCTTTCTCATCTCAGAAAATACCTTACTCCAATAACAGAAACAAAAGAAGTGAAAATGAACGATGAGAACAGCTCGCAATATGTTTCTGAAACACGCTATGCCGCAAACTACACGGCAACGGTATCATCATCGTTCTCGCTCAAATATCAGGAAATTCTTTCTATAGTAAAGGCCGGTTTCGTGCGCGCAAGAAAACATCTTTCAGGAGTTTCTTACAACTGGCCTGAGATTTCAATTCATTCTGCCCCTGAAGCCGATGATGAGGGCGGTTCTCTCCTTGTGCGCTCCTATCCGCCAAAGCTGGCTACGGTTGCGTTCACGAACGGAACTACATTTTTCGACATTACTGTTGACCTAACGGATTCTTCTGGAAGAACGCTTGCTTCGTCAACAAAAAATCTTGCAGGCTCGGCTGTTTTCACATTCGAGAATGTAAGCGAAGAAGATGCCGCAAAAATCGATGCGGGCGAAATCTCAGCAAAGCTCACATCTTTGGAACTTGTGTACGGAGCGGCTCCATATGTTACAACGCACAACAGAACATGGCTGGAAGGGCTTCCAAGAAAGCAATTTGATGTGCAGAACGCCCGCTTAACGAATCCGTACTCGCGCACAAAAGCGGAGCGCAACCCAATTTTGGAAACTGCGGCACGGGTCATTGCCGATGAAATCATGGTGAGCGCAGGTTCGTTCTCAATTTCAAAAACAGAAGTGACGCAGCTTTTTTACCGCTCCGTAATGAACTACAACCCGAGCGGATTCAAGGGTGACAACCGCCCTGTTGAAACTGTGAGCTGGTTCGACTGTCTTGCGTTTTGTAACCGCCTGAGCGAAATCACGGGGAAAACGCCAGCGTACAGTGTGGGCGGAAATACAGACCCAGAGGAATGGGACTATGTTCCTCACGCAGGAAAATCAATCTACGATGAGATTGAAGTTAATGCCGGAGCTAACGGCTTTCGGCTTCCCACGGAAGAAGAATGGCTCTTTGCGGCACGAAGTGGCACTTCCTCTGACGGATACGAGTACAGTGGAAGTGATGAAATCGAAAAAGCAGGCTGGTATAAGAAAAATTCCGGCTGCTCAGGAACTCATCCTGTGGCACAAAAAGAGCCGAACGGTCTGGGGCTTTTTGACATGACGGGCAATGTGTGGGAATGGTGCTGGGATTCTTCCACGATGCAACTGCGCATAGCCCACGGCGGCTCGTACAGCTACGATGACAATTTCTGTAAGCTCTCAGACCTTTACTTCCGCCGCCCGAACATGCGCTTTGACTGTCTTGGTTTCAGAATCGTGAGCAGATAGATACCGCACGGTTGTCAAATGAGCAATGCCCGCTGAATCATTCTTTTGTGTCAGAACGAGACCCGGCACATAATTGGAAGATGGTCAGAATAGCCGTAGCCGTTGTAGACTTTGTATTTTCTGGGTTTTCCCTCATTGTCAGCCCATTCGCCGTTTGTCTGCGGCTCAAATGAAACGATTTTTGCGCCGCCACATGAGAAGAAATGGTCTATGCGCTCCCAGCGGTCTTTGTACCAGTAGCTTCCCCGCTCGTCAAAGTCGCGTTCAAGCCACGGAGAATATACGAAAAGATTGTCGCTGCCCCTGAGCCGAACATTGAAATCTCCATTTTTCTCATGGATGAATTCCCCAATGTCGCGGTTGAAGTCCCCGGCTGCAAGTACGGAACTGCCTTCTGCGCAGGCTACACTCATCAGCCTGGAAAGATTCTCTTCCTGAGCGTTCCGCCAGACTTCGCTCTGCTCAGAACCGCCCGATTTGCTCTTCCAGTGATTCACGAAAAGGCAAAGATTTTTTCCGTCAATACTCACATTTATCTGCATAATCGGGCGCATTGAAGGCATTTTTCCTTCGCTGTCGGAGAAAATCTCATGCACGCGGACATCGGAGAGCGGAAAGCGCGATATTACGGCGCAGCCAATCGGAGCATCAGTTGAAGCGGCGAACGCTCCGTACTTGTAGCTTTTGGCAAAATCAAAACCGCCGGAAAGAATATTGAAAATATCATAAATCTGCTCTTTTTTCTCAAGCTCCTCCAGTACTACAATATCAGCGTCCAGTTTTTTCAGAACATCGCCCAGCCGCTTCAAGCGCGCGGAATATTTCTCCATGCTCCAGCCGGACTTTGAGTTCTTGAATTCCGAATACTCATTTCCGTCAAAATTCGCATCAAAAAAAGTTTCCAGATTCCAGTTCAGAACAGAAACCTCACTGGCACTTCCACTTGCGGAATACTCACAAGAACAAAACAAAACGGCAAGGACAAAAATCCATATGCCGTTTTTGAGAAAACTAAAAATCATTTGCAACTCCTAAATATATAGGTGCAAAGATTTTTCATTTTTGACATCAAATTTTTATAATTTTTTGTTATATCGCAATTTTTTTTAAGAAACCTGAACCAGTCCCAAGGACAAGCCAGGTTTCTGTATGAAATTGATTCGCTGAACGGTTAAATTTTCAGATCCGTCATTACCTGACGCAGTGCGGCCATTTGCTCATGTGTTCCAATCGTTATTCGCAAGAATTCTTCTATTCCAGGCGTTGAGAAATGGCGGACAAGTATTCCTGCTTTTTTGATTGCCTTGTATGTTTCTTCGCCAGGAATTCCTTCTTTTTTTACAAAGACAAAATTCGTGCAGCTGTCGATTACGAACCAGCCTTTCTCGCGCAGGAATTTTATGAAATCGTCGCGCTCGGAGGCAACTTTTTTGGCGCATTCGGCATAGTACGGAACATCATCGCAAGCTGCAATACCTGCCGTTTGGGCAAGAAAATCAACTGGGAAGTGATTGAGCGAATTCTTTACCGTCGTGACCGAGTTCACAAGCTCTGGTGATGCGACGATGTAGCCGAGACGCTGACCTGCGCCGCACAATGACTTTGAGAAAGTCCGCACCACGACAAGGTTTTTGAATTCAGAAAGGAGCGGAATCGCGCTTTGTCCGCCAAAATCAACATAGGCCTCATCCACTACAAAAACTCTGTCTTTTGGCGCAGCCAGAATCATTTTCCTGATTTCGTTCCTGGTAAGCGCAAGACCCGTAGGGGCGTTCGGGTTTGCGAAAATGATGCTTGTGTTCATTTCGTTCGCATCTTTGAGTATTTTCTGGGTGTCTAGCGACCAGTCATTTCTGAGCGGCACTTTGTCGAGAGGAATCTGGTAGAAACCAGCGTACACTGGATAGAAGCTGTAGGTATGCTCGGGCAGAACAAGCGGTCTGTCTCCATCAAAAAAGGCGTAGAACACAAAACTCAGAACTTCGTCACTTCCATTGCCCACATAAATCATGTCTTTAGTGACTTCAAACGGAATCTTGTCCTCATCTGACGGTGTGGCATTTTCCCCGCTCACATTCGTGCGGCAAAGAACTCCTCCTGTTTTATTAATCATTCTGGCAATCGCTTCTTTCAATAAATTTGAATCCGGGTCAGGATAAAGCCCCAGCTTCTCGGGATGAGCCTTTACTGCGGCGCACACGGCTTGAGCAACTCGCGGGGACGGAGGATACGGATTTTCGTTCGCATTGAGTTTTATGTAATCGCGGTCTTTCGGCTGTTCGCCCGGAATATATGGATGAAGATTTTTCATTCGATTTGCAATCATTTTTGATGCCTCTTATTTTGTAATAAAAAGATTTTTAAGTTTAGCATAGTATTTTTGAAAAAAATAGTGTAAAATCTTAATATTATGGCAATGACGGAAAAACAGTTTTTTTCTGAAAATCTTCTGAAAACAAACAGGATGATTTTGAATTTCCTGAAAGCATCCAACATAGTTGCGCCATTAATAAGTGCTTTTACTTTCTTACGAATTTTTCGAGTTGACTATACTCGTTCTCTGTGTCTTTTTTTCATAACGCTTTCGTTTTCAATTATAGACTGGCTGCTTATAAAAAAGTGCAAGAATCAGAAAATTCCGCTTTATTTCGGAATTATCTCCCTGAACCTGCTGATTATGTTCATGGGTACTCACGCACATATCGGAATTTACATCTCGTTCTGCTTTCCGCCGCTATTGACCAGCTTGTATTATAATAAAAATCGCACTTACAAGATATTGCTCATAAGCTATGTGATGATGCTCGTATCGCTCTATGCAAAATCAAAGACAATAGTTCTTGATGGCGATTTTCCGAACAGGACTCCGTTGCAATGGTATTTGCCCACTATCGGTGGTTTTACGATTGAATTCTTTTTCACTGCCCTTATAGTGCGGTATATTACGCTCAGAAATTACGAAACTATAAAAGCCTTGTTCGTTTCTCTTGAAGAGCGTAGCACTTTCCTGAAAGTGCTTGACGAGAACAATAAGCTGTTCGAGTTGAAAAACAACGAGCTGCAGGACACTCAGTTCAAAATCATACAGTTCGTTGCGGAATGTCTGGGAAGCCATGATCTTTTCACCGGAAGACATGTAGTTCATACCCGAACTTTCGTTGAGATTATTGCAAAGAAGCTTCGTGACAACGGATTTTACACTGACATACTCACGGACGAAGAAATTGCCTTGTACTCATCCGCCGCATTCCTTCACGATATAGGAAAAATCCATATTCCGGAAGGCGTTCTGAACAAGGTGGGAAAATTCACAGACGATGAGTTCAAACTGATGAAGGAACATCCTGTGGAAGGAAAAAAACTTCTGGAATTTCTGCCTAAAATCTCGGACGGACGATTCAACGAAATCGCTAAGGAAATGGCGTATTACCACCATGAAAAATGGGACGGAACGGGCTATCCTGACAGAATCTCCGGCAAGCAGATTCCGCTTTGCGCAAGAATCATGGCGGCGGCTGATGTTCTGGACGCACTCATAAGCCAGCGTCTTTACAAAGACCCAATGTCAATAGAGCAGGCTATGGAAGTGTTCGAGAAATCAATGGACAGCCACTTTGAGGCGTGCATAGCGCAAGCTGTCATAGACTGCCGAAAAGAAATAGAAACGATTGATGCGGAATACAAAATGCAGGAAAGCGAGAAATTCAAGAAAGAACTTGAATGGTGGCGCAGATACCACGGTATTTCAAATTAGAGCCGAGCTTCGCAAAGCGAAGCTCATTGCCCCCGAATTCAGACTTTCAGCTTTTCAAGCAGGGCGAGTGCCTCAGAATCAAGCGCATCGCGAAGATACTCATCTTTCACATTCATGCTCAAATCTCGCACATCGCTCAGAACTTGTGCTACAAGCTCTATTCCGATTTTGTCCGACGGGCTTATATTCTCCTGAACGGTGATAAGTCCTGAATTAATCAGTGCGTTCACTGTGGCAAGAAGCCCCGGCTTTCCAGAAAGGCGCGCGATGATATAATCAAGAAGAATTCGGTTCTTACTCGTGAAGAACTGCTTTTTCTTTGCGAGCGGAAGATAATCCAGCATTTCGCGGAGTTTTATGAACATATCTACAGATGCCTTGTATTTCTCAAGCATCTTTTTGTCTTCAATTGCGCCGACGATTGCAGGAAGCATATCTATTGCTTTCTTCATCATCTTCTCTTCTTCAGTTTCTTTAGGCGGCTCCGGGGCTTTTACTTTCTCAACGATACGCTCCGTAATCCGTGCTTTTGCCGCTCGTTCTGCCGAATCTGCCGCAAGCTGTGCCGCGCGCATTGCCTGTTCTGCGGAGAAGTTCATTTTTTCGGCAATCTTGTTAAGCTCCGTGTAGTCCTCGTAAGGATTTCGCGGCGGTTTTGCCGGAATATCGGCCAAAGGCTCTTTTGGCGGCTCGGGCAATTCTTCCTGTGGCTCAGAAGAAGGCTCGTCCTCTGGGACCGGTTCTGACTCCTGCTCTGGTTCAGTCTTTGGCTCTGGAAGAATTTCCGTTTTTTCTTTTGGAAGCTCCACCACAGGCTCATCGTCATTTATGTCCTCATCTTCGAACAAATCGTAGTCAATCGGATTCTCTCCGATTTTATCATCATTTTCCTCATCGGAAGAATCGTTGATATCCTCAGAACCGTCCGGCATGACGGAAAAATCAAGGTCGTCGTCGGCATCGACAGGCGCACCGTCATCAACAAGGTCTTCAAATTCGTCCATCAAATCATCGTTTGAATCCTCAAGCGCAACGAGCTGGTCAAATGATTTCTCGTCATCATTCTCTGCAAGATTCTCCATTCCGAACTGACCGAATTCAAATTCGTTCTCTTCTTCCTTAAGGTCTGAGATAGAAGCAGGCTTTTTGTCATCAGAGTGAAGGGACGGAGCTTTTTCATCAGGCTCTTCGTTATTTTCTTCGGAAGAATCGCTTTTTTCGCTCTCAAGAGCGGATTCTGCGTCTGCTGGAAGAGAAAAATCAGGAGCCAAATCATGCTCTTCTTTTTCGGCGGCTTTCTCAACTACCGCACCAAGCTGCTCCGCCTTGTTCTTTGACATGACATTGAATCCGTCATCATGTACGGCCTGCCTGAAAAGATTCAGAGCCTCTTTGTTGTTTCCCTGCTTTTCGTACAAAAGCGCAAGGTTGATTTTGGATTCTGCGTCGTTAGGAATTTCCTGAACTGCGGCTTTCAGATATTGCTCGGATGTTTTCTCATCGCCCATCTGAGCGAACCGCCGTCCCCAGTCTTTCAAATAATCTTTGTATGTAGAATCGATTCTTTCCAGCTTGTCCGAGCAGGCCTGAAGCTTTGCGTCATTTCCCGTGCAGATGTAGTACTGACCGAGCAAGTTGATTGTCTGCGCATCATCTGGATTAAGCTTGCAAAGATTCTCCAGCTTGTCGTAGGCTTCTGGAAGATGACCTGCCGTAATAAGAATCTGCGCGGACTGTTTTAGAATATCTGCGTCATCGGGATTAAGCTCCACGGCTTTCTTGATTGTCTTTACGGCCTCCGCATTTTTTCCGAGCTTTTCCTGAGAAAAAGCCATACCCGTAAGGGCTGGCGTAAATTCATCATCAATGTCGAGGGCGATTTTAAACTCTTCCTCAGCAGAATTGAAAATACTCTGGCGGTTGTATACATGCCCCATCTTAGTGTGCATTTTTACATCGTCAGGATTGATTTTTATTGCATTGGAAACAACATCGTCAGCTTCCTTGACTTTGTTAGTCTTCAAAAGCAAGTCAGAATAGCCGTCGATTGCTTCAATCCAGCCCGGCTTTGAGCGGAGAGCTGCTTCGTAAGAAGAAAGAGCCTTCTGCTTCTCATCGACTGCCTCATAGCTTTTTGCTATGTTCAGAAGAATTACCGGATGGTTCGGGTCTGCTTTCAAGCCTTTCTGATATGCGTTTATAGCCTTAACATGCTTTCTTTGAAGCGCGTAGATTGCGCCCAGATGGTTGTAAGCAAGTACATCATCAGGATGCTGGAAAACAACATCTTCAAAACATGATATTGCTTCGTTCAGTTTTCCCATCTGGCGGTAAGTGAAGCCGAGGTTGTATGAGATTGTTGCCTGTGTGTCTGGATTGTCGCCATCGGCAATCAAAGCGTTTTCCAAAACTGCGATGGATTCATCGAATTTTTTCTGCCTTCGGTAAATTCCGCCGATTGCAATCAGAGCGTCAATATTCTTGTGGTCATCTTTTATTATGTCGTTGAATACGGACAAAGCCATATCGTCTTTTCCGCTTTTTACATAAAGGTTTCCAAGCTGAAAATATAAATCCTTGTCATCAGGATTTTCTGCAATCAATGTTTTGTAAAGACGAGTTGCCGTATCATAATCATGAGCAATGACAGCGGATTTAGCTCGCTGCAAAAGAATATTCTTGTCAGACATAAAATTCTTCCTGAACAGGCTGTTCGGAGAACTGATTTTCAATCGGAAAACCAATATCGCACAACAACCTAATAACTAATATGTACTCTTTTTATATTTTCGGAATTTTTAAAAAAATTCAAACATTTATTTTTTTGTTTTAGATTCAATCTCCTCAGCTGAAAGAGGCTTTGAGAAAAAATACCCCTGAATGCAGTCAACATCGAACTCGCGGAGCCAGTTGTACTGCCACTCATGCTCCACGCCTTCTACTGTGAGTTTCATTCCTAGCGAATGTACAAGGTTCGTTATGTTCTGTATGAACGAAGCCCTGTTGTTTGTAAGGTAAGTGTCAATCATTGACTTGTCGATTTTCACTGTTTCAACAGGAAGGTATGTCAGGTAACTCAGGCTTGAGTACCCTGTTCCGAAATCGTCAAGCGCGAGCTTTACGCCGATTTTGTCCAGAGCGTTGAAAAGTTTGAGGGCGTTTTCCTTTCCGCCCACAAAAAGGCTCTCCGTTATTTCAATATGGACGAATTCGCTCGGGATTCCATAAGTTTTCAGGAGAGTTTCAAGATAATCAACATATTCTTTGTCGGCGAACTGACCTGCGGAATAATTTATTGCCACGCAATAAAGAGGAAGCCCTTTCCGTTTCCAGTCGGCGAGCTGCTTTATGACTGTTTCGGTAACGATTCGCCCGATTTTTGCAATGTGCCCGTCGGCCTCTGCTACTGGTATGAATGTTCCCGGCGGAAGCCTGGAGTCGGCAAGGCGGACCAAGGCCTCAAAGCCTATGAGCTTTCCAGTCCTTGCGTCAACTTGTGGCTGGTACATAACTTTGAATGCGCCCGCCTTGCAAGCTTCGTCAACGATTTTGGAAATGCGCGAATTCTCGGAGATATGATTTTTCATCGACTCTGAGTAGAAAATGTATTTTCCGCGCCCGATTTTCTTTGCTTCGTTCAGCGCAATGTCGGCGTTTGCCAGATACTCGTCAGAATTCTTGTAAATCATGCTGTAGTTTACGATTCCGATATTGATTCGTATGAAAATATCCGTGTCGTAGTATCGGATTGGATTTGAGAGAATCTGCCTGAAATAATAGATGTCCGGGCTGTTTCTGGAAAGAACTCCGTCCTCATATATAAGGATGAATTTATCGCCGTCGTGCCGCCCTACGAAGCAGTTGTTCGACCTGGAGAATCCTTTCAGCCTTGCGGAAAGCTCTTTTAGCACTGCATCCCCACAATAGTACGAGTTGAAATCATTTATCGTCTTGAAATCAAGCACATCGATGAGCATTACCGAGAAAGGCTTTTTCCGCGCGATTATTTTTTCCAGATATTTGTGAATCGTGCTTCTGTTCGGAAGCCCTGTCAGCGAGTCAAGCCTTGCCGCCCTGTAAAGACTGTATGAGAAATCGCAGAGGACTAATATAATCAAAAAGACAGAGAAAATTATCAGTGCCAGCGGAATAAGCAAATCATCAAGTTTCCGGAAAAGAACGCTCTGTTGTTTTATGAATTCAGTTCCTTTAGGAAGAAGCGATTTTCGCAAGGCGAATTTTTTGAATGTCTTTTTGTTGAAAATAAACTTGGAGTCAGTCGTATTGAACACGACATGATACCAGTAATCTTCCTTGCCGTTCAGAACTTTGCAAACATTCTTTGCGCCTTCCCGCCCCAAAGATTCATAATCAATGACTTTTCCGCCCAAAAAGCCCATTTCGATAAAATATCGGTTTGTGGAGAAAACTGGAATTTTAGACTGAGCCAGTAAGATTTCTGCGGGAGTTTTCTCAAAATTCAGGCTTTCGGTGACAGACATGAATATGATTATTGAATCATTCCCGATGTGGCTTATAAGCTCGGAAAATGATTCTTGGGTATGCTCGGCTAAATTTATGCCTCTGAATGAGAATGACGGAAACTGCTTTGCGATGCTGAAAAATTCTTTCTGGGCTGTTTTTCCTGCATCAGTGTCATCGAAAATACCGTAGACTATTTGAGCCGTTGGATTGAATTTTATTGCACATTCAATTGTCTCTGCGAACGGAATATACTCCGCTACTCCGGAAACATTAAGATTGCTCGCGAGTGTGTCTGCCTGGCAAGTGCCTAGCGTGCTGATGAAAAAAAGCGGAATGTCCCCGAAAAGGGCTGTCCGATATTTGGTGACAAAATCCCACGCCCAGTAATCGGCAAGGAGAACTGCATCGAACTTTTGCTTTTTGAGTGAGTTCAGCTCCACAAGGTTTTTATGGAAATCATCATGCTCTTTTCCCGAGAGCCGCTGACAGTCCATGAAGTCAATCTCAAAAACAATGTCATTGTCGTTGAAAACTTCCTTTACTCCTTGTACGATTTCGTCCATGCTGTAATTGAAAAGCCCGAACGATGACAAAAACAGGACTTTCTTATGAACCGTGTCCGATGAAAGCATTTTTACGCTTTCGGATTTTTGTGACTTTATGAAATAATTCACAAGCAAAAGGATTCCTGTGACCATTCCAATGATTGAGGCTAGTATAACAATATACCTGAAAAAGCGATGCACTCGTTTCATTTGTTAAGACTTGTTCGGAAAGATTTTCTTTAACCATTTTTCCCGAATAATTTTATTATACCACAAAATTCGCTATCGGAAAAATATGTTCAAAAAAAACACAAAATCCGTAAAAACGCCGAAATAGTGCATTGGTTTTGGGGAAGGAGATTGCTGGAGGGGGCGTTCTGAGCTTGGGACTCAGAGCCAGTTCGGGCTGAGTCGCGGGGCGCATTTCCAATCCAGCAATCCAGCACAAAAAAATACGCACGCGCAGGTTCGCACCGCCAAACTCGTTCTGTGCGTGCGAAGTTTGAGCAGGACGGTTCTGAGCGGAGCGGATTTTTTTGCGACTTGGAGTCTGATTGCTCTGGGGCTGCCCTTCAGATTCATTCTAAAACTTAGAAAGAATTGGAATTTTGGGCTGATTACTCAGAGCCTGTCTCGTCAACAATCTCCGCCTCAGGAGCGTTGCGTTTTACAGAATCGATTCCGTTCTGGCAGCCGGACTTGCTTGAATAGCCCTGGCTTGCAGCGATAATCTCACCGTTCGTTGCCTTGAGGCGGAAGCGGAATTCGCCTGCCTTGTCCTGATACAGCTCGAATTTCGGATGCTTTTCAACCGTATAACCTTCTTTTGTTTGATCCTCAACGACAGAACCAGCGTTTTTCTGAATGCTCGCGATTCCTTTCTTTGCGGAAGCCTTGCTGTTGTACACTTCGGATGTAGCGATAATCTCACCGTTTCCAGCAACAAGATTGAACTTAACGCCACCACTCTTGGCGTTACTGATTACGAATTTTCCCATTTTTTGCTCCTTTAAAAACTCCGCGTTAGCGGTCGTGCAGGAGGCACGAAATCGCAGTTTTGCCAACGGCAAAATCTGCTCATGATAAAATTACATGGATGTAATTTTATCATGCCTCCTTTTTAGAATTACGAAAGACCAGCGAGAAAATTCTTCACTAGTCTAATTTACAATATAAGTCCAAATTTTCAGTCGCGCAAGTTTTTTCTTCCGTTTTAAACATAAATTTATTCTGCCAGCATAAGCCTAAGAAGAACTTCCTCCGCTTTTGCCATTTGTTCCAGCGAACACCACTCCGTGCGCGAGTGGTAATTATGCCCGCCCGTAAAAATATTCGGAGTAGGAATCCCAAGCTCCGTAAGCCTTGAGCCGTCCGTTCCGCCACGGATAGGCACGCATATTGGCTCAACGCCAGCTGCCTTGTACGCACTTACGAGCCTTTCCGTAACGAGCGGATTTTTATCAAGCTCTTCCTTCATGTTGGCGTACTGGAATGTATGCGTTACGGAAACTTTTCCGCCAAAAAGTGCCTGAGTTGTGCGTGCCAGCGTATCTACGAGCGATTTTCTTTTCTCCATGCCATCTTTTGAAAAATCCCTGAGAAAAAGAGTGAGCTTTGCCTTTTCGATTGAGCCTTCAATCGCCATTGGCGCAAAGAATCCCATCTTGCCGTCCGTTGTTTCTGGTCTTTGCCCCGCCGGAAGATTCTGCACGAAGCTTGCCGCCATAAGGATTGCGTTCACCATGTCTGGGCGGGCGTTTCCCGTGTGCTTGGATTTTCCCTCAAACACAATCTCGCTCTTGAACGCGTTGAAGCACTCCGCCTCAAGCTCCCCGATATGACCTCCGTCCACCGTGTACGCGGCCTTTGACTGAATCAGTCCAAGCGGAACATTGTCCATGCCGTGACCAGTTTCTTCGTCAGGCGAAAAGATGATTTCAATCTTGCGCCTTTTTAACTCCTTGTGCGAGTTCAGAAACGAAACCGCGCTCATAATCGCAGCCACTCCAGCCTTGTCGTCAGCCCCAAGCAGCGTGGTTCCGTCCGAAGTGATTATTGTTTCCCGATTTTTTGCCGAAAGCGAAAGCTCCTCGTCCGTTTCTGGCGAAAGAACAATCCCGCCTTCCAGAACGATTTTTTCGCCGTCATAATCCTCGTGGACTTGCGGTCGAACATCTTTTCCGCTCACTTCCTCAACCGTATCCATATGCGCAAGGAAACAAAGCGGCTCCTCCTCCACGGCATTTTCCGAAGCCGGAAGAAATCCGTACACATAACATTTGTCCGTCACCTGAACGCCTTCCGCACCGTTTGCCTTGAGTTCTTCGGCAAGAACGCGGGCAAAATCAAACTGACGGTCGGTTGATGGCTGCACGCCGCTATCGGCACGCTCAGAATCAGATGTTGACCAGATTTTTACATATCTCAGAAAACGCTCCAAAAGCTCGGATTTTTCTTTTTCTTCTATAAACATATATTCTCCGTATGGTATCAGTAGGCTCAGTATGCAACAAAGTCCATTTTTTCATCAAAATCGTCCGTAGGAATTGAGTCTTCGATTTGGAACGGAAAGCATATTCCTGAAAGAAACAGCTTTGCGCCAGAAGATTTTAGTCTTTGTATGTATCGGTCATAGAATCCTTTTCCTTTTCCAAGACGAAAACCGTTTTTTGTGAACGAAAGTCCGGGAACAATGACGAACACATCTTTTTCAGAAAGATTTTCTGTATTAAGAGGCAAAAGCTCGTCTTTTGGCTCACGGATTCCAAAACTTCCCTGTGCAACCTGGCTTTCAAGTGGCATTTGCGGATTCAGGATGAAAAAATCCATGTCGCTCTCAGACTTGACTTTCGGAACTGCGACGATTTTTCCTGTCACAAGGGCAATATCGATTATAAGCTGGCAGTCAATTTCATTCTTTGCCGAAAGGAACGCAAGCACAATTTCCGATGACTTGAATTCATCAAGCTCCAGAATTTTTCCGGCAGCAAGCTCCGAGTCGATTTTTCCGTCATTCGCAGAAAAATAATTTTTCAGCCTAGAACGCATCACTTTCCGAAGCATTTTTTTTTCTTCTGTAGTTTTTGAATTCATAATTTTATGTTAAAGTTTTTTCTATAAAAAGTGAATCTCTAAAAACAACAGGATTTTTATGATTGACACTATTCTTTGCATTGATATTGGAACTTCATCGCTAAAAGCGGCACTGCTGTCGGACAAATACACAGTTGAGGCTTACTCAAGGCAGGAAGTCAGCGGCAGCGCGGATTCATGGCTTTTTGCCCTAAAAAAAGCCATTGCTTCTATGAAAGAGCAGAATCCTGAGACAGGGATAGAAGCCGTCTGCATAAGCGGGAACGGACCTACTCTTGTTGCAGATTCTGGCGGTCGCACAACAACGCTTTTGTGGAACGAAAATCCTCCTGCAGCTGAAAAAATCCATGCTCAGAAATACGACACAAAATCGATTTTTATCCCGCGCCTGAAACTTTTCAAAGAAATCTATCGTGACGAATGGAACAATGCGGCTTACATTCTCTCAGCCCCCGAATTTCTGATTTACAAACTTACAGGAACAGCCCTGTCCATTCTGCCCGACGAGAGGTTCGGAACCGCATACTGGACTCAGGCCGAACTTCTGAATGCGGGTTTTTCCCCCAGCGAAGCCAAAAAAATCCCTCCGTTCGCTCGGATGGGCTCTTTCGCAGGAAAAATCTCCGCCGCCGCCGCGATTGCAACGGGGCTTTTTGAGGGAACATTTGTTTTTTGTGGCGCACCGGATTTTATCGTAGCCATTCTGGGAACAGGAACTATTTTCCCGGGGCTTGTCTGCGACAGGGCAGGTTCCAGCGAAGGAATAAATCTGTGTACCCAAGAGCCGGTCTTTGACGCTGGCATAAGGACTCTTCCGCATCCGATGGAAGGACTTTGGAACGCAAGCGTTCTTATCGAAAAAAGCGGAACTAGGATTTTTGAGTCGCAGGAAAAGAAAGAAGCCGTTCTTGAAGATTTTGCACGCGGAATCGAAAAATTAAGGAACATTGCGGACAAGAATAAAATTCCTTTTTCAAATAGAATAGTTATGACCGGCGGACAATGTCAGAATGAATCTTTTGTAAGCCAAAAAGCGGAGCGCGCGGGTATTCGGATTGAAATTCCCTGGTGCTCGGATGCAGAGCTTATCGGAGACCTTATTCTGACGCGGGTCGCGCTCGGTGATTTTGATGATATACAGGAGGCTGCTATGTGCCTCTGCAAAGCGAAGAAATCTTATGGAAACATATAATTTGCCAGCAAAGCCGAAAGTGCTTGTTTTTGATATTGACTCCACCTTGTACACATGCCCCAAGTACGCGTTTGAGCAGATTGATTGTCAGGTGCGCCATTACGCCGACTTGAACGGGCTTACTCACGAAAATGCGCGGAAAATGATTCGTGAATTGCGGAAAAAATGGGCTTCGGAGCATGACGGAAAAAAAATCAGCTTGGGAAACTTGTTCGTAACTCTGGGGGTTTCAATCGAAACGAGCATTGAATGGCGCAAGACTTTGTTCGACCCTTTCGACTACCTGAAAAAAGACGAGCGGCTTATCAAAACTATGGCGGAGCTTTCAAAATCGTTTTATTCCATATGCGTGACGAACAATCCTGTGCTGCCCGCCAGAAAAACTTTGGAGGCAATCGGAATCTCCCAGTTCATTCCGCACATAGTAGGGCTTGATACTTGCTTTGCGTCCAAACCGTCGGAAAAAATCCTTGAAAAAGCCGTTCTTCTTGCTTCCGAAGATTTGCGAAAGAACATCTCGTACTCGGAGTGCATTTCCGTGGGAGACCGCTTTGATATTGACCTTGACCTTCCGCTTCGGCTTGGCATGGGCGGCATTTTGGTCAGCGGCGTTGAGGATGTCTGGGATTTGCATCAGAAACTACCCCAACTTGTGGCTAAAAATTAAAATCCATATTCGTAACGGACATGGCCGAAAAACTGCAATAAAAAGTTTTACCTGTCAAAAAGACAGGCCTTCGCAATTACTCGCCCATAATCTCATGCACGACTTCGGAAGGAGTTTTGTCGTAGTATAGAAATGCGTAGATTGCGCTCGCTTCCACAAGCTGCCGCCCGTAGTCCCTTGTTTCGGTGAACGGGAGCGTTTCCAAAAACAAATCCATGCTGATTCCGGCCGGCTCGTAGAATTTTTTCTTCGTTTTGTACCAGTCACTTCGTGCCGCGCGAATCCATCTGCGCACATTTGTAAGACCGCCGTTGTAAGCAAAAAGCGCAAGAAGGACAGAATTTTTTTCTGTTCGTCCTATGAGCGATTTTAAGTAATGTGCCCCGAGCGTAAGATTCGTTTCTGCGTCAAAAATATCGTAGTCGCCCAGCTTCAGTTTGCGCGCCTCGTCGTCGGCGGTTGCCTCCATGAGCTGGGTAAGCCCCATTGCCCCCGCGCGGCTTGAAATATTGCGGTCAAAGAAACTTTCCGTGCGCACGAGCGCGAACAGAATGTATTCGGGAATTTCCTGCGCCATGCATACATCAGCAATCTGACTTTCGTACAAACGCGGATAGCACAGCTCCAGAAGCTCTTTGGAAATCATGCCGCCGCAATCGTTCTTTGCCCTGCTTGCGATTCTAAGGCTCTGGATTCCGTAGGAGAATTTTTCCTCCGTGTCGTATTTTTCGCAATTGCGCAAAAATGTTGCCGCGCGGATTGTGTCTTCAATTTTAAGATTATTCCTGTTCAAAAGCCACTCGGAATAAATCTGCTGAGGAAATCCGAACGCCACATACCCGGAAAGAAGTCTGCCTGAAAGAGCGGTCAAATTATTTTCCTCTGGCATAGCTTTTTTTCCATCCGCGCCAGAATTTTCTTTTTCAGAATCAGATTTTTTCGCATCGCCAGGAAAAAGCATCGCTTCGATTTGTTCTTTTTCGGTGATTTTAAGCCGCTCAAGCGCAAGAATCTTGTAGTAAAGGGAGCCTCCTCCAGAAAGAGCTTTCCTGAATGCGGCTTGTGCCTGCTCTGTGGCGTTCTTTCCGTCTGGTTTCACAAGTCCTTCCTCAATCAATCTTCCAGAAATGTACGAATATTTTGCGGCTGTTTTTTCCGAAAGATTCGCGCCTGTTTCGCTCCAAACCTGAAAAAAATCATTCCACTTGTGGTTTGAGATTAGCAGCACGGAAAGCGACTCAAAGAAATCATCAAAATATTCGGGGCTGCTTATTATGTTTCCGTAAGTTTTCAGCGTTTCGATTATGTCATCGGTTGATGTGCGCAAAAGAAAATTCAGGAGATACCACAGGCAGTTATCTTTTTGCATCGGGTCAACGCTTGCTTCCAGCGCGGACTTAAAGCGGCTTTTTGTTTGCGCCTGAAACCGTCCGTCTTTGTCATAAAGGCGCGCGGCGTAAAAAAGCGCGTAAAATTTCTTTGGCTCTGAAAGTTTTTCTGCTAGCGAGTCGAAGAATTTTGCCGTGGCGGAATAATCGTCTGCTCCGTAGAGAGCCGCTTTTCCAATGTCAGAAAGAAGCTGCTCCTCAACTTCCAGTTTTTCATTATCGTAGCATTTTAGAATCTGCTCGCAAACGCTGAATGCGTACTGGTATTTCTGCTGGTAGACCGAAACCCGAAAATCTATGACCATCTGTTCTCTTGAAACGGAAATATTCTGCACTTCATCTGATTCTTGTTGTATATGAATTTTTTTCAGCTGATTCGCAAGATAAATCTGATAAAACTGAAGATGATGCATCGAAAGCGGGCGTGACACAGTCCAAGTAAAATATTCTTCCTCAAAGCGTGAGTCGTTTTTTTCAAGAAGACTTCGCATCCTAAGCTCAACAAGCTCGTTTGATGCCTTATTCAGATTAATACGCCGTGTGTACCGGAGGATTTGTGAGTATTCTTGATTTTTGAAAAATTCCTTGCACGCAATCAAAAGCGCATTATCGTCGTTCCACCGTTCAATCAGGTATTTGGAGGCTTCTAGCCTTTGTGTTATGTTCCCGATTTGGGTAAGGGCCTCCGCGCTTCTTCTGGCCACAAGGTCAGTTCCGTTTTTTCTTGCAGCTGTGAAAAGCCGTATGGCCTCATCTTCTTTGTTATCGTCACACGCCCTTAGCCCGTAGTAATAATCGGAATCATATTTGAACTCAGACTGGGGGGAATTCGCATTCGTTTCCTTGCATGAAAAAAGAATCAATAGAATAGAAAAGAATAAAATACTTCGTATCATTTTCATAAAATCAAAAAACCTCTAGAATAAAAGTATGCTAAAGAATAAAACAATCCTTCTCGGTGTTACCGGCTCAATTGCCGCTTACAAAGCAGCCTCTCTCGCAAGCATTCTTGTAAAGAATCATGCGACCGTTCATGTTATTATGACAGAACACGCGGTAAATATCATCAACCCAATAACATTTGAGACGCTTACCGGAAACAAATGCCTCATTGATACTTTCGACAGAAATTTTCAGTTCAATGTGGAGCATATTGCACTTGCAAAAAAGGCAGACCTTTTCATCGTAGCCCCTGCCACGGCGAACACAATCGCAAAGCTGGCGCACGGTCTTGCGGACGATATGCTATCAACGACTTTTCTTGCCTGCAAGTGTCCCAAGCTAATTTCTCCAGCCATGAACACGAATATGCTTGAAAACCCGATTACTCAGAAAAATCTTGAGATTTGCGCCAGCTTCGGAATTAAAATCATAGAGCCGTCAGCAGGTCATCTTGCATGTGGAGACGACGGCAAGGGAAAAATGCCAGAGCCGGAGCTTCTTTTTGAGCATATAGCCCATGAGATTGCATTTGACAAAGATTTGCTGGGAAAGAAAGTTCTTGTTACGGCAGGTCCAACGCAGGAGGCGATTGACCCGGTTCGCTTCATCACGAATCACTCCACGGGAAAGATGGGGTTCGCTATTGCGCGGGCGGCGAGCATGAGAGGCGCGGAAGTGACGCTCGTTTCTGGCGTTGTGCATGAGAAGACACCGCTTTTTGTAAAAAGAATCGACATAAAGAGCGCGAAAGATATGTTCGAGGCGGTAAAAAAGAATTCGGACGACTGCGACATTGTGATTAAGTCCGCCGCCGTTGCGGATTACCGCCCTGCCGAATATGCGGACGAGAAAATGAAGAAGTCCGACGACGAGCTTTCGATAAGACTTGAACGCACTGACGATATTTTGAAATATCTTGGCGAACATAAAGGAAATAAATTTCTTTGCGGATTTTCGATGGAAACCCAGAATATGATTGAAAACTCAAAGAAAAAGCTCGTGAAGAAAAATCTTGATATGATTGTGGCGAACAATCTGAAAGTAAAAGGCGCAGGATTCGGAACCGACACGAACATTGTGACGATGATTACGAAAGATGGCGAGGTAGAGCTTCCTATTCTGAGCAAGGACGATGTTGCCCACAAGATTCTTGACGCGATTGCACACTTTTGAGCAAAGCACAATCAGGGGGATACCCCCTGCCCCCCTGTTATTTGGGGAGGGAAAACCCCTTAATTCCGAAGCAAGAGTTTTCCCTCCCCAATCCCCACCCTTTCCCGGCACGGTCGGGGCCACCCCGAACCCCGTCTGGAATTGCTCTTGGGATTTGTTCTAAAATTCAGAACTTAGAGCTGATTTGGGCTTGGTCAGGGCGGCGGTCATTGAGTAGCGCGAAGCGCGTATCGAAATGACAATCATGGAGGCTTGTTGGTGATTTGCTCTGGGGTTGGAACTCAGAGCTGGTTTGGACTTGGTCGGGCTGCTCCTCAGAATTGTTCTAAAACTCAGGACGGATTGCTAGTTCGGGCTGAGTCGCGGGGCGCGTTCCCCAGCCAGCAATCCGACACAAAAAAATACGCGTGCGCAGGTTCGCACCGCAAATTGGTGAGACAAACACCACTTACGCACAGTCACGAAGTTTGAGCGGGGCGGTTCTGAGCGGAGCGGATTTTTTTGCTACTGGGAGCTGATTGCTCTGAGGGCGCGTGCGAGGGATTAGTTCTGAGCTTGGGATTTAGAGCAGGCTCGGGCTTGGTCGGGTTGCTCCTCAGAATTGTTCTAAAACTCCGAACGGATTGCTAGCTCAGGCTGAGTCGCGGGCGCATTCCCAAGCCAGCAATCCGACACAAAAAGTGCGCAGCGTGAAGAAAAGCAGAAGGGCTTGGAGCGCTTGCAGGGTGCGAAGGAGCGAAGCGACTGAGACAAATACCGCTTACCCTGCACCGCGCGGAAAGCCCTGTCTTTTCTGGAAGCGCGCACTTTTTGCGACTTGGGGCTGATTGCTCTGGGACTGCTCCTCAGATTGATTCTAAAACTCAGAGCGGATTGTCGATTTGGGCTGAGTCGCGGGGCGCATTCCCAACGAAATTATCCGACACAAAAAAAAGCTGACACAAACACGATTTTGTGATAAAATACTCTCGTATTTTTATCATAGGGGTATGCCATGAAAAAATCATTCTGTTTTATGAAAATCGTTTCTGCGCTTTTTGCGCTGGCACTGTTCGCTTCCTGCGACTCTGGCGGCGGCGGGGGCGGCGGAAGCTCGGGGGGGGGGTAATTCCAATAGCTCAGGCTCCACGAGCATAAGTATAACGATTCCAAAAGCACCTTCGGCAAGCTCTGACATAAATCTTCTGGGTGAATTTTATCCGTCTGAAACGAGCGATTTCCTTTACGAAATCTACTTTGAGAACGATTCGTACAAAAGCGATCATAAAACCGCAAAAGCGGAAGGGAAGGTCACTTTCGACAAAGTACCATACGACACCTACACTTTCTACCTTAAAATATGGGTTGATGAAAGGCAGGTTACGGAGCTTGACACAATACCAAAAGTGGCGACGGTTTCCGCGACCGACAATACGGTGACTTTCTCTGACCTAAAAACGAGCAGTTACAGCCAGTGGTTCTTCGTGAAGAACGCGGCAGGGTTGTTCGATGCCATCAGCAGAATCGAGGCTGGCGGCTATACTGCGGAGAAAAAAGCCAAGCTGTGCCTTCTGAACAACATCAAGGCTTCTGATTCAGTCCTTTCTGTCATCGCAGGAAAATACGAGCTGAAATACAACGATTTCAATATAACCGAGGATCTTTTCTCCGTGAGCATACCAGAGTTTACCGGCGGCTCGATTACGGCAATCCCCACGGATGCCGCCACAGGGGAGAAAGTCACGCTCACGGTAACGCCCGCTACAGGCATGAAGCTTTACTCGATTTCCGTGGGTGGCAATGACGCGACAGCTGGAATCAATACGACCACTGTTACTGAGGGAACGAAGTACGAATTCACCATGCCAGCATATAATGTTAATGTGAACGCGGTGTTCAAGCGGTATTACATGGTAACATTCCAAGATCATAATGAAAATACAGTGGACACGCGGGAATTTTATGAGGGCGACTCATACGACTTGTATAATATAAAAAATGCCATAACTCCTCCAGATGGGCGTACAATCGTCGCGTTCAAAGACACGGAGACTGGCACAATCTATGGGGAATCAAGTTTCGCGATGACATTCAGCAGCGAGAATTTCACTCCTGGCGATGTTACCCTTCGGGCGTGCCTTGACTTTACATATACGAATGATACCAACTACGGATATGAGATAGCTCCTAATACTTTCGACACTCAAAAAGGAACATCTGCGAATCCGTATATGATGAATTTATATGGAGCGGACACGAGAAAGCAGATTAAGATTACGATAAGCGACTATGCCTGCGCAGATCCGGACACAGATTTGTCTATTACTGTAGGAGGGGTTTTGAGTTCACCCTTTGACATAGAACATACGGGCGCAGTTTTTGTCGTCAAGATTTTACCGACGTTTACAACTCGTATACCTCTAGCCACGCTGACCGTCACTGATTCTGCTACAGGTGCAACCAAGGATATTTATGTGACGGTTAAGGACAACAAAATCGGAACGAACCTCCCTGGCTCAACTCTGGCAGTGGGCGACATCGTGTTCAACGACGGAAGCTCGGTGACTTACAGCGATGACCTCGCGCTTACAGAAGAGCAGAAAGCCGCCGCAGTTGCGGTTATCTTTGATGCGAGCAACAAGAAGGGCGTTGGACTGCAGCAGGGAACTGGCAAGGCGTGGTGTACTAGCGATGCCACCGCATACAATGTGACTACATATGCTACAAGCACGACGGACGGGTCTGAGAACATGGCGAGCATAAAAGGCGTTTCTGACTGGGGTACAGATGGTGCGAAGTACCCTGCTTTCTCGTATGCCGATTCATATAGTGCAACTGGATTTACAAGTGGCTGGTATCTTCCTGCAAAAGACGAGCTGGAGACGCTATACAACAACATAACCGCCGTGAACAGCGCGTTGACGAATATTGGGGCTACGCAATTGAATACAAGCTCTTCTAGTTATTATCGGTCGTCCAGTCAGTACGCTGGCGACGCCATCTGTACCTGGGTTGTCGGTTTTGGGGCGGGCGATCTGATCAACGATGGCAGCAAGTACTACGGGGACGGGTTCTCGGTTTGCGTTATTAGGAAGTTCTAGGGCGGAGTAGCACCTTTGGCGTTGCCAAAGGTGCGGTTGCTTGCAAGTGATTCGTTCTGAGCTTGGAACTCAGAGCTAATTCGGGCTTGGTCGGGCTGCCCCTCAGATTGATTCTAAAACTCAGAACGGATTGCCATTTTGGGCTGAGTCGGGGCGGTTCTACAGGATAAATCTAAAATTGGGACGAGTCCGCGAGATTTTGCTTTGCAAAATCTCGGCCACCTTGTGCGAAGCACAAGGTGCGTCTGCGTTATCAGGAAGTTCTAGGGCGGAGTAGCACCTTTGGCGTTGCCAAAGGTGCTGTTGCTTGCAAGTGATTTGTTCTGGGGGTTGGAACTCAGAGCTAA
>JAFSJW010000077.1 GCA_017449265.1 Treponema sp.
CCAGAAAAGACAGGGCTTTCCGCGCGGTGCAGGGTAAGCGGTATTTGTCTCAGTCGCTACGCTCCTTCGCACCCTGCAAGCGCTCCAAGCCCTTCTGCTTTTCTTCACGCTGCGCACTTTTTGTGTCGGATTGCTGGCTTGGGAATGCGCCCGCGACTCAGCCCGAACTGGCAATCCGTTCTGAGTTTAGAACAAAATCTGAGGAGCAGCCCCGACCAAGCCCGAATCAGCTCTGAGTTCCAATCCCCAGAACCAATCCCTCACGAGCAATCCTCGACCAAGTCCGAGTTAGCTCTGAGTTCCAACCCCAGAACGAATCCCAACCCAGCAGCCAACCCCAGACGGGGTCTTGGGGTGGTTCCGAGTCGTGCGGAAAAGAGGTTGGGTAGCTCAACCACAGTATGCCGAAAACTTACTTTTTGTAAAGCTCAATCATCTCTTTCATGCGTTTTGCAGGGCGGATAATATCCTGCGTGCTTTCTCCCTTGTTCAGGGTGTCGATTATGGCGGCAACATAGCGGTTCATTCCCACGGAGCAATACCACGGTTTTTCTCTCAGCTCAGGCTTCTGGTAAACAAGATTCGTCGTAAAAACCTTGTCAAAAAGCCCTTCCTCATATGCCTTGTCGAACTTATCGAACCCGTTTGTGAAAAGCCCGAAAGTCGCGAACATGAACACCCGCCTAGCCCCCATATCTTTCAGCTGGCGCGCAACATCAATCATGCTTCCGCCTGATGAAATCATATCGTCAACAGCAATAACATCTTTACCTGCCACGGACTCTCCGCAAAAATCATGCGCCACGATAGGGTTCATGCCGTTCACAATTCTTGCGTAATCACGCCGCTTATAGAACATTCCGATATTCACCCCGAAAATCGATGCCATGAACACTACGCGCTGAGTCGCCCCCTCGTCCGGCGAAATGAACATAAGGTGGTCGCTGTCAATCTGCAAATCATCGTACTCAGTAAGAAGAGCGTGCGTAAATTGAAGGGCGGGCGAAACATCCACAAATCCTATCAAAGGAATGGCACTCTGCATACGCGGGTCATGCGCGTCGAATGTGATAATTTCATGTACGCCCATGCGCTCAAGCTCTTGCAGCATAACGGCGCAGTCAAGGGACTCGCGCACTATGCGTCGGTGCTGGCGGCTCTCGTACAAAAACGGCATTATGACGGAAATCCGCCCCGCGCGCCCGTTGCACGCGGCTATAATCCGCTTGAGATCTTGAAAATGGTCGTCAGGCGACATTCTGTTTTTTTCGCCGTCCATCATGTATGTAACAGACGGGTTGCACACATCAACAAGTATGTACAAATCTCTGTCGCGTATTGATTCCTTTATGATTCCCTTGGCTTCTCCGCTTCCGAAGCGCGGACATTGCGACGGTATAAGAAAATGCTCTCCGCCTCGCCACTCTGATAATATTTCGTCGATTTTTACACCAGCATTAACAGCCGATTCAAGTGCTATTATTCCTAATTTTCCAACCATACTTCATATTGTCGCACACCAAACACGCTGCGTCAATTCTTTCATAAGGCCTGTAACGGCACGACACAGAAATCAATTTCCGTAAAAATATGACAGATGAAGCTGTCACAAATAGGGCAACCAATAGACTTTTGTGTTTTTGTTTGTTATCCTAATCGTTATGTCAAAAGATATTTACGCCATTTCAAATAAACTCCGCTGGGAATTTTTCTACAAAGTTATGAAAATCATCGGGATTGTTTTCCTGTGTTTCATCGGAATCTCATTTTTTTCAATGCTCGTCATATTCCCGGTAAGGACAAAATCTGTCTCCATGTCTCCGGATATTCCCTGTCCGAGCGTCCAGTTCGTCGCGCCTTTTCTGAAAACTCCGGAGCGCGGCGACATAATGCTAATACAGCCGCACGAGCAAAAAAAGCGGGTTCTGCTCGCACGCATCATAAATCAATTCTGCCGCTTCGTCACGGCGCAGCAGTGGTATCCGTTCGAGGACACCCCGCGCGGCGGGAGCTACCCTCAGATGCGGCGCGTCATAGGGCTTCCCGGCGACACGATTTATCTTGACCATTATGTTCTCTACATACAGCCTAAAGGCGCAGAAAGATACCTTACGGAATTCGAGCTTACGAAAAAGAAATACAATGTGCAGATTACATCCACACCAACGCTCTGGGACTCGGAGCTCGGGGCAAAGTCAAGCACCGAGAAAATCACACTCGCCGAAGACGAGTACTTTGTACTTGGAGACAACAGGATGGAATGTGCGGATTCACGCCTCTGGGGCTGCATAACGAAGGACATGGTAATTGGAAAAGTAATTCTCCAGTACCTGCCCCTCAGCAAGATAAAGATTTTCTAAATCAGGATAAGTCGCGGAAGGATAAAATGCAAAACCGCGGCTCCAATACAACTGTACCCAAGGATTTTTCTTCCTTTTATGCAGAAAGTTTCCACCAGGTCAGGAAGAATTATGTCATCCCTGTTTACGGCAAGATACTCGATTAAAATTACGAACCCGCCCGTAATTCCTGCAATAGCAGGAATCAAATCATCGATGACAGGGCAAACGCCTCCGAGCGATGTGAAGAGCTTTATGAACCCCATAAAAGCCGTAAGGATTCCAAGCACCAGCCTGAAAGTAGAATCGTCAAGGAAAGAATCCCCAAACAAATCGTCTTTGGAAGAAGCAGGCGTAGTCCCAGCCACAGGCTCAAACATAAAATCATCTTCCGAAGAAGGATAGCTTGACTTTGCGGCGTTTTTCTCCAGAAAATTAGTAGCAAACAAAAGCACTATGCCTGTAAGGGCGTTCAGCAGAACTGACAAAAAATAAAATTGAAGCATAATCTATTTATCGGATTAGTGAAGTAAGATTTTTAACAGGCGATGATACCGTCTTAACCTCTCCGTTTATCTCAACCTCCGCGTCAACGCTTACTATATCGTAATCGGAAAAAGAAGTCTTGACCGACTTGAAAAAATCCCCGCCCTTAAGATTCTTGCGCTTGTCATCCTTCTTTGCTTCGCGGACTTCCGCAAGATGCGCGGCGCGCGCATCGAACAAAGCCTTTCCGTCGTACTTTTCCATCACGGTTATTTTCTCCACAACCTGAAGGTCATTGTTCACGGCGGAAAAAGTAACTTTTACAGGAATTTCCTCTTTGTAAGAGGAAAGGAGCTTTTTCGCAGGCGGCTCAAGCTTAAGGTCAACATAAACATTGTCCCCGAATTCAGCATAGACAAAAGCCGACAAATCCATTTTTATTCCTTGGAGTGTATCAACATTTTTCTTTGGTCCGAAAAATCCCAGGAAAATCACCACAAGGAAACAGACAACAAGAGTGAAAAAAATGAACCTGTTCGCTTTCGTAGAAACAAGCGCGCGGAAAAGCCCCGGTCTGAACGCCTTGAGCTTACCGGCATAATAATCTTGAACGCACTGAGGCGCACGCTTTATGCGCTCCTCGCGGTTGTAGCGGAAAACCATCTGCTCATCAACATCTTCCCGACTTTCCTTTATCTCAGAAAAATCCATGCGCCCTCCTAATATATAAGCGAATCGGTTCGCCACCACTTAATCTTCGCGCTGTCGCTCTGAATGAAAAGTCCGCTTATGATTCCGCCATCGCTCAACGAAAGCGAAGCATACACATTCTTGGCGTGATCAGCTGAAAGCGAGCGTTTTATTATTCTCTGACCGTCCGGCTGAACCATTTGCGTAAGATAACCGTTATCATCAGGGATTATAAAGAAAAACCAGCCGTTTTCAGTAACACCCAGAAAATCATAAGGAATCTCATAAGTTTCTTTCGTAAGGCTATCAAGATTCACATTCTCATAAGAAGGAATCTCAAGCGGCTCCTCATATCGTTTTGTTTCAAGGTCAAGCTGATACAACCAGGACATTGCGTAATCAACGCCGTTCAGGATTTTTGAGTCCGAATCGACCGCCTCCTGATAATAGTCCACATGGATGAAAAGTTTGTGGCTGCTCCAGTCCGGAACAACATTTCCGACGGACGAATAGAACTTTCCGCCTGAAGTGTCATCTTTGTCTTTTACTGGATCAGGAATAGTCTGATGCGTGATTGGAATCTTGTACAGCAAAAAGCCCTTCTCGTTGTACCAGTACACGAAAGGTCCTTCGTTCGTAGTGCATAGAACGACAAGCTCGTTCAGTTTAGTGACATAAATGTTCTTGACGAAAGGAAAAGGCGTTCCGCCAGGACCTTGCTGCCCGATATAATCAACGAAGTTTCCGTCGGAATCAAAACGGAGAATAACGAAATTGAGAAGAAGACGCTGGCTCTCATCATGCTCGTGCTTTTCGGCAGGAAGGACATCGGCTGCATACAAGTAGTTCCTTGAGTCAACGGCAAGCGGCCCAAGCTGATTGAACGGATACGAAATGGCTTTCTTCGTAGAATTTCTTGCGTTCTTGTCGGCGAACTTCTGGGACTCCATCTCCTCGTCATTGTAAAAAAGATTCAGAAGATCCCCGTAAGAATTAAGCTCAAGTATTTTCTTTGACTCTCCGTTCGCAATGTAAAAAAATCCGTTGTGCATTGTCATGTAAGTGCTTAAAGAACCTACATCGGAAATGTCGAAAAGATTTATTTCGTCCTCAAAATTTCCGTACTCTATTGAGAACAAGTTTTCTTCATTGACAGAAGAAACACCTTTGTTCTTTGAACAGGCAAAAAAGAAAAAAACGCTAGAAAACAGCATGAAATAAAACAAATACTTCTGTTTTTTTGAAAAAATCCGCATGAGGAAAATAATATCACAAATAAACATAAAAAAAAGAGGGGCGGGACAAAAAGTATAAGGGCGGTCTGTCCAAAAAGTTCGTTGTTCAGTGTAGATGCTGGAACAAGTTCAGCATGACGATACTTTTTGGTCAGCCCCGTCATTTATAGAAATTATCCTAAAATTGCAAACTAATCGTCAGAGAGGAGCGCGTAAACGGAGGTTTACGCGTCACTTTATAAGAACCATCCTGAGTTTTAGAATTAGTCGTCAGACAGGAGCGCGTAAACGGAGGTTTACGCGTCCACTTATAGGAATTATCCTGAAATCACAGATTAGTCATCAGACAAGAGCGCGTAAACCTCGGACTCGGTTGTGGCGGAAAGGATTTTCTCGCGAAGAGCTTTGTCTTTCAGTTTCAGGCTGAAAAAGCTCAGGGTCTGAAGATAATATGAGTGCTGGTTGTATGCGGCGGCAATCATAAACATAAGACGAACAGGAGTATCGTCAATCGCCTGGAAATCAACGATGTCGTTGCGGCAAACTCCCACGCTCATAACAAGATCCGTGACCGAAGAAAGACGCACGTGCGGAATTGCGATTCCGCGCCCGATTGCAGTTGACATAAGCTCCTCGCGCTTGAGGATTTCGGTCACAAGCTCGCTCTCGTTCTTAATCTGCGGAGCGGTAGCAAGATTCTGCGCAAGCTGAACCAAAGCGTCCCTCTTTGAGGAATGGTTTATAAATACGATGCGGTCAGGCGAAAGTATGTTCTTTATTTTTACAGGCTGGTTAGGCTCCGCCGACTTTGTGTTTGAAGAAAGACGCTGGTTGACCCACCGCTCAATCTCCTCTTTCTTGAAACGCCAGACGGTCCCTATTTTTCCAGCAGGAATCTCGCCTTTCTGCGCCCAGTCATAAACAGTGCGCTCAGAAACGCGCAGATATTTTGCAACTTCTTCTATTGTAAGTATATCGTCTTCCATAAATTATCATGCTCCTTAGCAAAAAATCCGAAAGCAATTGGTGTAAAAGTATAGGGGCAACGCTAAAAACTACGCTTTTAGAGATACTCCTATGAATAATATTGCAAACTTTACGCTTTATTGTCAAGTAATGCGAATAAGCGCAAAAAGATTGCAAAAATCCGAACTATTTTTGTATTCTTCGGTGGTTTAACAAATATCAGTAACCACAATATTCCAAAACTGATTCCAGAGTTTTTATAATCTTCGCTAAAGACTAAAACAAATATTTTGATTATAATTAAATTTCTATGAAAAAGACAAAACAAAAATATATCATAATTCTTTGCGTATTACTCTCAACCCTATACATGATTTTTGCCTTTCACCCATTGAACCATGAGATTCATTTCGTCCCGGTATGGGCAATCGACTCTTCCCGCGCCTCATTCTCAAAAGACGAAGCTATTCCGGAAGAACTTTACGAAGATGCTATTCCGTTCAAACTGGGTCAGACTCTCGGCTACTTCACGAACAACGGAAAGATTCTCATGTCCGAGACTTTCCCTTACAAAGCCTCAATCACTGAGCACCAGTATGTGACTTACGGAACGGATTCAGCTGAAATGCCATTCTACAATCCAAAGGGCGAGGAAATTGGCAAAATAAAAGGATACGGCTTTCCGTATTTCCAGGACAACAGAAAATTTCTTTTTCTACCGGGCGGCTCGTCATTCTCAAAGCTCGGTGAAGACGGCTCCATAGAATGGACTTACGAGGGATATGCGCCAATAACCGCATTCTCATCGTCCGAGAAAAGAGCCGTTGTGGGGCTTGCCGAAGGAAACATAATCTCTTTCACAGAGGACGGCCAGATTGACCAGGAATTCAAGCCGGTTGGAAGCGCGTACAAAGTCATTCTGGGCGCGGCAGTATCAAATGACGGCGAGTACGTGGCAGCAGTGTCCGGGCAGGAAGAGCAGCGTTTTGTCCTTGCACGGAAAGTGAACGGGTACATGGAAGTCGTGTTCCATAAATATCTCGGCTCGGACTCGAACAGACAGGTTCTTGTCAAGTTCAGCAAAGACGAGAACTACATTTATTTCAACTATGAGGGCGGAATCGGAATCGTCAACACAAAGACGCACAGATTTTCGCAGATTCCAATAAAAGGGCACATTCTTTCAATAAGGGAGTCCGAGCAGAACGGAATTATCTTTATCCTCAGCAAGAACGGAAAGACATACACTGTTTCGGCCGTGGAGCTTTTCGACATATTCAGGGGAGCATTCTCATTTGAGGCGGACAGCGCTTTCATCGCCGTAAGGGACGACTCTCTTTTTGTGGGAAGAAACTCCAGAATCTGCAAAATGACCGTAACAAACAAGTAGGATTTTTATGAAAAAAATTATTTTTACTATTTCAGCATTCATATTCGCATCAAACCTTTCATCATTCGACTGGCCTCAGAGTGATATTCTTGCGGATTCTTTCTATGCGTATTTCGGGCAGTTAAGAGGCGGAACTATCAACACTTCCCTGATTTTCTCAAAAAGCGATGACATAAAAGCAGCAGACTCAGGAAGAATCCTTGCGATTATCAGTGAACACGGAGACGACGAGCTGTTTGAAAGTACTCTGGGAAACGCCGTTATCCTCCAGCACAGCAATGATATGCTCACAGTGTACGGAAACATGGACGAAAGCGCGCAGACAAATCTTTCAAATGAAACTGAAATCGAAAAGGGGCATCTTCTGGGAACGACAGGCTTCTCAGGCTGGCAGTCCGGGGATGCGTGCCTTGAGTTCCAGGTAGTAGACACGCGCAACCAGAATTATATAAACCCCCGAATCCTTATGCCAAGAATAGGAAACGAGCTTGAGCTTACCATAAAGAACCTTGAGTTTATGAACAAGAACGGAGTGACATACAACCTTCTGACAACAAAGCACTTCTATGCAGGAACATACAGAATATACCGTGAGCGGCAGGAAACTTCAATGCCGTACAAAACTTCCGTGTATGTGAACGGCGCGCTCGTTGACTCAATAACTTATGAAACGCTAATCGCAAAGGACGGAAAAATCTGCACGAACGGAAAAATAAATCATCCTGTAAAAGAAGTTTATCCTGACAAAAACAAACAGCTCATAGCAGAATTTTCGCTTCCGAAAGGACACAACACAGTCACAGTAATCGTAGCCGACATATTAGGTCAGGAAAAAACGCTAACATACAACATCGACGCACGTTAAAGGAGAAAATGATTTATGAAACTCACTGTACTTGACGGGCATGCGCTCAATCCGGGAGATCTTAGCTGGAATCCGATAGAAAGCCTTGTTGACAGTTTCACGCTTTACGACCGCACCCCAAAGGACAAAATCGTTGAGCGGATAGGAAACTCCGACATGATTCTTCTGAACAAAGTTCAGATTACAAAAGAAATTCTCGAAAAGTGTCCGTCGCTCAAATATATTGGCGTTCTTGCCACAGGCTACAATGTGATTGACACAGCCGCATGCAGGGAAAAAGGCGTTGTCGTAACTAACATTCCTTCTTACAGTACGGATGCGGTGGCGCAGCATGTGTTCGCGCTCATCCTGAATTTCACGAACGCGGTCCAGAAGCACTCAGACTCAGTTCATGGCGGCAGCTGGATAAAAAATCCAGATTTCTGCTACTGGCTCTCCCCGCTCACGGAGCTTTCTGGAAAAACAATAGGAATATTCGGTTTCGGAAACATCGGGCAGAAAGTCGCCCAGATTGCTCATGCTTTTTCTATGAATGTGCTTGTTAGCGTACATTCAGAAAAATCATTCGTCGGAAACGAGAAAGCCGTAAGCGTTAACGAGCTTTTCTCAAAAAGTGATTTTATCACACTCCACGCGCCTCTTACAGCCGAAACAAAAGAGACTGTCCGAAAAGAAACGCTCTCCCTTATGAAAAACTCAGCAATCCTAATAAACACGGCTCGCGGCGGGCTAGTAAACGAAAATGATCTTCGGACAGCCTTGGACGAGAGGAAAATCGCGGGTTATGCCGCAGATGTCCTTCTTGAAGAGCCTATGCTTCCTGACTCCCCGCTTCTTTCTGCCCCAAACTGCATAATCACGCCTCATATCGCATGGGCACCAAAAGAAACAAGGAAGCGGCTTCTCGGAATCGAAGTCCAAAACATAAAGGCTTTCCTGAGCGGAAAGCCTGTCAATGTGGTAAGCTGAAAAAGCCTGATGCCCTGAAAAATCAGAGCGTCAGGAAAGCCTTGTAAGCCGCATAAGCCTCTGTCAGGTCGCGGCGACTCGTTATCTCCCACGGGGCGTGCATACTAAGGACGCTCACGCCTGCATCAAGCACATTCATTCCGTACTTGGCAGCAAGGTACGCGATTGTTCCGCCGCCCCCCTGATCGACTTTCCCAAGCTCCGCCATCTGGTAAGAGATTTTGTTAGTGTCAAGAAGATTTCGGAGCTTTGCGATGAATTCGGGGTTCGCATCGCTCGCGCCGCTTTTCCCCCGGCTTCCTGTGTATTTGTTGAACACGATTCCGCCGCCAAGGAAACTGGCGTTGTCCTTGTCGAACAAGTCCGCGTTCATCGGGTCAAAAGCCGCGTTCACATCGCTTGAAAGCATATCGCTTCCAGAAAGGGCGCGGCGCAGTGTAAGCTCCGAATAGCCTCCGTCCATGCGTGCGACAATCTCAGAAACTGCGTTCTCGAAGAAATGGCTTCCCATGCCAGTTGCACCTACAGAGCCGATTTCTTCCTTATCAACGCAAATACAGCAGGCAGTTCTTTTCGGGTTCTTGCACTCAATAAGGGCGCGGGCAGATGTGTACGCGCAGCTTCTGTCATCCTGGCCGTAGGCAAGGATAAGAGAGCGGTCAAAGCCCAAGTCACGGGCAACGCCAGCAGGTACAATCTCAAGCTCGGCAGAGCCAAAATCAGCCTCTTCAATACCATACTTTTCTTTAAGCACAGAAAGAATTGCTTTTTTTGCGGAAGATTTTTCATCGCCAGATTTATCAGAACTTTCGTTTTTAGACGGAATACCGCTTCCAAGAATCAAATCAAGGCTCTCGCCTGAGATAAAATCACTTGCGCTTTCTTTCATCTGTTTCTGCGCAAGATGCGGAAGAATGTCCGAGATAACAAAAACAGGGTCGTCCCCGCTCTCGCCGACGCACACATTCACGCTCGTACCGTCTTTCTTGCAGACGATTCCGTGAATCGCAAGCGGAAGCGTGACCCACTGATACTTCTTTATTCCGCCGTAATAATGCGTGTTCAAATAAACAATAAAATCTTTCTCGTAAAGCGGGTTCTGCTTAACATCCAGCCGAGGCGAATCAATATGCGCCCCGAGAATGTTCATTCCGTTCTCCAAAGGCTCTGTTCCCAGCACGAACAAAGCAATAGCCTTGTTCATTTTCTGCACATAAACTTTGTCACCAGCTTTGAGCGACTTATATTCGCGGACATCCTTGAATCCTTCGCCTTCAGCCCAGGAAATAAGCTGCGACACACATTCGCGCTCCGTTTTCCCTTTGTTCAAAAAGGACTTGTAGTCCTCTATAAGATTATCAGTCATTTTTCTCTCCAAAATCTAAATTTTCAATCTTCCCTCACGGACAACTTTTACCTGCCCGTTCTCGTCAATCTGAACGATAGTAGATGGAACTCCGCCTTTCATGTCACCGTCATCGATAATCAGGGGAACTTCCTTCCCGAATTCATCTTTTATCTGCTTTATATTGTCAAGGACAGGAAGACCGGTTCTGTTAACGCTCGTAGAATAAATCGGCGCACCGCATAAAGCCACGATTTTCCTGAGCCAGTCATCGTCAGGACAGCGGAAAGCCGTAGTGCTGAACTCGCCTCCTTTCGCAAGCGTGTGGACGATTATCGTAAGAGGCCCTGGCCATTTTTCCAAAAGAAAATCAGGAACAAGGTCGCGGGTATATTTTTTCAAATCCTCAGGCTTTGATAGAAGCTGTATCAGAGGTTTTCCCGGGTCCGTTCCTTTTATCCGGGCTATTTCCCTGTCCGTGTGGAACGAATAGTGCCTTCCGTCAACGATTCCCGAGAATCCGTATACAGTATCCGTCGGAAGCACCACGACTTTTCCTCTTCTAAGATAATCAGAAGCAATAGAAGCAGATTCCTCATCACACTTGCGGCAAATCATAGACCGGGATTCCTCCTATATAAGTTTTTTTATATTCCTCATGCGAAGCAACTTTTTTTTCATTATCATCTATATTTTGGATTCGCTCATTTCTTTCGTCCTGAAACGACTCCCTGTAATCACATATGAACAAAAGCAGGAAAACAACCAAAGCCATAAGGATTCCAGTCACCTTGCACACCCATTCAGGTATTGATTTCGGCGTTTCGGAAACAATCGGAGTCCCAGTCTCAAAGATAAAGCGGTTCATTGAATCTTTACCGCTTATCTTAACGATTTTTTCTCCTGTATGAACGAACCCCAGTTTTCTGGCGAATGCAGCGATTACATCGTCATCATTTCTGAGCGCAATCTGCTCAAGCTCAAGACTGTTCGTTATTTTCTGAATTTCCTCAGTTCTGTTGCTCAAAATCCGTTTCTGCTCAAGAAGCTGCCTTGTTGCCAAGATTCCGTCCCTTCCGCAAACAAGCGAGACGAAAACATAAATGGCAGTTCCGGCAAACAGAGCTGCCAGAAAATGATACAATTTTGTCATAATAGAAAAAATTTCGGCAGGGAAAGAGGAATTCTCCAACAAAATAAAGTGATTTTATAATGTCAGCAAAATCATCTACAGATTTCCAGTAAAACTGTCGATATGTGAATGTGTATAGATTTTTAAAAAAACTTACAAGGGGAAATATATGAGTGATTCTGCCAACACTAACGAACTTGAAAGCTACGGCGTCTGGGTCAAAAAGCCTCCGCGGACGGTAGACTCTTCTGGCAGCGAGCAGCCTGACACGGAAGAATTCAACCTTGACGCAGAACTTCCGGATATTGATGACTCCGTAAACAAATCTGTTGAAGAAAAATCGCCCGAACCATCGTCAGGCGAGGAAGAAATCGATTTAAGCGAATTTGGTTTCGACGACTCAGGAGACGACACAGCTCCAGAAACAAGCACGCCTTCTTCTGGTGGTGAGGAAGAAGTCGATTTGAGCGAATTCGGCTTCGATGACTCAAGCTCAGATGAGACCGAGCCTTCGGACAGTATTTCAAGCGCGCCGGCGGAATCGACAGAAATCACAGAGACAGAAACAGCCCCTCTCGCAGAAGATGGTCCCCTTGACATAGACCTTTCGTTCGATGATTCTGCCCCAGAACCGCAGAACACATCAACATCGTCATCGGGCGGCGATGAGATTGACCTGAGTGAATTCGGCTTCGATGACTCTGATTCACCAGCCGCATCAGACGACGGAACAGAAAGCGTTGACCTGAGCGAGTTCGGATTCGACGATGAGACAAGCGAACCTGCAATCCCAGGAACTATCCCTGAGAAAGAAGAGAGCGAAGAGCCTAATGCAGAAGAAACTTCCGGTGAGAAGCCAGCCGAGGAAGAAGTAGACCTGAGCGAGTTCGGATTCGGCGATTCATCTGACGAAAATTCAGAAAAAGATGACTCTTTGTCGAAGGACAGCGACATTGAGATGAAAGTCGTTGTTGACGACGATGATTTTGATTCAGATATCAGCGATGAAGAAAGCTCAAGCTCCGAATCTGGGGAAAGCTCTTCTTCATCTTCCGAGGGAGGATTCGACATTGACTCGATTCTCAACTCAGTGGAGGATGAGAACGGCAAGACAATCAGCATAAACGAAGCGCAAGGGTGCGCGGACGAGGATGTTGAAAAGACTCAGAGCGAGGGAAACAACGATTCACCTGAAACAAACGAGGATACAATAGTGATAAACGATATTCCAGATACATTCGATGAAGAGACATCTTCTTTGTTCGATGACGAGCCGGCAAAAGAAAATGCGGAAAGCGAGCCACAAGAAAAAACTCCTGCAGAGCCAGCTCCAAAAGCCGCAGCGCAGGCCGCGCCTGTTAATAATGATGTTCTCAGCCAGCTTCTTACAGCCATCACATCTCTTAAAGATGAAGTCGCAAGCCTTAAGAGCGATTTTGAGGAATTAAAGAAGCAGCCGCAGCATCAGGAAGAAGAGAAAGAAAAAATCGATGATGAAATTTCTTCCGAACCTGAGGCAGAAGAAAAATCTTCAAGCGGATTCTTCAGCGACACCGACGAGGACGATACAATCGCGCTCTCAATGGACGAGCTTAACAATATCCCGACGGACATCGAAAAGGACGAAAGCGTTTCCGAAACAGCAGGTACGGAAGAAGAGCAGCCTTCACAAGAGGAATCTGAGGCTGACGAATCCGAAATTAATATTCCTTCTGACGAGGATATTCCGTCCGAAACTTCTTCCGAGGAAGAAGAGGACGCTACTCTCTCTCTTGACGAACTCAACAATATCCAGAACACGGCGAACTTCACCGAGGAAGAGGGCGTTTCCGAAAATCCTGACACGGACGAGGACATTCCTTCCGAAGATGATTCCGCCACAAAAGACGATTCGTTTGAAGAGCCTGAGGTTGACGAATCTGAAATCGATATGCCTTCTGACGAGAACATTCCGTCCGACACTTCTTCTGAGGAAGAAGAGGACGCTACTCTCTCTCTTGACGAACTCAACAATATCCAGAACACGGCTGACTTCACCGAGGAAGAGGGCGTTTCCGAAAATCCTGATGAAGATTCGTTCCAAGAGCCTACGGATATTTCTATAGGCGATGAGGGCGAAAAAGAAGAGAGCATAGAAGAGCCGTCTATTGGCGAAGAAGAACTTGATTTCTCAAATGACAACCTTGTTGAGCCGAGCCTTGACGACATCAACATTGATGATGTTGAGGAAGAAGCGGGCGAGAACCTGCCTGACGAAATTGAAGTTCCTAAAGTTGACGACATTTTTGTTGAATCAAGCTCAACAGACCTTATGGAAGAGGAGAAGGTTGACGAACAGGTTGCAAACAACGATTTTGCAGAGCCTGAGGTTGCACCGGAAGAAATCATCGAGGATTCAGCGGATGCAGATGACAAGCTTCCTGAGGATATTGAGATTGAAGAGCCGAAAGTCCCTGTTTCAGACACGATGATTGAGGAACCAGCCGTTGACGAAGGCGTTTCTGAAGATGAAATCCAGCAGAAACAAGATGAAATCATCGACGAAGCTCCTGTTACAAAATCAGAGCTTAATGATTTGCTTGCTCCTAACATCGAGGAAGAGGAGCTTACGGCCGGAAACCTGAGCTACCTTGAGTCTGACGAGGCACTCAACAAGCCAAACGAAGACGAGCAGAAAGAAGAGTCATCAATTCCTGCGGATTTGACAAAAGAAATCAAGGCTGTCCTTTCTTACATGGACCAGCTTCTTGAGAATCTTCCAGAGGACAAGATTGCGGAATTCGCCCAGTCGGAGCAATTCGAAACATACAAAAAACTCTTTACAGAGCTTGGATTGGACTAAATATGGTAGAAATCGAAAAAAAGCATGGGCTTTTAAAAAAAGCATGGAACCTGCTTTCTGAGAAAACTCCGAATTTCACGGTTTGGGCAAAGAGAAACGGATTCAATCATTGCGGAATCCTTTCTCCGCTCAAACTGGCCGACGATGAATTCTATCTTATGACGGACAGCTACGGCTTTAACGCCAAGACAATCGCAAGCGCGGTGGTCAAGAAATCATTCTGGAGCGGCAAGATTGCGAAGATTTTTGACTGGCAGTGTTTTTCCAGCACATTCAACGAAACATCTCAATACGAGCAGCTGCTAGGCTCTGACATCAGAAGCGACATCTGCTCCATCAACTTTCTGCCGTTCCTTGACAAGAACGAGCCGCATATTTTTATCGCCGTAGAAACGAACGATGAGGAGGACACGCTGACGCTTCCGCCGGCCGCGGAGTGCGTTTCTGTCCTCAGCAGCATAATCAATCTGAAAGGTTTTGAGGAAAAGGCAATTGAAAAACTGGACTCAAATATAGAGATGGGGCTTAAAATCTCAAACTCCAACCTTTTCATACTTTCTTTGAAGAATTCAATCTCCAGCGCAATTTCGGGAGTCAATTTCGACACTGAGCACAAAGGTCTGAGAGCTGCCGTATCACAATCAATATCTGAAGCTGCCCATGTAATAATCGCTCCGCTTTTCAGAAAGCCAAACTCAAGCCATGTCGGAACGAACGGAGAAATCAAAATCGCGCTTTTTGCGGAGGAGGAGCAGGACGAGCAGATTTTGGGCTACCACATAGCCAGAATGCTGGAAACGCTTCTTGGAACTGACGCGACGAAAAATGTCCTTTTGCTCACGGCAGGAATATGCCCGAACAAGAAAGGAACTCTTGATTTCCTTCTTCATGGTTGATTTTTGATGATAGAATTTCATGAATCAAAAAATGGAGAAAAAACCGTTTCTTTCGGTGGAAAATTTCTTCATTCAAGATACAATCCTTCAAGCGAAGGCGAAAAATTCGCACAAAACATTCAGGCGGATTTTTTGCCGCTCTGCTTGATTCTTATAGAGCCTGCTCTCGCCTATCAGCTGGCGGAGCTTAAAAGAAAATTCCCGAACGCAAAATATGTTGCAATCCGGTTCATAAAAGAACTATGCGCCCCAGAGTATAACAGCGGCTTTGACGGCGTTTTTTTTCTTGACGAAAGCAAAAATCTTTCGGACGAGCTGTTTGAATTCCTCACTGAGGAGGAGCTTTGCTCTTCCCTAGTCATTGAGTGGAGCCCGTCAAAAAATATTTTTCCTGAAAAAAACGAAAAAGCATGGGGGCAAATAAAAAACGCAATCCTGAAATCGCGCGATGTGCTTGGAACAAGAAGCTATTTCTCAAAGCGATGGCTTAAAAATTCGCTCGCATTTTTCAAGAATATAAGGAGTTTTTGCACCGCGAAAAAAACGAATCTTCCAGTAATCGTGGCGGCATCTGGCCGAAGCCTTGAGTCATCTTTGAAATTCCTCCAAGAATACAGGACTTCTTTTTTTCTGATTGCAGTATCGTCCGCATTCATGCCGCTAATCACAAAAGGCATACTCCCAGATTTAGTAATCAGCACTGACGGCGGCTTTTGGGCAAAAAAGCACCTTTCGTTCCCGTCCCAAAAAAATATTCATGGAACAATATTCGCATTCAGCTCTGAATCTGCCGTACCAAAAAAACTTCTCAGGAACGAAACGGTAATTCCTGTTTGTTATGACGACGATAATTTGCAAAAACATTTTTTCAGCGCGTTTGGAATAGATTTTATGACAGGGCGCAGAAACGGCACAGTCAGCGGAACCGCCGTAGAATTTGCCCTTGCGCTCACCGACAATACCGTTTATTGTGTGGGACTTGACCAGGCACCCGCAAAAGGCTACCAGCATACGCAGCCGAATTCGCTGGAATATTCTTCCCAAATGAATGATTTCAGGCTCAAACCTAAAGAAACGCGCCTTACATTCTCGCAGTTTTCTTCAGAAGGAAGCCTCTCGCTGTACAGAAACTGGTTTATAGCAAAATCAGGAACACGACTTGCCCGCGTAAAAAGGCTTTCCGACAATTATCCTTTTGACTTTTCGCTTGGCTCGATTAAGGATGTTGATTGGGCGGAATTTAAAAAAAGCAGTCAAAATAAAACTACAGGAAAAGCAGAGTTCTCTTCTCCAAAGCAAGCAGGAAAAAATCTTTCCGAGCGAAAGAAAATTCTTTCTGATGTTCTTGAGCAAATCAGAAAAACAGATGAATTCAAAAAAGAATTTTTCCCGATGGAAAGACTTCTTATACTTCGGGAAAAAGACGCGCAAAAAAAAGAACTTCTTTCGGACAATCTGGAGAAAAAAATCTCAGAGTTTTTAGATACTGCCCTATGACACAAAAACGACATTTACAGGAGTAATTTTTATAGTATTTTTATTATGAACTATACAGACATTCTTGAAGCAAAAAACGGGCTTAAGATTCCTTTTTGCAACAAAATATCGTTCCATTCAAAATATAATCCTGAGAAAGAAGCCGACTCATTTGCATCCCAGTTCACGGAAGAAGCGCGATTTTTCATCGTACTTGGAATTTGCGGAGCTTATCACATAAGCGCGATGAAGAAAAAATTCCCTTGCGCAAAAATAATTGCTGTGGAAGAAACGACCGAAGACATTGATTTTCTGGGGAAAATTCCAGAAGTACAAAAAGCGCGGGAAGATAAAAACACCATTTTTGCGGATTTCTCATGCCTACAAAATGCAATACTGCAAAACTACAAGCCGCAGATTCATGGCAACATGATTATAACATCGCTGCGACAGTGGGAAGACACATTTCCGGCCTTGGGAAAAAGGGCGCGCGACATAATTGCAGGGGCTGTAAAGCTCGTTTCCGCAGACTATTCCGTTCAGAGCCATTTCGGGAAAATCTGGCAGAAGAACATTTTCACCAATTTAAAACTAAGTTCAATGCTGGCTGAAAGCGCAAACGAGATTTTGCGCTCCGTTCCGACCGAAAAAACAGCCGCAATAATCGCGGCGGGCCCTACACTCGATGAGACACAGACTTTTCTTTTGGAAAAACGCGCTGATTTTTTCATCATAGCGACGGACACAGCATACACAAGCCTTGTCTCGCGCAACATAACGCCCGATGCAGTTGTTTCCGTTGACGGGCAGATGATTTCACACGCCCATTTTTTCAATGATATAAACGAAGGAACAATCTTTTTGTTCGATTTATGCGCAAATTCCTCAGCCGCAAAAAGAATCCTGAAATCAACCGGGAAACTGATTTTCTCGGAGTCAAACCATCCGCTTGCGCAGTATGCATCAAATTACACGGGAACACCTTCGTTCATTCACATTGAGGCAGGAAGCGGGACTGTCACTATAGCCGCCGCAAGCTTTGCTTTGCACTGCGGATTCAAAAAACTCGCATTTTTCGGAGCGGATTTTTCATATTCAAGAGGAAAATCCTATACAAAAAACACATATCTAGATACAGTATACAGAAAAACAGAAAACAGGACACACAACTCGGAAACATCTTTCGACAATCTCCTTTTCAGGACGAAGCTGATAAAATTAAGCGATAAACACTATACAACAGAAATTTTGCAATCATACTCGGACTCTCTTTCAAATTTTTTGAAAACGAACAATGCAGTAAAAATACAAGACGAGCCTTTTAAACTGTATGAGATTCAAAAAAATTCCAGAAAAAATCAAAATCATCTTTCTCAATTTAATTTCAGAGATTTCTCAGAAAATTACTCAAAAAAACTGAATGAAATTTTTTCTGAAAAAAATGTTTATGACACAGAAACCCCCATATTACTCACATTGCTTCCGCTCTGCGCATGGATTGAGAATCATAAGAAATCTAGTAAATTTAATTATACTGATTCATCTTTACTGATTGCATACCAACAAAGTCTCCGATATACTAGACAGATATGAAAAAAGCAGTAACCGTAATAACCACTGTCAGTGCATTATTATTTTTTCTTGCAGTATTCTATCTTACGCTCGGAATTTTCCTTGACAGAAAAAGCGGTCCTGAAAATGCAGCAGCTCGTTATGAGACACTTCTCCTATCAGCCAGACAAACAGCCTCCAGATACAAGTACGGAACAACCGAATTTGCAGACAACTTTGTAAAAGCAATCGGTGATATAAATGATTTCGCAAAAATAGATTTTGAGCTTAACGATACGCTTATCTACTCCTACCCGCCCAAAAACTATTCTATGCCATCATCCGATTTCTCAAAGGATTTTTCAGAAATTTGTCTTTTGCAAAATGGATCAAAAATAAAGCTGTCGGCATCAATTTACACTATGCGCCCAACATCCATTTACAACCATGCGAAAGTTTCTTTCATCATAATCCTTGTTGGAACTCTGACCACAATATTCCTTATTATTTACACTGCAATAACAGAGTCAAAGGAACCTTTGGACGACTCCCTTTTCTATGACGATGTTTCTTCGCCAGATTCTTCCGATGTTAATGACATACCAGTCTATGCACGGCATGAGGAACACGCGGAAGAAGAGCCGCAAGATGACGACAAAAGAGATGAAAATCTCTCTGACGAAGACAATTCTGAATTTGAGGAGCAAGTTCCAGAAACGACCGTTTCTGAGAATGACGCAAACAACACTGAGACAGAGACTCAGCAGTCCAAAATGGAGCTTACGAGCGAAGAACTCACCGCAATAAAAGAAATAATTTCCACGGAAAAAGAATATGCGGAAGTAGAAGAAGGTGGCGATTTCGTAAATCCAAAAGACATTCCTGCACAGGAAACCGCTTGCGAAAATCAGCAGGAAGAGCCTTGTACAACTGTTCTCGACGAAGAATCGCTTAAGGATAACATAGCGAAAGAGCTTGAAAACCAGGAAGATATGTCTCTTGTCATAATCAGGCTTACGGGCATTGAAAAAAGCTCCATGCTTTATAAAAAGACAGCTTCTCTACTAGAAAAACAATTCAAAGAAAACGGGATTATCCACGCATATAGCTCAGATGGCTTTGCAATAATCCTAAAAAACTTCACCTTGAATTCATCTACTGCTATAGCAGAACCGCTCCATGCGCAAATTTCGGACCTTGTCAATGATTATAATTCTGATGTCCGCGTAACTGTCGGAATTTCATCAAAAGCAGGGCGCGAGATTGAATCAGAAAGGATTATAAAAGAAGCCGTCCAAGCTGAGGCGCATGCAAAAGAGGATATTAACTCGCCAATCGTTGCGTTCAGGGTAAATCTAGAAAAATACAAAATGCTTATGAGCAAAAAATCCGAGCTACAGACAGAACGGTCTCAGGAAAGTGCGCAAGCCTAACGGCCTACTTTTTCCTCAGTTTCCATGTCATTTTCGGAATCTTCTTCTTCCTCCTCTTCTCCCAGTTTTGTGTCAGGATTTTCCACAAGCTCCGCGATTTTTGCTGCGAATTCTTTTATCTCCTTACTGTCAGGAAATTTTTTCTTAAGCTCAAGAAGACTTTTTTCAGCATCCTCTCCACGCTCGGAAAAAATAAGAAGAGAGATATAATTCTCAAGAATAGTCTGGTCGTTCGGATTAGCGGCAATCAGCTCTTTATACTGAGCTATAGCCTCATCGGTATTTCCGCTCATAGCGGTTATATAAGAAACAGAAAGTTTCAAAGAAGTGTTGTCAGGATCGCGTTCCAAAAGCTCTTTATAGTAAACAAGAGCCTCATCCCATTCTTTTGACAGGGCATATGATTTTGCAATTTTATAAAATGATGTATAGTATAATTCTTCATTTTTCATCGCAAGTTTATAGTAGTCAATAGCTTTTGCGTATTTCTCCAAATCAAAATATCCCTCGGCAATATTAAAATATTCAATGCTTATATTTTTATTGATAATATCAACTTCGCCGGGGATAAAAAATCCTGTCGTGCTTGAGCATGAGAAAAAAAGCAATGTTGACATGGCAAGAAAGAGCTTTTTCATTTTGAAATTAAATCCAAAATCTCATTCCAAGACATTGTTATATCAGTTACCGAAATTTTATTTTCTCCGGACTGATATATTTTTGCAGGAATACCGAAAAGAGCCATTTGCAAAAGCCGAATGCAAGCCTTTATTGTCCTTGGATCGGACATCTCAAGAACCAGACTGACTCCATAAGTTTCTTTTTTATCAGGAAGCGATGCGAATGTCCCTTTGATTTTATCAACTCCAAGGGACATTTTTGTTCCTGCAAGAGAATAAAAGAACAAATCAGGCTTTGAAGAAACAAAAAGAATGTCATTACTTCCGCTTGATTCCAAAAATGAAAGCATTTCTTTATGAGAACTATTCCCGCTATCACTCTCAGAATCCTTAGAAAATCTGATTTTGTCAAATCTGTCCAAAAGTTCCTGGACTTTGTACGAAAGAACTACATTTTCAGGACACGGAATTGCAATTTCGATTGCAGAAGCATTCTGAACAAAATAATCATATGAAAGATATTTTTTAGTATCCCAGCCATTTTTTTCCGTAAGGGAAGCCTTCGCATAATTCGGCGGAAAATTCCCTGAAGCTGAAATCTCAAAGCCAGAGCCAAGCATCGTGCCAATATACAAATCCTTGATTCTTCCTGTAATTTTTTCGGAATCTGCTTTTCTCAGCTCCATAAGCTTCATAAGAGCAAGAGTGACGAATTCTTTGTGCGAATCTACAGGAACATAAATGTACAAGGCATTGTCACTGCCCAGAAGTGACAGCGGATTTACAGGCTCTGGTTTGGGAGAAGTCGTACATGATGAAAAAACAAGCGCCGCGGCGCACAATAGCAGCGCGGCTGTCCTTGCAAACTTATGCCTTAGCAACTGAAGCTCTCCATTGTTTATCCTCAGATTCAATCGCAATCTTTGCGCTGTCAGACCATTGTACGGAAACTGCCAGCGTTTCGGAAGAAATAAGGCTTATGAACATTTCATAGCTTGATTTCAGAACATCATCCCCATACAACGACAAGTTAATTCTGTCCGTCACTTCAAAACCGCTTTCTTTCCGCAAATTCTGAATTCCACGGATTAAGTCGCGTACATAGCCTTCTTTTTTAAGCTCATCAGTGATTTTCGTATCCAAAGCCACAGTCAGAGTTCCATCGTTTACGACTTTGAGATTTTCTTTCTCAAAACGCTCGACGATAACTTTTTCTGAATTAAGCTCAACGCTCTGACCGTCAACATCAATAGAAACAGGCTCACCCACGATGATTTTTTCTATCTGCTCTGTTGAAAGCGACTGAATGACGATAGCAGCAGCCTTCATCTTAGAACCAAGCTCTTTTCCGAGCGTGCGGAAGTTCGCCTTTGCCTTGTACTCAACAAGCTCGTCCTCGCGCTCATGGAATACAACTGACTTAACATTAAGCTCCTCGGCGATTGTGTCTTTCATTTCCTCAAGAACTTTGCGCTCATCTGAGTTGCGCGTAACAAGCTGCACGCTCGAAAGCGGCTGCCTGTTCTTAAGCTCGTACTTATTGCGCAGATTTCGTCCCATAGAAACGGCTTTCTGGATTGTAGCCATCCTGAATTCAAGATTCTCGTTTCTGAGAGCGGCATTATATACCGGGAAATCAGCAAGATGAACGGATTCTTTGTCTTCAGAAGTCTTAAGGTTCTGCCACATTTCTTCAGTGATGAACGGAACGAACGGAGCCGCACAAAGCGCAAAAGTCTTGAGAGCATAATACAAAGACTCGTATGCTTCGGCCTTGTCGTTGTCGTTCTCGCTTTTCCAGAAGCGGCGGCGGTTTCTGCGGATATACCAGTTGTTGAGCTGGTCAATGAAATTAATCAGAGGGTCAATAGCTGAACTTAAATCATAATCATCAAGAGCCGCAGTAACATCCTGAATCATTTTCTGAGCGACAGAAACAATCCAAGCGTCAAGCGGATTAGACAACTTAGTAAAATCAATTTTTCCAGTGCAAGTATATTTGTCGATATTGGCGTATGTGACGAAGAACGAATATCCTGACCAAAGAGGAATAAGTATGTTCTTGACAACTTCCTTTACCCCCTCATCGGAATAACGCAAATCGTCAGCGCGAACAACAGCAGAATGAGTAAGAAAGAGCCTGAGAGCATCCGCACCGAATTTATTGATTGCTTCGACAGGATCGGTGTAATTTCTGAGCGACTTAGACATCTTGCGTCCGTCAGAAGCAAGAACGAGTCCGTTTACGATGCAGTTCTGGAAAGCAGGCTTATCGAAAAGATGTGAGGCAAGAATAGTGAGCGTGTAGAACCAACCACGGGTCTGGTCAAGTCCCTCGGAAATGAAGTCCGCAGGGAAATGCTGCTCAAAATACTCCTTGTTCTCGAACGGATAATGCTGTTGCGCATACGGCATTGAGCCAGACTCAAACCAGCAATCGAACACCTCAGGAATTCGGCGCATAGTTCCCTTGCCACATTTAGGACATTTGAAAGTGATTTTATCAACGAACTGCTTGTGGAGGTCATCAGGATAGACCCCGCTCAAGTCCTTGAGTTCCTTTCGTGAGCCTACGCACACAGAATGTTTGCAGTCAGCGTCATCGCACTTCCAGATTGGGATAGGATTTCCCCAGTAGCGGTTACGGCTCACTGCCCAGTCGCGGCTTCCTGCGAGCCACTTTCCGAAGCGACCTTCCTTGATGTGGGCAGGCTGCCATTTTATCTGGCTGTTCGCGCGAAGAAGCGCGTCGTGATGGTCGGCAACTTTCACGAACCAAGAGCCGATTCCGCGATAGATAAGAGGCGAGCCACAACGCCAGCAATGCGGGTACGAGTGAAGAACCTGGTCTTTTTTTACAAGTTTTCCCTCGCTCTTTAGCCGTGCGATAATATCTTTGTCACAATCCTTTACGAAACGCCCCTCATACTCAGGAACTTCCTTTGTGAATTTACACTCAGCGTCAATCGGCTGTACATTCGGAACGCCGCTTCCACGGAAGATTTTGTTGTCATCTTCACCAAAACTTGGCGCAATATGAACGATTCCAGTTCCGTCCTCAGTCGAAACATAATCGGCATTGAACATTCTGAACGCGCCTTTCTCGCACTTTTGCCCGGAGATTTCCGCACAAGTTGCCGCATCCTTCAAGTTCTCAAAATACGGGAAAAGCGGCTCGTATTCCGCGCCAACAAACTCTTTTCCTTTGTGGCGGTACACTATCTCGTATTCGTCAGGATTTTTGTAATATGCGCCAAGACGGGCTTCAGCAAATATGTAATAATCACCGCTCGCTTTGTCAAGGATTTTTACATAATCAATCTCTGGTCCCATACAAAGACCGAGGTTTGATGGCAAAGTCCACGGCGTAGTAGTCCATGCAAGGAAATATGTTTTTCCATTAGCCATGTTTTCATCTTTTACGCCATCCGGAGCTTTCGTAATCTTGAAACGGACGGTAACAGTCTGGTCGTTCACATCCTTATAGCCCTGCGCAAGTTCGTGTGTTGAAAGCACCGTGGCACAGCGCGGACAATACGGAAGAATATACTGACCTTCATAAATCAGCCCTTTTTCCCAAAGGGATTTTGCAACCCACCAGATTGACTCCATGTACTCAGGGTTCATAGTCTTGTAGTCATGGTCAAAATCAACCCAGCGTCCCATGCGCGTAATTGTTTTGCGCCATTCTGATGTATATTTCAGTACGGAAGCCTTGCACTTGTCGTTGAACTTATCTACTCCAAGAGCCTCAATCTCATGCTTTGAGTTTATGCCAAGCTCTTTTTCAATCAGATTCTCTACTGGAAGACCGTGGCAGTCCCAACCAAAACGACGCTCGACTTTTTTTCCCTTCATTGTCTGATAACGCGGAATAATGTCTTTAATAGTAGAAGGTATAAAATGACCAAAATGAGGTAGCCCAGTCGCAAACGGAGGACCGTCAAAAAATACAAATTCCTCAGCTTTATCACGCTGCTGAACAGACTTTTCAAAAGTCTTGTTCTCTTCCCAGAACTTCAATACAATTTCTTCCTGCTTAGGAAAATCAGCTTTTGAATCAATAGCCTTATACACGATTTCGCCTCTCAAAAAAATGAATCATACTTATTATGGCAGAAAATCAAGGTTTAATCTATCATGTCCCACAAAACCGCCGAAAGCAGATTTCTTGCAACTTTTTCATGAGGATAGTAACATATGAAATATGAAAAAAATCATCTTTACGTCTTTTGCCAGTACCGACATGAAACCTGCACTTAAAAGAATAGGAAAGCAAGCAGAACAATTTGAATTATTCGATGAAATCAAATTATATACACAAAAAAAACTTCCCAAATATGCGCAAAAACAATGTTTAGAAATCATAAAACAAACAGGCTCGCGTCGGGGCTACGCATATTGGTCATGGAAGCCCGTAATCATAGAAGAAACGCTTGAGAATATGCAGTCAGACGACATTCTTGTTTACTCTGATGCTGGAACTCACCTGAACCCGAATGGCAAGAATAAACTTCTGGATTATATAAAGCTTGCAGAACAGAATGACATATGGGTTATCCAGCTTGAAGAGCACCTTTCAGACATAAATTGGACAAAATGCGATACAATCGATTTTTTCCGAAACAAAATAACAGCCCCTGAAAAAATTGCGGAATTCAACCAGAAAATAAGCCACGGACAATTGGAGGGAGGAACAATAATTCTGGTCAAAAACGCATACACCGTGGGCATCATAAACAAATGGAAAGAATTGATGTCGCCCAAAAACCTTCACCTGTTTGATGACTCACCGTCCGTAAAAAAAGAACAGCCGTCTTTCAAAGAAAATAGACATGACCAATCAGTTCTTTCCCTTTTGCTCAAAACAAACCACTATATCTCCACAGACACAACGCATTTCCATTCCCACGACAAATGGCCAGGGGGGGGGTGGAAACCACTCATAAATTCTGAGCCATTTCTTAGGGTTCGAGACAAAAAACCATCACTCACAGCGTTACTACATAAAAAAGCAATCGGCTTCCTACAACTTCTTCACCTGAGATGAAAACACCCACCATGTTTGCTCAATAGAGCAAAAAATCACATTTTCATTCCGAATTTTTCAACGAGCTTGTCGTTCAGACTTTTCCATTCACTTTCCGGCAATCCTAAAGATTTTGCCGCATTCAAGTCTGCTATGGACTCATTGTAATCGCCCAAAGAAAAATACGACACTGCCCTTCTGAAATGTGCATGTGACTGGTACTCATTTATCTCAAGCGATTTGTTGAACGCCTCCACAGCTTTCTGATGGTCATTCATAATGCTGTAAACAATCCCGATATAATAATACGAGCGGTAGCCTTTTTCGTCATATTTCACGCTCGACTCAAAATCATGGAGCGCGTCCTCATATTTGTTCTCGGAGAAATAAGCCATTCCGCGATGCTTGTGGATAACGGCAAGGACAGGAGCCGGCGGAGCTGGTTCCGCGTTTATTATCTCTGTGTAAATAATGACTGCCTTTTCCATGTCTCCGTCATTGTGGGCATGAATAGCCGCAAGAATCATATCGTCAATCGTGCCGCGCACATACGGAGAAACGCGGTTTATTGATTTTGACATATTCGCATCATCAGCCTTTTTCTCGCGCCGCTCGATAGTAAGGTCATCAGCTTTCTCATAGAACGATGAGCGGCGAGCCTCAACTTCGCTCTGCAATTTTTTCTGATAATCACGGATTTCCTGAAAAATAATGTCGGCAAGACTAAGGCTCGCATTTATTGACGCAAGTTTTCTTTTCAGCGGAAGGTCAAACGGAGTGAACTCTGTCTTATACACAAGCTCATGCTCAACTTCCGCCCACGCGTCCTGCAAGATTGTCCTTATCTGGATTTCGCACACAATTGACTCAGGAAGCGGAAGGACATTTTTCTTAGGCATACAGTCAGAGGGAATAGCAATCAGGATATGAATAGACTCATAGCCGAATTCCCTGAAATTCTGGTCTGCGCCCTTGTACTCCACCTCACGCACATCAAAATTCTCTTTGACCTGCCGCTCCACTTCTGCCAAATCCTCCAGAAAAGCACAGATTACACGGATTCCCATCATGTCCGTCAGCGGCACAAAGTTGACTTTCTCGGCCTCATCAGCCTTAAGGCGCAACACTTTCCGATAATAGCTGTTAAAAGATTTTACCCTTGATTTGTATGTAGGATTTGAGTTGAGTTTCAATGTCTTTCTGAGTTTTTCCTCGACATTCTCCAAGATTTCAGACAAAACAGGATTATATGCAAGATATGTTGATTTTATGTCATTTTTATTTGGCAATGATACTATTGAATTATCCATATCTTAAAATTATAACATTGAAAATATTAAAAAGCAAATCAGATTTTTAGAACAGAACAAACAAATGCAACCAAAAAGACAAAAAAAGACCGCCCACAAAGGACGGTCTATACATAAGGCTATCTTATAGGTTTACTCAGCCTGTGTAGCGTAAGAACCAGCGTTCTGCTGATCATCAGCCTCAATTGACTTTGTGAACTCTTCCTCAGTAGCCATCTTAGCTCTCTCGATGTAGCGGTTAACCTGCTTGTTACCGAATCTAGACATCTGAAGCTTCTGGCGAGCAGCCTCTTTCTTTGTTACGATACCCCAGAGGTCTTCGTCAGCAATGTCGCGCTCTGTTGTGAGCTCTGCTTTGTCGTAGATGATTTTAACATCTTTGAAGTAACCGATGAAGTCATCACCAACATGAGCTGCATCACGAGTAATCTGGAATCCCTCGAACTTTACGAAAGGAAGTCCGCGTGGATAGATTGGATATACACGAATCTCGCGTGTGCGAACTTCTGTGATGTAATCTGGGTTGTTCCATGTCAATGTTTTCCATCCGTCAAATCCAAGGTAACCCATGAAATAGCGGCGGTGTCCACCGTCTGTGTCTCCAAGGAGAACATAAAGACCGTGCGGGTAGTTCATACCCATCGTTGTAACAGCGATAGATTTGATTGTTCCAACATTCTTTACAACACCGTAAGCTGGTGTATCATCAGAGTCAGCCTCGAAGAGTGTTCTTCCAGTTGCTTTCTCCTCATCTGTTGGAGCAGCACGGTTTCCCTGATCGTCAGCTGTTGAGAGTGGCTCGTAAGCTGGGATAATGAATGGTGGAACGATTTTTGCATTTGAGTTTGCAGCGAGTGATGGGAATACAACGCGAACACCCATAACTTTCTGTCCAGCGAATGGAACTTTTGCACTCTCGCGAACTGGTGCTGCAACAACCTGTGAGTTAGCCAAGCTGTTTACATTTCTTGCAGAGCTGTTGAGCTCAACTTCCCATTCACCAAGGTAAAGAGAAGATTTCATAAGATCTTTCTGCTCTTTGTCGAAAGATGCACCTGCAGCGACACTGTAGTCCATTACAGTTCTTTTGTTTGCCAATCTGTCATTGGCATCCTCGCCGTTCTGAGCTTTGATTGTGATATCTCCATCCAAAAGCGAGAAATCAATAAGTGTTGATTCTTTAGCGAATGCACTTGCTCCAAACAACATCATTGCTGCTGTTGATAAAACTAAAGTTTTCTTCATTCGAAGCTCCTTTAAAATTCGATTGATGTAGCCTTGTATAAATAACAGTATCATACAAGAAAATCATTTTGTCAACGATTTTCTACATAATTTCCGTCAATAAACAACTCTACATAATCTATATATTTAAAATTTTTCAAGATTGAGCTCTTGAAAAGTTTTATACCATTTTCAATATCTGCCGAGTCAGCAAGCTGCAAAGCCGCATCAGCTGAAAGCCCGACGAAAACAGTTTTATCCTGCACGAAGCAGAACTCACACACGGTACCAAGCGTGAAGAGAGAGAATCGCCCCCGTTTGCATGAGCCGAGCAAAAGCTCGTCCACATAACTTCTTACCGCCCCCTGAACAGCATCGGAAGGAAGATACCTCACTTCCCTGCACACTTTGTCAGAGCCAACGGAAGGAAAATAGAAAACACGCCTCGTTCCATGATTCTTTGGAATCAGGAAGAAGATGGCAAGAAGAACGAAAAGAACAGGCAAAATAAATACGATGTTTTTCCTAATAAAATTCATTCTCCACCCATAAAGCCTCGTGAACGCTCAAAATGTGTCACAAAAGCTGTTATTCCATTATATATTCCTAAAGAAAGTTTTTGCAAGTAAAAATTATCAATTAAGTTCTTAGCTTCCCCCTCATTTGAAAGAAAACCAAGCTCAATAAGGACGCTGGGCATATTCGCGTTTTTGACCACGAACCAGTCGTTTGCTTTTATTCCTCGCTGGGTCGAAAGATTTCCGACCTGCGCCTGAATTCCGTCCATAATAAATTTCGCTATCAAAAGACTTTCAGATGTATATTCTTCTTCGGTAAGAGAATTTAAGATATTAAACAGATTTTTGTCAACATTTTTATCTTTTTCAATTACGGTTCTCCTGTAATCTGGCGAAAGATACCATGTTTCGTACCCGGTGGCCTTTTTGTCAAGGCTTGAATTTACATGAATTGAGACATAGATTATCGCCTCATGCTCGCCGAGTTTAACAGCGTTGGCAATGTCAGTCCGTTCCTCAAGTGAGAGAAATACATCCTCGGAGCGAGTCATAATGATTTTTTTGTCCGGATAAGCCTTTTTCAGCCTTGTGCAAAGAAGGTTCGCAGTCTTCAGGCATATATCTTTTTCCTGCACGTTCACTTTCTTTCCGTTAATCTTGTACTTTGCGGACGCGCCGGGGTCTTTTCCTCCGTGGCCGGGATCAATTATTATCGCACCGACCCTGTACCCGTTTTCCTTTGACTTGGAGCTGAAAAAGGCAAAAGTGTCCTCAACGAATTTCTTTGAGACCATAAGGTTTCCGCCGACAATTTCAGGCGCGTCAGTGAACAGGATTTCTTTGTAATCTTTCAGAACGAACGGGTCTCCTGCGTGGAACACAATCTGATGACCGTTTTTCTCAAGAATACCAGATGCTCCGAGCGAATCCCAGTAAAATGACACGCCCTGCTTCTCTGCCTCAGAGACAAGGCTTATGTCAGTCTGCGCGAAAAGTGAGAACGAAAACAGAAATAATGCAAAAAACTGAATGATTCTCTTCATCTAATTGCTGTCAACCAAATATAAGATTCCCTGTATACCGCCACGAAGCACATTGTGCCAGAATTTTTTTCCATCCAGCTCTTTATGTGTCGGACAAATCTTGTCGAATTTTTCAAGTGTTTTCCGAAGAGTACAATGATTCCAGTCCTCGATTGAGTCCACGAACGGCTCAAGCGTCTCCGGTATGCACGAGAGCACGCTTTTGTCCGCCGGAATCACAGTGTTCTCGCCGATTGAGATTTCGTTCTGACTTGACGACAGTACGAACGCTGACGGCGGGAATCCGCTTTCATCAACATCAATCTCGCCGCGCAAAAATTTATCCGTGTCAGGATTGTTCGGCTCAAGCCGGAGCGTTATTGAAGAAACCGCCTCGTGCGCCGACCTGTACGCTTTCTCGCTGCTAATAGCAACCGAGATGATATTACCGCATTTTTCCACATTGTTCCGCGGAAAATCAACTTTGTCGCCTACTTTTACGCGCGGAAGTACATCTTTCACGCCGTAAATCTCGCGCACCTCATCAAGCCCGTAGACGGCGGCGACTTTTCCAGGAATTGAAAGCCATGCCCGCTCCGCGCTCACAAGATTGCTCTTAATCTCATAAAGCTCAAAGGGCTGCTCTTGGCCCCTAACGCTCTCATGCGGCTGCCACGGAACTGACTTTCTGTTGGCAAGGATAAAATCAGGCTCTTTCCCAACGGCGATTTTCATTGCCTCTTCGGTAAGATTCATTCCGCTTGAATACGGAAATGTCCACCCGCTCATGTAGCCGCCTGAAAGACGAGCCGCAATCTCTCCAATCATCGGTCCGTTCTTTGTGTATTTGATGTCTGCTTTCGCAACGCCGCAAGTAAGACCAAGAGCCTTTATTCCGAGCGCGAAAGTAGCTATGAGCTGATTTTTCACCACGCTGTCGGCAAGGGACGGAAGAGAATGTCCCATCTCGATAAAGTACGGAGGATAGAAAATATGCCTGTCCGCAAAACCTGTTATTGTGAGAGTCCCCTTGTACACAATAGAATCAATCGAAAACTCCCTGCCTTCCATGTAGTCTTCAAAAATAGCGCGGGCAGTGCGCGAATTCCTGACGGAAGCGCTCACCGCAGGAAGAAGCTCCTCTTTTGAGCGGACGAGCCTGCAGCCGCGCCCGCCCATATTGTCGCAAGGTTTAACCACTTTGGGAAACTCAACTTCGCCTTTTCCTGCTTTTTCGCACAGCTGCTCGACATGGGATTTTTCTATTTCCTGGAACGCGGGGCTTGGAACGCCAGCACGGGAAAAACAGCCCCTCATGCGAACTTTGTCGCTCGCATTCAGGCACGCCTCGTAATCGTGGCACGGAAAGCCGAAATGATTTGCTACATAAGCCACATTCGCGGAAAAATCAGTTCCAGCCGTGAACACGCCTGAAAGCCCGTTCTCCTCGTCCTTGCTCAGATTTTCGGCAAGTGCGAGCAGCGCGTCCTTGTCTTTCAAATCAATCGGATAAAACGCATCAGCCAGAGGAACTGAAACTGCATTCGGATTTGCATCAACGACAACTGATTCAAATCCCAGATGTTTTGCCGCAAGAATCGCGGGTTTCTGCATAAGCCCCGCGCCTAAAATCATTATCTTTTTCATACACTGCACCTAAATCTCTTTTTCTTTTACGCAATAAACTTCAAAAGTGTCGCCGAGAGAGAAAAACCTGCTTGCGGCAGAATACACTTTGAACATAACGCCAGACTTTTTTCCGTTCATTTTCGGAAATCGCTCCGGGTGATGGCCGGTCGATACGATTTTCTGCACCTTAAAACCATACCGCTTCAAGATGTTCGCACAAGTCGAAGGCTCCCAAATCGTGTAGTGGTCAGCCGGCGAGTTCTGGAAAAAGCTTTGTGTGTTGAACCGCCCCGAAACTCCTTGCGCGGAAGGTGTTGAAAATGCGAATATTCCGCCTTTCCTGAGTATTTTCGACACGCCTTTCAGAACAGCGTCAAGATTTTGGAAATGTTCTATGACATACCACATCGTGACGGCATCGAAAGCCTTCACGCCGAAAGCAGCATCAGGATTGAACGCAGGGAATTTTGAAACGACGGCTGGATAATGAAGCGTGTTCTGAACATAGTCCACGGCCTCTTTTGACGCATCCGTCCCGAACACCTGCCAGCCGGAATCGTTCGCGGCATCGATGTAAGGACCGAAAGCGCATCCGATGTCAAGCACGGACGGAGTCACATTCCTGTTGTTTTTTCTATAGATTGAGTCAACGATTGATGTTCTTCTCACGCACTGGGACTTTATCTGAACGAAGTCATCAAGATAAGTCTTTCCGTACTGCTTTTTGTAGTCGGCAAAGAAATAATCCTCATTGTACTTGGTGTCCTCGCTGTCAAGCGTCCATGACATATAAATCATACCGCAGTTACCGCACCGCCTGAATGTGTGGAGCGGAGTCCGAGCCTCAACGAAGTCCGTGAAAGTTTCGTGATGCTCCTGGCATACAGGGCAGCTGAACCGTCTTCCTTTTGAAAGGACACTCACGAATTCGCCAAGATTTTTCTTTCCTGCCCCCTCTTTCGTAAAAGGAGAGTCAGGATAAAGCTCCTGTGTTTTTTTGAGCGCGTCCAAAAGCTCTCCATCGTTGATTTCATCTTTTTCAAGACACTTGAAATTATATTTCTGAGCAAGTTTTACATGAAGGTTCGTCGTGCCGAGCAAAAGAACGCCACAACCAGCAGCGACTGCCTCGAACGCAGTAAAACCGTAATGCGAGATGACCACATCAAAATCCGCGAGCTTTTCGCGCAGATTGTGGACTGGCTCGATGAATTTTACTTTAGATCGAATTTTTTCAGGAAGTCTTTTTTTCGCCTCATCCACATTCTGGACAATAGCAGTCACCTTAAGTTCGGAATTTTTTCTGAACGCCTTGGAAAGCGCGATACATGTTGGAACAACAAGGTCAGAAGGGTCTTCCCCACCCACAGTCACAAGAATGGACTTTATCTCCTTGAACTCGGTCGGCCGCGGAACAAGTCTCTTGTTGTCAGGAAGAGTGACGAAAGTAGGGTCAGTCACATTCGCAGACCTGGAAATTCCGTAGGACGGAATTATGTCAATAAGGAAATCGCACAAATCGGAGTTAAGAGACCCTTCGTCAATCGCACAGACAGGCGCGGCTTCAGAAAGCTTAAGTGCCATGTCGCGGTCAAGGGCGAACGCATCGGTAAGAATCATAGCGTAATCGCCTTTTTTTGGAAGCTCCCTGATTATCTGCCAGCTCTCAAGCCCTGAGTTCTTTGCGTCAGTGACAAGCTCGGAAAGCTCCTCAAGCCCCGAACCTTCAGGAATATACACATCAGCACCGATTGAAAAAGCCACGGAAAGGCATCTTCTCAAGTGACCGGTTCCCTTTCCTTTTCTGACACAGGGCACCGTAAGGACAGGACGAAGCACGCTCGAATCGCTGAATGCGCCAAGAATCTGCTCGCTCGTGTAAGGCTCTGAGACAGGTTCTTTCGCGATGCCAGAAACTTTCCTTACGATTGCCAGGGCGCGGCGGTAATCCGCAGGAGTGTCTATCGTAGTGCGAAGCTCAGGATGATTCCATTTCTCAGGGGCAGGAACCATAACGCTCCTGAACGACTCCGGATGATTGTACAGGCTCGGCCCCACATGCTCATGGTCATAAGCTGAATCAGTAAGAGTCCTTGCTTTCAAAAGCGAAGCCGCATCGAACATCTCAATCCCGCTTCCGTGCGGAAGGCCCGTGAATGTTATGTAATCGCACTTTGAAGTTTCGCGCCGCCTTTTGTACAGCTCGCAAAGCTCAATTCCCGCCTCGTAGAACAAGAACGGATTGTCGGCGGTAGCCCGGATAACGGTGTCCGCTCCTGTTTCTTCTATAAGAAGGCAGTAACGCTCAAAAACATCCTCAAGAGGACCTTTGAACACAGAAAAACCGTTTCTCTCGCAGAACGGAATGAGAGCCTGATAAGAGCTTTCATCAGTTGCAACATAATATGCGTCAGCAGGAATTTTTCTCATCGCGCACAAAGTCCAGTCAAGGACAGTTTTTCCGCCGAGCGGAAGAAGAGCCTTGCCCGGAAGACGGCTTGAAGATAATCTGCATTGAACGGCAAGAATCGTCATTATTTACCTCCAGTTCTCAACAAGATTAAAGGCATCTCGTTTGAACCGATACTTATTTTTTTCAGTCCAGAGCCTCGCTTCCTTGAACTGGTTTACGGACTCAAAGAACCCGCATGCAGAACGAAGCGAGAAAACGAAGAACGATGACACAGGAATAAACGCATGATCCGTATCGAACCTCGGAAGCAGATTCTTAAGGTAGAACCTGTTTGAAGCCTGGCAGGGACTTGGGTCTATATCCGGAATTCTGGTCTCGTAGACAAGGCTGAACGCCGTTGAAAGAACAGACCGCTCGCCCCAGAGCCATGCCCTGAGAGCCAAGTCAAGGTTCTGCCAGTACGGAGACGAAATCGTATAGTCAAACCCGCCAAGGTCAATGAATTTTGTCCTTTCGTACAATCCCATATAATCGAAAGGATACAAATTCGCCTCTCCGTCAGAAACTACAGCAGTTTCCTCGATTTTCAGCTGAGACCTCTCAACGGAAGGCGAGAACACAATCGGGAAAGAACTCTCTTTCGGACCAAGAAGACGGGGAGTTACGCAGAACGGCTTTTCCTCAGTTATCTTCTGGAACAAAGTCGGTGTCATAAGGTTGGTCGTGAATTTGAGCGAGTCGCGCAAGACGATAAAATACTCAGAGTCCGACTCCGCAACCCCGATGTTTATCAAGTCACCGTCCGTGCAGCGTTCCAGAGGAAAGACGAATTTCACGAACGGAAAGCGGCGTGAAAAATCCTCAAGATTATAGTTCTGAGCCGCGACTTCGATTGAGATAATCTCCCTGAACCCGCACTTTACGAGAGAATCGATTATGTTCGCGCGGAAATCGCTCCAGCTTGCGTTAAGGACAATCGCAGCAACATTCATTTTTGCATTGGGAGCTTTTTCCTTCCCGCCCAGAATAGTTCTGTTTATCTGCCGCTCGTTAAAATATAAAGGTATAGTATTCATCACACGCCTTGCACTTATCAGAATAATTCCCGCACAAATGATTTTCAAGGTTCAAATCATTTCTCTTCCAGATTTCGTCCAATTCCTCGGCAAAAACATTCCCAAGCTTCGCTCCGAACTGATCGCGACAGATAGGAACAGTTCCGTCGCAAAGAATCGTCATGTCACGGCGCAGATGCCAGCACGGATTTCGCTTTAACGGAGCAAGGTCAGCCGATTTTTCGTCCGGAAGAAGCCCCGCGAACGAGTCGTATTTTTGGATTATCAGCTTTCCGTGCGAAGGATTTTCCTTTTCCTTCCAGAAGCGGTAGAACGATTCCAAAGACGGCTCGTTTTTTTTCATCCGTACGAACTGGGGCCATACATGACCAGGGAATCGGGCCTCAAGGAACGGAACAGAATTGACCGCCAGGGAAAAATCGCTTTCAGGGCATGAATGAAGCTCTGAGTAAAGGGCGGAGTCCATCGCATCAAGAAGTATAATCCAGTCAATTTTCCCGGAAGCCTTCTGAATGTCAATTCCGCCGATAGTCTTTTCGTTCGCAAGGATTCCGTCCGTTTCCACAAGCACGGACAGATTCTCGTAAGACAAAATCTCGTTGACGAACGATGAGAAATCACTGTGCAAAAGAGGTTCTCCGAAGCACGAAAGCGATATTACTGCCTTGTCCGAGAACGAGCTTATTTTTGATACCAGCTTTCTGAATTCGGAAAGATTCATTTCGCCGCTCTCCGATATGACAGGACTTTTTGGATTGTAGCAAATCTGATGATTGTACCGCGGCGTTATCTGAATATTGTAGAACGCAGGGACCGTCTTTATAACTGGTACAGACTTCTCCGCCTCGTCGCAAAGCCTGTACGCGTCAATTCCAAAAAAGCGGTCTGAGACTTTTTCAAAAAGATTTTTGCACGCAATGAAATTGATTTTGGAGCTGCACTCAAATTCAAGGCGGAGCATACGGTAGTCTTTGTCTGAAATCAAAGTCTCAATCTCAAATGAATTTATGTCGCCTTTCATCACGGAAAAAATACCGTCGCGGGACGCGCTCTTTGCGCCAATCTCTTTCTGGGAGTCCTTAGCCAGGGCCGCCACGATTCCGGCCGTTCCCGCAGATATTATCTCCGGCGCGATTCCGTACGGAAATCCGTCGGCAAACGAATATTCTGCTTCGTACTCGGTATGCTCGAAAACAAGCTCGTCCGTAACCTTGTCATTCAAAAAAGGCGTGTCCGCCCATGAGAAAATTGCGAAGTCGGATGAATTCTTTCCGCAAAGAGCCGAGATTTCACAAGCCACCGCCTCGTTCGTCCATTGCGACTTTTTCACAAGCTCCGCTCCCGCGCCGCATGAAGAAATCTGTGCGAAACAAGAGTCGCCGCACAGGACATAAGTTTTGTCTCCGTGACGGGAAGCCCATTCAAGCGAGAGGTCGAACGCCGATTTTCCGGCAAAGCATTTATCGAAAGCGAATTCTGTAACAGAACCTGCGTAAAGAACAACTATGTTTTTCATCATTTCATTATCGGAAGATGAAAAACATAGTTGAATTTGATACTCAAGGTAAACTCACAAACTTGTGGTGGTTAGCGTTCCGTAACTTCGCACGCGAACATCAACTACCGCCGCGTCCGTTTCTTTGGGAACTTTACTGCAACGCCCAGCTTTGTAAGAGATTCCTTTATTGCAAACTCAAGCTCCGTGCGCTGCGGATTCATAGGAAGCACAAAGTTGCGAACTTGATTCCATGTCTTTGTGTAAAGCTCGCCTGAGGCAGTCTTTGCGTCAATCTCTTTCTTCCAGTCAGTAAGGGACGAGATGAAATCGCTTATCATAAAGGTAAGTTTTTTTCCCAGCCGCGCGTCTGGCTGAGCAAGGTTGAGCTTGTCCAAGTCCATGAGATGCCTCATGTAGCTTTCCTCAAAGTCCTTTTTCTCGTACATGAGCGCGTTCGCAGAAGGCTGCAAGTACATATAGATGTCATTTTCAAGCGCGGCGGTGACAATCTCAAAGGAATGACCGCCGTTTATGATTTTCAAAAGCTCCTCGGTAAGGCGCGACGGCGAAACTTCCTGCAAAAGATGCGCGTTCTTCTTGATTTTATGCCTTATTGCGCGCGGGATTTTTATTCCCAGAGTTGCCGAGAACTTTACGGCGCGAATCATGCGCACAGGGTCTTCGGTAAAAATCTTATCCAGCGGAATGACAGGCTTCAGGACTTTGTTTTTTATATCCTCAACGCCGCCTACATAATCAACTACCTGCTCTTTTATGGGGTCGTAGTAAAGTGCGTTCAGAGAGAAATCGCGGCGCAAGACATCCTCATCCATCGTTCCGAAATCGTTCCCCACAGTACCGCTTTTTATTGAGCGGAATGTTGAAACCTCAAAAATCTTTTCTCCGAAAAAAACATGAACAAGGCGGAACCTCTTTCCGATTATCCGCGAGTTTCTGAACAGCTTCTTTATTTTTGAGGGCGTGGCCGCAGTCACTATGTCAAAATCCTTAGGGGTTTTTCCTACAATTAAATCTCTTACGGCCCCGCCGACTATGTACGCCTCGTAGCCGCAGTTTTTCAGATGCTCCACAATCCAGCAGGCATTCGGGTCAACAAGTTCTTTCGGTATCTTATGCTCTTCTTTTGTATAAATTATTGCCTTTTTGACAGGCCTTCCATGTTTGTCTGTAGAATAACGAAATAACACAATAGGAACATAATATTCCTATTGTGTTTTTTTTAATACTATACATTTTTTGTCAGTATGCGAAAACTTTTAGTTCACGATAACATCATGGACAAAAAGAACCCTGCCAGGAGAACTCTCGGCTTCTACTTCCCGTGCATCTGAGAAATCAAACAAATACCCCTCATGATCAGATATAAGGTAACCAGTCCCCGAAGTATAGATTTGTACAGCACCAGTTATTTTTTCAAGTGAGTTGTTTATATCAGTAATATTGTTACGAATTTCATTAAGTTCTGCCGATGCTGTTATCCTCCAATTACTGTTATAAGGGGCTGGTGTTGCTGCCGAATGCTCAGAAAGTTTTGTCGTTGAAGCGTCCGCATAAGAAAAATAGTTGCCTCCACCTTGTTTTATACCTACTATATAGTTTCCTGAACTAGATGCAAAAACACCTACAACATTATCATTTTGCTCTGTAGTCATGGTAAGGCTGATATCATATGCTTCCGCAGTACCATCTGAAAACACTATGTCACCTACAGCGTTTGGAGTTACTTTTGAGCCAAGATAGCCGAATATCGCCATAATCGTAACATCAGACGAAGGCATTACAAATGTATATGTCGTTCCTGCCGTCACATTCGTAGTTGGAACTACATTGTTATTTGAGTCCGTAACAGCAAGCGATTTTAACCTTCTCGTTCCATCTGCCGTTACTGTTAGCGTAACAGTATCCCCCGAAGCAACCGAGCTTGTTTTATCTGAGAGAACATTTCCGTTAGTAATTGAACTATCAATCGTTACAGAATAACTTACTGTCGCAACCTTGAACACTGCAGAAATCGTAACATTCGAAGCTGGCATTAAAAAAGCCCCCGCTATTACAATCACATTGTTTCCATCAGCATCCTTTACGCTCAAAGAATCTAATGCGTATCCATCAGTAGGAGTTACAATAAGATTAATACTATCTCCCTCTAATGCAGTGGTCTTGCTCGGTGTTATCGTACCATTCGTAATTATTTCTGAAACTGTGACCGTATAAGATTTTTTTCCCTCAGAATTCTGATTATCATTTTCCCCAACATAGTTAGTTCCACCAGAACAGGCAGAAAAAAGAAAATCTGTCGCCAAAACAACAGTCGCAAGTATACCGAAAAAAGACTTTTTTTTCATAAAACACTCCCATAAAAGCTCCGCACTAGCGGCATTGCACGGGAGCAACGGATTCACAAGTTTTTGCTCCCGAACACATTTTCTAAAAATTACATATGCAGAACAAGTAGGATATAGCTGATTAATCGCTCCAACTATTAATCAGAAGTTCCACACAAATACACAGCAAACTCGACCACCTTTGGCTTTGCCAAAGGTGTGTTTCCACTGACCTACTCTTCAATTACATCTGCGCCAGGCTGGGCATTGTAGCTTGCACTCATAAAGTTGCTGTTTTGATAAGTATTTTTTGCCCCCGTCGGAACATAGAATTTTACCTTTGAGCATCCGTAGAATTCTTTCGTAGAGTTATAAACAGAAAGGCTCGGAGGTGTGCTTCTCTTCAAATGCAGCTCCTCAAGGTTATTGCAGCTTCTAAAGCTGTTACCACCTATTGAAGTCAAAGTTGATGATAAAGTCACTTTTTTAAGAGCGGTTGAATACTGGAATGTGTATGCAGGTATATATGTAAGAGCAGTATTCGTAAGGTTCACCTCCGTAAGCTTACTGCAATACGCGAATGCCTGATAACTATTGATTGTCGTTATCTGCTCAAGCCCCTCGATTTTCTCAAGGTATTTGTTATCCTCAAATGCCCCGTAAGCAAGCCATGTAGTTTCCGAAGGAAGAGTGTAAGTTTCCCCCTCCTTTGCCGCAGGATATTTGTAGAGCTTTGTCTTGTCCTTGCTGTACAGAACTCCGTCCACGGTACAGAAATTCTCGTTCGTGTCCGCAATTGAAATAGATGTGAGCGACGTTGTGTTCTCGAATATCTGTCCTGAGATTTGGCTGTCTATGTTCGGTGGAAGTATTATTGAAGTAAGCGAGTTGTAGAAACTTTCGCTTCCCAGCGTAGTAACTCCTGTAGCTTCGGACAAGTCAACGATTGATGCTCCGAAGGTTATTCTTCCGTTACCATAGTTCGTTTGAATTGAGCTACACATAAGTATCTTACTTTGGAATTCAGCCAATTTGTCATTCGTAAGGGTTGAGTCAGCATAAAAATAATACTTAGTTCCGTTTACAAGAGTTACGTCCGTGCGCATTGCGTTGAAGTCAGTGCTTCCAGTAAGGCAAATTCCCGTATATCCATCAGGAATCTCAGGTCCTGATGAAGGTGTTGGGTCACTCGGGTCAGAAGGGTCACCTGTGCCTGCCGGGTCGGAAGGCGTGGAAGTTTCAGGAAGTTCAGGGGCTTCTACGGTCTTGTCAATAAGATGTCCGTTCGGCTCGATGATGATTTTATCAACAACGCTTGAAACAAGCGCATCGTACCCGGTGCATGAGAAATCCGCCATAAGGCAGATTTTTGCCTTTTTCTCTTCGGTTATGCTATCCCTCCCTGCGATTTGAGACAAGGCAGATGTTAAATCGTTCTCGTTATAAACCAAGAACCAGTCCGAAAAATCGGAAAGGCTTCTGTCCGGAAATGTGACGGTGCTTTGCGTCTGAGAAATGGCGACACCGCTCTTTTGGTACTCGTAGAGAAGCGTGTACTTGTTTTCGTCAAGATAAATCTCAAGTGTAAAATCATAAGTTCCGAACGGAACATCATTGAAAGTAATCGTTCCGCCAGAAATAGCCCCGCCCAAGCGAACGACCTTATCAGTTCCCTGCTCGCAGAAATACACCTGATAGATAATAGAACACTTGCGTATTCTCCATCGTTATGTCCGAACTAACCAAGTCCGAAGTAACTGACTGCGGAACGGTAATTTTTACTGTGGACTTGGAAACTGAGGTCTGGGAATTATTATTTCCGCCACCAGAGCTTCCACCGCCACCGCCTCCGCCACCTGAGCCACAGGAAAGCAGGAAAGATGACGCAAAAATAACAGTCGCAAGAACACTGAAAAAGACATTTTTTTTCATAAAACACTCCAAATAAAAAATCCGCGTCAGTAGCGTCGCAAGAAACCACAGGCAGCGTCAAAACATAGGGTCTTAGAGCTACTCCAATATTTTAGGTCGAATTTTTTTTCATTGTCAATAAGTTTTCCACCTTAAAACGCCCCAGCGCACAAGAAAAAACAAAAGTTTCCTATACACCGTCATCATGCACTTTATCATTTTCCGCATTAATAATAGAATATAGCTGATTAATCGTTTAAAGTGTTAGTCAGAAGTTCCCAAAAGTTCCGCAAACGCGGGTTTTGGCAGGAGTTTTAGTATGAAAAAGATTATCAGCGGAAAAGTCCGCGAAGTTTATGATTTGGAAGACGGAAGAATGGTCATCGTTACTACGGACAGAATATCCGCATTCGATGTTATCCTTCCGACAGAAATCACCGGAAAGGGAAAAGTCCTTAACGCGCTCTCCGAGTTCTGGTTCTCGCTTACAAAAGACATCGTCAAGAACCACATGATTTCGTCAGACCTTAAAGATATGCCTCAAGAATTCCAGAAGCCGGAGTTTGAAGGAAGGACAATTCTTGTCAAAAAATTAAAGATGATTCCTTACGAAGTCATCGTCCGCGGATATATGTTCGGCTCAATGTACGAGGCATACAAGAAAGGAGAGCCGTTCCTCGGCCACTCTTTCACGAAAAAATACGAGCAGGCCGAAAAACTTGACGAGCCAATCGTAACGCCATCAACTAAAGCAAAGGAAGGTCACGACATCAATGTTACGCTGGAGTACATGAAGAATGACCTTGGCGAAGAGCTAGGCTCAAAAATCGAGAAGGCAGCTCTCGCAATCTACAAGAAGTGCTATGATCACGCCGCAAAAAACGGAATCATCATCGCCGACACAAAATTTGAGTTCGGTCTTGACGAGAACGGAGAACTTGTGCTTGCTGACGAAGTTCTTACGCCTGACTCAAGCCGATTCTGGAACGCCGCCGAATACAAGGTTGGAACAAGTCCAAAAAGCTACGACAAGCAGTTCGTGCGCGACTGGCTCAAGGAGAACAACCTTGCCGGAGACCCGAATATCAAGGAAGTGCCCCAGGACATCGTGGCAAAAACTAGCGAGCTGTACCGCGAGTGCCAGAAAAAAATCACCGGAAAATAAAAATCTGTCGAAAGACTAATTAAAAGGGCTGAATAAAATATGCATGTCTATTTTATCCAACCCTTAACGCAGGACAGTTCTAATATTCGCCACTATGTTTTATAGCCTCGCAGTAAAAGACCGTAGAAAAAAAGCAAAATTGTAAATATATTATTTTTATGAGATTTCTGGGAAACAAGGAAAGTTTAATATCTGAAATAGAAATATTGCTGAAAGAAAAAAATCTTATATCGACTAATTTAACATTATGCGATGCTTTTTGCGGAACAGGCGCTATCTCAAATCATTTTAAGCAATACTTTAATATAATCTTAAATGACAACTTAAAATGGTCAACAATTTATACCAAAGGAAGAGTTGTCGCACCTGTATGCACTTTTCAGAAACTGAACATAAATCCTATTGATTTTTTGAATAAGACAAAAGAAAAAAGAAAAGGTTTTTTTTACAAAACATATTGCCCCTCTGAAAATTCATCAAGAATGTACTTTTCAGTTGAAAATGCACAAAGGATTGATTACTTTCGAGAGCAAATTGAAGATTGGAATCAGAAAAATCTTATAAATGGAAATGAGTATGCGTATCTATTAGCTTGTCTTATAGAGTCCGTTTCAGCAGTTTCTAATACAGCAGGGGTTTACGGTGCGTTTTTAAAACACTGGGATTCAAGGGCATTAAAACCGATTGAATTTATCAAAGTAGAATCTGTAAACTGCAATCTTTCAAGCGTTCAAGTTTTCAACGATAAAATTGAAAACATAATCAGCAGTATTGATTGTGATATTTTATATTTAGACCCTCCATACACTCAAAATCAATATGGAACTCAATATCATTTGCTTGAAACATTGATTCTGAACGACAATCCTTCTGTAAGCAAAATCACAGGCTCCAGACCGACTGCGCCTATGCGCTCGGATTGGTCAAAAGATTTCAAATCTCATATTTTGTTTGATAAGGTAATCGCAAACACTAAAGCAAAATATGTTCTCTTTAGCTATAACAATGACGGTTTTATGTCTAGAACTTTTATTGAATCATCATTAAAACGATATGGTAAACCCGAGACTTTTGTTTGTAAAAAAATTCCTTACAAAAAATATCAAAATTGGAAGTCCCAAAATGAGAATGAACATTTTGAATATCTTTTTTTTATTGAATTAAAAGATAAAAAAGAAGTCATTTACGAATCTCCATTAAACTATATTGGAAGCAAAGCAAAGATTGTAAACTCTATAAAAACAAATCTTGCACCGAACATTGATAAATTTGTAGATGCGTTTGGTGGTGGCTTCAATGTCGGTGTAAATATTTCATGCGCACAAACTGTTTATAATGATTATAACTTTTTAGTTTCAGATTTGGTTGAATCTTTTAGAAAATTTGATACGTATGATTACATTTTATATGTGAAGAAACTCATAAAACAATATGATTTAAAACCTGCGGACAAAGAATCGTATCATAAAATCAGAGATTATTATAATTCTCTTCCGAAAGAGAAAAGAGACCCTAGACTATTATTTACAATAATTTTATATGGTTTTCAGCAACAAATCCGTTTTAATTCTAATTTAGATTTTAACAATCCTGTTGGAATGAGATGGTTTAATGATAAAGTTCTTGAAAAATTGATAAGTTTTTCTAGAAAGCTAAAAGAAGAAAATTGTTTTTTTCTACATGACAATTACAAAAGCATCCCATTAAACAAAAACGAGCGTTTGTTTGTATATATGGACCCTCCTTACACTTTGACAACAGGTGCATATAATGATGGGAAAAGAGGTTTTTTGGGATGGAACAAGAATCTTGAGAAAGAATTATTTGACTACTCTGATAAACTATCTAATGAAGGAATTCCTTTCATGCTTTCTTATGTTTTAGACCATAAAGGAAAACGAAACGAAGAATTACTAAACTGGGTTCAAAAAAATAGATACAGAATGATTGAACTTGGTGATGTTATTGGTATTTCTGGCTCAAGAAGAAAGGAGATTTTAATTACCAATTATGAAGCAGTATAGTACACCACATTTTATAATTAAGAAGAATCTCCAAAAATCTGTGCAAACGGGAGTTTTATTTATAGACCAACTGTCAGATGATGTCTTAAGAGATATTTGTACTAAAATTACAGGTCAAAGTAATTATACAGTTGATTATGTAGATAATAACCATCAAGATGAATTTTTTGAGAAAACTTACAATAAGGGAAGGCTTGCCATTCTTTTTTACAGAGATATAGCAAATTATATTAGTTTTTCTGATAAAGAAATTGGAGGAAGAAATTCTAGTGTCCAAAGTGTTCCCACTGCATTTAATCTCTTTTACTTGAATCCATACAGGAAAAAGAAGTTATATTACTACTTTCTTAATTTTAATGGAAATGCTGCGACCAATTATCAAATAATGATGTACAGATTGATGAAAACTATAGGTTTTACATTCTTAAATGTTGACACAATGATTCAATCAAAAATTTCTGCATTTACATCATTAGATGATATTATGAATGCAAAAAAAATTAATACAGAAAAAAACAAATCCAATAATTCTTCTTACATTACAAAGAGTTCATCTTGTAATTATGATATTTATGGTAAAACATATGGTGCAAATAAATACGATACAAGTATGACTTGCTATGCACTATCCATGCTTGCAAAAGAAAATCAAGAGGTAACTTTGTATGAAGTCGTTGAAAAAGATTTGAAGGAATTACCAGAATCAAGTATGAATGTCTTAAAAAAAATGAATAATATCAAAATTATTCCTACAAATATTCAGCTTGAGAAAAGAGTGTTTCAAGAAAACAATAGTCTTAGGTCTCCTAGATATATATTCAACTTACTAGAAAAACTTGGTGCAAAGAAATGTGCCTTATGTGATTGCGAAATTCCAGAACTCATTCAGGGCGCGCATGTTTGGCCTGTTGCCAGCATCAAAAAAGCCACTATTTCAGATGAAGAAAAATTGAGATGTGCAACTGATGGTGAAAATGGAATATGGCTGTGCGAAAATCATCATACATTGTTTGATGAAAATATTTTATTGGTCAACAAGGATTTAACATTCTCCATTAAAAATTCGATAAAAGATTCTGATGTTAAGTTTATAAATAAAATAACAACACATAAACAATTACCAGATTTTTATAAATCAATACAGTTCACCAAATATATAGAAAATCGAAACAAAACACTCATAAAATGACTCTCAGAAAGCTTTTTTTTTCCGTGCTTTTTTTTCTCATTCCGTGCTTTTTTTTCCCGGAGCAGGCAGAGCCAGAAGGAAGCAGGCTTTCTCTTTTCGTGGAGCAGGAACTTTTCAAAAACGGACTCAGGGCGGAACGCGAAACGCTCTCAAAAACCGGTCATGATATTTTTGCGTACAATGTGCGTTCAAAAATCACGGACAAAAGAGCGCGCTCCGCGCAGAAGGAAGAGGCAGGATTTTCTGACTCGCAGGGAGTCAGGGATGTAATCGTTCTGTGCTTCACGCAGGAAGATTTCTTCCGCCACTCAAAGAAAATAATCTCGCTTTTGAAATATATCAAAGAAAAGGACTATGGCTTCGCTGTACACGCGCTTTTCTCGGCCCTTGACGGAAACGAGCGGTTTGCGACAGGAAGCAGCGTATTCGCAAGGAACTTTGAGGAGCAGACCAGCGCATGCGCAATTCTGTTCTCGTTCAGTAACGGAAAGCCGGCCTCAGTTCAGAACGGAAGCCGGCGCAGCGTAACGCCGCTGTGGCTCTATGAGAGAGTCGTATCAAGCCTCAAAGAAAGCGGGACGGCTTTTCTTTCCCCTGGAAATATGCTTTCGCTCTACAAGATTGGACTGATTGACGGTGAAAAACGAATGGACGCTTTTTCAAGGAGCGGAATACCGTCAGTGTTCATATCGTTCAGAAATGAAGAGGAGCTTGAGGCTGTAAAAAATTTCCTTGACTCTTACACGGTTCTGGGAACGGACACACATGACAGGCACTATTTCTACATTTCGTTCCCGCGCGGGTTTTTCATTGGCGAGAAAGCTATCGTGCGACTTGTCCTTCTTGTCGGAACACTCAGCCTTCTGCTTTTGTGCGCGTTCACTTTCTCAGGGAAATACGGCGCGAAAGTGAAAAAGCACTTTCTCAGGACGATTTACTTTCTTCCGCTAATGTTCGTGTTCTATCTTGGCTCTCTCTATCTGGGACAGCTCATCGCTCAGAAAGCAGGCGCGGCTCTGGCATTAAGCCCGGCTTCCCGTCTTTCGGTGAAATTCCTCGTTGCAATACTAACCATAATCGCAATCTCGTTCCTTTTCGCCAGAATGAATTTTCCAATCCTCAGGTTCGTGTTCGGGCATACGGTAGACTTCGTGGCGGTGACGAACATATTCATTTTCCTCTCGTTCGACATACTTCTTTTCATACCATTCTCAATCGAGTTCATAATCATATACACTTTCCGAAAAGTGCGGAAACTTCCGCTAATACTGATTCCGATTATCCTACTGCTCGTTCCGTTCGGACCTTACGCAAAGACGCTTCTGAGAAGCGCGGGAACCGAAACAATTTCCATGCTCGCATCATCTACGCTCAAAGAAAACTTCCTTCTTTCGCTTGGATTTTTTCCGTTTATGATTCACATTCAGAAAACTTTTTTAGGAATAAGCATATTCGCAAGGGAAAAAGGCTATTCGCCAGCAAAAAAGGTATTGAGGATTTTTCTTCCTGCCACCGCAGCTCTTGTCGTTTCCTTTATCCTGATTTCCATTGCGCTGAACAAAAACTACAAGACAGGCATTTTCTCATCCTCAAGGAAAGAAATTTCAATTGAAGATGAGGAATGCAGAAATCTTTCGGCTAAAATCATAAAATCGGAGTTTCAAGGCGTTCTGTCGAACCATCTTTCCATATCGTCCGACAAAAACGCCCTCAGGTACTCGGTGAGCGTCGAAGCCCCAGGAGAAGTTTCCGTATACGATTCGTTCTATGGATTTTTCTCTGACGGAGGAAGGACCATGTTCATAATCCCTGATTTTCCTCCGCAAAAAATAACGATTGACTTCACTTCTCCGCAACGCCCAGACATGAAAATAATAATATCAGCTATATACAAGACTGAATTTGAAAACAAATTCGTTCGACAATCTATATATATTGACCAAAACATTCCTTCACATTGATTTAGATGCATTCTTCGCCTCAGTCGAACAGCTCGACAACCCTGAGCTCAGGGGTAAGCCCGTCATTGTCGGCGGACGGCTCAACGAGCGGCGCGGAGTTGTTTCTGCGGCCTCATACGAAGCCCGGGCTTACGGGGTACATTCCGCGCTTCCGCTCTCGGTTGCGGCGCGGCTTTGCCCTGACGGTATATTTCTTCCGGTCAGAATGAAGCGTTACCACGAAAAATCAGAGGAAGTTATGGAAATATTCAGGAACTACTCCCCCGATGTGCATCAGATTTCAATCGATGAGGCTTTCATAGACATAACAGGGACGGAGCGGCTTTTTGGACCGCCCGTTGATACCGCAAGGAAAATCAAGGACGAAGTAAAAGAAAAAACAGGTCTTACAGTTTCGGTCGGAATGGCTTGCACAAAATATGTCGCAAAAATCGCTTCCGGGCTAAAAAAGCCGGACGGATTCTACGTCGTGCCGGCAGGAACTGAGTGTGACTTCATGCTTTCGCTCCCGCTAGAAAAACTCTGGGGCGCGGGCGAAAAGACGCTGGAAAAGCTCAGGAAATTCGGCTTCAAGACAACAAAGGACATTTTCAGTCACTCAAAGGACTATCTTCAAGGAATTTTCGGAACTGCGACGGGCGCATTTTTGTACAATGCAGTGCGCGGAAATGAGGAGGAAAACTTCAATCTTTCCGCAAAGACACATTCAATAAGCTCGGAAAGTACATTCCCCTACGACCTTGTTGATATGGACGCGATTGAGAACGCGCTCTACCGCATCGCAAGCGAAGTCCAGTACAGAAGCCTCAAGGAAGGAATGCTCTCAAAGACCGTATGCGTAAAAATCAGGTACGATGATTTTACGACTGTTTCCGCTCAGGACACTCAGGAAGATGAGGTTTCTTCCGCAGACAACTTGTTTGAGCGGGCTAAAAATCTTTTCATTAAGAAATATGACAAAAAACGCGGGGTAAGGCTACTGGGAATCGCGCTGGCAAATGTGTACCCCAGGGAGCAAGGCATTCAGGGCGTTCTTTTCGATGACATGAACGAAAAAAAACGCAGGCTTGAGAAAGCGATTTTTGAGGCGACTGAAAAGAATCCTGCCATAAAAATCGAGAAAGCAAGCGTATTCGGAAAGTCCGGTTTTCTTCCCGCGCTGGTGCTCGCCTTTGTCCTTGCGCTTTTCTGCCCGGGAAAAAGCTTTGCGCAAGAAAATGCCGAAACATCAAAGCCCCTCTCAAAAACTGCGGCAGAAAGCGCGCGTGATTCCGACGGAGCCGGCGGAATCGTGTTCGACACGAAGAATCTGCCCCTTGCAAGCTCTGGAAAAGCAACAAGCCTTTTTGAGAAAGACTTCAAGGGAAAGAACGTTGAGTTTCTGGCGGACGGATTTTGGAAAAGTTCCGTAACAGAAACATTCTCGTCATCGTTCGGTTTCGGAACAAGCCCCACGGCGGAATTTTCAACGCCCGTATTCATGCAGACAGTCGATTTGTCGCTCTGGTTCATGCTGAACAAAAAATTCTATGTTGAGGCCACATTCGCAGATGGATTTGAGAAAAACACAGTTGCGCTCGGTTATCTTGGCGATGGGTTCCTGAAATCCGCGCGCGTGGGCAACAGAAACATTGCGTTCCCGCAAGTCTATTCTATTGAAGAAATATCGCGCGGAGCCGGCGGCGGGGACAACCAGGCTCCTGGAATCTCAGTGAACTGGGCAGGGGACAAATGGCGGAGCGACTTTGTTTTCCGTTACGATATGCTTGAGGCGGACGAAAAGACTTGGTACGGAATGAACTCCGTCACCGAGAACACAATGCCGCTGTCATCGTTCAACACAGGAAACCAGTACGCAATCCCAAAGGAACTGGTAACGAGCGTAAAAGATATTTTCGTTGAAAACGCGTCTGGCACATACAAAGACTCAAAAGGGCGGAAATACAAAAAACTGGATTCGTCACAGTACATTGTCTCAAAATCAGGTGAAATCCTTATTTCCCGCGATGCAAAAGCATACAGGCAAAACGGTGTTCTTCCCGGCGTTGCGGTTCTTTTCTCCGAGAGCTTTGCCCCGCACATCGGAAGCTACGACAACGCGGACTCTTTTCTCGGAAAAGTTCAGGCGTGGTTCAGGACAAAAAACAAGAACCTCAGGCTGAAAGATTACTCATATGACTTTTCAGGCACAATCGACGGCTCGGAAGTTCTTTTTATCCAGTCGGCGGCAGGATTCTCACCGTTCGTCTGCGCATACAGGTACGACTCGGGACTTACAGAGCCGCATGACGCGGCAGTAGCATCAAAATCCACGAAAGCGGTGGTAAGCTCTTACTCGGCAGTCTCAGCCGACATTCCGAACAAAAGTTTCTACCAGAAAAAACATTCGTACACGGACATCACGAATGCGGAAGAATCATACCAGCCGCTGTCGCCTGAGGCAAGGTTTCCTCTCGCAGGACTTATGCCTGAGATATACTTGAGCTCATCGACAAGCGAATACGATTATATCCTGCGCCTGAGAAACTATACTGCGGTCTCACGCTTCGACATCGGAATAAAAGCCGTCCCCGGAACTGTGCGCGCCTACAAGAACGGAGTCTTGGACTCTGGCGCGACATACGACAAAGATTCAGGCTCCGTCACGCTCTCTTCTTCCGTAGGCGCAACAGACCACATCTACATCACATGGTACAAAGAGTCATCATCGCGCGAGACAGGCGCGTTCGTTGCGGCGGGCGGATTCAAGTACAATTTCAGCGAAAAGCTTTCCGCAGACATAGCCGCATCAAGCAGGTGGACATACGCTGGCGGAAGGGAATACTCGGACGCATCGTTCTCAGCCCCGGGGTTCGCTACGGTAGCACAAGGAATAAAATACAAAACCGAAAACCTGGAACTCTCAAATGTCCTTTCGGTATCGGTTGAAAGCGAGAACACCACAGGAAACTACAAAATACTCGGAATGGATGACAAATCTGCGTCCACCAGCTATCTGACAGCATCATCCGGAATTGACCTGCCGTCAAATTACGCCCCGAGCATTAACCTGAAAGGAAAAAACCCGATTGCGCTTGAACTATCAAAAAAAGGCTCCGTATCGGCACAAAAAGGCGTGGATAAATCAGGCATCTCCGGAAAAGCTCTTCCGTTCTCATGGGACTTTCCCGAATCAGCAAGCACAAACCCAAGCTCAGGACCGTTCTGGGCAGCGGAGGCAATATTGACAAGCGGCGTATCGGGGTCGCTCGCGAACGCAAGCATGTTCTCGTTCGCAATCCAAGTTCCTGAAACCTCCCCGATTTATAACATTCCCAGCAGCGCAGGAATAAAAATCTACCTGCAGCTCGGCGTTGAGGCAAAAAAAGACTTCTCGGCGGAAGAGCAAGAGCTTGTTCCCACATGGCTAATCTCCCAGTCACAGGAAAATGTTAAAAAGCCGCTGAGTCTTTCGACTTCGGAATGGCAGCAAGTACAAGTAGTTCTGAGCGATTCGGACAGGGCAAGAATCGCATCAACGGGAAAATACGGCGCAAGAATCATCGTCACATACGACGGTAGCAGCGCGGATCTTATGAAGGTAAATCCCGCGTTTTTCATAGGTCCTTACGAAGCGACTGAGATTTCATTCTCGGTCACGAACGATAACGATGATATTATAGTAAGTTCCGAGCAACAAAAAGATGCGACTCTTTCTGCAGAAAAAATCAAGTCGCTCAACACAGGAAAAAACTATGTCCAGAAATTTGAGTGGAAATTCACATCTTCCTACACAAAGGACGAATCAATCAAGCTGACCAAGTATTTTAAGGAAGTAGACCTTACGAACTACACGGAGCTTCATCTGTGGATGAATTTCTCATCGCCGAAAACAGCCAGCACTGACCTGACTTTCACTATTGACAGGCTCAAAGAATCAGACGGAACATCGTCCGCCCCTGCGGTGCGGTTCACTATTCCAGCCTCAGACCTGAACAATTTGTCGGGCTGGAAAGAAATCACCGTGGACTTGGACTCAAAAACTGCCAAAGTCGGGGGAAAAAACTATGAAGCGTCCGTTGACACAGACATAATCCCGTCAAGGCTCACGGTTACGGTGGAAAACACAGCGCACAAAGAAGGCGATATCCAGTGTCTTTTCATAGACGAGCTGTATCTTTCCGGAGCGTCGCCGTTTCTTCTTGTTCAGGACAAGGCTCAGGCAAAGTACAAGAAAAAAGGCGACATCATAAAAATCAATAATTACGCGCTTCTCAAAGATTTTTCGGCAGGAGCAAAAGTAAGCACGGCAGAATCAGTGCGGTTCAACAGAAACTCCGCTTCCAACCTCACGCAATTAAGCGCGGAAACTTCTCTTACACTTGCGAATTTCAATATTTCGCTAGATTTATTGAAATCAAGCGACACGCAGGGGCTTTCGGCAGGTTCGCACAAAATATCCACAGCCACGCCAATCTTGCGGATTTTCTCACTGTCAGAGAACTACAGGTTTGAGAAAAACTCAAAGAACTTGCAGAAAGCGAATGTATTCTCAATCGATTTGTCACGGATAAAGATTCCTCTCAGACTTACGGGAGATTTCTCAAGCGACTCTACGAGCTGGTCTGTCACGCAAACAGCGCGCGAAAAGGCTTCGTTCGCGGTAAAAGGCTTCTCCCTTACTGCGGAGGCAAGCGAAAAACAAAAGATTCCGACTGCGGAAAGCGGAAACGCAAAAAAAATCCGCACGATTGAAACCGACAATTATTTTTCTTCATGGAAAGACATCACTTCCTACGAGTTTGACGGAGGAAGCGACAAAGCGTCAAAACGGGAGATAAAGTTCGTGGCTGTGGCGCAGCAAAAATTGAAGACGCTGGGAATGAAGCCCCGCATTTCTTTCCAGACGGAAGGAATCTACAAAAACGCAAGCTCCGTAACATTCTTTGACACAACTACGCTTGATTTCTCGCTTCCTATGAGCGCGGGAAAGAATTCGTTCAGCCTAGGCTACAAGCGGGCCGGAAGCGGAACGAAAATCAAAAGCATGGGCGGTGACTACGGCACGGACACTGAAAACCTCTTTTCCGCCCTCTCGGAAAAATCATGGTTTTGGAAAACGGCACCTTTTCAGGATTTGTTCTCGCCCGCACTTGGCGATGACATCGTTTCAGATGCAGTAAATGAAGGAAGCGAGTCACTTTCGTATACAGGAACTTACGGCTTTTCATGGAAAAGGGACTTTTCTGCGACAAAATACGATTTTTTTATCCCAGGAAAACTCTCCCTCGATATTTCTCGCAAGATAGAGGCAGCCGAAACAGTCAGCGATTTGTACGAAATTGAGGCAAAAGCAGTGAACAACTCACTGAATATGTTCGGAAGCACTGGCCTCATACCGATTTTCAAGTGGTACGAGCAGGACGAGATTTACACATCGCTTTCCGCCAAAATAAAAATTCCGCGGGACACAGGAAAAGCAAAACTTACGGTCACGGGCTACGCTCAGGCTAACATCTTCATAACGGACAAAGACACCCTCGTTTCTGGAATCGAAGGAAGCGTTGAGGACCAAGACAACTATTCTTTAAAGCTTACCGGCAAATTCAAAAGGCATGCGGCAAAATCAATTCCAACGGAACTGATAAAACTGTTCAAGAAAGACTTTGACACATCAAAACTGAAAATGACCAGATACGACAGCGCGAATTTCAGCACATCGCGCTCATCGGGCATATCTGAAATCACGCAGCGAATCTCAATCGAATACACGCACGGTCTTGATGTTGAAATAACGAAATTCCTCACGGTCAATTCATCGGCAGGAATCACATGGTCAATGATATGGGACAAATCCGCAAGTCTTGGCGCGAATATGTCAGTCGGGGCAACGGTTAAGTTCTAGAAGCTAGAATTCAATGCCTTTCCTTGCAGGAACGCCCGTGTCAAAAGGGTGCTTTTCTTTCCTAAGCTCTGTGGCGTAGTCGGAAAGCTCCAGCATGAACGGAGGCGGATTTCGTCCCGTAAGGACAAGTTCCACCCCGTCGGGCGGATTTCTGACAAGGCTCTCGACTTCATCAAGGCTTACGAGCGAAAGATTCCATGCGGCGCAAACTTCGTCAAGCACAAGAAGGACTTTGAGAGACGCAGAAGATTTTTCCTTCTCGCAAATTCTCAGGCACAAATCAAGGGCGCGGCAAAGATTGTCGTCCGAAATTTTTTTCGTCTCGGACTTTTCCTCCTCGCTCATAGCAGAAACGAATTTGTCTCCTGCCTTCCCGCGAAAAACAGTTACACCCAGCCTCTCCATCATCAAAACCTCGCCTGCCGCGCGCCCTTTCAGAAACTGCACGAAAACGACAGGAACGCCGTTTCCCCTTGCCCGGACTGAAAGCCCTACCGCCGCAGAAGTTTTTCCCTTTCCCTCGCCGTAATACAAATGTATCATTTTTTCTTCCCAAGCCCCATAATCGAATAGATTTTTTCCATATCAACGCTTTCGCGGACAGTTTTTTCAAGCCTTGAAAACTCCCTCTCTCGAACGGAAGAAAAATCATCGAACTCAGGAAGGCTGATTTTTTTCCGCTCGCACAATTTTTTGAGAATTCCGCGCAAAATTCCAGGCGAGTCAAAAAATCCGTGCGCGTAAGTCCCCAGAACAGTCCCGGAGCAAACGCAAGAGCCGATTGCGCCGCCAGAAGAAAAAATCGTCCGCCCCTGATGAATCTCGTACCCTGAGATTTTCTTGCCGCAAAGAAACGAAAAAAATCCGTCCGCCCCAGAAATTGTTTCCAGAACGCGCCGCCTTATTTTTTCATCAGTAAAAAAAGTCCGGACAGGAAGAAGCCGGAGCGCAAGAACGGTTTCTTTTTTCAATCCGCCCTCACAGCCCTCAGAGTCACAAAGGCTCTCACCAAGAAGCTGAAAACCTCCGCAAATTCCGATTACAGGTTTTTCCCGTGCAAAAGATTTTATTATCCCGTCGATTTTTGTCCTGCGCAAAAAATCCATCGCAAAAATCGTGTTCTTAGTCCCGGGAAGAATCAAAACATCAGCTTCCCCAAGCTCCTCGGAAAGCCTACTGAACTCAGACTCTGACTCAAAAAAGCGGACCGACACAAAATCAAGCGAAAAGAAAACATCAAAATCAGTGAAATTCGATATATACGGAAGTTTTACGATAAACACATTGATTTTCGATTCAGAAAGATTCTTTTTTGCCAGGAATTTTTCTGAAAGAGAATCCTCATCCTCAAGAAGAAGATTTTCGATGAACGGAACAACGCCAAGAACAGGAATGCCCGTAAGGCTCTCAATCTGAGTAAGGCCGCCAGCCAAAAGTTTCGGCTCTCCCCTGAACTTGTTTATGACAAAACCTTTTATCCTCCGACGCTCCGCCTCAGAAAGAAGGGCATAAGTTCCGTACAAGGATGCGAACACGCCGCCGCGGTCAATGTCGCCGCACAAGATTACGGGCGCGTCCAAAAGGCTTGCAAGCCCCATGTTCACGATGTCGTTCTCTTTCAGGTTTATTTCGGCAGGGCTTCCCGCGCCCTCAACAACGATTATGTCATGCTCGGAAGAAAGGCTTCTGAACGACTCCATGATTTTCGGGATAAGTTCCTTACGGTACGAAAAATAGTCTTTCGCGCTCATAAAGCCCTGAACTTCGCCCCCGACGATTAGCTGACTTCCACAAGAGCTTGAAGGTTTCAAAAGAATCGGGTTCATGCGCACATCAGGCTCAATCCCGGAAGCCTCCGCCTGTAGAATCTGCGCCCGCCCCATCTCAAGACCGCTTGCGGTAACGCCCGAATTCAGAGCCATGTTCTGGCTCTTGAACGGAGCCACGGAATAACCGTCGTTTCTGAAAATACGGCAGAGAGCCGCCACAAGAAGCGATTTTCCTGCATTGCTCATCGTTCCCTGAATCATTATGACACTGGCTTTTTTCTGATAACAATGCTTATTTTCCGAGCATGAAAAATTATCTTTTGTTACGAACTTATTGAATTCGCAAAGAAGCCTGTCATTCTCCTCATGGGATTTTACCGAGATTCTAAGCCAGCTTCCGCCAAGTCCGAAAAAATCCGAGCAGGAACGGAGAACTAAATCCCCGAGCTTTACCTTGCACTCGTCGATTTTCTCGATTTCCGCCGCAGGGATAAAGGCGGAATCGCAAAGAAAATAATTTGCCGCGCCTTTTTTGTACGTAATTTTATTCTTATCGAAAAATTCATAAAATCGATTTTTTTCTTCCTGAACGAAAGCGCGCATTTTTTTCTCCCAGGACGAATAGCCGCCCCGTGCCCTCTCTGAAAGCTCCTTTTTTAGAACGGACTTTGCGCAAGATTCCGCCACGGAACTTACTGCCCAAGGGCGCATTGATTTTCCGAGCTTTGAGCAAAATTCCCCGCCGAAACAAAGCGCGTACCCGAGCCTGAGTCCCGCCATTCCGTAGAATTTCGTGAATGCGTTCAGAACCACAAGCCTCTTGAACTCAGCGCGGCGGGCTATGATTTTTTCCAGAATTTCCAGAGATTCTTCCGAGAATTGCGAAAAGCAAGCGTCAAGGACGAAAACCGCATTGTTTTTCTCGCACTCGCGCTCAATTCCTGCGATTTCCTCAAAAGAAAGAACTTCCCCCAGCGGATTCGATGGGGAACAGGCGAATATTACCGAGAAATTTTCTGAAACAAAGGCAGACGACTTGGCGTGCAAAATCTGCCTTTCCGAAAAGCCAGCTGCCAAAAGCGCGGACTCGTACTCGGAGAACGAAGGCTCCAGAATTACGGCGGATTTTGTTTTGTCCGCCGCAAGAGGAATCTGGTGAATAAGGTCGGCTCCCCCTGCCCCGCACACAATCTGACCGCACGGAAAGCTCCAGAATTCGCCCAGAAGCGTACGGAGACCTTCTGAGCTAGGCTCCGGGTACAAAACCAGGCTCTCCGCCTTCAGGGCTGACGCGCAAAGAGATTCTTTTGCCGCAGGATGCATTCCGAGCGGGCTTATGCTTGCCGAAAAATCAATTGTCCTACAATCATTTATACCGTCTTTCGTATGGTTTCCGCCGTGATTTCTCATTCTTTCATTTTACAGATTTTTCTTATATAATGAAATGATATGAAGCTGCTCGTAATAATTCCTACATACAATGAAATTGAGAATATACCAAGTTTGATACCACAAGTTTTCAGGAACATACCAGAAAACGCCGCCATTCTTGTCGTAGATGACGGCTCCCCGGACGGAACCGCCGCGTTCGTAAAGAAATTGCAGGAGAGTTTTGCGGAACGCCTTTTCCTCCTTGAGCGAACAAAAAAATCAGGTCTTGCGGACGCATACATAACGGGCTTTAAGTGGGGCTTTGAGCACGGGTTCGATGTTCTGTGCGAAATGGACGCAGATTTCTCGCACAAGCCTGAGTACCTTCCAAAGCTGTACGAGGCAATCCAGACCAACGATGCCGCAATCGGCTCAAGGAACATAAAAGGCGGAGCCGTAGAAGGCTGGTCTGCGCTCAGAAATTTTATCTCCAAAGGCGGCTCTTTGTATTCCCGCATAATACTTGGCTGCCCAATAAAAGACTTGACCGGCGGCTTCAATATGTGGCGGAAATCAACGCTAGAAAAAATCGGGCTGGACTCAATAATCTCAAAGGGCTACTCGTTCCAGATTGAGATGAAGTACAAGGCGTACAAATACGGCTGTTCTGTAAAAGAGATTCCAATCGTGTTCCCGGACAGGACGGCAGGTGTATCAAAAATGAGCAAAGGTATTTTCATGGAGGCAGTGAAAGCCGTCTTTGTAATAAGAAAGTCAGTGAAAAAAAGGAACGAGAATGATTAAAAAATTCTTAAAATTCACAGTTACAGGTGGACTTGGAACAGTCACGAACCTGGTTCTTTTTTTTATATTCGCGGACTGCCTGAAAATCCAGCCTCATGTGGTAAGTTTTTTCTGCTTTCTTATCTCATGCACGCAGAACTACTGCATAAACCATATCTGGACATTCCGCGCGGAGAATTCGGGCGAAAAGCTCTCTCTTAAGCTCTGGCTCAAATTCGTGCTAGGCTCCCTTGTAGGCTATGCCATAAATCTTGCCGTATTCTCGGCGTTGCTCCATTATTTCGACTGGAAGATGATTTTTTACGGAAAGGAGATTTCAATCAAAGTTATCCCGCAAGGAATCGGTATTCTTTGCGGAATGATTTTCAACTTTGCGTTCTCCTCATTCATCGTGTTCAGGAAAAAATCAGGCAAGAAGACGGAAGAGAAAAACTGAAAAAAATCTGCGCGGTGTCATTCTTTGACACTTGGGGTATGGTATAATTTGAAATTATAAAATGGAGGTGTTAAATTGACAGTCGTATCACTTTTTAGCGGTGCAGGTGGATTAGATTATGGTATAAAATCCGCTGGAAATACAATTCTTTGGGCAAATGACATCGACAAAAACGCAGTAGAAACTTACTCTCACAACATAGGAAATGAAATTCATCTTGCCGACATCTCAACAATTGATATAGGCAATATTCCTGACTGTGATGTTGTAATCGGAGGCTTTCCATGTCAAGGGTTCTCTCAAGCAAATTTACGAAGAACAATTGATGATGAGAGAAACAAACTTTACAAATTTTATTATCAAGTAATTGAGCAGAAACAGCCACTTTTTTTTATTGCAGAAAATGTCAAAGGGATTCTTAGCCTTGGTGGCGGTAAAATCATAAAACAAATTCTTTCGGACTTTGAATCCGCTGGATATGTGGTGGAACTTCACAAAGTAAATATGGCTAATTATGGTATTCCTCAGACACGGGAGCGAGTTGTAATTATCGGTCAGAACAAGAAAAAGATTGGAGAAAAAATGATTTTTCAATTTCCGAAAGAACTTTATTCAAAAGATAGTATCAGTGGTATGCAGAAATGGGTTTCGATAAAAGAAGCATTAGATAAATACCCTGACCCAGACCAACCTAATAATTTTAAGAATCACATTTATTCAAAATATAAAGTCGTTTACAGGAATTTTACGGCTCATCGCAAAACTAATCCCGACAATCCATCTCCTACTATTCTTGCTCGCGGAAATGGCAAAGGCGGCGTTTGTGCAATTCCACACTATAATGGAAAACGCCGACTTACAATTCGTGAAAGTGCGGCAATTCAAACTTTCCCCGATGATTTTGAATTTTTTGGTTCAATGGGGGCTTGCTACCGTCAAATTGGAAATGCAGTTCCTGTTAAATTTGAAAATCTTTTAGGCTTGGAACTTGTTCGCATAGAAAAAAATGAACTTTGCAAAAATCTTATGGAGAAAATAGCATAAAATGAAAGTATTCGATGTTTTTTCAGGTGCAGGTGGCTTCAGTTTAGGATTTGAAATGGCTGGTTGCTCTGTTATAGGTGCAATTGAGCAAGATAAGTGGGCGGCGGAAACATATCAATATAATCATAAAGATTCGAAGATGTTTCTTGGTGACATAAGACAGTTTGATTCTGATTATTTAAAAACAAATTTGACTGACAAGCCTGATATAATTATTGGAGGACCTCCTTGTCAGGGTTTTTCAATCTGTACAAAGAATGCTGGCGATCCTAAAGACCCACGCAATTCTTTATTCAAAGAATTTATAAGAATGGCTCAAATTTTTTCACCAGAAGCTTTAGTTATGGAAAATGTTCCAAACATTATAAAGGCGAAAACAAAATCAGGTGAATTTGTTGTTGATATTATTAAAAGAGAGTTTGCAAATTTGGATTATAATGTTTATTACAAAATATTGGTTGCAAGTGATTATGGTGTTCCTCAAATGAGACATCGTTTTGTTCTCATCGCTTCAAAAAAAGAACTTTCTCACCCTTTTCCAAATGCGAAATTCAGTGCTGATTCAAATGATGAGACATCATTATTCCCAGAACAAAATCTTAGAAAAACGCCTACTCTTTGGGAAGCGATTTCTGACTTACCACAAATTGAAGCTAGAGAAGGTTCTGAAGTTATGCCCTATTCAAGCGAACCTCAAAATGATTTCCAAAAATGGTGTCGTCTAGGCTCAAAAGAATTGCATAATCATCTTGCAATGAAACATACAGCTCGACTTGTTGAGCGATTCAGCCAAATGAAATGGGGTGAATCAGTTTCAGACATAAAGGATGAAAGATTAAAACAAATGAAGCGAAACGGCAATGGGCTTGTTTCCGAAACCCCTTATGACCAAAATAATAGACGAATGTTTCCTAACAGTATATGTCATACGATTACGGCAACTTTTTACGGAAATTTTGTACATCCTTACAGAAATAGAAATTTTACAGCACGCGAAGGAGCTAGAATTCAAAGTTTCCCAGATACTTATGTTTTCTTGGGAAAGCCAACTGTTTTAAGCAAAAAACTTCTTATGCGAGAAGGAAGAACAGGTGAAGCGTATTTGTGCCAGTACAGCCAAATAGGCAATGCTGTTCCACCATTAATGGCAAAAGCCATTGCAGAAAATCTTGTAAATCAATTAGGAAATGGAGATAAAAAATAATGAGCGTATATGTTCACGGCGACAACATTGAACAAAAAGAAAATCATCAAACAAAATATCTCGATAAAGAATCGAAACGATTTCTTACGGAAATTCGAGAAAAATATGAAATTTGGAAATCAAAAAATGAATCCTTAAAAGGACCTCTAAAGTTAAAAAATTCAACAGATTATGAAATAGTAAAAAAACGAGTTGTATTTTTCAATGAATACAAAGATTTTCTTGACCAACAAAAATATGCAGAAAAATTTGATTCTCGCTCGAATTTACATTCATCGGCATTAGAAGAATTTATTTTCTATCTTTTTAAAGATTTAGTCAGAGATTTTTCTGAACACGCTTTAATCGGAAAATCACACTCATTCAAAGATATGTTTTTCAGGAGCGGTAATTTTCAAGATATGATAACTAATCCAAATGTTATGATTGAAAAAAAAGACCATGATTTTGTAATTGGAGCAACAATAAACGCTGATTTCAACTGTACTGGAATGAACACTCACGCAACCGAGAGTTTTGATATTCCTGCCGTGGCAATAGAATGTAAAACTTATTTAGACAAAACAATGCTTGAAGGCTCTTCTACCGCAGGAGAGCAACTTAAAAGCAAAAATCCTAATGCACTGTATATTGTAGTTGCAGAAAGGTTAAAATTAACAGAAGCCGTAAATTTGAAAAAATATAAAGTTGACCAAATATATGTTCTACGAAAACAAAAAAACACCGATAGAGAATTCCGCTATGTACCAGATTATGTATCAAATCCAATTTATGAAGATGTAGTTTGGCACTTATACGAAACAGTCAGAAACTATTTGTCTACAGATTGGCACGGAATGATTGCGGATGGAATTGAACGAGGTTATTTAATTTAGCTTTGGAAGATTACGGAAGAATAATTCCAGAGAAAATTGATATTCCCGATTATGTGAACAAAGACTATATTCGCTGGCGTTGGGAAAACTATGACGGGGCATAAAAATACTGCAAAAGTTTCCATTTCAACTTGTATATTGCTTTAAGCAAACTCAACCGCACAATCTTGCGACAAGGAATCCCAAAGCAAAGAAAAACTCTAGCACAAAACATGAGCCGTACATGACGCGCAGGGATTTTTTTATGTCGTCCCTCACGATTTCCCGCACGCAGTCCCCAAGAACGGGCTTTTCCTCGACTTTGCCCTCGTACACGGCGTTTCCCCCGAGCTGAACTCCAAGAATTCCAGCCATGACGCTCTCGGTCTGCGCGGAATTGGGGCTTTCGTGCTTGTAGCGGTCGCGCAAAAAAATTCTTGCGCCGCGAGCAAATCTTTTCGGAGAAAAAACTTGCGTCAGAATCATGCACAAGGCACAAACGCGCGCAGGAATAAGATTCATAACATCGTCAACTCGCGCGGCTACAGTTCCGAAAAAGCAGTACCGTTCGTTTTTGTAGCCAATCATAGAATCCATAGTGTTGACCGCCTTGTACAAAAAAGCAAGCGGCGCGCCACCCAAAATGTAGAAAAACAACGGAGAAAAAATTCCGTCCGTTGTGTTCTCCGCCACGGTTTCAACACAGGCACGCGCCACGCCGGCCTCGGAAAGCCCCGAAGTTTCGCGTCCCACAATTCTCCCCACGGCAGCGCGCCCCGCATCAAGCGAATAGCCGAGCTTTTTATGAACATTCATCGCCTCGTCAAAAAGGCATCGCGCCGAAACGCAGCGGAAGCAGAACCAGAGAGAAAGAAAATCCTGAAAGACAGGATGCCCCCTGCTCAGAATGTGAAGAAGAACGAACGGAACTCCGTAACAAACAGCGCAGACTATCAGAACAAGGAAAAATCCTGCAGTTCGCTCACGGATTTTTCTTTTTTGAAGCGGTATTTTTTCTTTATCCTCAAAAGTGCAGCCAAAAATTTTCCGCAGGATTTTTTCAAGAAACGAAATCAGTTTTCCTATCAAAACGATTGGATGAACAAAAACAGTACGCTCGCAAAGCACAAAATCAATGAGAAAAATTAAAATCAGCCGGAGCGGAAGAGCCATCTTAGAAAATTTCCCCGAATCGGAACGAGCTGTTATCGGTCTGCCACTTAAAGTACGGAATTCCGTTCATTCTGGCCTTTTTGAAAAAAAGCTCGCATATTGCCATTTGAACGCCCCCATGAGCTACGATTACGATTGTTTCATCAGTTTTGTTCCGAATTTTTGAAAAGCACTCTGAAACCCTGAGTGAAAAAGAGCCTATTGATTCGCCCTCAAATCCAGCTGCAGACGGACATTCCATAGTTCCGTTCGAGTCAAGCCAGTCCTGATAAATCCTTGCGTTTGAAGGCGATTTTGAGCCATCGGCAAAAAGTCCATCCGAAAGCTCCTCGTGCGTCATGTTCTCGAACAATCCCATTTTCATCTCGCACAAACCGCCGAAAGTGACAATCTTGCTTTCTGGAAAAAGAATTCGTGCCGTTGTTAGAGCGCGAGTCATCGGGGAAGAAAATACTTTTTTAGGAAAAAGAATCTGATTTTTGACGGCTGGCTCGTAAAGAGAAAAAGTCTCCTCCATTTTTTTCCTCATTCTGACAGCCTGATTTTTTCCTTCTTCGGAAAGGGGAACATCGGAACCGCCGCCCGCAAAACGCTTCTGAACATTCGATAAAGTCTGCCCGTGCCTGAACACAGTGCAGTGAGCCGCTTTCAGAGAAAAATGCGCCGGCTCGCCTTTTATTACTTTGGGAATTCCGCACACGCACAGAACGACTTTTTCCGCGATTTTCGCAAGAGCCTGATTCAGTTTTCCGTTAGCGTCGCGGAATTTACGCTCCTTTTCAGAAACAGGGACGACTCCGCAGCCAACTTCCGTGGCTACGACAAAATCAAATGATGAAAGACGCTCCACAACGCGCGAAAGACAAGCCTGAACTTCCGGCTTCTCATCCTTTAGCGAAACTGAAATTTCTTCAAAAAAATCAAAAGCGTCTTTTTTCTGGATTTCATAAAAATTGCGCGCGCCCTCCCGCGCCAAAAACTCATGCCGCCCTGAAAAAGCGCCTCCGATTATCAAAATCATACGATACACACACCTAAAAGACAAAGAATCTCACAAATCTGAACGAACCAGCCTGCAAGGTCGCCCGTAATTCCGCCGAAATTCCTGCGCGACATGAAAAAATAATACGCAAAAACAGCGAGCGAAATCAAGACAACGCAGACTCCTTGTTTTTTACAGAAAATGACAAGGAACAAAAAAATAAGTGCAAGGAAAGAAACGCACCAGAAAAGAGTGATTTTTCTTGACGCGCTGTCAGAGAAAGTCCGCGCAAGCCCTGAGCCTTTCGCCTTCGGGAACACACAAACGGAAAGCGCGCTCAAAAATCGTGACACCATAAAAGATGACGAAAAGGCAATCAGAGCTGGCAAGGTCTCAAAATCAAATCCGTCACTTAAAGAAAAAAACTGGCTGTATTTTTTTATGAACTCAAAGCAGAGGACAAAATCGCACAGAAGATAAAGCACAATTCCTAGCACGGCAAAAGAGCCTACATGGGAATCTTTCAGAATCTCAAGTTTTTTCTCTTTAGGGGCATGGCTTCCGAGAGCGTCGCAAGTATCCATAAATCCGTCAATATGAATACCGCCAGTCACAAGAATAGGTGCAAGTACAAGGAGAAGCGGAAAAAGAAGCGTCCATTCCTGCGCAAAAAATGATTTTAATACGCAAAGCCCTGCGCAAACACAGCCTAAAAAAAGCCCGACGAACGGAAACGCGCACATCATGTAGCGCATATTCTTCTCGCTCCACTCCACGCGCGGCATCGGGATTTTTGAGAACATGGAGAACGCAAGCACAAAAGATTTCAGAAAAATCATTTATAAAATAAGGAAATATGCAACCGAATATTTTTGAATACCATTTAATGTCGTATCGCTTTTATCAAATCAAATTCCAAATTAATCCGTCATCAGCCCTGAAGGCTGAGATACAGAAAAAGGCATTATTTGCTAAAGAAAGAGTTCTTCGTTACGGCTTGCTGGCTGAATTCGTCGAATTTCCATTATGTTATCAATCACAACATACCAGACAGTATAATTTCCAACATTTATTCTTCGGTATGGATGTTCACGTTTTTTTGCAGACTGCCAGATTGCAAAGGATTCAGGACCATCTTCAAGACGCTGCATAATTGCTTGTTCAATTTTATCCAAAGTATTTTCAGCTGCAATTGGATTCTTGTATTCATTCAAAATAAAATTAATTGCATCAGCTAAATCCTGTTTCGCGATAGGAAGGTATCGTAAAGTATAGTCCATTATTTTGCCCTTATCTGATTACGAATCGAAGAAAAAACTTCCTCGTGAGTATAACGAGCTGGCTCTGTTTTTGCCTGCAAATCAGCTTCATCGAGCTTTGATTCAATATTACCAGTAAGACGGTCATACATATCAAGGCTCATAACAACCATTGAGCCATAACCGTTTTTTGTAAGAAATACCGGAGTCTGGCGCTCGGCAACTAGAGTTTCAATTTCAGAAAATTTATTTCTTAAGTCAGATACAGGTCTTATTTGTGTCATATATGAACCTCGCTTATCAATTAATTTTATTATCATAATTATATCATTATTTTATCATATCAGACAAGAACTTTATAAAATAAATAATCTCGAAAAAGGTAGCAAACAGACAGCTCACTCATTCTGCTTCACATCGTTTCGCTCCACCACTCCACGCGCGGCATCGGGATTTTTGAGAACATGGAGAACGCAAGCACAAAAGATTTCAGAAAAATCATTTATAAAATAGACCAGTTCGGAAACTGGATTTTCAGAACAGTCCTGGTAAATAAAAAAAGTTCCCTGAGAAGGGAACTTTCTAAGCGGCAGAAGGGAGTCGAACCCTCGTCATCAGCTTGGAAGGCTGAGATAATGAGCCGTTATATGACTGCCGCAAATGTGAATAAAAATATACCCACATTTTAAAAATTTGTCAAGCCAAAAATCCAGAAAATTATCGATTTTTCTGGATTTTTATTATTGAAGCTCTAAAACCTCATGTTTTAATGCTGCCCTAATATGAGAATGTGCTTCCGCCGATGAACTCACGGATAATCGACTGTTGCGGAACATAATCCGAAGGAGCCATGTTGAAGTTGTTCAAGAAGCGCAAAAGCCTGCAAGCCTCGGTGTATTCGGGCTGGGTTGGCTTTATTGCGCGCAGTGACGGCTCAACATACACCTTTAGGACAGGAATCTCATAATCAAGAGCCGTATTCAGAACTGCGTCCGCATTGTTCTGGAACGGAAAGATATGGAGCTTCTCACCTTTCTTAACGCTCTCCCACATCGCAATTGTTCCGGCAGCATCCTTTCCGCGGAAATTCGCATCGCGCACAATTCGTCTTATAAGGCGGTTGTCGCTCGTGGAAATCTTGTTGTGGTCGTCAAGGTTCAGGAGCGTGAGCGCGGACAAATAAATCTTGAACTTGTACTCGTTCTTTACATTCGGAGTAAGGCGGTCGTTCAGCGCGTGGATTCCCTCGCAGATGAGGATGTCCTGCGGACCGAGCTTCATCGTCTGCCCAGTGTAATACCTGGAGCCTGTGTCAAAGTTGTATGACGGAAGTTTGACCGTCTTTCCCTCGAACAAGTCGCACAAGTTTTCGTTCAGAAGAGGTATATCCAAAGCCTCAAGGCACTCGTAGTCGTAGTTTCCGTTTTCGTCCCGCGGGTTTCTGTCGCGTCCGACATAGTAGTTGTCAAGGCTCAAAACATGAGGCTTGTAACCCAGTGCCTGAAGGTGGAGCGCGATTTTCTTTGCCGAAGTTGTTTTTCCCGATGAGGACGGCCCTGCGATAAGGACAACCTTGACATTGCCGCGCCTGTGAATCTGGTACGCCACATTCGCATAATTCTGAGCCTGATAAGTCTCCGTTATGTCTATGAAATCATTGAATTTTCCGTTCACGATGATTTCGTTGAGCGATGCTGCCGAAGTTACGCCGACACGCTTTCCCCAAACCTTATAATTCTGGTAAATCTCAAAGATTTTCGGTGTATCCACGAATTCAGGAAGAACCGAATGGTCTTTCTGGTTGGGGAATCTGAGCAAAAATCCGTCCCCGTAAGGCATAAGCTCAAACACCTTGAGGATTCCGGTAGATGCAACGAGAGGTCCGAAATACAAATCAGAGAAATCGTCGATTCCAGAGAGCATATTGACAAGAAAACGCGGCTTGCACTTGCAGTTGAGCTGCTTGCGGGTTTCCGTCAACTTGAGCCTCTCGAAAAGCTCCACCGCCTGAACATACGATATGTGCTTTGTAACAATCGGGATGTTTTCCTCCACGATTGACCTCATTTCTTTCTCAAGGTTCTTAACCTCATAGTCAGAAAGAGGAGTGTCGCGGTCAAGGGTGTAATAATAGCCGCTTCCAAGCGAATGACCGACAAGAAGCCTGACTCCTGGAAAAACTCTATTGCTCGCAGCAGTAAGGACAAAGCACAACGAACGGCGGTAAATCTCAGCCCCGAAATAAGAATCTATCAATATAGGCTCAATTTTCGAAGAAACGCGTATAGGACGACACAGAGAGACAACCTCGTTGTCAACTTTCAGGGCAACAATCTTAGACTTGTCACCATCAAGAGAATCCAAAATTTCAATTCCCTTCGTGCGTGCGGGAACTTCTTTTTTTCCGTTAGGTAATGTAAGTGTAATCAAATCCATAACTTAAATTATAATATACAAAGCGAAAAAAAGAAAACAAAACCGTTCGGAAAACGCATTATTCTCAGAAAAGCGTTTCCTAAATCATGCCTCTCTCTCATCCAGCCCCACGCAATTCAGCGGTTCCTTGCGGGGCGCGTCCCCGTCGTAGTTCTCCACGAGCCAGTCCTGCGCAATTTCATTTCCAGATTTTGCCTGACTCTGAATAATACCCCAGCCTTTTGAGAAATCCTTTTTCGTCCCAAGCCCCGCGATGTAGCATTCTCCCACGGCGACATACCCTTTCGGGTCTCCTAGCTCCATGGACTTCTTGTAGTACGAGAACGCTTTCTTAAAATCCTGCTTGCATCCGTCGCCGTACTCGTAGCATTTTCCGAGCCACCACCAGCTTTCTGGAAGCCCCAGCTTTTTGGCGCGGGAAAAATACGCAAAAGCAATATCCAAGTCCTCCTCCACGCCCTCGCCCTGATTGTAGCAAATCGCAAGCTCCAGCGAAGCCTGCTCGTTCCCCATGTCAAAGGATTTTTTGAAACAGCTGAAAGCCTTGCCCTTGTTCTCCTTCACACCGAAGCCTTTCGAATAGCAATGGCCCAAGTTCTTGTACGCGAACGCACAGTCTTTGTCAGCTGATTTTTTGAACATCTCGAACGCTTTGTTGTTGTCCTCTTTCACGCCGATTCCGTAAAAATAGCACTCCCCGACTTCGTTTATCCCGTTCGGGTTTCCCTCTGCGGCAGATTTCTGGAAGTACTCGAATGCCTTTTTGAACGAAGCCTTGTTTTCTGCCGAGAGCTTGCACGCAATCCCAAGAAAAAGGTAATCATCGCCCGTGGGGAAAATACCGTACGAAGAGTAATCGTGCTTGACCAGCTTTTCGTACCATTTCTTTGCCTCAAGCGGATTTCTTTCAGTGCCTTTTCCAAAAAGAAAACATTCCGCCACAAGACGGAAGCTGGACGGAATGCCCCGCCCCGCGGCCTTGAGATAATATTCAAGAGCCTTCTTCTCGTCTTTCTCAGTTCCGTAGCCGTTCGCATAGCACCGCCCAATCTCCACGCCCGCCTGGACCACCCCAAGCTCAAAAGCCTTGGAGTACAGGCTGAATGAAAGCTCCGGATTTTTCCGGCTCTCGTCAGCATCAATATCATAGCATGATGCGACAAAATAAAAGCCCTCAGGACAATTCTGCTCCATGGCCTTAGAAAACCATGCGAGCGCATTTTCCCATGACGATTCGTCCGTCTCGCCGTCAACCATATGCGACTGGTATAGTTTACCAATTTTTATCTGAGTCAGCGGATTGTGGTCATCACGCTCCGACTTCAAAAGCTCATCAAGTTCTTTCATAAAATCATTCCTTCTCGTCACAGGCGTTTCACCGCAAAAATCGTAAGGTCGTCCGCCTGCACATCCTCGTTCAAATTGACATAGTATATGTAGTTTTGCTCTCCCATATCAACCTGGTCATGGCAGTAAAAATCGTACAAGCTGAATGTTTTTTTCAAGAACGCATCTATTTTCCTGTCGATTCTGATTCCATCTCCGTCAATCACGATTCCGTTGTCGGTTTTCTGAACGCTTCCTTTCGCATCAGGCTTCTTGTAGAATCGGAAAATCTTGTCAATCGCGGCAAGCGCAAGGATAGAATCCTCAATCGTACCGTCGCACTTACTGAAATCGAATTCAAGAACTTCCTTCGGATGCGGAGTATGGTACTTTTTGAGCACATACTTCTTCTTGTTGTACACGGCCTCAACGATTTCCTTGATTCTGTCGTTACCAAGCTCCTCTGACTGAGTTCCGACATTGTGCGTCTTGTGAACAAGGTCCCTGGGGCCTTTTCCCTGAGTAACATCCTTCGTCTCCGTGCATGAAATAACATTGAAGTTCTCGTCACGGAAAAACCTTACCGACTCCTCAATACCGTCAGTATAAAGGAAAAGAACATCGCCTTTGTTCAGGACAAGCTTTTTCTCAACCTGATACCCGCCGCGCATATCAATCATAAACTGGTCGAACATTCCTGTAGCAGGGATTATGTTCAGATGAAGCTCTTTCTGAGTCTTTGACTTTGAATCAAAATGATGGACGATTGAATCCCCGGCATTGCACATATAAACATCGCCAGTCTTTGTGTCAATCAGCGCAAGGAACACGGCTACGAATTTTCCCGTAAGCTCGTAGGAACATACGGTTTCGTTGATTTTCGTTATAAGCTCGTTGATACGAGTTCCGTGAGTCTTAAAGCTCCAGTTTGAGAAATATTCTCCGAACAAGGTCGAAACGACGGCAACAAGAAGCGCGGCAGGGATTCCGTGGCCGGAAACATCGCATTTAATGACGGCGTACCATCTGTCGTCAAGTTTCTTGTAGTTGAAGTAGTCTCCTGAAACATCGTCCGCACCTTCGTAGTAGCAGTAAAGGTCAATTTTCGAGTCTTTGAACGAAGCTACGCTCTCTTTCTCACCTCGTCCTTTGTTAAGCGGTACGAGCGACTTCTGAACGATTTTACCGTCGTTGTCCATCTTGGCTTTCTCAAGGCTTTCCTTGAGGATTTCGTTGGCTTTCTGCTGAGCCTCGGCAGTTTTCTGAGCTTCGGCAGCAAGGCGCGCCTGAGCCTCAGCCTGAGCCTCCCTTGCACGCGCGCTCTCCTCAATTGCCTTTTTTGCCCTTTTCTCACTGCGCGCGCCTTCGACAAGGTTCTCGGTCATCTTGTTCACCTCATCGCCAAGCGTACGGATTTCATCATGCGACTTTATCTCGATTTTTATTCCGGCAAGCTTCTCCTTGTCTTTCTCATTCGTAATTCCCTGAACATGCGCTACGACTTTTTTAATCGGGTTTACGATTACGGACGCAAGGCTAAGGGCGGATATGATTCCGATTATAAGCGCGACTGCCGCCGCCGACAAAGAGATTATGAGAATGTTCTTTTTTGCCGTGTTTACGGATGAAATCAAAGCGTGAGTATCAACCTCCATAAGCGCGACTGCAAGAAGGTCGTAGTCTACGGTGTCGAATACGGGCCAGAAGAACATATACTCGCTGTGGGTCATGTCAAGCCTGTCCTCGTTGAAATACGGAACCGCCCCAAAGTTTTCCCTTGAGAAATCGTTGAAGAACGAGCGTATCTCGCCAGGAGCCGCGTTTCTGTTGCGCAGGTCGGAAAGTTTTTCCTTTGCCTCTTGCCTTAGCTCAGAACATTTCCTTATGATTTCCTCGTCAACGACTTTTATCTGAGTCCTTCCGTCAATCTCCATCTGGTCGATTATCTCGCCAGGAGTTGACGATGATGCGGCCCAAACATAGTCGAAACTTCCGTCCTTGTTCCCGATTTCCTCGGAAAGATAGTTGTTTATGTTGTAGCTCAGGATAATCGCGTACTGAGCCTCGCTGAAATTGTCCGTAATCGATACAAGCGGGTTGATTCGCTCGGAACGGATTGAGTCGGCCCTTGCTGATTTTTCGTCCGCGTTCTCAATCTCAGGAAGGTCCAGCAAATCCTGCATGTTCATCTGGCAGCCCGATGAGATAGAACCGAACGCAATCTGAACTCGGTTTCTAAGTCCGTCGATAAGCGTTGTCTCCTGGATGCGGCTAAGGCGAGAGCCGATTGTAAGGGCGACTGCGGCAATAATCAGCATGAGCAGTACTACGGTGAACAAACTGAGTTTTTTCTTCAATGAGAAGCGTACTTTCGTGTAGTTATCAATCTCTTCTTCCATGATTTTCTTTTCCATCGGTAAAACTCCTCCCGTCATAAGCGCGTTAACTTCCATCTTTACTATGAGCGATGCCCGCACCGTAGAGATGATTCCTTTTATGCAGCCGAAAATGCCCAATGCAATCACAAGCATCAGAAGAATGTACAAGATTCTGTCAGTATCCACCGACGCATCGGGCCTGGCAGCATCCAAAAGCCGCCACAAAGGCTCAAGGCTGAAATCCCGCTCGAATTTTATCGTTCCGGACTCGGTAAGTAAAATTTTCTTCCTGAACGAAATCTCGCCTTTCTCAGTATGGCGCACGGAAACGACATAAGTTCCCGGCTTCAAATCTATAATCCGTATTCCGCTGATTATCTCGCTGTCCTCTTTGCTTCCGTCAGCTGAAATCTTAAAATCGCCTTTCGATTTGGAGAACACAGTCTTTCTCCCTTTCTCGTCCGTAACGACCACATCGGTAACTTCGCCGTCATACAAAAGCTCATCGCCTTTTATGACGAAATTGTAGCCGCCCATCTCGTCAACAGTCACCTGCACATCGGTCAAAGTGCTTTTTGTCTTGTACTTGTTCAGTATGACGACGACTTTTGACACTTCGCTCGTAAGCCCCACATCGTCAACAGCGATGACAGAGAACATGAACACGCCGTTTTTCCGCTCCTGATTGAAAAAATGGCGCGGCTCTTCACAGTCAATCTTCTTGTCCGGCTTTTTTCCGCGCGAAGAGATAAACCGCGAAGTTATTTTCTGAACCGCACTCCTTGCCTCGTCCGCTGAGACCATCAGCCTGCCGCTTTTGGTCTGGTATTTTTTCTCAAGGCTTCCAACAAGAGAAAAATCGTAGGAGTAGCCTGCTATGTCGTTGTCACCATCTCCTTTCTTCCATTCAAACTGAACGAAATTCGACGAAGAGAACCCGAACGAATCCTTTGCGAAGTATATGTCCCTGACAGGGCGCGGAGGAGTTACATCATAATAATACTCCATCGTGGAGCAATCAGACCAGTTACCGGCAGCATCTTTCGCGCGGACATGGCAGTACCACCTTTGGTCTTTGTTCCATGCGGAAGAAAGAGCCTCCTCGTCAACCTCGCCGTCTTTTCCGGAAAGTATACGGTTGTATTCCAGCCAGTCAGTGACATTTCCCGTGAAAGAAACATCAGCCGCACTCAGAACAGGCTCATCGTCGGAAAAGGAATGAGTGCTTTTCGTTGACCACGCCACCTGATACCCGGTAATTTCGGACGCATCTTTCGGCATGACAAGATTAAGCGACGGTTTTTTCTTGTCCGAGTGCTTTCCGAGAGTAAAGTTTTTCGCCTCGAACTCGGGCTTTTTCACAGATTTGTCGCGGTCAAGGAAAAAAATTCTGTTTCCGCCTGACGGAACCTGTCCCTGCCAGTACAAGGTGACGATTTCTTTTCCGTCGCGGCGGAACACAGCCGGACACGCGAATGCGGACGGAACATTCTTGTCCTGACGCTCAGGAAGCGACATCAGCGTTTTCCAACCGTTCTCAGTCGCATACGCCATCTGGACATTGTTTACATTCATGTTCCTTGAATCATCGAACCAGAGGCAGTAAACTTTTCCGCCGTGTGAGAACAAAAGTGGTCTCCGCGCATCAACGGCAGAATTCTCGTTTAAGTTCACTACGGACGACTTGTCCTTGACCGTTCCGTCCGAGCTGATGTCCGCAACGAAGACATTTGCCTTGGCTGTGTCAGGAAGTATGCGCTCCCATGCGACTTTTATTCCAGAACCATCCGAAAACAAATACGGTCTGTAATTTTTGTAGAACTTGTAGTCGCTTCCTTTTTCGATAACTGTGCTCGCGCTTGTAAGAAGGCTTGCCGCGCTCCATTCTCCGCCCGCGCTCCTTACGGCAGAGAAAATCTGCGGGTAGTTGAGTCCTTTCTGGTCTTCGGTCTGCTCTTCCTGAGCCTCGAACGCAACGATGTCTTTTCCGCCTGACTGCGCTAGAAACGGAGTGTACGGATTTTTCTTTCCTGCGGACGGAGAAAATCCTTTCAGGCTTCCCCAGTTTTTTCCGTCCGAAGAATCTGTGTAGAAAATTGAAAAAGTTGAGAGCCTTGTGTCAGATATTCCAGAGCCAAGAGAAACGAACATGGTGAATCCGCCCGAGCTTGACGGATAAATCATTGATGATGTTATGAGCTTTTCCTCGTTCGCAAAGTCAAAGCTGCTCAGAATCTCGCCGTCCTCGGAAATCGTGTAGACTTGCAGCACTCCGTTCGACGCGGATGTTGATTTTACTACGGACACGGCTATAGTCCCGCCGTTGGACACAGCAGCCGAATAAATCGTCGGAACATCTTTTCTGTAATACCTGAACGGTCCCAGAATGCGACGGGGGCTTCCGTCGTTTTTTATCATGCTGATTGAAATTTCTTTCCTGTTTGAGTCAACTTCCTGAAAAAAAACAAAACTGTTCCCGCTCACGCGGCTTCTTGCCGAAGTCGGAAAATATGATTCGCCGGATGAAACCTGAGCAGGGAACTCCCAGAAATATCCCTCGGTAACAGAATACGGCTGGGCGCGCAAGAATGACAGAGCAATAGAAGAAAACAAAATCAAAAAAAACTTTCTCATATACACGAGTTCCTAGTTTCCGAGACGACGCTGTATCTGCTCGTACAGCTTCTTGACCTCAGTATTGCGGCTTGCCGCCTGGTTCGACATGAGCTGCTGCATATATTCAAGAGCTTTCTCAGGAGCTGAGTTGCGCAAGTTTCGTGCCGCAGTCAAAAGCCTTGTCTGCGCGACTGTCAGAGGCGCGTCTGCTACAGTAGCCCTTGCCCTTCGGACTGCGCTTGAAACCCTGAGTGCAATTGCGTTCTTAGAGTCGATTACGAGAGCCTGGTTCGCTATGCGCAAAGCCTCAGCAAGCCGCTCTTCGTTTCCGTTTGCAGAAGCGTATATTCTCTGCGCCTCCTGAGCAAGCCTGTTTGCCTCTGCAGTCTGCTTCGCATCGCTGGCGGCAGATTTTGCCTTGGGGTCAACGCGGTTCTTCAAAACCTGCGCCCTTGAGTTCTGTTCGTTCTCTATGCGCGAGATAGCATCGTTGAGTCCCGGATAGTCAGGAATGAATTTAGCAAGATCCATGAGAGTGTCAAGGTCTTTATCTTTCTCCGCCTCACGGAACTTAGGCTCGAAGAACTGTGTCCTGAACGATTCGCCAGGATTAAGCTCGTACTCCGTCTTGAACAGAATGTCGCGCGCCTCGTCGTTGTACGGCTGCTCGTTAAGAACATTGTTCACGCTCAGCTTGGCAGACTCGAACTTCTCTTTTGCGCCGCGTCCGTCGCCGTTTTTCTTTAGCTCGACTCCTGAATCGTAGTCTTTGTGTCCTTCGTCAAGAGAGCGCGAAAGCTCCGCGTAATGCGGATTCTGAAGAGAAAGAGTTCTTTCCTTGACAGACTTCTGGATGTCCTTGATTATGAGCAGAAGTTCCTCAATCTCGGCATCAGGGTCAATGTTCTTCTTGGCAAGAAGATTCTTTGCCTGATTGAGAAGGCTTACGGCAGGAGTGTAGTTTCCCTGGAAGATATGCTCGTTCGCCTGTCGCTTGAGAGCCTCAACCTGAGCCAAAGCCTCATCGACCTCAATCTCACGCACGCGGCTTCTGAGAGTGTTAAGCTCGGTGATAAGGCGCACAAGCTCCTCTGAGTACTGGTAATCAAGTGCCTCGTAATAATCTTTCAAAGCCTGCTCGTACTGGTTGCTGGACTCATCGTAGTCAAACCTGTTCGCGCTTGATTCCATGAGGTTGTAGTGTTTCTTTCCGCTCTCAATGAGCCTTGCGGCATCTTTTGCCCTTCTGTCGGCCTCAGAAAGAAGCTGAGCGTTCTTAGATTTAAGCTCAGAAAGAGCGCGGCTCGTTGCCTCAAGACTTGATACAGCATCTTTCAGGCTCGTGTCTGTTGAAACGAACCTCTGTCCGCGCGCAAGAGCATTTTTCCATGTGCCAATATCCCTCTCAAGCGCGGTTATCTTGTCGTTCAGGCCGCGCGCATTCTCGTAAGCACCGCGGGCGTTCTTGATGACAATCTCGTTCTCCTTGTCCATATTGTCAGGATTAAGGCCCGTTGTGTTCGTTCCGTTGAGAATATCCATAGAATGCTCATAATTTTTGTCGTAGCCTGCCTTAGTATCCTCGCCTTTTTTGGCGAACACGCCCGCAATCTTTCCCCAGATTTCTCCCGCGCGCTCCTGCGCCTTCGATATGTTCTGCCTCCTGAGCGAGTTGTAGTAATCAATATCGTTTCTGAAATCAAGCATTTTATCCGCGAATGATATGACCTCAGTTCCTTTCGCAGAAGAACGCAGTCCGCGCGCAAAATACGAGTTTTCCCTTGCAAGCTCCGAAGCAATGAAATCAGGCACGGGCTTTGAAGCCATATCAAGGATTTCCTCGAAGCGCATGGCAGTATCAATCTGAGCATCAATGTCATCGCCCTCAAAAATCTGTTTCGCAGAAAGAATCCTTGCGTTCTCAAGTGCCTCGCACATTTCCCGCGCGAAATCTTTCGCAAAGTCAAGGGACGACTCAAAGTCCGGAAGATTCGCGTCAATCTTCTTGCCAGATTTGTTCTCAATCTCGCCGTAGAGCGACTGGAATCCTTTGCCAAGAGGAGAAATTGCCTCTATCGCACCAACATTCCTTATAACAGGCGCAAAAAGCGTCTCGTCACCGAACAATGATGATGGCGGAAGAACAAGCTGCGCGTTGGAAAGCGAATCTTTTCCCTGTCCCTCAACGGCATCTTTCAGAGTCTCAATCCATTTTCCGAATTTCAAATCCATCGCGCTTACGACACCAGTTCCAGGAACTTCCGGATCACCTTTTATGAAATTCGCGGCATATGACATATACAAGTTGCTTACATCGGCATCATTATTCTCAACATCGTACTTTTTCTTGATTGCGTCAACTGCAATCAGGCTGATTTCCTCAAGCTCCTTCGCACACGAAAGAAGCGAGTTCCTGATACGGATATATTCGGAAAGGTTTGCCGAAAGAACCGTGTACTCGGACTCAGCCCGTTCCGCATCGTTACGCCTGCAAGCGTCGATGAAATTATCGTAAGAGACAGAGCATTTTTCGTAAAGCTGGTCAAAGCCTTTCATAAGCTCATACACGCGTCCGCTCGTAACAGTTCTGTCAGGGTCTTCCTGAACTCCGATTATCTCCTTGACGGCAGAATCTATGTCCTTGTCGCCAATCATAACTTCGCTGTAGTCAATCGGAAGCTCCAGAGGAAGTCCTTCGTCATCGAAATAGAAAATTTTATCGTGCCCGCTCTCCACGACAATTGAGCTGAGTCCTGACTTGTAACGCTGAATTGATTCCTTGTATTTTTCCTCATCGCTCAGGGACTTACCAAGATTCATAATCCTGTTGTACTGGCGGATATAGAATCCCATGGAGATTGTCCTTCGGGCCTGGTTCGTGAATTCTTTCTGGGCCTTTGACTGTCTTCTTTCCTTATCCTCGATACCGCTAATCATGGTGAATGTCTGCTCGTCCCGCTCGATAAGCTCCTCGTCGCTCAAATCCTCATCGTTGTCATCCGACGAGATTTTCTCAAGCGTAGCGACAAGGTCCTCGGACATATCGTTGTATGTGAGTCGTTCTTCCATAATCCGCTCCACGCGGAGCTGGGCGCGGTCAAAATCGTCGGGGTAGTTTTCCATGTACACGGCGACTTCGTACAATGCTTTGTTGTATTCCGTAAGGTCTATAAGCTCGTCAATCTCCTCAAGGGACAATACTTCCACCTCCTCGGCTTCATCAGCAGGAAGCGGGGCAAGAAGAGAAAAGAGAAGCGATATAAAAAAAATCCGAATGAATTTTTTCACAACAAGACCGTGATATTTTTTCTAAATTTTTACTTTTCATTTTCGGAATTTTTTAGATTTGGGTTTAACACAGGTTTTAGAGTTGATTAGAGCTGTTCGGAAAACTGAAGTTTACGAACAGCTCTATTATTAATAAAATCCTGAATCTTGATTTTCAAGGCTGTGGGTTTTTCATGTTCCGTGCCGATAATCTCTAGGATTATGAAAAAATTAAAGGCAGTTCTCGCAGCATCATTAGTTTCTCTTTCGTGCTTCCAGCTATTTTCTTTCGACCTCACTGAGGCGGCAGCCGGAATGGCAGGTGCATTTGAGGGACTCGTTGACGACAATGAGGGGCTCACATCTTTCCGCTCGCTCAATATTCCTTCGGGCGGAAGGATTGAGAGCCTTGGAGGCGCGGGAACGGCACTTGGCGATGACATTTCGTTCTTCGACTACAATCCGGCCGCAAGCGCAATCCTGGAGTCGTCGGAAGCCGCCATGTTCCACAACGCATGGATCGGAGACTCCGCAATGGAAACAATCGCCGCCACGGGACGGCGCGGGCAGCTCGGCTACGGAGGACAGCTCAGGTGCTTCTATGTTCCTTTCTCCGAATACAACTTCTTCGGGGACAAAGTTGCATCAAGCTATTACTCAGAAACTAGCGCAACAGCGAACATCTCGTACAACTTCAAGGCAGGCTACAGGTTCAAGGGAATTGCCGTGGGCGGAAACTTGCGCGGTGCGTGGAGAAATGTTCCTGACTACACTGACAACCAGACTGACAAAATTATCGACGGCTCAGGACTTGCACAGTCGGGTCTTGGAATTATGGTTGATGCCGGCGTTATCGTCAGGCTCAATGTGTTCAAAAGATTCGCGAGCCGTGAGCCGAACCTGAGGCTTGGCGCAGCACTGAACAATGTGGGAGTGTCGCTCACTGGATTCGGTAAGTCCGTCAAGCTGGACGACCCACTTCCGACAAGGCTCAGCCTGGGGGCAGCATACAGAATCATAAAGCCAATACTCGTCACATTGGACATAAAAAAGCCACTTAATATCCTTGATATTCCGTCAAGCGAAAAATTCTCAGTCTCTCTTGGCGGCGAGTTCACCGTGGCAGATTTCTGCAAGATAGACGCTGGATTTTGTCTTCAGGGAGGAAGCCCCAGAATAAGCCTCGGAAGCACATTCTCCCTCAAGCGGATAGAGCTTGGCATAAACTACACATTCGACCTCACATCATCGGCAAACCCCGTGAACCACATAAGCTGCTCGGTAAAGGCACTTCTTCCGGGAAAGGCAAAAATCAGGCAAAATCTGCAGAAAAAAATAGACGACAACTACATAAAAGGTCTTAAGCTTTACGCTCAGGGTGAGTATGAGGAGGCGATTGCCTGCTGGGACCTTGTGATTGAGGCTGCGATGCACAAGCAGATGGCGGTAACATTTGAACCTGCGATTGAAGCAAAAGCCTCCGCCGAGAGATTCCTCGCCTCAAAGCAAAGAATTACGGACATGAACAAGCTTAACGCAACGCCAAGACAAAAATAAAAGAAGAAAACCCCGAGTTTCGCGAAGCGAATACTCCAGTTTCGCGAAGCGAATACTCCAGTTTCGCGAAGCGAACACTCCAGTTTCAGAATTTTTTTCATAATAGAACAGCCGATACCGAATCAGGTTCAGCATGACGATGTGGCTTGTAAGTTCAGAATCGATACTTTTTTTGCCACTCCTTCACAATGTCATGCTTTCCGCCGTTAATTCAATTTATTCTTCGGTGAGAAAATCCTGAAATTCATCCACGGAAAAATAGGATGCTTTTTCTCAAGCTTAGTGAGCCATTCCGTGCTGACAGTATTAGACCCCAGCGCATCGTACATAATCGTAAATGACCGTATGCATTCTTGAAAAATCTTCTCTGCATAATCTGCGAAATTACCGTCATGAATCATAAGAGGAAGCGCGCTGCTCATAGCAAGAAGGAGTTCCCTTGAACCTATGTTGAGAAGCCGCACTTTTAGCCCGGTTTCGTTCGGGAAACGCCCCGAAATATCAATCATGCGGCGGCACATTTTCCGGGAATAGCGCAAAATCCATGCGTTCGTGCCGTCAAGAAGACTGTCGCCAATATCATTCTCGCCCGAGCAGGAATAAGGCTCAACGCGCGCAAGTTTGGGCTGTTTTTTCGTCAAAGAAACGCAGTGCTCGCTTTTTATGCCGAATTCCTCGCCACAAAGACGAAGAACGCGCTCTATGAAATGAATGCCCTCAACCCAGCCTGCGCAAAGCTTGTCAAGCGGAATAACGCTTACAAGGCTCACGTCATTTCCGCCAAGAAGCTCCTCAGCCTTGCAAAGACGCTCGCTCTTGTTCTTCAGGAAAATGCGCGCGTCAATGTCAGCCTGTCTGAGCGCACGGCTCGCGTCATATACATCATCGTTTTTGGTCCAGTAGCGGAATCCTGTGGAAACACGCGCTCCGTCCTCGCTGATAAAATCCGAGAGAGCGGCGGAAGGAAGCTCATAGCCTATGTCCTTGGCATTGTTCTTGTACACAGGATTATCCATGAAACGAGCAATCTCCTCATCGGAATCAAAATCATCCGTAAGGAACGAGAGCATACTGTCTGAAAATTTATACGGCCCGAAAACACCGTTTGAGAAATCGGACTCCGAAAAAAGAAGGGATTTTGCGCAAAGAACCGTATAATGCATATTGTACGATTTCAGAACACTGTCGATTCCTTTTCCGTACCCCAAATGAGGCAGATAGAACCCAGAGGGGAATTCGTTGAATGTCTTTCTGAAAGAAAAAATCCCGGTTTCAACCTGCGCGTTCACTATTTCAGTCATGTCGCAATAATGCGGAAGATAAACATCAGTTCCAGTCGTGGCAACAAGCTCCACCCTCCCCTTCTGGGAAAGCTCCGAGAACGCCGCCACAAGATTTGAGCCGTACCGCACGGTAAAATCCTCTCTGTCACGCTCGGCCTTTGAAAGCTCTAAGCGCGCGTTCTCAAGAAGCCTCTCGTCTCCTTTCAAGCGCGCAACCTCCTTTTTTCCCAGCAGCACGCGCTTCTCAAGGTAGCTAAGATACTGCTCCTGAACCTCACGGTCAAGAAGAAGCGATGTAAGGACAGGCGGAATGACTATAGAAATCTTGAAATCAATATTCTCGCTGTCAAGCGCATTGAGAAGATTCAAAAGAGGCAGGTACACATTCGATATTGAGTCAAAAAGAATCCTGTTCTCCTCCGCGTACTTCTCTGAATTTTCGATATGTCGGATATATGGCTGTGAGCATACAAGAAGCAATCCTATACTTTTAGACATTTTTTACCCCGCAAATGACTGGCGATAATTATTGTAATGTGATTTCAAAAGCCTTTCCATTCCAGAAATCTTGTTGACCTCCGAAATATCAAGCTCCCGCCCCGGAATTGCGTTCAGCGCAATTCTGTTCTCATTTGGAATACGCACCTTCCTTGATATGGCAAGATTATCGTTTTCCTTAGATGCGTACAAAGCAACCAAATCAATCCTGAAATATTTTTTGTCAGCAGAAAGAAGGACGAATTTTTCCCTGTCCTCAAGCGAAATATGGATGTCAAAACTCTCGGACGGAACATTTGACTGCTCTGAATCAAAATAAGAGAGCCTGAGAACAAAGTTCTTAAAGCCGCGGGCTTCCGTAGCCTTCTTGAAGTCAGCCTCGCTTATATCCCACCACACATACGCCCAGGCTGGTATTCTCAGCACAACATCAATTTCAGTTTCATTGTACGAGATTGGCAGATAGCCCTCCTCAGGTCCCGGGTTGTCTACGACAAGCATCTCAGAATGGTTTTCGGCCATCATCTCCTGTGAAAGGTCAAGAAGCTCCCCGATTATAAAACGCCTGTTCAAATCATCGGGAATGTCTATTCCATGCTCATCCGCAAGCTTGATAAGGTCTGCCGATGAAAGAGTCTCCAAATAACTGCGGGAAAAATTCATTGATTCCATAATATACAGTTAATTTTCGGCATTTTTCAATAAAAAATCAATTCAAAAGTACTTAAAGGTAAAAGATATTAGACCTGTTCGGAAAACTGAAGTTTCAGAACAGCTCTATTGAACATAAGCGACAGTTTTTTGAAAGTTCTATCGAACATTATGTTTCTTTCTGATATTATTACAAAATCATGCTAAAAATAAAGAATGTCATCCTCTTCATTTTATTCCTTTTTTCCGCCAGAGCTTTTTCACAAGTGGCGGAGCAGATGAGGATTGTCAGCGTAGAGTACGATATTGAAGGGAAAACCACCGAATACGCACTTTCAGAAAAAGTGAAAATCGACAAGAACAGGACTTTTTATTCATCAGAAGAACTTGAAAAATACCTTGATGACATAAAATCACAGATTGAAAACCTTCGCGCGTTTGAAACCGTTGACGTTGAGTACGAAGAGACGCTTGCGGACGAAACCGGCTCATCGTCGAACATATCTGTTATTGTAAGGACAGTTGACTCCAAGCACCTTGTGCTTCTTCCGTACCCTAAGTACAGTTCCAGCGAAGGATTCAGCGTAAAGATAAAAGTCAAGGACACGAACTTTTTCGGAACGCTGGAGGATTTTTCGGCAGACCTGAGCTACGGAGCAAAAACAAAATACGACGGAACATTCGACAAAAACGAATTCGGGGCGGCAATAAACTACAATTATCCGTTCAAGCTCGCAGTTTTCGACGCTATGTGGCTGAACGCCCACAAGCTCACATGGTCGCCCGGCGATGACAGCCCCGCATGGAAACTGAACACGGGTCTTTTGCTATCACTTTGGTTCGGAAGGCTGAGCGTGGTGAACAAATTCAACCAGAAATTCTTCCGCTACATCGATGAGGACATTGAGGATTACGACGGAAGAACTTTTATAGTCGGAAAAGAAACTTTATTTGTGGAAGAAGATACTCTGTCCGTTCCAATAACTACGCTCAGAACCGAAAATTTCGGGAACCTGATTGTGTCGCCGTTCGCTTTTTTCTCCTTTGCATGGTCTCCCTATGACTCAGACTATGAGGACTTGCTCCTTAAAAAAGAGCTTTTCGGCGGAACCAATTTTTCGTTCGGGCGCGTAAACTGGATTAAAAATCTGAGGAACGGTCTGGATGTTGGGGCGACGGCAAAATTCGGAAAAGATTTCACGAACGACAAGCTTGTTTATTCGGTAAAAGCTGAAATCAAAGGCTACAAGGCATTCATATTCGAATTTGAAGACGAAAGGTCGTTTGAGTTCGGAATCAATTTTAATGTTCTTGCCTTCTACGCCTCCAACACAACAGAATACTTCGGCGAGAGGATGCGCGGCGTTTATGACAAGCCCTATTTCTCCACCCCTGGCTTTGAAAACAGAAAAAGCACCGTGGCAAGTAATTTTCTAATCGCGAGTATAGATGTGCCGTTCAAGGTTATGCGAATTTTCTGGGAAGACCTTCCGAGCTTCCAGAACATCTCTTGGCTCAGAAAGTTAGACATGGAGATTCAGGCCGGGCCTTTCACCTCAATCGCGCTGTTCAACAACAAAGCCGCTGACACGGACATGGACATAAAGGATGGATTTTTCACTACGGGCGGCGAGATTGTAATCTTCCCGCTGCACTGGAAAGGCATACAGCTCAGGGCGAGCTTCGGCTACGATTTGAGCCGCGTAATTCCGTTCTTCAACAAGGACTGGAGAAGCGACAAGTATTCAAAGTACGAGATTACAATTGGATTCGGCCTGCACTACTAGCCGCGCCGCCACGACCAAGCCCGAGAAAGCAAAAAGTCCAAAGCCAAGAACCAACTGCCCGCTCGGGGCGAACCCGCACAAAAAAGGCGGCCCCCGTGCTGGAAGCCGCCTTGCTGTCGTTGGCTGTGTTTTTTTTCTTATGCGCTAGTTGAAAGCCCGGACAGCGCTGGCCGTATTCGTATGGGTCTTGTGGCCGCTGGTGATCGCGCCCGTTTCGAAACTGACGTTCCACGCGCTGGCGTCGGCGCTGGCGTCGGCGCTGCCAGATAGGCTCTGACTGGACGACCAATACCAAATAGCATAACCAGAAGTAGAATAACTAGTAAACAGTTGTGTACCACCAACCTTTTGTATACTGTTATTCACGACATCCTTGACCTTGTAAAGGTCGCACAGCTCCTTTACGCTCGGTATGTACCATCCGCTCGCATACGCTCCCGTAAGGCCAGCGGTCGCTGCGTAGTTCTCTATCCAGTACCATGCGGGGTAGTTCGCATCGCTGTAATCATTGCTATTGTTTTCTACGAAGTCCTTAAAAGTATCAAGGCTCTGTCTTCCGTCCGTCACTCCGCTGAAAGTCGCCGTCGAAGCATTATTACCAGTCGGGGTGCACACGAGACCTGTTATCTTATTGGTGTAGCCGGTCTTACCGCTTTGCGCCCATGCACGATTCGTCCCCTGCACAAGCCCCAAGCCAAGCTTATTCGTCTCGTCGAAGATGACCGCTATTGCCGTTTCGTTACTAGCGTCAACAATGCTCTTGTATTTGGTGTAGTTTTCGGCGGTTATGTATTTTCCGTCAGAAAGCACTATGTCGCCCACAAGCCCAGTGCTGTAAATAGACTTGAATGTGGCACTCACCGTCACATTGCTCGCGGGCATTGTGAACGTGTACTTCCCCGCCGCAACGTCCGCCGTCTTGTTGGCTCCGTCAACGGTGAGCGTGTCGAGAACGTAGCCCGGGTCAGGCTTGATTTCGAGCGTCACCTCGGCGCCTTCTGCCACGCCCGCCGACGGGGTCGCCGTAACCGTTCCGTTCGTTATCGGATTCACAGTCACCTTGTACGTCGGAACGCTGTCGTCAATCCACTTGGCGTAGAGCGTGATGTCCTTCTCTATTTTTGCCGCAAAGCTGAACAAGCTCGTGAGCGCGCTGTCGGCGTACCAGCCGCCGAATTTGTAGCCGTCCTTTTTGGGGGCTTCCGGCTCTTTGGCGGTCTCCCCGGCCGCCACC
>JAFSJW010000078.1 GCA_017449265.1 Treponema sp.
GATGCGATTGACTCTCATCAGGTCTACATTTCCGAAATCGAAAACGGAAAGAAAATCCCCTCCCTGACCGTTCTTTACAAAGTCGCGCGATATTTTGACCTCTCTCTTTCAGAATTCACCGCCCTTGTCGAAGCGAAGATGACTTGATTTTATCCTAAGCCAAAGTCTTAGTGGTCAACTTGCAGGCGACTTTTGAAAAAATAAAAAGGGAATCTCTAAAAATTGCAATTTTTAGAGATAACTTTGAAAATGCGATGTTTTAACTCTTGCTATTTTCAAGAGTCGAAGCATTGCGTAGAAACTCGTCGGGTTCTCTAAAAATCGCCGAAGGCGAGTTTTAGAGATACCCAAAATATTTATCTGATTGATTTTTTATGCTACAATAAATCAATGAATGAAGCGGAGCAGGTAAAGCAAAAAATCCAGGATTATTTTTCTCAAAAAGATGAAATAGATACCGTCTTATTGTTCGGCTCCTTTGCTAAAGGCACTTTTAATTCCCACAGTGACATCGACATTGCCCTTCATTCTAAGAATCCCCTCGGTTATGAGGAGCTTTCAAAAATCCAGTGCGATTTAGCTCTTCTTTGCAAGCGGGAAATCGACCTTGCGGATTTGTCTCAGGCAGAAGGCATTTTTCTTTATCAGATTATGACGACAGGCATAAAAATCAAGATTTCAAAAACTATTTTTGTCCATTATCTGACAAAAGCTCTTTGTTTTAAAGAAGATTTTCTTCCAACGATTGAATACATGAACAGGCAAAAAATAAAGAGGTTTATAAATGGATAAAGAAGTCCTTGAGGCAAAGATTGCGGCTCTCATCCGTTGCGTCCACCGTGTCAAAAGTCAGGGGATTTTGAACCTGGAAGATTTAGAAAAAAACATAGACAAGCAGGATATTATAATTCTGAACTTGCAGAGGGCTGTTCAGATTTGCGTTGATATCGGAAATCATATTCTTCTTGATTATGACACTGAAACTCCGGCGACAATGGCAGAGACTTTCCGAAAGCTTGCCCAAAACAAACTGATTCCTCAGTCTGTGGCTGATAATTTAAGCCACGCGGTAGGTTTCAGGAATATCGCCGTTCATCAATATGAAAATCTTGACTGCAAAATCATCTATGCAATCATAACCAGCCATTTGGATGATTTTAGGAATTTTGCCGGCGAGATAGAAAAATTGATGTGAGTGATGCTCACTTTTCTTCCCGCAGAAATGATACTCCTGTCTCTTTTCACATTTCCTCGTTTATCTTTGTGCTTCTTTTTCACATTCTTTGCGAATCTGATTCATCTGCTCTTTGAAGGCTGATGTTTCAATTTCCGGGTAAAGCTGGTGAATTTTTTCAAATGCTTCGTCAAGCCCGCTTTCTGGATAACATCTTAATATAAAAGTAATTCTTTACGGAAACGGAGTATTGAAAATCTTATCGCCTTGTTCTCTATGTTGTTTTACAATATTATGACATGAAGAATGTTCTTTGGTCATTAAAACAATATGTCAAAATAATGTTAACATAGAGCTGTTCGGAAACTTCAGTTTTCCGAACAGCTCTAATACTGCTAATAATTTAAGAGAATAGATTTCGGCTAAATAAGGAAAATAGACGAAATTTAGATGAGAAATGAGAAGAAAATGTACGAAAACTCCACCCAGTTTCCTGCCACAGCTCAGGAGCGAGCCGTTTTTAATATATGGAAAAAGAACAGGAGCGATACCGGAATAAATCTTGCTTTTGCTTTTCGGGCTGGAAATCTGGATATAAGGCGGCTTGAAAATGCGGTAAACAAAATTGTTTCCCGTCATGGAGCGCTCCGCTCTGTATTTTTTGAGCAGGCTGGTTGTGTTTTCAGAAAAGTTTTTGATGAAATCCGTGTTGAAATAGAGCTATTTGAATCTGATGATTTGAGAAAGTTCATACGCCCGTTCGCTCTTGAAAACGGACCTCTATTCAGAATTGCCGTTCGGAAAGATATTGTTTGTCTTGATTTTTGCCATATCATAACTGATGGCTTTTCTATGGCAATTTTCTTTTCGGAGCTCAACGCATTTTATTCTGGAAAAGATTTATTATATAAGCCTTCTCCAATTCATTCAGAAGATTTTAATACTATTCAGAAAAATACTGATTTTTGGGTGTCTCAGTTCAAACGGCCGTTTAAAAATCTTGCGGTTTCTTTTGATAAAAAAAAATCTACGGGAAATTCTAATATCTATGGTGGTGACGGAAGTTCATTGGTTTCAGGGGTAGGAAAGAGGCTTACAAAAAAAGTCCGGCTTCTTTGTCAAAAGCTTTCCGTCACGCCCTTTATCTTTTATTTTTCCGCATTCATAATTTTTCTTTCCCGGGAATGTTCTTCAAAAGATGTTGTCACGACTACGAATTTTAGCTGTAGGAACAGTCATAATCTTCGTTTGTTCGGACTTCTTGCTACGACTGCTCCAATCAGATTTTTTGTGGACGAGCAAATGTCTGCTTTTGATTTTATACGAAATATGAACGAATATATCCGTGACTGTCTTTCCCATCAGAATTTTGATTCGGAGAAACTGATTGAATCATGTGGTTTTTCTGATTTGCGGGATTTTTCACGGACGGTTTTCACTTATGAGCACGCAAAAATGGCTGATATTCGTTTGGACAATAAACCTTGTGAATTCGTTCCTATTCCTTCCAGACATTCTGAAGCTGATTTTACGCTTTGTTTTTTTCCGTTCAAAAATGATGGAAAAATCTTGTTCATTTTCAGGGCCGATTTGTTCTCTCATATCCGCGCTCGCGAACTGCTCAGGCATTACTTATCTGTCATAAAAAATATCTGTGATGAAATAAAGGACTGCGCGAATTATGGTGAGGCAAACTTGCCTTGAAAAGTTGTTCGCGCGGACACTTGACTTCACAAAAAAGGCGTAGCTCGGTATAATGACAAATATTCTTACTATTATAAGGACGCATTATGGTAATTCTTACTTTGAACTGCGGTTCTTCTTCCGCAAAGTATCAGGTTTATGACTGGGACAACAAAGATGTTTTGGCTACTGGCGTTGTTGAGCGCGTAACTCAGGACGGTTCTGTAATCACTCACAAGCCAAAAGGAAAAGACAAGTTCGTTCTCGAAAGCCCTTGTCCGACACACAAAGAAGCTATCGAATTGATTCTTAACGCAATCACAGACAAAGAGCACGGCGTTATCTCTGACATGAGTGTAATCGGTGCTGTAGGTCATCGTGTTCTCCATGGCGGAGACAAATTCACAAAATCTGTCAAAGTCACTCCGGAGGTTCTGGAAACATTCCGCTCAGTTCAGGATTTGGGACCTCTTCACAACCCAGCAAACATCATGGGTATCGAAGCTGCTCAGAAGGTTCTTCCAAATGTTCCCCATGTTGCAGTCCTCGACACAGCATGGCACCAGACAATGCCAGCCTCATCATTCCGCTATGCAATTCCAAAAGAATGGTACGAGAAGTATGGTGCCCGCCGCTACGGTTTCCACGGAACTTCTTTCTTGTACACAGCAAAACGAGCTTCTGTCCTTTTGCACAAGGCTCCAAAAGACACAAATGTCATCATCGCTCATGTCGGTAACGGCGCGTCTATGTGTGCCGTTAAGAACGGCCAGTGCTACGACACATCAATGGGTATCACACCGCTCGAAGGTCTCGTAATGGGAACCCGCTCAGGCGACATGGACCCTGCTCTTCCATTCTACATCATGCGAAAAACTGGCATGACACCAGCCGAGATGGACACAGCAATGAACAAAAAATCAGGTCTTCTTGGTCTCACAGGAAAATCTGCTGACCGCCGCGATGTTGCGGAATTGGCTGAAAAGGGCGACAAAGATTGCCAGCTCGCAGTTGACATGGAATGCTACCGCCTCAAAAAATATTTCGGTGCTTACATGGCTGCAATCGGCCCGGTTGACGCTATCGTTTATACGGCAGGCGTCGGTGAGCACTCAGCACTCATCCGTGGAAAGGCTCTCGAAGGCCTTGAATGGATGGGCGTTAAAATCGACCCGAAAAAGAACGCTCTCGCAAATACAGGAAACGCTGAGACTTGCATTTCTGCAGACGACTCAAAAGTAAAGGTTTTCGTAATTCCGACAGACGAAGAGCTTGTAATGACAGAAGACGCTTTCGCTATCATGCAGGGCACTTACGATGTTCACACGAACTTCACATATTCATTCCAGGATCCAAGCTATCGCAACAAGGCTCGCGAAGAGGGCCTCAAGAAAGAGCTTGAGAAGCACCCGGAACTTGAGAGTATCATCGTAAGACCGTAGTTCTAAAAACGCTAGTGCAAAGTAAGTTCTAATCAGAACAAAGTTTGCACTGGCGATAATCATGTGGTATTCATTCAGGATATTTCATGTTACAATGCCTCTAGTGCAAAGTATGTTCTATTCAGAACGAAGTTTGCACTGGAGGCAATTTTTTTGATTAAGCGAGATTTATATCTGAACCGCCTTGTCTCAAAAAAAGAGAACGGTCTTATAAAAATCATTACTGGAATAAGACGCTGCGGAAAATCATATCTTCTATTTAATCTTTACAAAGAATATCTGAATTCAATTGGAATTAGCGATGAACATATAATTCAGATTATGCTTGATAAAAAAGAATTTGAGGATTACAGAAATCCGAACAAGCTTTACGAGCATATTCTTCAAAAAATCAATGAGAATGAAAAATTTTACATTTTTATCGATGAAATACAACTTTGTTATAAAGTCAAAAAAGAAGGTGTTGATGAATCTTCCGTACCAGAAGAGGACAGAAACTTACTTTACACAACGTTCTACGACATACTGAATGACTTGATGAACCGCAAGAATCTAGATATTTATGTTACTGGAAGCAATTCAAGGCTTCTTTCTAAGGATGTCGCAACAAATTTCCGTGACAGGAGCGTGGAGATTCAAATGCATCCGCTGACATTCAGCGAGTACTACGAATATGAAAGAGAAATTTCGGGAATTGAAAAAGCCGATGCGTGGGAAGAATACATGACATATGGCGGGCTTCCGCTTGCTGTGCTTGAAAAAAACGAAAAGGAAAAAGCTGTCTATCTGAAAAATCTATTTATGAAAATATACATTGCTGACATAAAAGAAAGGTACAACCTGAAAGATGAGACTTCACTGAGCAGTTTGATAGATGTAATCCTTTCTTCGGTAGGTTCGCTTTCAAATCCGCATAAGCTGAACAATACTCTTGAATCCGTACAACATTCAAAACTTTCTGATCATACCGTAAAGAAATATTTGGAGTATCTTGAGGATTCTTTCATAATTCGGAAAGCCAGCCGCTACGATGTGAAGGGCAAGTCGTATCTTGATTTTCCAGCAAAATACTATGCGGAAGATATGGGCTTAAGAAACGCGCGGCTCAATTTTCGCCAGCAGGAACGCCCTCACATAATGGAGAATATTATTTTCAACGAGCTTGTATCGCGCGGATATTCCGTAGATGTGGGCGTAGTGCAGGTCTCATCAATGGAAAGCGGGACTCAGAAAAAGGCTAACCTCGAAATTGACTTTATCGTGAACATGGGGTTTAGCAAAGTCTATATTCAGTCAGCTTTTGCACTTGATAATCAGGAAAAGGAAATGCAGGAGACCAGACCGTTACTAAACAGCGGAGATTTCTTCAAGAAAATTGTCGTGCTAGGCGGAAACCAAAAACGATATCAGGACGAAAACGGAATAATCTTCATTGGCGTGATACCGTTCCTTCTGGATAAGGAAAGCGTGGAAAAGTAGGCTCAGGTTTATCCTAGAACAAGCCAGAGCCAAGTGTTTTCTGTTTTTTTGTAATGCAAATCCTCTTACATTGCTGGACGAGTGTAGGTGGAAATGGTGAACGCTTTCGCTAGATTTATCTGGAGTCCAACGGAAAAGATGACTGACTGCTCAGACCCTAGCGTGGTGGTGGAGCTATACCTCCCCGATTCGTATTCTACTTCCAGTTTGGTGAAGTTGCGGTTGTACCGCACATCGATGAGAAGCGAAATAACATCGTTTATGGCATATCCCAAACACGCACCAGCTTCAATCCCGAACTGGAACGGTGATTTCACTTCGTAATCGTCATAATCGCCATAATCGCCATAAAATAGATTTCCCATGATTAATGATATTTTTGGTCCAACTTCAGGACGCACGAAGAATTTCTTACCGAAAAGAATTGTGTATGTAACGAGAATCGGAATGTCGAGTGTCATATAGTCGAAACTCTCTTCATGGCTATAATTATAAGCCTCCGATTTATTCTCTTTCTCTCCATTTGGATATGTGTACGAGTAGCTACCGTCAATATTAAAATCAAAATTTACTCTGTGCCAATGGATTCCAAGTTCTGGCTGAACTCCGAGTCCTTTTACAAACGGAAGCCCGATGTTTGCAAAAAAATCAACTCCCGCTCCTGGTGATGACTTGGATTTTGCTTCATCAGAACGACTTTCTGAGTAATTATATGTGTAATTGTACCAAACATATTTCCTGTTTTCGTATTTGACATCTCTGCCTGTTCCTGTGCCAGTGCTTGCCTCTGAATAATTCAAATCACTTTCCGTGAAATCAAACAGATTCAAGTCGAAACTGCCGCGAAATCCAAGTTCAACAGACATTTCTTTAGCAAATCCTGTTGATAAAACAAGTACCGATAGAAGAAGAATTGCAATATATTTCATGTTTATTTCCTCTATTTTTCTATTATTTTTTCTTCAAGCGTCTTGTCGTTTATATAAAGAGTAATTTTCTTGCGTCCGTTCGAGTCGATTCCGTAGTAGTTTTCAACCATGCCAGTGAATTTTTGCAGAAGGAGCTTCATATCGTTGCTTGAACCAGTCGAAAGAATCTCCATTTTCCATAGTGCCGTACCTTTTGAATTTTTATCAGCGTCAAATTCGTATGAATCTAGAATAAAAGACCTGTCATATGTTGTCGCGTATTTAGCTGTGGAGGTGGTGCCAGATGTATAGGTGACATTTTTATACGATGTGCTTGTTTTACCCGACTCATACATTCCTGTGAGCCGTGTGTTCGGTGCGCTTATGCTAGTATTAAACACGATAATGGCGTTTGCGTCCTCTTGGTCGTCAGTAACGGAAAATCCTTTTTTTAAAAGTGATTCGGTGAGGATATTCTTGAGACTTATGAACATAAGGTCGTTTTGCCCAGACGAAAAATCTGAGGAGAGAATTTTGTATGTGTAGTTCCTTGCGTTTTTTCCGCTTGAGAGCGACTCCATGTCAACGACATATGTTGTTGTGGAGGCACAGCTGAAAAGAACGAAAGATAAAAGCAAAATAAAAAAAAACGATGAAAATTGTTTTGTCATAAGAACTCCTTACCTTGTAATTTTTTGCGTAATAACTGCTGTATTACTTAGATTTAACAAATTTATTTAAAGGTAACATAGATGTAACAACTTTGCAAGTTTAAATTACGCACTTTAGCGTATCATCTTAAATTATGAGCTTTAGAGATAATCTAAAATCAGAATTGACATTCCGTGGCATTTTGGTAAAAGAGCTTTCTGCCAAAACAGGAATAAACAAGCGGACGCTTGACAATTATCTTCGGGAAAAAAGTAACACACCGCCGGCTGATATAGCCGTAAAGATTGCCGATGCACTTAATGTGTCTGTGGAATTTTTGGTGACAGGAAAAGAAAAGGGAACAATGTTTGAAACTTCTGAAATATATACAGCCGATGTGCGACAAATAGCAAAAAAGCTCTTAAAAATGAGCGAAAATGAAAAGCGGCTTGTATGTGTTATTGTTGATGAGATAGTGCGGCAGGGGAAGCTGACGGAACAAAACATTCTTCCATAAATCCCACATCACTCCTTGTTCCGGGCTTCAAAGTCGGCTACGCTCTCGATTTTAACTTCTGCCCGATGGAGGCGCATGTAGTCCATGAGAAGCCGCCTTTCCTCAATCCGCCCGTACAGAAAATATGATGCTGGTTCCCACAGTGCCACCCAGCCGACAACACCCAGACCTTCGCCCAGTATGCTGAACAATGGATGACCGCTCGAATTCTGGCGGAGAAAATGCGCTACGAACAAAAATCCGCAGAGAGCCGCAAGCCCCATGAGCAGTTTTTTAATCCAGTAGGAGATAGCTTTTCTGTTCTTTATAATCTGCTCTTCGGCACGGATTTTAAAATGGTTTGCAAATGCGCTTTTCACGGTTTCTATGTCAAAAAGCGACTCATCGTCAGTAACGAAGGTAACGCCGATTCGTGCCTTTGACCTTTTGTGCTCCAGTTCCGTAAAAATGTAGTTCTCAACATCGTCCGAAAGCTCCCTCTCAGATTCGGGAGCTGGGTCGAAAGAGTTGTAAAGTTCGCGCTGTGAAGAAAGATGAATGAAAATAGTGTTCTCGTGGTACAGCTCCGATATTTCGTCAAGCAGATGAGCTTTTCGCTCTCTGCTTTCGAGGTCGGAGCCTTTTTTTGTTTTGAATTTCATGGTCAGACAAAAAGTTTTCGGGCTTCAACATAGAATCGTTTTTCGCTCGCTTCTCCCATTGAGAATGATTTTCTTGGGAGCGGTCCGCGTCCGTTTATTGTCTGGAAAAACGAATCCTTTGCTATAGGCGGAAGCAGAATTGAAAGCGCGTCCGGCTTTTTCCCGAGCCGAAGCACATCATTTGTTCCGTGGATATAGTCTATGTCCTTTTTTTTGTCCTTTGAGTGCGCGTCAAGGTAAATGTCGATGACAGGTTGCAATGCCGCAATCGCAAGGTCAGTTATTTTTGTTTCAATGACGCACATTTTTTCTCCTGCGATGAATCCATAGCGCGCTCCTTTTGCCGATGAATCAGACACGAATTCAACAAGTTCTTTTTCTGAATCAAAAGATTTGATTTCACCGCCAAGCTTGTCTTTGACGAAATTGATTAATGTTTCTGCATCCTGATTGAAAATAACCCGATGAATTGGTTCAAAAGTCAGACCTGTGTCGTATATGTTCACGATTTCGACTAGAGCAAACCGCACCGGGCTTGTTTCTTTTTCTGAATCGGAAATTGTTTTTTTGTGTTCGTCCCAAACAGCTTTTGCCGTAGCAAGTGAGTGGTTTCCGTCACCAACGGCAAAAAGGAAGGTATTTCCGTCTGCGTCGGTTCCGTTCTTTGCCAGAGTTTCAAGGGCTGACTCAATTGCATTTTCTGCTTGCTCGCCTTTTACGCCCCAGCCAGTGATTTTTCCTGCGCCCTGCATAAGCTCGCCGTCATAGATTTGGCTGGACTTTTTTGCGATTTTTCCGGCTCCGCCAACAAGAACATCGTTCTCATCGTTTGCAAGGAGCATTATGTGCGGAAGCTCTAGTGCAGCTCCGTTTCTTATTTTCATTCTTGGCGGAATCCGTTCAGGAACTGTTGCTTCAGTTGCCCTGATAAACGCTTTTGAATCTGGCTTCCATTCGTATTTTTCAAGGTCAACGGCAATGACAAGACCTTTGCGAGTGCGTCCGTATTCGGTTTTTCGCTCGATGTAGACGGCCTGCTCTGTTTCCTCAAAAAGTCCGTCCGAAAGATATTTTGTCATTGTACTCTGGATTTTTTTTATTCGAGCGTCTTTGTCGTCTTCGTTCAGGTAAACTTCAGGATAGATGAGATTGAGCGTGGACGGTTTTCCTTCCGCAGCTTTCTCGGCTCGTTTCCAGTAAGCTTCGTCCTGAGTGTACTGGTCGCATGCAATGACAGACCATGTTTTTAAATCAATGTTTTTCGGGAGCAGAATCTGTGGAATCTGTACTCCAAACTTAGAAAATGTTCTCATAATCCTTTAATTTTATCAGAAAGATAGATTCTAGGCAAAAAGATTCTTTGACAACAGAAAAAATTTGCTTTCATTTTCTATTGACATTATACCCTCCAAGGGTATATATTGACTCGAAATTAAATTATACCCCTGTAGGGTATACTCTATGGAGATTTATTATGTCAGAAAACCAGAATATACATGACTGCTGCCAAGAAAAAGAAGAGGCGTCTGGAGCTTGCCCTTACTGCTCCGGGAAGCACAAAGAGCGCAGCGAGACAGAGTACAAAGATTTGATGAATCGGCTTAAGCGCATTGAAGGACAAGTCCGCGGAGTTGAGGGAATGCTTGAGAACAACGCGTACTGCACTGACATTCTGATGCAGGTTTCCGCGATAACGAGCGCGCTCAACAGCTTCAACAAGGCTCTTCTCGCAAATCACATGAAAACGTGCGTTGCCGATGGAATCCGAAACGGCGACGAGAGCGTAATCGATGAGTTTGTCGTCACGCTTAAAAAGTTGATGAAGTAATTGATAAAACAAAACGCAGAAAACAACGCAAAAAAACTTTGGAGAATATTTTATGGAACATTATATTGTTACCGGGATGACCTGTGCTGCCTGCCAGTCAAGAGTCGAAAAGGCTGTCAGCGCAGTTGCGGGCGTTGAGTCCTGTGCTGTAAATTTACTTACAAATTCTATGGGGATTACAGGAAATGCAAATCCTTCTGAAATCATAAATGCCGTTGAAAAGGCGGGCTATGGCGCGAGTTTGAAAAACACTGGCGCGGAAAAGGGTGGGGCTGGCGGAAAATCAGCTTACGAAGATGAATTAAAAGATACCGAGACTCCAAAAATGAAAAAGCGCCTTGTCGCCTCTCTCGTTCTTCTGATTCCGCTTTTGTATGTTTCGATGGGGCACATGCTTTTGGACTGGCCACTTCCGCCTTTCCTCGACGGAAATCATGTGGCGATGGGCTTGTATGAGCTTTTGCTTTCTGCCTTTATCATGGTGATAAACCAGAAGTTTTTTGTGAGCGGCTTTAAGGGCCTTCTTCACAAATCGCCGAATATGGACAGCCTTGTCGCTCTTGGCTCTGGCGCGGCGTTTGTCTACAGCGTGATTGCGCTTTTTTTGATGAGCGGGGCTGTTCTGGCTGGCGACGAAGAAAAAATCAAATATCTGATGAACCAGTTTTATTTTGAGTCTGCCGCCACAATTCTCACCCTGATTACTGTGGGAAAAATGCTTGAGGCAAAATCAAAGGGAAAGACGACTGACGCCTTAAAGTCTTTGATGAAGATGGCTCCAAAAACTGCCGTGCTTGTGGAAGGAGAAGGGGAGGCTAGAACAGAAAGGACTGTGCCGGTTGAGCAGGTAAAAAAAGGCGATCTTTTTGCGGTGCGTCCCGGAGACAGCATTCCGGTTGACGGAATTGTAATCGAGGGCGAGAGCGCTGTTAACGAAGCCGCTCTTACTGGAGAAAGTCTTCCTGTAGAAAAAACAGCGGGAAGCAGTGTTTCCGCTGCGACAATAAATACTTCGGGCTTTTTGGTTTGCGAGGCGACGAGAGTCGGCGAGGACACGACGCTTTCGGGGATTATCCGCATGGTAAGCGATGCCGCCGCCACAAAAGCGCCGATTGCAAAAATCGCTGACAGAGTTTCGGGCATTTTTGTTCCTGCGGTCATTTTGATTGCGCTCGTGACTTTTGCCGTCTGGCTTTTAGTCGGCGAGAGCGTCGGATATGCCGTTGCGCGCGCGGTTTCCGTTCTGGTCATTAGCTGTCCGTGTGCGCTCGGTCTTGCGACTCCTGTTGCAATCATGGTCGGAAGCGGCATGGGAGCAAAGTCTGGCATTTTGTTCAAGACGGCTGCCGCTCAGGAAATGGCGGGAAAAACGCAGATTGTCGCTTTGGACAAAACGGGCACGGTCACAACGGGAATCATGAAAGTTACGGATGTCATTGTAGCGGAGGGCGTGGCTGAAAATGATTTGCTTGAAGCCGCCTACGCACTGGAAGCAAAGAGTGAGCACCCGATTTCAAAAGCGATTGTCGAATATGCCGAGAAAAAGCAGATTAAACTTTTAGACACAAGTGAGTTTGAAATCAAGGCTGGAAACGGGCTTTCTGCCAGACTTGACGGAAAAATAATCACAGGGGGAAATGAATCTTATCTTTCAAAAGGTGGACTGGCAATCAGTCAGGCTCAAAAAGCTGAACTTGAAAAACTCTCTTCACAAGGAAAAACACCGGTTCTTTTTGCCCGCGACAAATCTTTGCTCGGAATCATCGCCGTTGCGGACACAATCAAAGAGGATTCGGCAAAGGCAATCAGCGAGCTAAAAAATATGGGAATACACACGGTGCTTTTGACTGGCGACAACGAAATTACAGCGCGTGCGATTGCCGCCCAGGCTGGCGTAGACGAAGTTGTGGCGGGAGTTTTGCCTGACGGAAAAGAAGCCGTAATCAGAAAACTTATGGAAAGCGGAAAGGTTGCCATGGTGGGAGACGGTATCAACGACGCGCCATCTCTTACTCGCGCTGATTTGGGAATCGCAATCGGAGCAGGAACGGACATCGCCATTGACGCTGCTGATGTGGTTTTGATGAAGGGAAGTCTTCTTGATGTAAGCGGGGCAATCAGGCTTTCCCGCGCCGTCATCAAAAATATCCACGAAAACCTCTTCTGGGCATTTTTCTACAATGTGATTGGAATCCCTCTGGCGGCCGGCTGCTATGTTGCGGCTTTCGGCTGGTCGCTGAACCCGATTTTCGGCGCGGCCGCGATGGGACTTTCAAGTTTCTGTGTCGTGTCGAATGCCCTGCGCTTGAACTTCCTGAAAACTCACGATTCAAGGCGCGATAAAAAAGTGAAAAATCCCGTTATGGGAAATCTTATATCAAATGCCGGTCAGGAAAAGGCTGGCAAGGAGAATATTATGAAAATTTCTGTAAAAGGAATGATGTGCGGACACTGCGAAATGCATGTAAAAAAGGCTCTTGAAGCAATCGAGGGAATCACAAGCGCGACAGCTTCTCACGAGAATGCGGAGGTCGCAATCGAAACTTCAAAAGAAGTCGATGAGAGCGCAATAAAAGCCGCTGTTGAAAAAGCTGGCTACGAGTACGCCGGGGTGATTGCGTAATCATTCTGGTCGAAAAGGGAAGTGAAGCATGGGCAAGGAAATGATTCATGAAATTCTCTCAATTGAAGGAATGACTTGCATCAATTGTCAGAACAGAATTGAAGGAATACTCAAAAATACAAAAGGCATTTCTTTTGCCCGTGTTTCCTTTCAGGAATCAAAGGCGGAAATCACTTTCGACAAATCTCTCATCTCGCATGAAAAAATCGTCCTGATAATTCGGGAACTTGGTTATGATGCGAAAGACGAGAATCAAAAAGCGAGTGTTAAATGGATAAAAAATGCCGGAATCATCGCATTGATTGTCGTTTTGTACATTCTGCTCCAGCAGTTCGGAATATTGAACATGCTCGTTCCCTCTGAACTTGCGGACTCAAAAATGGGCTATGGCGCGCTTTTTGTCGTCGGCTTGCTCACTTCCGTTCACTGCATCGCGATGTGCGGAGGAATCAACCTTTCGCAAAGCATTCCATCCTCTGAGCCTGAAAAATCCAAATCAATACTGATGACCGCACCTCTTCTGTATAGCGCAGGCCGGGTCATTTCATACACAACTGCGGGCTTTTTGCTCGGCGGACTTGGCATGATTCTAAGCGGTGTCTCTGGAGAGGGCATTCCCCTTGTGATTCAGGGACTGTTGAAAATTGCGGCTGGACTTTTCATGGTCATAATGGGGGCGAATATGCTTGGACTTTCTGCATGGCTCAGAAAATTCCATCTTGCGCTTCCCAAAAAAGCCGTTCAAAAAATCTCCAAAATCAGCTTGAAGCAAAAGCGTCCTTTTGTCATCGGACTTTTGAATGTCTTTATGCCCTGCGGCCCCATGCAGTCCATGCAGATTGTCGCGCTTGGTTCCGGGAATCCGCTTGCGGGCGCTCTTTCAATGTTCATGTTCAGCCTTGGTACTCTTCCGCTGATGCTTGGGCTTGGAAGTTTTGTTGCGGCCCTCGGAAAAAAGCATGCAAGGGCGGTTATGAGCACAGGCTCTGTTCTTCTTGTCGTTCTAGGTCTTGCGATGTTCACGCAGGGAACGAATCTTGCAGGAATCAATTTGAACCCGTTTTCAAGTTTTCCGAAAAAAAATGCGGTGTCCAGCCAAATTGAACAAACAGACGCCATGCTTGATAAAGCTGTAATTTCAAAAGACGGAAGTTTGCAGTATGTAGAAAGCGAGCTGGATTTTGGAAATTATCCTGAAATCACGGTTTACGAAGGTATTCCTGTAAAGTGGACGATTCGGGTTTCGGAAGAGGTGATTAACGGCTGCAATTACAAAATGATACTCAATGACTACGGAATTATTCATGAATTCACTCCCGGAGACAATGTTATAGAATTTACGCCACATAAAATCGGCACTGAACTCTATACATGTTGGATGGGAATGATTTATGGAAAAATAAATGTTCTTTCTTCAAAAAATCTAATGGAGGAAAAAAATGAAGAAAAATAAAATCGCACGATTATTTGCATCGGTTCTTTTTATGTTCGCTTTGCCTGTATTCGCAATTTCTGGCGCAAAGTTCATTACGCCAATGGTAAAAGACGGAAAAATTTCCATCAGCAAAGCTGAGCTTTCAAATCATCCGCTTTATGTGAATTACGATTCAAACGGAATTACTGTTCAGTTGATTGCGGTAAAAGCGTCCGACAATTCTGCACGGGTTTCTCTGAACACATGTCAGGCTTGCAATCCGTCCCCGCGGGCATATTTTTTGGAAAAGAACGGACGCCTTGTCTGCCAGAACTGCGGAAATGTCTTTAAGATGGACAGCGTCGGAACACCGTCATTTGGATGCAACCCGATGAGCATTCCCTACGAGGTTTCAGGCAATTCCGTAACGGTAAAAACGAGTGATTTGGATTTTTTTGCAGAAAAGTTCAAATACTGGAAAGGACCGGTAAAATGAGCCGGATGCTCGCTCAAGAAACGAAACATGATAATCCGCGCTGAAAAATCCCGATTCCTAGTGCGCATTTTTAGTCGGCCAGTTTTACTGCCGCACGGCGATCCCGGAAAAATGGTTTTGACAGTATAAGATTTTCCGTACGTTTCATCGTTCACTTTCTCTCGTTTAAAGAGATTGCGTTAGCAATCTCGAATCTGTGTGACAATACTTTCGGCATCATCGGCAAAACCAGCACAGGTTCCGAAACGAGATGCCATGATATGAAAGTCTGGGAAAAGGTGGTACTCTGATTTGACGGAATCAGAGAGTCGGCGGAAGGTTCTGCCGAACTGTGAAGAAGGCACTGCAAAAACAGCCCCTTACTTCGAAAACGAGATTA
>JAFSJW010000079.1 GCA_017449265.1 Treponema sp.
GCACAAGAAACGGAATGTGTACCTCCACTACGGGGACCTTACGGACAGCGAGAGCATGATTCGGATAATCCGCGGGATAGAGCCGGACGAAATCTACAACCTTGCGGCGCAGAGCCATGTGCAGGTGAGCTTCGAGGTGCCCGAGTACACGGCGGACGCAGATGCCACGGGAGTCCTCAGGATTCTGGAGGCCGTGCACTTCCTGGGGCTTGAGAAAAAGACCCGCATTTACCAGGCATCCACATCGGAGCTGTTCGGGCTTGTACAGGAGGTTCCTCAGAGCGAGACGACTCCGTTCTACCCGCGCTCGCCGTATGCCGTCGCCAAGATGTACGGCTTTTGGATTATGAAGAACTACCGCGAAAGCTACGGAATGTTCTGCGCGAACGGAATCCTTTTCAACCACGAGAGCGAAAGGCGCGGGGAAACGTTCGTCACCAGGAAGATAACGCTTGCGGCGAGCAGGATTGCCCAGGGCTTACAGAAAAAGCTTTACCTTGGGAACCTGAACGCGTTGCGCGACTGGGGCTACGCCAAGGACTATGTTGAGTGCATGTGGCTCATCCTGCAGCAGGAAAAGCCCGACGACTTCGTTGTGGCTACGGGCGAGCAGCATTCTGTCCGCGAGTTCTGCGAGCTTTCTTTCCGCGAGGCGGGGATAGAGATTGAGTTCAGGGGCGAGGGCGTTGACGAGAAAGGAGTCAACAAGGCCACGGGCGATGTGCTCATTGAAGTTGACCCAAGGTACTTCCGCCCAGCGGAGGTGGAGACCCTTCTGGGCGACCCGACGAAGGCAAAGAAAGTTCTCGGGTGGAATCCTGTAAAGACGAGCTTTAAGGAGCTTGTTCATCTTATGATGAAGCACGACATGGAGTATGTCCGCGCGGAAAGGACTTTGCACAGACGGTAGCATGGAATGATTCTTGTGGTGGTTGAGCAACGCCGAAACCACTACTTTCATTTTTTTGTCGCTTTTATCTATTAGAGCTGTTCGGAAATTTCAGTTTTCCGAACAGCTCTATTTTTCATAAAGGCGCGCCCAGTTTTCGTTCTTGAAAATATCATCTTTTACGGTAAACCATTCGTTTTCTTTTATCTTGTATTTTGTGTTGTATCGACTTCTCAAATTTTCAACTGGGGCACAGGCAATTTTTACGAATTTGCTTTTATCGGACACTTTAAAATCATTTCCGGTGAAAGGGTTTTTTGCGTCTGGGATTATGTCCTTTGTTGCAAGGAACGGTGTATCGGCATTTGTCATAAACGAGTTGTCCGTCCGCAAATTTCCGTGCGAGCCAAAATCCTTGAAAAGAAGTGTCGCTGTCATTTCTTCCTTGTTGAACTCCGTGAAAGTTTCGTAGAATTTTCCGGTTAGCGTTCCGTCACCGTGGTCAGAAACGATTATAATCCGCGTGTTATCGTACACTCCGTTTTCTTTCAGGTAATCGAAAAAATCAGCCCAGCGGTGAATCGAGCAGCTCGTTATGTGATACGCTCTTTTCTCAGAATAGATGGAAGTTCCTTTGTTTGTGACTTTTTCCGTAGGCTTGTAGTCAGGAGCTTGCAAATACCACGGCTCGTGTGTCGTTTCGTTCACCAGCATTGTGAAAGTAGGTCTTTGCGCGTCAAAAGTCGTCAGGTTCGGCATTAATTCAAGCGGGGCGTATGAGTCCATGAAAGACTTTTCGTTCATTTTCTCGGTTTCTTCTATCCACCATGAGCGGTGGTAGATTATCGGGCGGAACACTGGAGAAGCTATTTTGAAAATGCTCAGGTAGAGGAAGTTTCTTTTAAGAAGAATTGACCTGATTGGAAAAGGCTCTTTTCCTTGCGCCTTGTACCAGAGTTTTGTGTACATTCCTTTCAGAATGTGACGCTCAAAATTATCCAAGCCATCGTAAATCTGCGTAACTGGCTCCTCTCCATAATTCTCGTAAGGAATGTCCGTGAGCGTGAGATTCCAGCCTTTCGTTCCGAAAACCTTTGGCATTGACAGAATCGCTTCGTTGTGCTTTTTCTGGATAGTATCGTCACGCTTGTTCAGCTCAAAAGGCGTGTAGTCATACCCTCCGAAAATACCTGTCACCCCCAGCTGGGTGTAGTAGGACATAGAAACCGTGTTTGGGTAAAAAACAAAACCATCGTATTTTTCTTTCAGAACGGGGCTTTCATCAAACACTTCCTGAAGGACAGGCGAAAGGCATCTGTCCTGCATTATGACAATAACATTCTTATCTTTTTTTGAAAGATGATAAATAGGCTCAATATCAGTTATTTCCTCATGGCTCATGTTCTCGTATGTTCCTTTAAGGAAAATGATGTTTTTTATGAACACGGCGGAAAAACTTATCGTCAGCACAAGGACTGCATAACGCACGATTTTTGGAAATCTCGACAAAATCAAAATCAAAATTGCGGCAAGTGCGGCTAGAAAAAAAGCGTTGCTCAGTATGCTTCCAAAAAGCGGAAATGTCATTTCGTGCATGAAAGTCAGGTCATCATTCATAGGACCGTAATTTCCGGCGAACAAAAAACAGTTTGCTACGGAAGCGATGAAAAAAATCGGGTAGAGTATTGAGGCTGTTTTCTTGAATTTGTCCGAGAACAAAAAATACAAACATGAAGGCCAGAACACGAACAGTCCCAGGCTTTGCAGGAAAGGTACAAGAATGAACACGGCAGGGCTTTTGTAGCCGTCAATATAGCAGAAATTCGCAGGCGAAGATTCTATTATGAAAGACGGCAGAACCGCGCCCGCCAAAAAGGCCGCCGAGAATGCAGAGAGCAGGAAAAGCGAATTCCTGAGCTTTTTGTTATTGTCAAGAATTTTTATCCTTTTTGATACGAAAGAGCCGTATGCTTTTTCCAAAAGCGGCAAAAAAAGCGCGAGCAAAAAAAGCGCGGTTGTCGCAAGCTCGTAGACTTTCTTTTCCGTGGAAAATGCCCAGAAAACCGATGCGAAAAGCGATGCAATCAAGATTATGTAAAGGACTTTTCGCGGATTTTTCAGTTTATAGAAAATATTTTTCACAAGGCTCAGGACATTGTTCATCGTCCAGTAAATAACAAGTCCCGCCGGAGAATTATATAGAATCGCAAGGAACACTACTGCCATGACATAAATCTGTATTTTTTCCTTGAATTCGTGCCCTCTTGAGTAAATTGCGCCCGACACGCAGTTTATGAGTGTCATTGCAATCGGAAGTACATTGACCGGAAGAGAACCAAGCATGAAAGTTCTGTCCGGATTTCCGAAATCTTTTATGAAAAGAAACGAATATCCTCTGAGCGATTCAACATTTGACAAAAATGAGTACGCGGCTATGAAAAATGGAATCTGAATCAAAAGGCTGAACGATGAGCGCAGAGCCATAATCGGGTGATAATGATGCTCTTTGTAGAATGTGTTCAGAATCATGTACTGCTCGTCGCTTTTAAAGACATCTTTTATTCGCTTTATTCCGCTTTTCATTTTAAGCTGGATTTTTCGCTCTTCTTCCTGCCATTTTTCCGCCACTACATAAAGCGGAAGGCAGAACAAAGTGACTACGAAGCTCAGTGAAATTACCGCGATTCCTTTTGATGCGACGGCGGAAAAAAACACATAGAAAAATTCCAGAACATCTGAAATAGGTGCGATTATTATATTGTAGAAAAAAGTACCAATCATTTAATTCCCTGACTCCAGTTTTCGCTTTTGAAGATGTTTTCTTTTATGTGCCACCACTCGCTGTCCTTTATGCTGAACTTGAACTTTCCGTTGTTCCCTGGCTGGTGCGCGTCGGAAGCTGAGATATAAACACCGTTCTTTTTGATTTCAGAAGTGTCGTAAGGAATCGGCTTTTTGGTGAACGGATTTATGAACTCGCTTTCCTTAAGCCCTTTCAGAAGAAGCGACGGAGTGTCCGCATTCGTCATAAAAGTTTCGTTGTCAAGAACCATCTTTCCCCTGGAGTCGAAATCCTTGTACATAAGAAGACAGTGATAATGACCGCGCCCCTTGTACTGACCTCCCGTTATTGAATCGTCAAGCTCATCGTCTTTCTCAAAGCAGTCCTCCCGCGAGTCTCCGCCGTGGTCTGAGGCAATTACGATTCTTGTGTTGTCGTAGATTCCGTTCTCCTTGAGGTATGAAAGCCAGTTTCCTATCAGCTTGAAAGCCGCCATCTGAGTGTGGTATCCGATATTGTAGCGGAATTTCGACGGTCCTAAATCTTGAATTTTTGCAACAGGCTCGTAATTCGGAGGCTCAAAAAGCATTACATCGTTTTCATGGGTCAGCTGGTTTATGAATGCAAAGTAAGAGCCGCCCTCCGTTTCAGATATTTTTGTAAGCCGCGGAAGGTAGTACATTGCGGAGTAGTTGTCCAAGGCGGCCTTTCCGTTCTCCGCCCTGGAGCTTGTGCTCCAGTAAGTTCCGTTTTTGTATATGAGCTTTCTAAGAACGAGCGGCGACTGCCTGAACAGACTGAAAAAAATCAAGTTGCGTTTTAGGATTTCACCTGAGTTGTCTGGAATGTTGTTTCCAGAAAGCTCCTTGTATTCCCGGCTCCAGAGCGAGTAGTATTTCCCGCAGGTTTTGTACCCCTTGATTTTCGGGTACGCATTAAGAAAGCTCAGGTCGCAGAACTGGCGGTAGTTCGGCCATGAAGGGTCTGTCAGAACCGCACTGAACCCAAGCTCTTCGCTTAAAATCCGTGAAAGAAGGACGAGGGACTCATTGTGCTTGTCTACGAGAGGAACATTGTCCCTTCTGTTCATTTCAAGCGGCGTGTACTCATAGCCGCCGTAAACGCCGGGCGAGCCCATGATTGTGTGTCCGTTGAAGCTCAGGACATTATTGAACTGGGTGAATCCTTCAAAAATATCAAGAAGCTCCGGAGATTCTTTTACCATTTCGCTTACGAACTGCCCTTGAGCCATATCGATATAGATAAGTACCACATTCTTGTGATTTTTTGAGAGCGTTGCTATCGGTTCGATTTTTGAAGCTTCGTCTTCGGCGAAATTTGTTTTATAATCTTTGTATGCGCCTTGGATTACCACAGTGTTTTTTACGGCAAGGACGGTCACTGCCATAAGGAGAATTGCGGAAACTGCCTCGAACACGCTTTTTTTCCTGAGTAAAAGCGGAGTGAGCGCAAAAATTCCTGCCAGTACTATTATGTTGATGAATGAGGCAGGCGTTCCTCCGCCGAAATCGTCCGTGTGAAGGAATTTCAGCGCGTTCGATATGTCCCCGTAGTTCATCATAAAAACATAAGTGTTTGCAAGTGCGCAAAGACAGAGCGCGCAGAACAAAGATGCGAACACTGCCTGAACTTTTTTCCCGAACAGAAAGTAAATGCAAGGTGCCCAGAAAATAAATATGCCCGCAGACTGAAAAAGCGTGTTCGTTATGTAGAAAAGCGGATTTGACGCGCTTCCTATGTCCGCGAACTCGGTGGGTGAGGAAGCTATGAGTGTTGATGGAATCGTTAGCCCTGTCAGAACAAAAAGAATGAGCGATGATATTATGAAAATCGTGTGCCTTGTTCGTCCGTTCTCTTCGATAACGGATAAAGGCCCTTTAAGAAGCCTGTCTGCTATTTTCAATATCATAGGAATCAAGTAGATAGTCAGGGCGATGAAAAGGAAAATCAGCTTGTTCGGAAGCTTTGTGTGAGCCTTTGTGAGTATGTAGACGGTAGCAGGGAGCAGAAGCGCGCAGCATAGATAATAGAATGATTTTAGCGGATTTTTGAGCTTGTAGAAAATGTTCTTCACAAGGGAGAAAACATTGTTCATCGTCCAGTAAAGGACAAGACCGCTGGGACTTGGGTAAAGTATGAAAAGAAAAATCAGTGCCATCGCGTAAATCGGGAGTTTTTCTTTCCATTTAAATCCTTTCGTGTATATTGCGCTTGCGGCTATGTTTATGAGAGTCATCGCTATCGGAAGAATGTTCACCGGGAAATTTCCGATTTTGAAAAGGGCGTCGCTTTGGCTCAGGTTTTTTATGAACAAAAAAGAGCTTGTCGTTTCAAGGCGCGAGAGAAATGAGTATGCGGCGATAAAAAAAGGAATCTGTATCACAAGCCCGAACGATGAACGCAGTGCCATTATCTGGCTGTAGTTACATTCCTTGTAGTACGCGCTTGTCATCATATACCGCTCGTCGCCCGAAAATGCGGCTTTGATTCTTTTCAGCTGGCTTTCCATTGATTTTTCTTTGTCCCGTTCAATCTGCTGCCATTTTTCCGCCACAGCGTAGAGCGGAAGACACAGGACTGTTATGCCCAAACTTACTCCGATGATTGAGAATCCTGTATTGTAAGAGACTTTTTCAAAAAAGACAAAAATACACTCAATCAGCGTGTAAAGTGGAGAAATAATCAAAGTGTACAAAAAAGATGACATGTCTACTCCTGAGCAGGCCCCTTAAAAGAATGCAAGTTTTGCAAGGCTTTAGCCTGAAAAACTTGACGACTTGTGAGGAAACTCAAAGAGTTTCCGAACAGGTCTAATGTTTCAGATTGTGAGTATTTTGTTCACCGCGTCAAGGAGCGTGAATTGTTCTGACAGTAAGAAACATTCTTTTAAACCAGCATTTTTTCCGGCCGTAACATCATTTTTTCCATCTCCGATTATATATGATTCCGACAAGTCGATGTTGAAATCTTCCGCCGCGTTGAAAATCATTCCTGGGTTCGGCTTACGGCAGAGGCAGTTCGTCTTGTACTCTGGTCTTTCGCCCTCAAAACCTTTGTCCGTGTGGTGCGGGCAGAAGTAGAGCGCGTCGATGAAAGCCCCTTCTTTGCCAAGCTCCGTCTCAAGCTTGTCATGGATAAGGCGCAGCTCCTCAAAAGTCGCATCGCCCCGTGCTATGACAGGCTGATTTGTCACAACAATCGCAAGGAACTCTGACTTGTTGATTTTTTTGATTGCCTCTGCAGCACAAGGAAGAAGCTCCAGCTGCTCTGGCTTTGACACGAATCCGTTCTGTCTGTTTATCGTTCCGTCGCGGTCAAGGAAAATTGCCTTCTGCCTCTGGCTCAGGTTGCGCGCCGTAACTTTCCCTGACTTTATGTCGTTCTCCGTTTCGTAGAACCTGTCCGGCGTTCCCATGTCCTTTATGTACTCGCTTGTGTCGTAAGCGAAAATTTTTCCGCTTTTGATGTTCGGTTTCAGAACATCGCGGTCAAGGTCGATTTTATCAGGATTTTCAGGATGGCGCGGAACATAATTTTTCATCGTCTCTTTTAAAATCTCAGGTGAAAGTATCTGTATTCCTGCATTGACGCGGTTCTTGTAAAAAACGCGCTCGTCCTCTTTTGTGAGCCATGCCTTTACTTTCCCGGTTTCAACAGGAAGCCCGCCTTTTTCCTTTGGAGGAAGCGTTTCTGTCACAAGAATAGAAGAGTCGAACGGATGGCCGTTAGGGTGCGCCATAAGGCTTGCCCACGCTCCGCGTTCCTTGTGGAATGCAAGAAAGCGATTGAAATCTATGCTGAAAATAACATCACCGCACAGAAGTAAAAAATCTTCTTTTATAGAAGGATTTTTATCATCCGTCTCAGAAAGCATTTTGAACAAAGCTCCGGCCGTTCCGAGCGGTTTTTCCTCAACAAAATATGAGATTTTTACACCGAACGACGAGCCGTCGGCGAAATAATCCCTGATTACATTCCCCAAGTGACCTATGACGAGCGTTATGTCCGTTATTCCGCAAGCTTTCAGGTTCTCAATCTGATATTCAAGGATAGGCTTTCCCAATATGCTTATCATCGGCTTGGGAACATCGCTCCGAACGGACGCAATGCGCGTTCCCATGCCACCAGCCATAATTATTGCTTTCATAAAACTATTCCTTCCAGAAATACTCTTCAATTTCAAGGCAAAGCGCATGGTATACAGGAAGGTGAAGTTCCTGTATTTTGTAAGTTTCGGTCTCAGGCACTACGATTGATATGTCCGAGAGTAATTTCAGCTTTCCTCCGTCCCTTCCGGAAAGAGCTATTGTTACAAGCCCTTTGGCTTTTGCTACGACGGTGGCATAAACTATATCTTTTGAATTTCCGCTCGTGGATATGCCCAAAAATACATCGCCTTTGTTTCCGTAGCCGTTGACCTGCTGCGCAAAAAGAATGTTCCCGTCAACATCGTTCAGACTCGCCGTCATAAGAGCCGTATTGTTCGTGAGGGCAATGGCGGGAAGAGAGCCTTGTAGCTTGTCGGAAAGATAGCTTGCTGTGTCAGAGTCGATTTTTTTCAGCTCTTCGATGAAACTGGCTTTCGGAGTCCGTTTTTTTACGAATGACTTCAAAAGCTCGCCCGTGATGTGGTCGCTGTCAGCGCAGCTCCCGCCGTTTCCTGCTACGAGAAGCTTTCCGGCGTTCTCAAATGATTTTATCAGGGCAAGAGCCGCATTCTCAATGTCTTTTTTGCATACCGAGAGACAAGGGTATCGTTCAATTAAAATATCTATATGTTTCATAAATCCTATTCCTGATTGTAATCTTCTGGTTCGTACACGATTATTTTCGTTCCGTCGTTCTCAAAATTGAAAGGAACATGAAGCTGCCCTTTCAGGGCTGATTTTACGCTTTCCTGCTTTTCCTCAGGAACATAGAACAGAAGGAATCCTCCTCCTCCCGCGCCAAGAAGCTTTCCGCCGAGCGCGCCTGCTTTCATGGCATACTCGTACTGCTCGTCTATTGAATTCGTTGAGATTCCGGACGAAATTCCGCGCTTTAGCTTCCATGTGTGGTCAAGAAGAAGCCCAAAATCGTCAAGGCTCTTCGATTTGTCCGTAAGGATTTTTTCGGCTTCATCGACAAGATGATACATTTCAATCAGCTCATTCGTCTTTTCTTTCATTGATTTCTCAGTTCCTTTCTGAATATCTGAGCTGAACCGTGACATTCCTGTAAAAAAAAGCATGAGCTTATCGTTCAGGGCTTTTTTCCGCTCTGGTGAAATTATCACCGGGTTGACCGTATATCCGTCACGAGAAAAATTAATTCTGTTCAGACCTCCGAACGAGGCTGCAATCTGGTCTTGTATTCCGCCTGATTCGGCGCAAAGCACGCGCTCAAGGTAAATTGCATCGTCTGCAAGTTTTTTCTTGTCGGCGTACTTTCCTTTCAGCGCGTAGAATGCTTCAATCATGCCCACTGCAAAGCTTGAGGAAGTTCCAAGGCCGCTGCGGGCAGGAAGGTCGGAGTCGTACACAAGGCGAAGCTCGTGCATATCGAGCATTTTCATTGCGTTCCTTATGGCAGGATGCTTTATTTCTTCTATAGTATTGACTTTTTCTTCCTTTGAATAAGTCAAATGAGTCTTGTAATCGAAAAATCTTGGAAGATGTCGTAATGTGACATAACAATATTTATCGAATGTCGTACTGAGTACAGCTCCGCCGTGTTCGTTGTAGAATCCTGAAAAATCGGTTCCGCCTCCAAAAAAACTCATTCTGAATGGTGTTCTCGTAATAATCATAATTTGAGAATACTATCATATTTGACCTATTCTGTAAAATCATGTTACAATCTTTTATGATAAGTTAAATAGGGTTGCATATGCAGAATGAAAGAGAGTTTTTAGGACGAAAAGTGTTCTTCTTGAATCCGCCGATGCTTTTTGAGGATGAGGTCGTTGAGAAGCTTCGTGTAATGGAGTACGAAGTTTACTCTGTTCGTGAGTACAATAAAATGAGGAATTTCCTTACCCTCAACGCCGGAAGTATTGTGTTCATTACGCCTAATGATATGCTTACTCCTGGAGGATGGAAAAATTTCATCAGCGTGATTGAGGCCGATAACGCAGTTTTCGGTCCTGTGGATGTTGGTGTTATAATGCACAAAATGGCTGAGTCAGCCACACGGACATTCATCACTGGTCTCAAGCTTAAAGGTGGCGTTATGCAGCTTGAGGCCGGAAACGATTTGTTGTTCCAGCAGATTGTAAAATCGCTTGATGTTCTGAAGGCACACGGACTGAGAAAAAATGTCCGTGCTGACTGCATGAGCGACAAAACGGCAGAGGTCTATTCGCTCAAAGGAACTAAAATGCTTCGTTTCAAGATAATTGATATAAGCAGCGCGGCAATTGCAACAAAATTCCCTGCGAATTTTGGTAACGAGATTTTTGAGAACATGCTGATTTCTGATGCGAGGGTCAACATAGGCCGGGCTTATGTCAATGCGTCCCTGATAATTTCTGCCGTAAAGCCGGTTGGTGACAACCTTTTGGTTATTTTCACTTATGGAGCCAGCACTTCTCCTGAGGCTATGAAGAAAATCAGGGGGTATGTGGGCGAGCGGCTCAAGCTGAATATGTCCAATTCTGTTCTGAGTATGCCAGTTGACAAGACAGATTACAACAAAAAAGAGGCGTAAATAAACTGAAAGCTTAGTTCTCGTTTTCCTGCTCTTCGGAGAAATAGAAGCGGTTGCTTGGCTCTTCTTCGTACTTGCTGAAGATTTCTTTGATTTCCTCTTCTGTCAGCTCGTTTTCGTTCGGAATGCCGTTCATGCGGTTCAGCTCTTCAAGCGTCCAGCGGACAAGCCCTTCGTTTGCATGGCCAAATTCTTCTTCCGAGAAATTCTGGTTTTCTGCTTGTTGCTCTTCTTCTTGATTCAGTCCTAAGAGCTTATCACTTTCCTTTTTTCGGCTCCACTCATCCACTTCTTCTTGAAAACGCTGCTTCCTTTCTTCTATATCGCGGTCTATGTCTTCGTATGTGCTTATTTCGCCCCAAAGGTTCTTCCCGAGTTTGATTTTCTTTCCCATTTTTTTGTCCTCCTCATTTTTCCAAAACTGATATTATCAATTGAGCAACTGTAATTTTGGAAAGCACTCGTAAGTTATCGTACTTTAGTGAATCGTAAAATATCATGTACTTCCCCTTGCAGCCCAAGAACACCATCCAGTGATTTTTTTTATCATAGAAAAGAGAATATCGTGGGCATCGCTCTAGGAGTTGAATCTTTTTTTAAGCAGTTTTTCGTCTTTCGTATCAGGCAACTTTTTTACGATGTAGTTTTTGAATGTCCAGTCACCGTATGCAAAATCTTTTGCTTTTCCGTTCTCATGCCTTATGCCGAAAAGCTCCTCTCTTGCGTACATTTCGTTGATGCGGTCAAGCCTTTTCATAAAAGCGGAAAATGCACCGTAGCGTTGTTGATACATTTGCACTATTCGACTCTTCCATATTATTATTAAATTTCAGAGCGTCAAGCGATGCTAAAACTTGCAGACTCGTCAAATTTAGACATCGAAACTCTGTTCTATATAACTAATATAATTACGGAAAGTGAAAAGCGTCAAGGAAAATCTCCAGAAATTAGCCTATTCGCGCCCTTTGCGGGCGACTTGCGGAAGCTGCTAAAAATCGGGGTGAATTTTTCCAGCGAGGCGAAAAACATCTCTGAGTGGGAAGTCCGGCCGTAATCTCAGGGGGAGATGAAATCCTCTAAAAAGAAATTAAATTTTTCTTTTATCTAGGTTGACAGGTTTTGTAAAAAAAATCTATAATCTAAGAATATCCCTTGAAGCTGCGTATGTGGCTTCCAAATGTCCATAAGGAGAACATACAGATGAAAAAGTATGAACTCATGGCTATCTTCCCAATTGAGGATGATAAGTCAAAGGCCGGAATTGAGGCTGTTAAATCAGTTTTGACACAGTTCGGCGCATCAGTAGAGAAAGAAGAGTCTTACGGAGACCGTGACCTTACTTATGAAGTGAAAAAACAGAAGAGAGGTCGTTTCGTTCTTTTCACGATTAACGCTAACCCTGCGAAAATTGTAGAAATCAACAACCAGTTCAGATTGACGGACAATCTTTTGAAGAGCTTGTTCGTTAAGATTGACGAAAAAAAGAACTGATAGTGTGTTTCAGCCCATTTTAAAATCATTTTTTTCGGAGATAATTATGGCAGATGTGAACAATGTAACTTTGGTCGGAAGACTCACAAGGGATTTAAATGCTTCGGATCAGAGAGAATTTGCTTATACAGCTACGGGCGTTGCTCGGGCGAATATAAGCATTGCCGTAAGTACTAGAAGAAGAAATGGTGATCAGTGGGTGGAAGAATCGAATTATTTCAATGTGACAGTTTTCGGCAAGACGGCAGAATCGCTTAAGCCATACTTTACCAAAGGAAAGCAGATTGCCGTGGAAGGCTCGCTCAAGCAGGACCGATGGCAGGATCAGGCTACAGGAAAGACCCGTGACAGGGTTTATATCATTGCAAACAACATCCAGCTTTTGGGTGGCGGAAATATGAATGGCGGCGGTCAGCCGTCAGGGGGATATGCACAGAATTTCCGTCCGGCACAGCAGGGTGGCTTTGATGCAGCTCCAAGCCCGTCCTATGACGATTCGGCTTTTGGTGGCGGGGCAGATCAGGGGTTTCAGGAAGATATCCCGTTCTGAAAAATGGCGGTAAGTCACATTCACTTTATTTAGGAGTCAAATAATGGCAGACGAGAAAAAAGAAATCGAACAGAAAGTAGAAGTTGATACACAGGGTGCTGCAGACGGACGCGAGGGCGAGGAGAAATCAGTTCGCAACGCTAAGGGAAAGACTTTCTTCAAGAAGAAGGTTTGCAGGTTCTGTGCTAACAAAGCAAAAATCGACTATAAGGATGCGGATGGCCTTAAGCGTTTCACAACTGAGCGCGGCAAGATTCTTCCGCGCAGAATCACAGGAACTTGTGCGCTTCACCAGAGGGAGCTCACAGTTGCAATCAAACGCGCAAGAAATATTTGTCTCTTGCCGTTCGTGGCTGAGTAATTGTAGGCGCAAAACGGAAAAAATTGAAGCTGCCAACTCCTGGCGGTTTCTCTAAAATCTAGGAGCTTGAAAATGAAAGTAATTCTTAATACAGATGTAAAACATCTTGGTGAAATGGGAGATGAGAAAAATGTTGCCAACGGATATGCGCGCAACTATCTTTTCCCGCGCGGTCTTGCAGTGCCGTACAACGAGCAGACTGTAGCATATTTTGAGGGCAGAAAAGAAGAGATTAACGCAAGAAAAGAGCAGAAGAGAAAGGATTCTGCATCTCTCAAAGACAAACTTGAGGGACTTGCTGTTGAGCTTGAGATGCCAGCTGGCGCAAACGGAAAACTTTATGGTGCCGTAACTGCGCAGACAGTGGCTGATTATCTTGCAAAGAACGGATTCGAAGTTGAGAAAAAGAAGATTGAGATTCCTGGAACTGCTATTAAATCAACTGGAAATTATCATTGTACAATCCATTTGTATGAGGCGCAGGTTGCTGAGGTCAAGTTAAGCGTAAAGGCACAGGGCGAGAAGCCTGAAGAGCCAAAAGAAGCTCCTGCACAGGAGAAGAAAGCTGAGTAGCTTTTGACTTCGTTTTTGTCCTGAAGGCTTTTTAGCTTTCAGGATTTTTTTTGCAGGGCTTTATATGACAGATTTTTTCCCGGGGCAGGAGCCTCTGAAAGATACTATTCCTCCGCATGATATTGACGCAGAGCAGGCAACGCTTGGGGCTTTGCTCCTTGACTGGGCGTCTGCAAGCGAAGTCGTTACCGAGATGAGAATCCATGGGGAGGATTTTTATCTTACTCAGAACAGAATTATCTTTAAGGCTCTCGAAGTTTTGGGAAAGGATAATGTGCAGGTTGATGCGTTTACGCTGATTGACAAGCTCAAACGCCTGAACGCGCTTGACAAGGTTGGCGGAGAGGCTTACATTGCCACTCTTACTAATACTGTCCCTTCAACGGCAAATGTAAAGTACTATGCGAAGCTTGTCCTTGACAAGGCCCGCCGTAGGTCTCTCATAAAGATTTCTTCCGAAATGAAGACATCGGCGTTTGACGCGCAGAAAGAGAGCCGCTTCATAATCGAAGAGGCGGAGAAAAAGATTTTTGCCCTTGCAGATTCTGATCAGACGATTGAGATTCATGATATGCAGGATATTGTAAACAGGACGATTGAGAATGTTTACAATAGGGTAAAAAATCATGGCGACTGCACTGGAATCACAAGCGGATTTGCTACGCTTGATTCAATGACGAGCGGATTTCAGAATTCCGAATTCGTGGTCATCGGTGCGCGCCCCTCAATGGGAAAGACTGCTCTTGCGCTGAACATGATGGAACATATTTCTATAGACAAAAAGATTCCGTGCGGTTTTTTTTCTTTGGAAATGTCCTATGAGCAGATTGGGCAGAGACTTTTGTCCCAGCGTACGAGAATTCCCGGAACTAAGCTTAGGAACGGCATGATGCAAGTGTCGGAGCTGCAAAAACTTCAGGATGCCGCATCCGCCTGCTATGAGGCTCCGCTTTTCATAGTTGATACGCCGAATATGCAGCTTGTTGATTTACGCACTATGGCGCGCCGGCTTGTCCATGACCATGGTGTTAAGATTATTTTTATCGACTATATTGGTCTTATAACGGTTGAAAATGCGGGACCTGCCGTGTATGAGCAAGTTTCGGAAATATCAAAGTCGCTTAAGAGCCTTGCGCGCGAGCTGAATGTTCCAGTTGTTGCGCTGTGTCAGGTTGCGCGCTCTGCCGAGGGGGAAGAGCCGAATCTTGCCCAGCTGCGAGGCTCAGGTTCAATAGAGCAGGATGCGGATGTGGTTATGTTCATTCACAGGGAGAGGAAAAAAGCTGAATCTGGTGAGATGGAGCCTGTTCAAGATGCAAAACTGATTGTGGCAAAACAAAGAAACGGTCCTATAGGGGATGTTCCGCTTTTGTTCCTGAATTCAATTACACGGTTCGAGAACAAAGTCGGAGACAAGGAAAATGCACCTGTTTGACAAACCTATATCAATATTTTAAAGTATCTAGTGGGAATTTGTCTTCATCTTTCAAAGATGCCGGCAATTTTTTTGGAGCATAAAAAATGAATATCCGTTTTTGGGGTGTGCGCGGGTCACTTCCGACGCCGTTAACGCCTGAGCAGGTAAAACTTAAGATTTCTTCTGTCGTTCAGAAGATTTCCGCAAAGGACATTGAAACTCCTGAGGCAAGGGACGCTTTTTTGGCTTCTCTTCCTGCGTGGTTATACGGTACTGTCGGTGGAAATACGCCGTGCCTTGAGGTTACTGGTGAAAATGGAACTAAGCTCATTTTTGATGCTGGTACTGGAATCCGGGTTATGGGAAAAGATGGCGTTCCTCCGGCTGATTCTCATTACAATCTTATTTTTTCTCATTTTCACTGGGATCATATTCAGGGACTGCCTTTTTTCGGTCAGGCGTATAATCCCGCTATGTCTTTTGATGTATATTCGCCGTTCGCCGATATGGAAAGCTATCTGAGAAAGCAGATGGTTCCGCCGTATTATCCGGTTACATTTGATGCTTTCACTAAGAATTTTAATTTCCATACCGTTGAGCCTTTGGAAAAGTTCAGAATCGGTGAATTTACTATTTCGTGTGTTGAAATGTCCCATCCAGGGAAATCTTACAGCTATCTTGTGGAGGAGAACGGAAAGAAGTTCGTTTATGCCACTGATATTGAGCTTACCCCAAAGGATTTTGTTCATACTCAGAATATGGAGAGTATATTTTCCGAGGCAGATGTTCTAGTCCTTGATTCTCAGTATACGGTTGAAGAGGCACTTAGAAAAGAGAACTGGGGGCATTCAGCTTTTTGCTATGCCATTGATTTTGCGACAACTTGGCGCGCAAAAAAAGTCTACCTTTTTCACCACGAGCCGACTTATGATGACCGCAAGCTTAATGCCATCCTTGAGTCAGCCAGCTGGTACGCAAAATATATCGGTCACGAGGAGCTTGAAATCTATATCGCAACTGAAGATAAGGACATAAAACTGTGAACGAGTCAGATTTGAGCCTTTCTTATAACTTCTCGCCCGAAGAAGTAAAACTCATGGCAAAATTTTTGAGGAAAAATCAGGAATCGCTTCCTGACGGTCTTTACAAATTCTTGTCGGCTGTGGAAAGAGCCATTTACGATTCTCTTCCGATGAAAGAAGTGGCGAATTTCTATTCGTAGGAACACGGTCTTTCCCGTGCAGGTTCATTAAAGCTATTTGGAAACTTCAGTTTTCCGAATAGGTCTATTTTATGTTGTCATTATGAAAAAATCTAAGAAAATAAAAATTATTGTTCTTTTCGTTTTCTTACTTATATTGATTTCTCTTATGGCTTCCGCCTGGTATGCTTTGCGTCTCGTCAGGGCCGTTGATGATGGCGGCTCTGGGCGGGAGATGAAAATTAGTGTGACTTCTGGCGAAACGGCACGGGAAGTTTCCGAAAGACTTTTTGAGAACAAGATGATTCGTTCTGCTGATTGTTTTTATATTCTTGCTCGTTATTCGGGCAGAATCCTGAATACACCTTTTGTCCTGAAAACAGGCGTTTACACTGTGAAAAGCTCCATGTCATCGCTGGAAATACTCAGGCTTTTGAATTCGGGTAGGCAGGATTACATAAAAGTTATGGTGCCTGAGGGGCTTACAATACGGAAAACGGCTGCAATCATGGAGAAAAATGGATTTTGTTCTTCCGATGATTTTGTTAAGGCTGCGAAAAATCCGGACCTTCTGAAAGAATTTTCAATTCCGGCAAGCTCGTTCGAGGGATTTTTGTTTCCGGACACTTATTTTTTCAGTCCGGGAATGACGGCTTCTGAAATAATCTCAATGATGGTGAAGAATTTTTTCAGCCACATAGAAGCAATAAAGGCTTTCTCAGGAAAAAACGCAAGCAATATATACGAGTCTTTGATTCTTGCATCGATAGTGGAACGAGAGTACCGTTCTCAGGAGGAAGCCCCGCTGATAGCGAGCGTATTCAGGAACAGGATGAAAATCGGTATGGGGCTGTATTCATGCGCGACTATTGAGTATATCATAACGGAGATTCAGGGAAGACCTCATCCTGATGTGATAACATATGATGACTTGAAAATTGACAGCCCGTTCAATACTTACAAATGGGCTGCTCTTCCGCCCGGACCAATATCAAATCCGGGGCTTGTCGCGCTGAAAGCTGTTGCTGACACTCCCGACACGGAGTATCTTTATTTTACTTTGACTGATTCTGTTTCCGGGACTCATACATTTTCACGCTCGTTTAATGCCCATGTGCGGGCAGGGGCTGAATTCAGGACGAAGAAAGCGGCGGGTTCTAACTGATGGCGATAATTTCTCGTGAGACGATAGAGCAGGTGAATCAGGCGAGCGACATTGTTTCTGTCGTTGGGGAATATGTTAGCCTTGAGCAGCGCGGAAGCTCTTGGTGGGGGTGCTGCCCGTTCCACAGCGAAAAAACGCCTTCGTTCTCAGTTACGCCGGACAAGAACATATACTACTGCTTTGGCTGCCATGAGGGCGGGAATGTAATCAAGTTCGTCATGGAAATGGAGAAAATTAAGTTTCCTGAGGCTGTAACGCTCCTTGCGAAAAAAGCTGGGGTGGAAGTTAAATTTGAGGACGGAGGCTCGGACGACTCTCAGAGAGCGGTCGATAATACTAAGGAGATGTACATTGATTTGTACAACAGGGTGGCGGGTACATTCCATTACCTTCTTGTGCAGACGAATGATGGAAAGTTCGCGCTTGATTATATAAAAAAGCGCGGTCTTACGATGGAAACCATAGAGAAGTTCAAGCTGGGGTATGCGCCTTCCGACAGGCATTGGCTCAAACGTTTCCTTAGGTCAAAGAATTTCGGGGACGACTTTCTTGAGAAATCGGGGCTTTTTTCAGAGAAATACCCTGACTCGGCCTTTTTCTCGGACAGGCTCATGTTTCCGATTTTTGACAGGCGCGGTCAGGTTGTTGCTTTTTCTGGACGATTTTTGCGTGGAAATTCGGAAAAATCGCCGAAATATATAAATTCAAGGGATTTGGTGCAGTTCAAGAAAGGGGAAACGCTTTTTGCCTTCAACTTTGCGAAAACTGCGATACGCTCAGAGAAAAAAGTCATAATCTGCGAGGGACAGATGGACTGCATAGCGTACCACCAGTGCGGGATAAACTATGCTGTAGCTCCTGGCGGAACTGCTCTTACCGAGAGCCAGATAAAAATCGTCAGGGGGTATGTTACCACCGTGTACTTGTCCCTTGACAGCGATGCGGCTGGGCAGGCGGCTACATTCAAGGATATACTTTTGTGCCGTTCGGCCGGGCTTGAGGTTCGGGTAATCTCAATTGAGGGCGGAAAAGACCCTGCGGAGATAATGTGCAAGTACGGAAGCGAAAAGCTGGCTCAGGCTGTGGCCGCTGCTGCCGCTGACAACGAATATCTTCTTTCATCGCTTTCCCGCAAGTACGGAATTTCAACGCCAGAGGGAAAGGCTTCTGTTGCGCGGGATTTTTTCTCGTATGTTGACAGCTTGCGCTCGGAGATTGAGAAAACTACGAATCTGGAGCGGCTCGGGGAAGTTCTCGGAGTGTCGCTCGATTCTATAAAAAAGGATTTCGAGAACAGGCTTCGCGCTTCGCAAAGTGCGCCTGTCAGAAGACCTGCCGCAACTGATGGCGGCGAAAAAATTTTGAAAAAAGACGCGGAGCTCAAAATACTTCTTGCGTGTGTCACGGATACGAAAAATTTTTCGTTCCTGCACGATGAATTGACCGAAAATGATTTTGAGAGCGACGGCGCAAAAGATATGTTCAGGATTCTGGAGGATTGCTTAGAGCAAAATTGTTTGTCACAGGATAAAATACTTGCGTGCTGCGACAATCCCGAGTATATGCGGATTATGGTTGAGGCCATAAATTCAAATGAATTCGGCGGCGACACGGAAAAATTCGTAAAAGACGGAGTTTCGTTCATAAAAAGAAGAAGTCTTGAAAAACAGAGAAACTTTTTATCTGATGAAATGAAGAAGTACAACACGAACTCCTCTGAGGGACAGATGATTTTGAGGGAGCTTTTCGCAAAGAAGCTTGAGCTTGATATGAAATTAAACGGGAAGGTTAGGTAAGAAAATGGAAAATGAACAGAAGCTTGATCCATTGGTACAAAAACTTTTGGATTACGCAAAGGACAAGACAATCATCTCTTGGGACGAAATAAACAACATCCTGGGGCAGGATTTTGTCAATTCTCCGAAAATGGAGGAAGTCCTGCAGATTCTTGAGAGAAGCAACATTCAGGTCATGGAGGAAGACGCAGACCTTGATGACGAGGATGATGCCCTGCTTGACAGCGAGGATGACGATGATTTCGACTCCGGGGACAAGGAGGACGATGAGGACATTGACCAGCACAGGCTCGTGAACAGCGACAAGGACGGTAATGTAAACGATCCTATACGCCTTTACCTCCGTGAGATTGGAAAGGAAAAGCTTCTTACTGCGGAGCAGGAGGTTATTTACTCCAAGCAGATGGAAGACGGCGAAAACATCATAAAGGGCGTTATAAAAAAGTCCGGCATGATGATACCTGAATTTTTCATCATCAAGCAGAAGGCGTTCGCCAAGATTGACCCGAAAGAGCCTGGAAAGTCGCGCAAGGAAGTGAACGAGGCACAGGCCGAGAAAAAAAGGCTCAAGAGCTGTTACGGAGAATATCTCAAGCTCGTCAAGGAAGACATGAATTCTTATATGTCAAGAAAAAAGCAGCTTTTCGAGACGAACCAGACTCAGGATATTTTTGATGACGACCAGCTCGTGGCTTTGCGCGCAAAGATTCTTCCGGAGCTTCAGAAAATCGAGATGCAGTCCGACGAAATAGAGAAATTCAGCTCAAAATTCGTTGAGGCCACGCAGAAAATCGAGGAGTTCCACCACAAACAGGAGAAAAAAATGCGGGAGCTTCGCATTTCAAATCCTGGCGAGCTAAGGAGTCTTGGGCGAAGACTTGCGATTCACTCAGAGGCCGTTAAACTTGAGGAAGAGCTTGGGCTTACGAGCGAGGAAATCCGCGACATATACACTCAGATTCAGAAAATCGACAGAAAGCTCCGCCGGATGGAGTATGACTTCGAGAACAGCATAGACGAGATTCTTGAGATGGCGAACGAAATTGACCGCGGGCGTAAGATGCTTGAGATGGCAAAGAACAAGCTCATCAACGCAAACCTTCGTCTTGTCGTTTCTATAGCTAAAAAATACACGAACAGGGGATTGCAGTTCTTCGATTTGGTTCAGGAAGGGAACATCGGTCTTATCAAAGCCGTAGAAAAATTCGAGTACCGCAAGGGGTACAAGTTCTCAACTTATGCCACATGGTGGATTCGGCAGGCAATCACCCGCTCAATCTCTGATCAGGCGCGCACTATCCGCGTTCCTGTGCATATGATTGAGCAGATAAACAAAGTTGTGCGCGAAAGCCGCCAGCTCATGCAGAAGCTTGGGCGCGACCCTACCGACGAAGAAATCGCGCAGCAGCTTGGCTGGCCTGTGTCGCGGGTCAAGCAGGTCAAGAGCGTCGCGCGCGAGCCAATATCGCTTGAGACGCCTATCGGAGAGGAAGAGGACAGCCAGCTGGGGGACTTCATTGAGGACAAGTATGTGGAGAACCCGGCGAACCAGGCTGAGTACACGCTTTTGCAGGAGCTTATCCGCGAGATACTCGGATCTCTTCCTGCGCGCGAGCAGGAAGTCCTGAAAATGCGCTTCGGGCTTGAGGACGGATACAGCCTTACGCTTGAGGAAGTCGGATTGTACTTCAATGTAACAAGGGAGCGAATCAGGCAGATTGAGGCAAAGGCCTTGCGAAGGCTCAGACATCCGCGCCGCGCGAGCGGGCTGAGGGATTATCAGGAAGTCTGACGCTAGGACAAAAAATCGGTACTAATCAGTGCCGATTTTTTTTACCTCATTTATGAATTCATCAAGATTTTCAAAATGCTTGTAGACGGATGCAAAACGAATATAAGCCACCTTGTCGATATGGGAAAGGCTTTCAAGTACAAGCTCCCCAATATCCGCAGTTGATATTTCACGCGATATTTTTCCTTTTAGGATGACTTTTTCCTCTATTTCATTGATGATATTCTCAATCATGTCTGATGAGAAAGGTCTTTTTTCGAGCGCGCGCTCAACGCCTTTGGAAAGTTTTGTCCTGTCGAAAGGCTGCCGCCTTCCGTTTCTCTTTACGACCATAAGGGTTTTTTCTTCTATGCGCTCATAGCTCGTGAACCTGTACCCGCATGCAGTACATTCCCTGCGGCGGCGTATGCTCTCGCCGCTTGCCATGGTTCGTGATTCTAGCACTTTGTCATCTATGCAACCGCAGTTCGGGCATCGCATACACACCTCCAAAACATTAGTAGGTATTAAATTATAGATATTTTTGCTGAAAATGGCAAGATTTTTTTTTCCATACAAAACCAGTGACAAATCGCCCGAATTGAAGTAAAATTAAAATGCTATTCCATTGCGGAATACATATTTCTATTTCTAGGAGCAATTCTATGACAGCTATTCAAATGTA
>JAFSJW010000080.1 GCA_017449265.1 Treponema sp.
CCGCCCTGAGCCAGATAAGGGACAGAAAGTATTTCGATTCGCTCTCGCATTACGCAGGAAGCCTTCTTTTCGTGGGAATAAGCTACGACGAGCAGACCAAAAAGCACGAGTGCAGTATAGAAAAGTTCGTGAAGGAATAAAAAAAAGTATAAATTTTCAGTAAAATCTATTTAAATGTTTTTCATTATTCGCTAATATTTAATGCTATAAAAAACTTTTTTGGAGGGAACTTATGAAAAAGTTCTTCAGAAAGACATTTCTGCTTGCTTTGGCGGCAGTTTTGTCGTATGGCTTTATGTCATGTTCTGACAGTGGGGATGAGGGAAACTATTACGAAAAATCTGTGAGCAGCAGCTCCAGCGGCTCTAGTAGCACAACAAAAACAACTTATACAGTTACATTCAATGCTAACGGTGGAAGCGGTTCTATGTCCTCTCAGACATTCACGGCTGGTGTTGCGCAGGCGCTTAGTAAAAATACTTTTACTGCTCCTTCGGATAACAAGACATTTGCTGGCTGGGCTACTACGGCTGGCGGAAAAAGGGTCTATACGGATGGAGCTTCGTATACAGCTACTGATAATGTTACATTGTATGCTGTTTGGACTGAGAATGGGGTTGCAACTACTTATACAATAAAGCACTACAAACAGACTGGTGGTTTGACTAGTGCTTCATATAAAGAAGTTACTGCTGACGAGACAACTGGCATAGCTGGAATCTCTGGAACATATACTGATGTAAAATCTTATGTTACGACTAAGCAGGCTGATTCTGCATATTCGAACTATACGCCGGACTATGAGGATGTCGTTATCCTTGCTGAAGAAGCTACAGTTGTCAATATATATTGGAATTTGATTTCGGCCAACAGCATTTCTGGCATAGAAACGTCAGTTGCTGATGTTGAGGATTTGACCTTGACACTCGATAGTGACACCGACCTTCAAGCAAGTAAAAGAACTATAACAGTTAGCGGTAAATATATAGATTTGCTTTACTCTGCTGCTCAGATTGATGAGGAGGTGGAGGATGCTGTTAGCAGTTATTTTGTTTGGTATTTGAACGGTACACAATGTACTACAAATAGTGCTACAAGAACTGGTTTTGACAAGAATGGTGCTGTTGAGATGACTGTGGGAAACCTCGGCGATTTGAGTGATGGCACAAATGTCATAACGCTTATCCTTAAGCAGATTAAGACGAATACGGATCCCATTAAAAAATATACTGCGGGTCCTGTTAAGCAGACGATTACTATTTCCAACTAACAAAAAGGAGGACTGAAATGAAAAAAATATCTAGACTGCTAGGGCTTTTATGTTCAACTGCCCTTTTGCTTGCGGGGTGTTCCGATGTTAGTTCTGATTCATCGGACTCAACGACTACTTCTTCATCGAAAGAGTCTTATGTAAAAATCGGCTTTGACTCATCTATTTCAAGAACTGCGCTTCCAGCTTATACATTGAGTGATTTTGATGAGTTTTTTCTCTATGTTTCAGATGATTTTACTGATAATGATGATGCTGTTTGTCCTGCTCCGCTTACTGAGACAGGCTGGACGTGTATTCAGGGCGGAATGTCCTATGAGGAAATTTCAAGTAGCACTATTCTCGTAGAGCCAGGTGCATATTTTTTTAAGCTTCGTGCGGTTGAGTATGATGTTTTGCATAATGAAAGTACTGCTACTGTTGAACACTCTTTTGTAGGCGTAACGAACGAGAAAGTAACTGTCGGAGAGGGATTGAATAACATTTCAATATCTAAGTTCTCGTTTTCTTTCCTTCCTGGAGACTATGGAATTGAGTATGGTGGTGGTAGCGGTAGTTTCAGTGTACAGCTTGCTTTCCCATCTGTAGTTGAGACGGTGGAAGCTGCGCTTTATTCCTTTAATGCTAATACTCTTGAAATTGGGACGACAGCGGTTTCTGGTTATGAGGAAGAGGCGCTTGCTAGAACTTCTGGAAATGTAGTTTACAATGGCTCGTCTTATGACAGTGTAGTATATGCAAAAAAATCAGTTCCATCAGGTTATTACATAGCACGCTTTACCCTTTCATGGGGTGCAAGTACACTTGATTACGATGAGCTGGTGATTGTCGCAAACGGCAAATCAAGCGTGGTGGAATGTTCAACAACAACTGGAAGAAATATCGTCACGGATGTTTCAGTGAGCATAGCGGATCTTATAATTGATGCTCCTGCTTCGGTTGGAGATATAGTTCTTTCTGATGGAACAGCTATAAACGGTTCTGTGTTTGCCGCATCTTCATCGCTCAATGCAGACGACTTCTCTGAGTATTTTACAACTGGAGCTGGTAGTTCCATTGCACCTGTAGGCGTTGTGTTCTATATGGGATATCCGTCTGACGGAACGGCTGCTTCAGCGAATCAGAGGGCGTTGGGTGACAGGGTTCTATGCGTTGGTCTCAAAAACTCAATTGCCGATAAAACATCGACAATGGTATGGGCTTTGAATGACAAGAATGAAACGGCGAAAGGTTTTGCAAATGAGCTTAAAACGATTGCTGTTTATGACAGAGAGTCTAACATAAAGGCGAATTCGCTCAGATATACATACGATGATGTAATATACTCTGGTTGGCATACTAACAAGGGAAGCGTTTCAAACTCGGATTGGTTTGATCCATTGTTTGATGGTTGTACAGCTTTTGATAAGCTTGTTGCTGCTATTTATGATGCCACTGATACTGGTACTGTTGATGCCCCAGGGGATAACTATCCAGCATTCAAGTATGCAATCGAAGAGTTGAAAGATACGATTCTTAAGACAAAATTTAACGCAGCGGGAGCTAGTGATGTTACTTTGTCTGGCTGGGAGACTGACGCAAAATTCTACTTGCCATCGGTCATTGAGCTTTTGGAGCTTTATCAGAATATTGATGCTGTAAATGCAGTTCTTAGCAAGACTGAGGGATGCTATGGCAAGAACAGCGTAAACACATTGACAGGAACAAGATACTGGTCATCATCTCAGTATGCCACATGTGATACGGAGGCATGGTCTGTAGGCTTTGCGGATGGTGCTTACAACGCTGGTAAAACAGAGCACTCGTCTAAGACTAGTGAATATTGTGTTTGTGGTGTAATTGAGTATTCAGTTGCAGATTAGCATGATATTTGCGGGCTGGTTCCGCAATCTTCGAGTATAATAAAGAACAAGCATTAATCCCTATCTTCTGTCAGGAATCTCCCCTGCCGGGAGCTAGTCCGCACCGCCCCTTCCGTGGCCACGGAAGGGGCGGTTTTTTTTTGCGGTGAGGGGAATAGCGAAGCGTATCGAAACCACCGCAGCTTCCGACTCAGCTCTGAGTTCCATGCCACAGAACTAGCACCCTGCAGACAGCCCTTAATCCAAATGCAAATTATGCCGATAATCAAAAAAGTTTCATTTTTGGAACTGCACGGCCATAGGAACTCTAGCGAGTTCTGACAAGGCTGGCGGTTGGCCTTTCTGGCTCTAGTGGCGTTCCGTATGGAATAAGCCATATTCTAAAAGCTGGGAGGGCGTGCGGTGTCAGTACGAATCTTTATGATTTTTGCGGTAATCGTACTCTTTGCAGTCGGTTATCCAGTCTGGTAAAACGCACCACTTTTCGCATAAAATGCAGAAGAGCAAAAAATAGCCGCCTAGTTCTGTTCACTAAGCGGCGGTGTCCAAAAGGACATCAAAACTAATGAATGAAGACCAACCGTAGCTTTGGCTGTGCTTCTCTTTTATTATATCGGTCGATTCTGAAAAATTCAATAGATTATGTGCTTGTTGTGCAAAGCTGTGGAACGCTATCCATCGCCAGAACTAATCTCACCCAGCCCTGCTCTTTGTCAGGATTTTTTCTTGCATAAACAGGCTGCTTGTTGCATACTTGTATTAGGAAACATTTAGGCTATTTTTTGGAAAAGTTCTTAATTTTTGTTGAGGGAGGAAAATATGACGGATTTCCTTTATGCGAAACCAACATGGATTGATGGAGTTATGAGTATTGTTGATTTATTTGGCGTTGCACTTGAATTTAATGACTCAAAAACATCTGCAGCGGCTGACGCTCGTGCTTATTTTGCTGATGTGGAATCTTTAACCACAGATGCTAAGATTGCTTGTGGGGAGGTTCTGAAGACAAGCTATGCCAAATAAACAGATTCAAACTGCAGAACGAAATCCAGTTCTTACACAAATGGTTCATATGCAGCGACGGCTGGGAGAAAGCGCCCGTCGTCTATCAGATTACGGTGCTTGATTTCATATACAACAAGGAAAGTTCTGATGCCGTGAGCCGGTACGCCATGCGCACGAAGAGCGGGCTGGAGCTGTCAAACTCACTGAATGTTGTTTTTGTGGAGCTTCCCAAAGTTGAGAAGTTGGAGCAACGGCTGGACAAGAACACGCTTCTTGAGAACTGGGCGTTATTTTTGAAAGATGCGGATGACCCTAGAAAAAGGGATATAATCAGGAAACTCACGGACAAGGAGGCAGGGCTTATGCAGGCACAGAAATCGTTGTCATCAATCAGCGCGGACAAAGATTTTTGGATAGCGCAATTCCGCCAGGAAATATTCGAGCGAGACAGAATTTCATCGCTTTCGGCAATGCGAAAGGAAGGACTGGAAGAAGGGCTGGCGCAAGGCCGTAAAGAGAAGGCCGTCGAAACTGCAAGAACGCTTCTTTCTATGAGAACTTTGACCAAAGAACAAATCGCAAAGGCAACCGGACTTTCCGTAGAAGAGGTGGAATCTTTATAGAGCTTCCAATAAAGAACGGTTCGTTCGGGTTCAACTGTAACTAAATCTTTTTCTCAAGATTTAAAAAGCGAAATGTTTTATAATTACGGCATGAAGCGATATTTGCTTTTTTTTATTTGTTTGATTTTGTCTCTTGGCGCGTTTCCGCAGGTGTTCAACTCTAATATATCGGAGAAAGAGCTTTCAAAAGTCTGTTCAGGAGGCTTTATAATCCGTGACATCGGAAAGCATGAGAAAATCTGCCTTGACAACTTTGAAAATAGAGAGGCCCAAGGGGTTATTGATGACATACGCGCCTTGAATCCGAATTATCTTGTTGAAGTTCTTATGGCCAAGCCTGTCCAAGAATCCGATGACGGAATTCTTGAGAAATTCGCCTCACTTATGATGGATGTTCCGGCTTTTTCTACTATAAAATATGTTTCGTCACCAAAATTCAAGAATGACCCTGACAAGAAAGTTATAGATGAGGCCGAAATTATTTCGCGTAGAACCGAAGGCGCGTACACATTTATGAAAACGGAGCTGAGGCTCAAGCCGCTCAACCGTGTTAATTTCGACATGAACTATTATCTTTCCGAAAATAAAGATGTTTTTTATTATCAGGCTAAAAACAACGGGCCGGCGACTTTCAAGAACATCATCAAGTGCGTGAATGCGGACAGGGGACGACTTCTGGTTATCGCGTTCAAGAAGGACGGATACTGGTTTTTCTATGGCGTTGGCGGGGCAAGGACGCTTGCTATTCCGTTCCTAAAATCAAAAATAGACAGGGAAATTATGAACAGGGCGAAGGATTTCGTTCGGTTCTATTATGACCAGCTTTAGTTCGGATAAAAAATGGCAAAAGAGCGTATTGACAAGGTTCTTTCTCATCACGGTTTCGGCTCGCGCAAGGATGTAAAAAAAATGCTCCGAGCAGAGAGCGTATGCGTGAACGGAAAATTCGTCTATGACCCCGGTTTTCAGGTTGACATTGAGAGCGATGAAGTTTTTGTGGCGGGTGAGAAAATCATTCTGCAGCATGATTTGTACATTATGATGAACAAATGCGCAGATGTCGTTTGCGCAAATCGTGACGGGGAGCATCGGACTGTGTTCGATTTGCTGGACGAGTCAATCAGGCATAAATTCCTTGGCGGGGATTTGCACTGCATGGGGCGTCTTGATATTGACACCGAGGGGCTTCTTGTCCTTACTACAGACGGAAAACTTACTCATGTGCTAATGTCTCCGAAAACCCACGCGCCAAAGACTTATGCGGTTCGGCTTCTCTCTGTGCCGGACGAAGAGGGCAGGGCTTCGTATACAGAAAAATTCAGCTGCGGATTTTGGATTGACCGCGAGCAGGACGAATCGGGCTTTGAGTGCCAGCCGTCGCGCCTTGTTTGGAAAGGAGAGAATTCTGAGAAAATAATCCCGTCCCTGCTATGGGAAGACTGCGACTGCCTCCTTACGATTTTTGAGGGAAAATTCCATCAGGTAAAGAGAATGTTTTCTCAGGTAGGAAACAAAGTCGTTTTTTTACGGCGCGTTGCAGTTGGTGGCCTTGTCCTTGACGAATCTCTTCCAGTCGGAGGCTACAGGGAGCTTTCTTCTGGCGAGATAAGCCTTCTTTCGCAAAGGTCTTAGCGCAAAATCGTGTAATCTGCCCCGTTTTCGTCGCCGAATACTCTTACACGGCATTTTTCCATAGTCACATTCTCTGCGAACGAAGCTATGTTCTGGCTTTCTCCGCTCAATATGTCAGCAGGGTTGTAATCAAGGTCAAGCTCACATTCTTTTCCTTCTCCGTAGAATCTTGAGAAAGCCCCGTTCAGCCGCACTATGTCGCTAATAGCAGAAAAAAGCGGCAGCTTGTTCTTTTCATCCAGCTTGAATTTGAGGAACATGAGCTGCATTTTCTCAATTTCTTCGTGCGGAGCTTCGGCTGCTTTCCAGCTTGAATCAAGAGAGCAGCTGTTCATTTTCTGCCACTCGGAAAAGTCTTGGAAAAATTTCGCCGCGCTCATTTTCAATGTCTTAAGCACTGCCAAAAACCATGTCACAGCCCGACCGTATGTGTAGAAAACCTGGCAGGCATAGGCTGTTTCTTTTATCATAAGTATATCCTGAGTCGAGAAAGTGCGTGACGGCTTTGGCGGCGGCGCGGCATCTTTTCCGAACAAAGATTCAATCTGCGGAAAGTCGATATGGTTCGGGTAGCGTGACAGGGCAAAATCCAGCCTGTCACGGAACAATTTTACGCTGTCGCCTTCTTTTTGCGCGAATGTCATAGTAAAGCCGAACACAAGCCCCATATTGTTCAAAGTTTCTGTGCGTCTGGCGAAAAATTTCTTGTCGAAAAGGAAAACTCCGTTTTTTGATGTGCCGTCAAGCTGAATTTCAATCGTGCAGTAAAGCTCGGAACAAGCCCTGCATACATCAATGTCAAGGACATCCGCATTTACGGGGAGTGTCAGAAATACATCGGGGCATTTTTGAGCGAATGAATTGAGGAATTTGAGAAGTTTTCCCTTGTGACAAAGAGTTGCTTCGTCCTGCAAGGTGAATTCTGTTATTCCTTTCGTAGCGAATGAAGAAAGCTCGCTTTCGATTTTGTCTGCGCTGAAAGTGTATGATTTTGTCATTTGCACTTTCCGTTCTTGCAATATGCGTTCCATGTAGAGCGCAAGAGCGTTTCAATATCCGAATGTTCCGCTTTCCAGCCCAGTTTCTCGCGTGCGTATGAAGACGAAGCCACAAGCTCGGCAGGGTCGCCCGCGCGCCTTCCAACAAAGTCGGCTTTTATTTCTTTTCCTGTTATTTTCCGCGCAGTCTCAAGCATTTCAAGGACGCTTACGCCGGTTTCGCTTCCAAGGTTCACCGTTATAGACTGGTCGTTTTTTGATATGTAGTCCAATGCTTTTACATGGGCGCGGGCAAGGTCAGTCACATGAACATAGTCGCGGATACAAGTTCCGTCCCGCGTATCGTAGTCCGTCCCGAACACTTTCATCTTTTCTCTCATTCCGCTCGCAGTTTCCATTATAATCGGAAGAAGGTTAGCAGGATTCTGCTCAAGACCATACGGAAAACCGTCCACATCGTAGCCCGCCGCATTAAAATAGCGGAGCGCGGCAAACCTCAGCCCCCTGATTTTTTCGTACCAGCCCATGATTTCCTCAATGTTGAGCTTTGTGAATCCGTAGTAGTTTTCGGGTTTTTTCCTGTGCTTCTCGTCAATCGGAAGATACTCTGGTTCTCCGTAGACCGCCGCGCTCGAAGAAAACACCATTCGCTTGCAGCCGTGCTTCATTGCGGCGTTCATAATATTTATTGTGCCAGTCAGATTGTTAACCGAATATTTTTCCGGGCTGACCATGCTTTCGCCCGCAGCTTTGAACGCCGCAAGGTGTACGAAAGCATCGAATCCGAGCGAGAACGCCTTGTCAAGGTCGTCTGGAATCAGTATGTTCCCATAGAAAAATTCGTTTTCAGGAAAAAGATTCTGCCTTAGACCAGATGAAAGATTGTCGAACACAACAGGCGTATGTCCGTTTTTCATAAGCTCTTTTACGACATGCGAGCCGATGTAGCCCGCCCCACCTATTACAAGCACTCTCATTTTATGCTCCCTATGATTTCTATTATCTCATCAAATTCAATATTTTCGATTGCAGAACCAAGTGCCTCCATTTTTTCCGATACGGAATCAGGAAGATTTGCGTTTTTGAGCTTTGCGAACTCTTTTTCGATTGTATCAAGGTCGCAGCTGTCACACGCGGAAACAATCTGAGCGAAAGTATTCTCTATTTCCTGTGGCGTCATTTCAGTCTTCTCTTTCGCGCTCTTTTCGCCATAATTTTTGATTTGCGCGAGCGTTTCCGCGTACGAGCGGTAAAGTTCCAAAAGCGCGGGCGTTTTCTTCATAATCATAATTGTAGCTCGCGTGGCTTCCGGAACGCTTTGCCCCTGTGCCTTTTTTCCAAGCGATTCAAGCTCTTCCGCATCTTTGGAAAGTTTTGTTGCACCCAGAATGCGCGCAGAGCTTTTTAGCGCATGGACTTGAATCGTGTAATTTTTTAAGTCGCAATCCGAAAGGTAATTCTCTATGGCAGAGGATTTTTCGTCAATAGAAAATGCGAATGTTTTTGCGATTTTGAGCCAATTCTGAAATCCGGCCGCATTTTCGATTGCTGCGGTAAAATCAAGTTTCTTTTCGTCAATCTGAGGAAAATCAGGCGGAATCTCGTAATCGCTTCTGTCTTCTTCTGCCTGACCGTCAGATTCTTGGATAAGTTCCGGCGAAAGCCATTTCCGAAGAGCATGGGCAAAGTCTTTTCCTTGCACTGGTTTTGGAACAAAATCATCGAATCCTTCCCGCAGGAACATTTCCCTGGCTCCGTTCACGGCGTTCGCGCTTAGTGCGATTATTGTCCTGTTGCGACCTCCCCCGTCCCGCGCCCTGATTTTTTTCATAGCCTCAACGCCATCCATCTCAGGCATCTGGTGATCCATGAAAATTATGTCAAAATTTTCGGCTGATGTTTTTTCAAGAGCCTCATAGCCGCTTGAGGCAGTTTCAGGCACTACGGCGAATTTTTTGAGAAGTCCTTGTGCCACCTGAATATTCACATCGTTGTCATCTACGATAAGGATTTTTGCTTTGTTCGCAATGAACCCCATAGACTCTGTTTTGTCAACGAAAAGAGCTGCGAATTCGTTTTTGTTCAGAAGCTCCGCCACTGGAATATTTTTCAGGTTCGTCTGCTCATCATCAAACAAAGCCGCATCGAACAGCTTTTTGTAACATTCGGCGCATGCCTTTTTGTCTGTGATTTCTTGCGGAAGATTTATATAAAAGCAGGAGCCTTTTCCGTACTCGGATGTTACTCCGATTGAGCCGCCCATGAGCTTCATCAGGTTCTTTGAGATTGTAAGGCCAAGTCCTGTTCCGCCTTTTGTCCTGTTGATTTTCATGTCAACTTGCGTGAAAGCATGGAAAAGTTTATCCAGGTCTTCTTTCCGTATTCCTGTTCCGGTGTCTATGACGCTGATTTTAAGCCCGTCTTTGTCCTCAAAGTTCCGTAAGCTCTCCACGCGGATTGAGATTGTGCCCTTATCGGTGAATTTCGTCGCGTTTCCGGCAAGATTTATGAGAATCTGCCGTATTCTCATGTCGTCGCCGTGATAAAAGTTCGGAAGTTCAGGGTCTATCTGAATCAGAAGATTCACATCTTTTCCTGCCAGTTTCACAAGCACGATGTTCGACACATCGCTGAGCATTTTCAAAAGGTCGTAGTCCACGGGAACAATATCCATTTTGCCCGACTCGATTTTTGAAAAATCAAGGATGTCGTTTATGATTCCGACAAGATTTATGCCCGATGTCCGTATCTGGCGGATTGTGTTTTTCTCTGCATCGGAAAGGTTAAAGTCAAGCGCAAGTTCGCTCATTCCGACGATTGCGTTCATCGGAGTCCTGATTTCGTGGCTCATGTTCGCGAGGAACAAGGACTTCATTTTGTTCTCTTCTTTTGCAGTTCTGGTAAGGTCCTCAAGCGTAGCCACCGCTTCGTTTATCTGGTCGGCAAGAATATTGAACTCCATTATGTCGGAAGGCTCTATCCTTATTCCCAAGTTTCCGAGCATAATCTGAGTGAGCTTTTTCGTAATGTTCCGAAGGTGCTTTATGAAAGTCCTGTTAAAGAAAAAGTATATAATCAAGTAAAGTACAATGAATGTGACTATCTCGTAGATGACCGAAATCGCAGTGTTGCTGAAAATAAGCCATGTGACCCTTGATTTTGGCATAGTCGATATTATCATAAATGTATTGTAGTTTTCGGTTACGAAATAAACCTTGTTCTTGTACACAATATCCGAGAGAAGTTTCTTTGTACGGCTTCTTAAGATTCCGTGCGTTTCCTTAAAACCGACGATTTTTATAGGAAGATGCTTGTCGTATTCCTCCGCAGTACTTCCCACAATCGTATCGTTCTCGTCGATTACGAGCGTGTAGCCCGAAGTTTTGTCGGCGTTGTCCAAGGAGATGTTCCTTGCCGCAACCTCAAAAAAATGCTCTGTCATATCTGCATCGAACGCAAGGATTATAATCTTTCCGCCGTCAAGTTTCTTTCCTGCCACGACGATTTTTTTGCCATCGGCCTTAATCTCGCACATCGCGATTTGCACGGACTCAAGTTTTTTGAAAAGCGGCGCGTAAGTCACGCCAGTCTTAAGATTCTGCCCTTTTTGGAACGATTCGCCAAAAAAGCTGATTATGATTCCGTTCTCCTGTATAAGGGCAAGTTCCTTGATTTTATGCGAGCTTGCGACCAGACTCAGAAATTCGTTTCCTAGCGTGTCGTCTGGCAATGTTAAGCCGTCGTTTTGCGGAAGAAAACTGTCGGCAAGGCTCATCATTTTTGAAACGCTTTCCGTCTGCTCAAGAATTTTCTCTTCAAATGTTTTTCCCATGTAAGATTTTGCCGTTTCGCAAGTCCTGATAAGGTCGTCTTTTATTGTCCTGTTTATCATTCCGAACTGAAATGTAAAAATAATCAGGTTTGAGAAAAAAAGTACGGCAAGAAAAACTATGATGAACCGTTTTATTATGATTCTTGAAAGGTTCTGCATGAGCACCGCCTCTATTCATGGAGAATTTGGGTAAGTTTTGCTCCTGAGATGTTTTTCAGGTTGGAGCGTTTTGCATCGAATCTGGCTTCATCAAGAATCTGTCCGTAAACGGTCTTGCATTTTTCATCGCATGCCGGATTGTACGGAAGAAAAACGGTGAAAGCCGAGCCTTTCGAGTACTGGGAGTTAATCTGGAACGAGCCGCCCATGTTCCGAATGATTTTTCTTGCGAGCGAGAACGATTTGTACCTATGCTTGTCAGGAATCTCATTGAAATCAAGGCGCAGGTTTTCCAAATTTTCTTTTTTGATACCCACTCCCGTGTCCACCACAGTGATTTTAAGCTCCCCCACATTCTCAATTCTGAGCGCAATCATTCCCTTAGCCGTAAAATGAGCTGAGTTTTGGACCAGACAGTTGATTATAGCCTCAATTTCCGCTCTGTTTCCGTAGAATTCAGTGTTAAGCTCAGGGTCAATCTGGACTATGAAACTGATTTCTTTTTTTCCAAGCATGGAAAGGGCCAGCTTTGCAGCTTTTGCCGCAGTCTGCATTATATCATAATGCTCAGGCTCTTCATTTTCGTTTTCAGCGGAATTTGATTTTTCGATGAAAAAGATTATGAATATGAAAAGGGAGATTAGCACGATTGTGTTTATAATCGCAGAAATAACCCAAAACATATACAGGACTGACGCCGCTTCTTTTTTTGGCAGAACTGAGATTATCGTATACCCGTCGAACCGTCTTGCGGTAAAGTACGAGCTTTTCCCGTGGATTTTATCTGAGCAGAGAACTCCTTCTTTCACATTTGTAACTCCCTTCGTCTTCTTGAACCCGATTTTTGTAGCAGGATTCCCGTAGCTCCCTCCGCCGTACATATCGCTGATTATGGTTCCGTGGTCATCGAATATCAAGATGTAACCGGTTCTTCTGATTGTGAAAGTATAAGCAAAATTAGTCAGGTGCGCCAGAAACAAATATTCGAGTTGTTCGCTCGGGTATCTTATGAAAACTGCCCCTCCGTGCGCCATTTTCCCCGCGCATATTAAGTTAGTCCCTGAGATTTTGTCAAAATCGGACACGGCCTCATTGTCAGCGAAGAGCTTTTTCAGAACTGGCCTGAAATCGGGGTCAAATTTTGCGTTGAAGGACTTATCGTAAGTCTTTTTCCCGCACGATATGAGAACCGCCCCGTCATCATCTGTGACCGTAATTTCCTCCGCATTGAGGTTCTCCATGATTTTTTGCAAATCTTGAGTGGAAATATTCTCTTTCTCACTGTCAATCTCAGAGGCAATATACTTTGTTCTGGAAAGAAACTGCTCCGTAAAGTCCGATATTATTTTTTCGACTACCGCGCTGGAGCTTGAGGCGAGCTGCTGGCGTACTGAACTCCTTGAGAGTATGCTCTTAGTAATCAAAGAAAGAAATAACGAAAGAGCCAAGGCAAGGATGAAAGAAATAGCAACCGTTTTCTTTGCAGAGAGAGTCAGCTTCATTTTTTTCCAAGAACCTCATCAATTTTCATAATAAGCGCGTCTTTTCCTGATGATTTGAGGAGGTAGCCATCCGGCTCGTAGCTCAGGGCTTTTTTTATCATCTCGGAGTCGTTCACTCCCGTAAGGAAAATAATCGGAATATTTTTGAAACGCTCTTCGTCCCGAATGTTTTTCATTGTTTCAGGACCGTCCATGTAAGGCATCTCGTAGTCAAGGAGAATAAGAGCCGGTATTTCTTTCTGAATGAACTGGATTCCTTGCGAGCCTGATTTTACGACTGAAACTTTGTATTTTTCCTTGAGCCAGTTCATCAGCGTGCGCAGCATTATGATGTCGTCATCGATTACGAGAATATGCGGCTTGTTCTTCTCCGCCTCCCGCAAAAGCTCTTCTTCGGCGCGCTCTGCTTTCCTTGCGTCAGGATCCACTTTGCGCCTCAGCTCTATGATTTTTTCCTCAGATTTTACGGCGTCCTGGAAAAACGGAATGTCCTTGCGCATATTGAGCAGGTAAGTCACAAATTCCGCGAATGTGAACGGAGTTGCGAGCGTGGCGGCTCCGTCTATGCTTACTCCGTTCAAATCCTCCTGCTGCCCGAATACAAGGAATTTCGTCTGACTCGGGCACTTTTTCTCTATTTCGCACAGAATCGATTTTTCTTCATCAGATGTTTTTGAAACATAGCATAAAAACATAATCGGTTTGAATTCTTTGCAGGCATCGATAAGAGTATCGTAATCGTAATTAAATTCTTTCATGTAAAAATACGGTTCAAGCTGCTTGCAAATCGAGTTTTCCTCATTGTTTTTGCTTGATAAAAAGAAAATGTCCCTCATTTTTTTCTCCAGATGAAATTATATTTAAGTATAACCCAAAAAATCAGTTTTCAGGGCTGCCTTAAATATTAATATTATAGATGAAAATTGCTTTAATTACAAAATTTTTATTCAAAGTTTTGACATCTTCACGACCTATGTTTTTGATACTGACCTAATCTGCCGATATTTAAAAATAGCGGTGTTCGGAAAAAATCTGGTTACGATTTAACAGTTTTACTGTTCTTTTACTGTAGGTTTCTGAACTTGGTTCAGCCTGCTATTTTTTGGTGTAAATATTTTTATGAATAGGCATTTTTTTTCACTAACGATATTTCTTTTTCTCTTTGTCATGTGCGGGGCGCAGCTTCCGGCGGCGCAAAAAGACCGGCGGACAATAAAACCATCTCTTGATGCGGTAGGGACTTTCAAGCGCGCAAAAGCAGTTGCGGAAAACTATAATCTGAAAATCTTCGTGGAGAACAAAGAGTGGGGAAAAACTGATTTAGTCGCATACAACAAAAAGAGCGGCGAAGGCGTGGTTTATTTCTACAAGTACATAAAGTCAGCCCAGAGAATCATTGAGTTTTGCTATTACAATCTTGCCGGGGCAGCAGAGTCGGAAATACGCATTTATGACGATGATGACCTTCTTGTGCTCAAAAATACTTTCGATGTCGTTGATTTTTCATCTGGCACCCATTACATGACATTCGACCTTTACAAAATCTACACGGAGCATCTTGTGATGCAGCGAGAAATCATAAAGGCCGAATACAAGAAAAAATACGGAATGTCTTTTTTCGAGGAAATGAATCCAAATCAGCCAAAAACTCGGGCTGATGAATACGGCAGGATTTTCCTTATTTCCACGGAAAAATAATGCTTCCGAGCTTGAGCGGGCCAAGCGTCTCACGGTCTTCTTGCAAAAGCTCGTCCCACGGAACTTCGCTGCGCTTGTCGCGGTCATTCTCAAAACCAGGTTCTTTTTGGTTCATCTCCTCAATCCAGTCGTATTTGTAAAGGCGCAGACGAAGCGCGTTCGTTGACGACAGCACAAGCCCGCTTATTCCGGGAAACAGGGTGAACACAATCAGCGAGAGAATGAACAGAATTATATTGTACACGAACACCAGGACTGAAAATCCGGCGTTGTCAAAAAATACGATGAACGATTTTTTGAGGCACTTTGAGAAATTGTTCTCGTCTTGCAGAAAATAAAGCGGTATGAACCACTGGAGCGCAATGACGCAGACAAGCGTGAACCAGCTTAGGATTGCGGTGAACAAAATTCCTATGACGCTTCCTGTGCTGATGAACATCCGTATGTAGTATGAGATTCCGAATCTGAGTAAAAGAATCGAGGTCGCATAGAAAATTCCGAACGAAAACCCGATTTTCCAGACATGCTTTATTGCGATGAAAAAAAGCGAGAATCGTGCCGCATCGTAGTTTGCGATTTTTGCGGCGTTCATTCCGCATGAGAACACGATTACTGAAAAAATGCCGGCTAAGATTATCAGCATAGGATATTGAAGCACCGGCGCAACATCTGAAATAAGGCGCAGCGCGTAATATGCGGCTACGGCGAACGCAAGCGGGAATACATTCTGCAGGATAAGGAAAAAGAAATTTTCCCAGCCGTCAGAAAAATTTTTTTTAAGGAAAAATTTAAACATAAAAGAAGTATAAATGGTAAATCCGTTTGAGAAAAGAGCACTACATAAAAAATGATAAATATTGCTGCAATCTTTTTCATAATATTTCAACGAAATTTTTTATGAGTATATCATTTTTTTCCTTATTCTTTTCAAATGCCTGTGGATTTTCGTCAAGAGCTGCCCTATAGATTTCTTTTTGGTTGCACCAAACGGCTCAATTCGTGTTATACTGAAAGCGGAGGTAATTATGACGCTTACTCTTACAATTCAAAATGCGGATAAAAATTTGTTCGATGCATTGAAAGGTGTTATCAAACTTTCTCCAAAAGCCCGCGTCACGGTGAAAAAATCTGATGATGATTTTTTCAGTGAGGCTAATATTCGTCATCTAGAGGAAATGAAAACCCTTGACGATGAAGGCAAACTAAAATTTACCCAGCATGACTTAATCGAGGGATAAGAACGAATGAATAAAATTTGGACGGACGAGGCTTGGGAGCAATATCTTTATTGGCAGGAGCAAGACCGAAAAACACTCAGAAAACTGAATAAATTGTTGACTGATATCGAACGGAACGGAAATGAGGGATTAGGTCATCCTGAGCCACTGAAAGATAACCTTTCAGGCTTGTGGAGTCGTGAAATCGATAAGAAAAATCGCCTTGTATATAAGATTGAAGGTGACTGCATAAAAATCTTTCAGTGCAAAAATCATTACGATGACAAATAAAGCCGTCCCACGGTTTGTGCGGACGGCTGGGGATGCGATGGAAAATTTTTTTGTGTGTGGGGGCTAATCTTCTTCGTTAGGAACACAATACAAAAAAGCTCTTCTGGGCTTGCCATCATCATAGAACTCGTATTCATAGAAATAGTCGTGAATTGAACTAGATCCATAAACACTAAAATTATAGCAAGGTATAAATTCAGGAAGCACGCCATTTACATGGACTATGTTTCCATTGCAGTCATATCCATAGTGTATATCTTCATAATCTAATTTTCTACAAAGTAATTTTCCGTCGTTATCAAACTCATATTGATAAGAATACTTAGAAGTTATAGAGTCGTGATTTTTTAATTCCGATGAGCGGGTTACATGAATTAAATTTCCTCTGTCATCGTATTCAAAATGACATATTCTTTTTCTAATTTCCCAACACCTCTTTTTACCGTCATAGTGTTTCGTAAAATATTTTCCGTAGATTTTGTTTCCTTTTCCGTCGTATTCAAAAAAGAATTCTTCTGCTGGTTCTTCGTAACCGTCCGAATTTTCTTCATGCTTGCAGTAAATCAAGTTTCCTTTTGAATCATATTTTAAGTTATAATTATCTACTGTTACCAATCGATACTCTTTAGAGTTTTTTTGCTTCTCATAATATTCTGATTTTTTAAAAATAAGGTTTCCATGCGAATCATAGTTGCATCAGGTTTTGTCCCAATTCACAACGCCGTCTTTCTGACGAGGTATTGCGTGTATTTCATTTCCATCTAGTAGAAGCAAATGGCAAGCAGACCATAGTACATATATCGCATTTCCTTTCGTATCAAATTCTACAATTCGGTTTAACTGAGCCCATTTTCCAATAGTTTCATTGTTCACGGTAAATTCTTTATATACGGGTTCCCAAAATTTGTATTCTTCCATATTGATTCCTTTTGTGTTTTTGTTAAAGCTGAACTCCCTCTTTCAATCTGCTTACATGAAAGAGGAATTGAACGCAGAGTTTTCAAAGAATTCTTCTTTTTTTTGACATTTACTGAATGTCAAATCTTGTTCTATTTTACCATACGATTATCCGAGTTGACAAGCAGTGAATGTCAATTTTATATATGTTCAAAAATAAGAACGGAACGCTGAACAACATATCGGGCAAGAACATTTCACGGATAAGAAAACTAATCTCACCAACGATGTCGCAGCGCGCTCTTGCTGACAGGCTTCAGCTGTGCGGAATTGATGTTGACAAGAACGCAATACAGCGAATTGAGTGCGGAAAACGGTTCGTAACGGACATAGAGCTTGTTGCGATTGCAGAAGTTCTTGGCGTGACAGTCTTGGAGCTTCTTTCCCATGAAGAACTTCCTGTAAATAATCCTCAATAAATAGAGATTCACTAAAAAAAATCAAGAAAAATCCCCAAAAAAAATTTGCCTTTTGATTTTTCTTTGATTATTTTAAATCTTAGAAAAAGAAAAAGGGTTATGGCTATGAGCGAAGAAAAAAAAGACGAGGAACTTGATAAAGCCGAGAATGAAACTGCTTCCGAGGTAAAAGAGGAAGAGGTTTCTGAACTGGAGGCCAAGGCTTCTTCGGAAAATAATGCCGAGGAAAAAGAGGAGAGCGCGGAGGAAAAAATCGCGCGCCTTGAGAAAGAGATTGAGGATTTGAAGAAAGCGGCTCTCTACAAAGCTGCCGAGAACGACAACTGGCGAAAGCGCATGATGCAGCAGAAAGAAGATGCTGTTTCCTATGCGAACGCAAGCCTTCTGGGAGATTTGCTTGAAAGCCTTGACAACTTCGACAGGACGATTGAGGCTGCCGAGAACGCAACTGATCCAAAGGCAATTGCGGACGGCGTTAAAATGGTAAGCAAATCGCTCGTCAGTATGCTTGAGAACAAGTACAATCTTACGGGCTACGGTGCTGTGGGCGATGCGTTCGACCCTGACATTCACGAGGCAATCGGAATGCAGGAAGGGGATGTGAGCGAGGAGCAGCTTGCGGCTGTCTATCTGAAAGGTTACAAACTTAAGGACAAGGTTATCCGCCATGCAAAAGTCATGGTTGTGAAGCCAAAGTCGGAATAATTCTAATGCAAAAGTTGTCATCGGGGGTTACCTGGATGACTTGTCAATAAATATGGTGGCTTCGTAAGGCGGATTGAAGCTTCGCTGCCTTGTTGCAACCACCGAGAAAGAGGAAAATAAAATGGGAAAGATTATTGGTATTGACTTGGGTACGACAAACTCTTGCGTTTCCGTTATGGAAAACGGTACGCCTGTCGTAATACAGAACTCTGAGGGAGGACGCACGACTCCTTCAATCGTCGGATTCACTGCTAAAGGTGAGAGAATCGTTGGACTTCCTGCTAAGAACCAGATGGTCACAAACCCGAAGAACACGGTTTATTCTATTAAAAGATTCATTGGACACCGCTACAACGAACTTACGGGCGAGGCAAAGCTAGTTCCGTACACCGTCAAAGATCACGGTCAGGATGTGCGCGTTGAAGTTTCTGAGGGCGGTCAGCTCAAAGAATTCAGCCCGCAGGAAATCTCTGCTTTCATTCTCCAGAAAATGAAGAAAACTGCTGAGGATTATCTTGGCGAGGAAGTAAAAGAGGCTGTAATCACAGTTCCAGCTTACTTCAACGACTCACAGAGGCAGGCGACTAAAGACGCTGGAAAAATCGCAGGTCTTGATGTAAAAAGAATCATCAACGAGCCTACGGCGGCTGCTCTTGCTTTCGGAATGGATAAAGATCAGTCCAAAGAGCGCACGATTGCAGTCTATGACTTGGGCGGCGGTACATTCGATATTTCAATTCTGGAGCTTGCCGACGGTGTATTTGAGGTAAAATCAACTAACGGAGACACACACTTGGGAGGCGATGACTGGGACCACGCAATCGTGAACTGGCTCATCGACGGCTTCAAGGCTGACACTGGAATTGATTTGAGCGGAGATTCAATGGCTCTCCAGAGACTTCGTGAGGCGGCAGAGAACGCAAAAATCAGCTTGTCAAACCAGACTTCCGTTGACATTAACCTTCCGTTTATCACGGCTGACGCAACAGGACCAAAGCATTTGCAGAAGTCTTTGACACGCGCTCAGTTCGAGCAGATGACAGACAACCTTTTTGAGCGCACAAAAGAGCCTTGCCGCAAAGCTATGGCTGATGCAGGAATCGATGCGAGCAAGATTGACGAGGTTCTCCTTGTCGGTGGTTCTTCAAGAATGCCGAAAGTTCAGGAAATCGTAAAGCAGATTTTCGGAAAAGAAGGCTCAAAAGGCGTTAACCCGGACGAGGCAGTTGCAGTCGGAGCTGCAATTCAGGGCGGCGTAATCACAGGCGATGTTAAGGATGTTCTTCTTCTTGATGTAACTCCTCTTTCTCTTGGTATTGAAACAATGGGCGGCGTGTTCACAACGCTTATTCCGCGCAACACTACGATTCCAACCAAGAAGAGCCAGATTTTCTCAACCGCAGCTGACGGTCAGACAGCCGTTACGATTCATGTTCTTCAGGGTGAAAGGCAGATGGCGGCTCAGAACCGCACTCTCGGAAACTTCAACCTTGAGGGAATCCCGGCGGCTCCACGCGGAGTTCCGCAGATTGAGGTAACATTCGACATCGATGCGAACGGTATCGTCCATGTTTCTGCAAAGGACATGGGAACTGGAAAAGAGCAGCATATTCAGATTACTTCTTCTTCTGGCCTTTCCGAAGACGAAATCAACCGCATGGTCAAGGATGCCGAGGCTCATGCCGATGAGGATAAGAAGGCCCGGGAGGCTGTGGATGTCCGCAACGAGGCGGACAGCCTTATCCACGGAACAGAGAAGAGCCTTTCGGAGCTTGGCGACAAAGTGAGCGCGGCTGACAAGCAGGCTATCGAGGACGCAAAGGCTGCGCTCAAGAAAGCTCTTGAAGGAAACGACACTGCTGACATCAAGGCAAAGACAGAGGCTTTGAAACAGGCTTCATACAAGATTGCCGAAGAGCTTTACAAACAGCAGGGGGCGCAGGGAGCTGCTGGCGCGGCAGGAGCTGGTGCTGGTCCTCAGCCTGGACCTGATGCAGGAAATGCGAACGGCGGAGCATCTGGCGGCTTTGACAAGAGTGGCGCGGACGATGTTCAGTACGAAGTGCATGACTAAGCTGATATAAATCGGCGAAAATTGACCGCGATTTCTGCGGTCGATTTTTTTTCTGTAGCTGCAAGGCTGGAATTTCAATTTTTTTGAGAATCTTGTAAACTAATTATTATAGAAGAGAATATAAAAATGGCTGACAAAAGAGATTATTATGAAGTTCTTGGCGTTGATAAATCCGCCTCAAAAGAAGATATCAAAAAGGCGTACAGAAAACTCGCTGTAAAATATCATCCGGACAGAAATCCGGGGAACAAAGAGGCGGAGGAGAAATTCAAGGAGGCAACTGAGGCCTACGAAGTTCTTTCCGATGACCAGAAAAGACCGATTTATGACCAGTACGGTCACGCGGGTCTTGACGGCATGGGCGGCGGCGGCTTCTCCGGCGGGTTCGGGGGAAGCCATGCGTTCCATGATTTTTCAGACTTGTTCGGCGGCATGGGCGGCGGCTTTTCAAGCATATTCGAGAATTTCTTTGGCGGTGGCGGCGGAACAAGAAGCCGCTCCGACTCAAATCAAGGTGCAAGCCTTCGCTACGACCTTTCTATTTCTTTCAAGGACGCTGTTTACGGAACGAAAGCCGAGATTCAGTATAGAAGGCACGAAACTTGTACGGTTTGTAAAGGTTCTGGGTGCGCAGCAGGCGGAAGCAAAAAAACTTGTCCGACTTGCGGCGGCATGGGGCAGGTTCGCCGCAGCACAGGATTTTTCTCCGTTCAGTCAACATGCCCGACTTGCCGCGGCGAGGGAACAACAATAGACAAGCCTTGCTCAAAGTGCCACGGAACTGGTACGGAATCAGTATTGAAGAAAATGACTCTTACAATCCCTGCTGGCGTGGACGACGGAAAACGGCTCGTTCTCCGTGGCATGGGTGACGCCGGAACGAACGGTGGTCCTGCCGGGGATCTTATCGTAATTCTGGATGTGGGAGTGCATGAGTACTTTGAGCGCAACGGGCAGGACTTGTATTGCGCCGTTCCCATCACATTCGCGCAGGCCGCTCTTGGTGCAAAACTCCAGATTACCACCCTTGACGAGCGCAAGATTGATTTCTTAATCCCGGCGGGAACTGAGAACGGAAAACTTCTCCGCGTAAAGAACGAGGGCGTTCCGTACACCAATTCGTCTAGCAAAGGCGACTTGTACCTCAAAATCATCGTGCAAGTTCCTACGCGCATGAACAGCGAGCAGAAAAAGCTCATGGAGCGGTTCGCCGAGATTGAGAACGCCACAACTTCGCCAAAATGCGTTAAGCTCTCCGCGCTTCGGTAAGGACGGAGTCAATGAGTCGCCGGACGGTGGAAAACTGGGCAAAAAAGCTCGTGCGCATTGCGTATCCTCTCACGCTTATTTTGCTCTGTGTTTTGGCGTTGCCCGCCGTGCACGGCTTTTTTGTGCCAAACGAGCTTTCCCACAAGTTCACCAAGCTGATGGTGTGGGTGGTTTCCTTTTCCGCGCTCGTTCCCGTCTGCGCTTTTTTCCCGAGGCGTGAGCGTCTTTTAAGCGACCATACTGTTTCTTTTGAAGGCGGCGAAAAAACAGACTTTGGTGCGCTTTTTTTCCTTTTGGTGGCTTCAAGCCTTGTCATGGCCATTTGCGCCACCACGTCGCCGCTTTACCCATTCCACTTATGGGACGACTCCAACTGCTTTTTCACGGTGGGAAAGAGCGTCCTGAAGGGCAAGGTCATTTACCGAGACATCTACGAGCAGAAAGGTCCGCTCATATATTTCCTCCACACGCTTGCTTCCATTATTTCTTTCAGAACGTTCTTCGGCATTTACATTTTTGAAGTCATCAGCTGCATGTTTTTCCTGTATTTTTGCTTCAAGATTCTGCGACTGTTCGGTGTGGGGCGGAGCGTTCTGTTCCTGCTTCCCATATGGGCCGCAGTCGCTTTTTCCAGCAGGAATTTTGAGTACGGCGACAGCGTTGAGGAATTTTCCCTTGCGCTCATATCGTACCCGCTGTACTGCTCCATGAAAAACATCATGGAAAAGCGCGATTTTTCATTCCGCGAATTGTTCCTGGTGGGAGTGTGCGCCGGAATCGTCTTTTGGATGAAATTCACGCTCGTCTCTTTTTTCATAGGCTGGGCTTTTGTTCCCGTCTACATCTACCTGAAAGAAAAACGCGTAGCGGACTGCATGAAATCCTTCGCCCATGTGCTTTTTGGCGTTGCCGCCGTCTCGGCTCCCGTCGTCCTTTATTTTGTGCTGGCAGGCGGCTTTTTTGATTTGATGGCGGTGTATTTTTTCGGGAAGGCCGGGTACATGAAAAGCGCAAACATGATTTTTGCCACGGTTGGTGGAACAGTCCATTTTTTCTATAGAAATTACCAAATCGCTCTTATGATTCTCTGTTCCGCCATATTTTTATGCAGAAGAAAGGATTTCGAGGTGCTGATGCACATAATTTGTTGCTATGGATTCACTTCTTTTTTCATTTTCGGTTTTGGCGAGCGTCATGCCTATACATCGTTGATTTTGAACGTATTCTCGATTTTTTGTGTAATTCCGTTCCATGATTTTTTCCATGTTCTTTTTGCCCGCATCGATGTGCGATTTTGTTGGAAAAATCGTGTGGTTTTGAAAAAATGTATTCCGCCTTTTTTGCTCATGGGGGGGGGGATTTTTATCGTTCGTGCTTGCAAACAATACGACTGTCCTTGCATACAAAAAAAACGAAATGCCACAGGTTTTGTTTGCAAAGTATATGATGGGGAAGAAAGAAAAACCGACTTTATTGAATTACGGTTGGCTTGATGTTGGATTGTATACGGCGGCGGGGATATATCCCGAGAACAAATTTTTCTGTGCCATTCCTCAAGTGAAGAACGAAGAAATGGACGACGAGCAGTCCCGCAGCGTAGAAAACGGGGCGGTCGATTTTGTCATAACCATAACCCCTGTCGATTTTGCGCGCTACCATCTTGTCATGGAAAGGACTCTTTTCAACATAAAGGGCGACGACCTTTCGTATTATCTGTACGAGAAAAACGACTTGCAATAGCGTAGCCGAGCAAAAATCGCTGTTGAACAAAATATTCGTATGTGCTATGATTTTACACATGAAATTTGCGGTGCTACTTCTATCTTATTTTTTCTCTAACTAAGCTGAAAGAATAGGTAGCGGTGTAATCGTAAAAATTAAAATCGATGGTTACAAGCCTGTTGCTTTTAGCGACGGGCTTTTTTTATTTGACCTGTTTCCGGACGGGGAGCGCACCGGTTTTTCCGGCACGCCTCCTGCACGACCGCTAACTCGGAGTTTTTACGAGGAGATTTCAATATGATGAATGAAGGCTTTTTTGGAGCGATAGAATGATTAACTTCACCGTAGGTCCTGTTCAGATGGACGAAGAAACTTGCGGAATTGGAAAAAATCAGATTCCGTATTTCCGTACTCCGGAATTTTCCGCCGTGATGAAAGAGAACGAGAATCTTCTGCTAGATTTGTTTGATGCGCCTGAGAATTCTCGCGTTGTTTTTATGACAGGTTCCGGGACTGCAAGCATGGAAGGCGGCGTGATGAACTTCTTTACCCGCGATGACAAAGTTCTTGTGGTGAACGGCGGAAGTTTTGGTCATCGCTTTGCAGAGCTTTGCGAAATTCATTCTGTTCCGTACACGGAGATAAAACTTGATTACGGAAAGCCTCTGACAGAAACGCATCTTGCCCGGTTCGAGAATGCGGGATATACGGGCTTTTTGGTTCAGCTTTGCGAGACAGCTACAGGTGTTCTCTACGACATGAGCCTTATCGGAGATTTCTGCGTGCGAAACGGAATTTTCCTTTTCGTTGATGCAGTGAGCGGATTTATGGCGGACGAGCTTTCGATGAAAAAAATGCATATCAATGCGGCAATCACAGGAAGCCAGAAAGCACTCGCGCTTCCGCCTTCCATGAGTTTTACAATTCTTGATGAAAAAGCTGTCGAACGATGCCAGAAAATCAATGTCAGAAGCCTTTACTTCAATTATCCTGGCTACCTCAAGGACGGCGAGCGCGGGCAGACTCCGTTTACGCCTGCCGTAGGAACTCTTTTGCAGCTCAACGAAAAACTAAAGCGAATCGAAAAGGCCGGCGGAATCGAAAAACAGAACAGGCTTGCGCGTGAGCGCGCGCAATATTTCAGAAGCGCAATAAAAGATTTGCCGCTCGCCATGTTCACGGCCGAAAGCAATTCGTCCAACTGCGTGACGGCTCTTTGTCCCACAAAGCCAGGGGTGAGCGCGCACCGTATCTTTGAGATTATCAAGGACGAGTACGGAATCTGGGTTTGCCCGAACGGAGGAGAGCTTTCTCAGAAAGTTTTCCGCGTTGGGCATATTGGCGCAATATCGGAGGAAGAAATTGACGCGCTTGTTGGGGCGTTCAGGGATTTGGTCAGAAGGGGGCTTTTATGATAGCAGGAAAAACAGTGGTCTACACGAGCGGTACATTCGATATGCTCCATGCGAACCACATCAAGATGATTGAATACGCACGGAAACTGGGGGACATCCTTATCGTTGGCGTGAATACGGACGAGCTTGTTGAGAGCTACAAAAGCCAGCCGATAATTCCGTTCGAGGAAAGAATCGCGCTTGTCAAAGCTTTGAAGTACCCGGACATAGTGATTCCGCAACATTCTTTGAATCATGCGGACAAAGTGAAAAAACTGAATTTTGATGTGTTCGTCGTTGGTGATGACTGGGCTGGAAAATATGACTATCTGAAAGAGCTGGGCGTTGATGTAGTGTACTTTCCGTATGGCTCGGGCGTGAGCAGCACAAGCCTCAAGCAGCGCATCTACGAGCGGTACGAAAAGCTCCAGAACGAGGCGAACAGCCATTTTCCGCAGGATGCGGACACGGGAAAATAAAAACTGCAAAATCAGAGCGGCCAGAATGTATTTGAACGGAAACGGTAGTTGAACAAAATCTTTTAATCGGCTAATATATCAGCATGATTTTTTCGCTACTACTTCTATCTTTATTTTTCTCAAAATGAGCTGAAAGAAATAGGTAGCGTTGTAATTTTATAAAATTTGTGATTACGAGCCTGTTGCTTTTAGCAATAGGCTTTTTTATTTTTTGGTCAATGACCGCAATTTTATAGGAGGCATGATAAAATTACATCCATGTAATTTTATCATGGCCGAGTTTCTGCCGTTGGCATAAACTCGCTCATTCGTTGCCTCTATGCAACGCCGCTAACGCGGAGTTTTTATAGGAGATTTCAATATGAATGCAAAAAAGTACAGGCCTGTTCCACAGCCAAAGATGGAGAAGCGCGAATGGCCGTCAAAACGAATTGTAAAAGCGCCTGCATGGTGCTCTGTTGACCTTCGTGACGGGAATCAGGCTCTTATTGACCCGATGGGAATTGAAACGAAACTTGCTTATTTTGACCTCCTTGTAAAAATCGGCTTCAAGGAAATCGAAATCTGCTTTCCTTCTGCCAGCGACACTGAGTTTGATTTTTGCCGCCGCCTCATTGAGGAAAAACACATTCCGTCCGATGTTACTATTCAGGTTCTCTGCCAGGCCCGCGAACATCTTATTCGCCGCACTATGGACGCAATCAAGGGGGCTCCTGGAGCAATCTTCCATATTTATAACTCCACTTCGCCCGCACAGAGAAAATATACATTCAACAAGTCAAAGGAAGAAATCATCAAGATTGCCGTTGACGGCGTTAAGTGCATAAAAGAGTGCATGAAGGATTTGAGCGAGGAAGAGCGCAACAAGATTCGCCTTGAGTACTCGCCCGAGAGTTTTTCTATGACGGAAATCGATTACGCGGTTGAAATTTGCGAGGCTGTGGGAAACGAGTGGGGCTGGTCTAAGGAACGGCCGATTATCTTCAATCTTCCTACCACGGTGGAATGTTACACGCCGAATGTGTACGCGGACGCAATCGAATACTTCGGGAACAAGATTTCGCACAGGGACTGCTGCATAATCTCAACCCACTGCCACAACGACCGCGGTACTGGCGTGGCTTCTTGCGAGCTTGGGCTTCTTGCCGGGGCTGACCGCGTTGAAGGCTGCCTGTTCGGAAACGGCGAGCGCACCGGAAACCTTGACATCGTTACTGTCGCGCTCAATATGTTCAGCGAGGGCGTTGACCCGTGCCTTGACTTCTCAGACCTTCCGGACATAGCAGACAGCTATCAGGAATTTACCAAGATGGATATTTCTCCGCGCTCGCCTTATGCGGGAGGGCTTGCGTACACGGCACTTTCTGGGGGGCATCAGGACGCAATCGCAAAGGGGCTTGCTGCCCGCGCCAAGATGGGCGAGGACGATATTTGGGATGTTCCGTACCTGCTCATAGACCCGAAAGACATTGGGCGCAAGTACGAAGGAATTATCCGAATCAACAGCCAGAGCGGAAAAGGCGGAGCATCGTTCATTCTGGAACACAACTACGGCTACGCTATTCCGAAGGCGATGCAGCCTGCAATCGGAAACCTTATCAAAGCGGAGAGCGACAAGGCGCAGAGGGAGCTTCAGCCTGAGGAAATCAAAACTCTTTTTGAAACTCAGTGGGTTTCAAATCGTTCGCGCCTTTCAATTCTGGATTTTGCTTCAACTCAGATTGAGGGCAACAAAGATAGCGGAAGTTCGGAGCAGGTTTCTTGCCGCGGCGTTATTATGCTTGACGGAAACAAAGTTGCAGTCGGCGGAAAAGGAAACGGACCTCTTGATTCATTCGTTCAGGCTCTTTCCCAGACAAACCTTCCGAAGTTCAACATTACATCTTTCTCAGAACATTCGATAGGGCAGGGAAGCGACACGAGCGCGGTTGCCTATGTTCAGATTACCACGGACGAAGGAAATGCTATCTGGGGCGTTGGTAAGTCGAGCAATGTAGGACGCGCTGGAATCGAGGCCGTTGTTTCTGCGCTGAATCAGTAGCACGGATATGTGGCTGCCCCGAGAACTTATGTCTTTGGGCAGCTACGATTGAGCTTATCGCTTCTCCATATCCTGTATTGGCTTTTCGGAAGTTATTTTTAGGCAATCTCGGATAAAAATTCTCTCGCTACTGATTTTTTTACCTTTTTCTGACAAGCTATGTTATAATTTTAGTTGGTTTTAAAGAACAATATAGAATCGTACCGGGGGTTTTATGAAATTTTTTGCTTCAATTGTATCTGCTGCATGTTCATTTTTTATCTTTTCTGCCTGTTCCGGCGGAACCAACTACATGGGAACATCCGCTGGAGATGGGGCTATAACGGAAGGAAAGCCGCAAACAATCAAATATGAAACTGGTATTACCGCCTATGAAGTAAACGATGACATCGGAACGCTCACCCTTGAGGGATTCCCAGAAAACACGGCTTTGTATCTTTCAAAGACAAACCCCACCGACACTGTCATAAAAGCTGAGAACACGCACTACATCAGCGATGGAACAAATGTCTCATTTTCTGAAGACTCCAGCGCGGATACTGTCACAAATCCGCAATCAAAATCATGCGGCTGCTACTCAATGCAGCTTGCAAAGCATGTTCCGCGACCAAACAGGAGTGTTTTATCCGATGCAGTAACGATTACTAATTTTCCCATCAACAGGAAAAATGACCAGATTGACCCTACTGACCCGAATGTGCTTGGTATGACGAAGCATTTTTTTCTTGATGTAGAATTTGACGATGCTAACAAGAATGTTTTGTGGTGGTCGGAGGGAACTGTCTCCCTTGAGGCTATCGGAACAAACAGAAATGGGGATACTATCTGCTATGTGTGGGTTTTGGGCGAAGTAACAGCTCATAGCAGTGACGGTTCTGGAAAGTATGATTTTACTGAGGAAACGACGCTCACCACAGCCGACACGCCAGCGAAAGGAAAAGTGAACAGAAGTCTCGCCCAAGAATATGCGGACGCATTCGTGAAAATCTACGAGCTTGACCGCACAATTTTTGGCTCTGAAGCTACGCAGGTCTATTACGATGGTAAAAATACTGCCGACATGGACTATTTGAGCGATACTGGTGTTGTAGTCAATCTTCTTTTTTATGATATTAGACACACAAAAGAAAAAGTGACTACATGCGGATTTTTCTATGGAAAGGACTTGCTCCCAAACGAAGTTGACTACCAGACAATAACCGGAAAGTCTTATTCAGAAAATGATGCAGTATGCAAATACTCAAACGAGGGAAATTATCTGTACATAAACTCATATATGAGCGATAACACTGGAAGCGTACTCACCACCCTTGCCCATGAATTCCAGCATATGATTGCCCATAACATGAAATTAGTCCAGACTGGTTCCGATGGCTACAGTTCTGAATTCGACGAGATGATGTCCGTGAGCGCCGAGGATCTTACATTCTTTGCGCTCCCAAAAATAAAGTTCTCGGGCGAAACTGCAATCAACAGCTATATGTCGGAATATCAAGAAAGTTATATTAGTAACGGTATTGAGGTTGTTCCGGAACTACGCTCAAAAAATTTACACTATGGCGCAGGCTTCTCGTTCATAAGCTGGCTTGCCCGCAAATACGGCGTGGGAGTTATATACTGCATCGCACAGAACAACAAACTGGACTGGGCTGCTGTTCTTGATGGTGTAGCGAGCCAAAGCGGTCAGAAAGTCACGGTGGATGAACTCATGGTAAGTTACTCCACGGACTGCATTGTTGGAATGGATGCGGGTGGCACATTCATCGGGACAAATCCGCTTGAAGCCAGCGATCCGTGTTATTGCGCCGCCGAAAATTACGGTTACCCGCTTATGACCATAATACTTTCAGGTAAAAATGACGCAACGACGACTGGATTTGATCAGTCGAGCGATGTATGGCAGAACAAATTCTCAGAGGCTGGCGATTATGGCTTCGTGGAGCTTTCTGGGTACGAGCTGTACGATTATGATAAATACATGAATTTGCGCCCATACGGAATGATGCTGCACAAAATCGGTACTACGGAAACGGGCGACAATGCGACGCTCACATTCACTTCGCAGAAGAGCGCATCGCAGGACGAGATGATGTACCTTGTGGCAGTTCCGCCGAAAAACTGAGATTTGCATTAACAATATGACGGTATCAAATGTTATGATACCGTTTTTTTTTGCTCTATCACAAGATGATAAAGCGACTGTGTATGATAGATACCAGAACGAGCTGATTTAGGCATATTGGCAAAACGAAAGGGCAAAATGCGTTGATTGGCAATGTTCAAAAATCATAAAATCCGTTCTTAAACGCTGGTTTCTGAACAGGTGGGAGTTCGTTATGGAAAAGGAAACATTTTGTATGCAGTCATCTGAAAAAATCACGCAGCGCATGAAAGCTCTGCTTTCAGCTTTGAACAAAAATCTGTACGGTAAGGAAGAAGCTGTTCGGCTCGCGCTTTTGTCCGCGGTGGCAAGCGAGAGCATTTTCTTTATGGGACCTCCCGGAACTGCTAAGAGTATGATAAGCCGCCGTATTGCGCAGGCTTTCAAAATTGATGCGGACAAAGATTATTTTGAGTATCTTATGAACGAATTCTCTACGCCCGACGAGATATGCGGGCCAGTGGAGCTTTCTGCGCTCAACGAAAATCCGAGCCGATATGTGCGCCAGACGGAGGGATATCTTCCCAAAGCTAAGGTGGCGTTCCTTGACGAAATCTGGAAAAGCGGACCTGCTATCTTGAACACGCTTCTTACCATAATCAATGAAAAGAAATTCCACAATGGAAGCCAAGTGGAGCGTGTGCCGCTAATGGCCCTTTCCGCCGCCTCCAACGAGCTTCCTGAAAAAGACCGGGGGCTTGAGGCTTTGTGGGACAGATTCATTTTGCGCGTGTATGTGAATCCGGTCAATAATATAGAAGATTTTTTCAAAATCGTTGATGGCGGTGGCGAAGAATTTAGCTTGGACGATGGGCAAAAGCTTGATATTAATGAAGTGATAGCCTGGAAGCCCCAAATCGATGCCGTTGTCCTGGACGACAAGGCGAGGAGCGTAATTCAGGCAATCAGGCAGGAGCTTACTGTCTTGAACAGCGATGAGGCGCGGGCTGAGGAAGAAAAATACTATGTTTCGGATCGACGCTGGAAAAAAATCGTGCATATCCTCAAGACGAGCGCGTTCTTGAACGGGCGCGCATTCGTGGATTTAATGGACTGCTCCCTTATTGAGCACATGATTTGGAGCACAGACGCGCAGCACACGGAGGCAGGCGAAATCGTGGGGAAAATTTTGAAGCAGAATGGTTTTTCCGTCAAATACGATATTGCGGACATCGAAAAAAGTATTCGGGGATTTGAAAAGCACATTGACAACACATTTTTTACCGAGGACAAGTCAAAGCCCGAAAAATCAAAAATGAGGGACGGAAGTTTTGCCTACAAGCTGAAAAATGAGGTCACAATCGATGGCGTCAACGGAAAAATAAAATTTGTCGGCGACAAATCGTATTATACGGTCAATGGAAAGGAAAGCCAATCTTATTCTTATGGCGATATGTGCACGGATGTAAAATTCAATACAAGCACGAACAAAGTCGAATGGAAGAATGGGTATGACAATACGGTGTATGAGGAAGAAGTCTGCATGGTGGGAAGCGGCGGACTTGTGCCAAAGAAAGAGATTTTTAAAGACGCTTCCTATGCAAGCTATCTTTTTGATACAGCCGAGCGGGCAATGTACAAGCCTTTGGCGGCAGAAATCGAAGAGGCAGTTGATACGCTCAATGAAATTGAGAATAAGCAGACTGGCTCGCTCAAATCTAATATTTTTGCTGAGAAAAAATATGTTGGGCTAGTTGCCAATTCTATTTCGGAAACAAAAAAGCGTCTTGAAGATTTGAATGTGGAGCTGGAAAAACAGCATTTTCGGATTACTGAGCTTATGAGAGGCAATAACTAATCTCATGGAGAGCGACAGGCTTATGCACAATAGGGATTATTCACAGAACAGCGTCATACGGCAGTTCGAGAAATTCGGCTCTTATGTGTTCGGGGACAAAGCCGAGCGCGCAAAACTGGCGCGCGCACTTTCCGACGCGATGAATCATCTTGTTCCTGAAAGCGAAAAACAAGAATTCCCGGAAAGCGTGCCGGCGGCAGAAACAAAAAAGTTTCTTGTGGCGGAAACAAAGGAACAGCGTGATTTGCTCAATTTTGTCTTTTTCCACGGGGAGCTTTGCGAGCAGGTTCAGGCGGAAATTCTTGAGACGATTCAAGGCGCGTACTATGACACGGACATTGAGAATCCGCACAATCCTTTTTTTGAGGAAAATGCGTTCGTAAAGAGATTTTTGCCAATTTCCGATGAAGATGTGTTCAATTCGCTTTTCGAGCATGAGGAAATTTTGCACAAAACGCCCACGGGCGCGGAAAATTCTGCTGATTTCGGTTTTTACCAAAATCAGTACGAGCTTTGGGCGGGGCAAAAAAAGGCGGCTGATAAAAAATCGGCTTTAACAAGAAGCGGGGAGGAAAAAATCATCTTGCCAGAAATGCTTTCGCGCAATCTTAAAAGCGATGTGAAAAAGTCGCTGGATGAGCGGTTTTTGGCGTGGCAGCTTTCTGAAATTGACAAGCGGCGAAAAGCGTACCTCAAAGATTTGTACAAGCGGATTGCTCAGTTCAAAAAGCTGGAGGAACTTCTTTCGCCTTTCACGCGGCAGTTCGGCAGACTGTGGGATTTGGCGGACGGCTCTTTTGACAATTACGGATTTGAACTACTCAGGGATTTTTCCGATTTGCTTGAAAATGACGAGTCGCTAAAGGAGCTTTCCGACTTGATTGGACGCGCGGAGGCGGAAAAAGAGCGGTACGAGAAGGAAATGCGGGAAAAAATCGACATGAAGGTGGAGTTCCATTCAAAGCCTGCATACCGCGGGCAGATTTCGGGGCTGAAACTTTCAGGCGATATTTCTTCCGCCGTGCCGAGCGAGCTTGCCATGTTCAAAAATCCGGGGGCGAAACTGTATTTTTCCCAGAAGTTCGCGGAGAAAAAGCTCCTTTCGTACAAGTACGAAAATCGGCAAAAGCGATTTTATGGAGAGCGGTCAACGGAAGAAGTTGAAGTCTTGGTGAAGGAAAAAGAGCAGAAAGGGCCTGTCATTATTTGCGTTGACACGAGCGGCTCCATGAGCGGAAGCCCCGAGCGCGTGGCAAAGACTATTACATTCGCGCTGGCGAAAAAATGCCTTGAAGAAGAGCGCAAGTGCTATTTGATTTCGTTCTCCACTGGTATTGATGTGCAGGATTTGTCGGATTTTAAGAAGGCGCAGGGATTGAAGGAGCTGGTGAAGTTTTTGAGAAAGTCTTTCAACGGCGGAACTGATACCGAGCCTGCGTTGCGCCATTCCCTTTCTCTTTTGCGGGAAAACGGCTGGAAAAACGCGGATGTGCTTGTGGTGAGCGACATGGTGACGGGAGACCTCTCGAAAAAAATGACGGCGGAAATAAAAGCGCAGAAGGCAAAAGAGACAAAGTTCTATTCTCTTGTCATCGGAAGCTCCGGAAACGAAAATGTTATTGATGTGTTCGACGAGAACTGGACATATGACGATTCTTCCTATGACTCAATGCGGCATTTGGTGCGGCACATGCGCACAATCCGCTAGGGGGCGTGGTTGGCGGAAAAAATTTGACGCACAGAAAAAGCTGGTGGATAATAGAGCTGTTCGGAACCCTATTGTTTCCGAACAGCTATAATAAAAACCGCAATAAAATTAAGGAGACATTTGTGACAAGACAGGAACTTGAAAACGACTTGGCTGTGGGAAGCAAGGTGAAGATTACGACAAAGAGCGGCTTTTTCACTGGAATTGTGGAAGAGTTCGGGGAAACAGCAGTAAAGCTCACTAACCCGAATACCGGAAAGCCCAAGCGCATAGCATACGACTTCATAATGGAGTACGACGCGGACTTTCCCGACATTGTTAGCATAAAGACAGACCCTGACACAAAAATGGTTCAGCTTCCGGGAACAAAGCTCCTTGTGGGCGTGACGGAAGTGACGCAGAGGCTCTACAAGAATGTGATGGGAGAAAACCCGAGCTATTTCCAGTTTTCCAATGACGAACTTTCCGATGACGAGCGCGAAAGTTTGGAGTCATTCGGCGGAACCGAGAACAACCCTGTGGAGTGTGTTAGCTGGTACGACGCTGTTTATTTCTGCAACAAGCTGAGCATGATGGAAGGTCTTACCCCAGCATATTCCGTGGACGGTGAGACGGACCCAGACTACTGGGGCTACACGCCGCACAGCAAAGAGGAAAGAGGTTCAAGTTTTTATGGCACTATCACACAGAATCCTGATGCGGACGGCTTTAGGCTTCCTACCGAAGCCGAATGGGAATACGCCGCAAAAGGCGGGGAGAACTACACTTATGCGGGAAGCAACAATCTGGACGAAGTGGGCTGGTATTGTGGCAACAGCGGCTACATGACTCATCCTGTGGGGGAGAAAAAGCCGAACGGCTACGGGCTGTACGACATGAGCGGAAATGTTTGTGAGTGGGTGTGGGATTCCTTCCGAGACTACCTCGTCTTCCGCTATCTTCGCGGCGGCAGCTACGGCTACGACGCCTACGGCTGCGAGGTGTCTTTCCGCGACGACGGCATCGCGCGCGAGCATGGCAACGGCGTTGGTTTTCGTCTGTTGCGCCCTTCTGGCAATTGAGCGGGCTGGAGCGGTGAAAAGGCGGCGTAGCGGAGGCGTGCGAAGCTGCGGAACGCTAACCACCGCATTTAGTGTTAATGGTCATTTCGACTGCTCAATGACCGTATGCACAGAACTTATCGGACAGCCCGCCTTTTCGTTCATCTGCGCAAGATTTTATGGTATACTATCTGTTATGGAAAATTTACAGAATTTGCCCCTCGGCGTGCAGGATTTTTCGATTCTTAGGTGCGATAATTATCTTTATGTGGATAAAACCGCGCTGATTTATAAGCTGACCCACACAAACAGGGCCGTTTTTTTAAGCCGCCCCCGCCGGTTCGGAAAGAGCCTTCTTCTTTCCACGATGCGCTATTATTTTCTCGGGCAAAAGGATTTGTTCAAGGGCCTTGCCATTGAGAGTCTGGAAAAAGACTGGACTGAATATCCCGTGCTGTATTTTGACTTCAACGGTCAGAACTACACTATGGAAAACGGCTTGACCGACATAATAGAAAATCATCTGACGCAATGGGAAGAAAGATATGACTGCAAGAAAATTGCAGAGACTTTAGCCGTGCGCTTTGAGAATGTTATCAGGGCGGTTAGGGAAAAAACTGGAAAACGAGTTGTTGTCCTTGTGGATGAATACGACAAGCCGCTTTTGGAGACGATGACGGTTTTTCCCAAAATTGAGGAAGCAAATAGGGCAATTTTCAAGGGCGTGTTCGGTGTCCTCAAAAAAATGGACGAATACTTGCGCTTTTATATGTTCACTGGCGTCACAAAATTCAGTAAGGTCAGCATTTTCAGCGACTTGAATCAGCTGACGGATATTTCGCTAAATCCCAAGTACAACAACATCTGTGGCGTCTCTCAAACGGAGCTTGAAAATAATTTTGTGACGTATATAAAACGGCTTGCCGGTGCAACAGGATTTTCTTATTCGGAATGCCTTTCGGAATTGAAGCGAATGTACGACGGCTATCATTTTTCAAGCGAGGGCGAGGGAATGTACAATCCGTACAGCCTGCTTCATTGTTTTGATGAAAGCTCATTCGGAAGCTACTGGTTTGAAAGCGGAACGCCCACATTCTTAATCAACAAGCTGAACGCCTCCCATTACGATGTCCGCAATTTCACCGACGAGGTAAAAGCCCGTGAGAGCGAGCTAAAGGATTACCGCCCGGAAAACGCCGACCCCACGCCGCTTTTCTACCAGTCGGGCTACCTTACGATAAAAAGCTGGAACCAAAGGCAACGCTCTTACAAGCTGGGATTTCCGAACGCCGAAGTAAAATACGGATTTTTGGACAGCCTTGCTCCAAGCTACCTCCATGTCGAGGACAAGCCCGCGCCATTCAATATCGACATACTGGACGACGCGGTTGAAGAGGGGGACACCGACGGAATGTGCAGGTGGTTTACCGCCCTGTTTGCGCTATTGCCCTATCCTGCGGGCGCAGAGGTCGAGACCGTGACGGAGCAAAACTTCCAGAACGTGATTTTTATGTCGCTTACTATGATGGGAAAGTACGCCCGCACCGAAGTCCACTCGGCAAAAGGAAGGGCGGACTGCATCCTTGAGACGGCGGATTATGTCTACATTTTCGAGTTCAAGCGCGATGTTCCGGCAGACGATGCGTTGCATCAGATTGATGAGCAGGGGTACGCGAAGCCCTATTCCAGCGACAGGCGCAAAATCTTCAAAATCGGCGTGAACTTTTCCACAAAAGAGCGCAACATCGCCGAATGGAAAGTTGAGGGCTGAGGGAAGCGGAGACGCGCTTTCCAAGGGGCTGCTCAAAAAGTATGGCAAGTGGTGGTTGAGCGGAGTCATGCGAAGCTGCGGAACGCTAACCACCACATTTAGTGTTAATGGTCATTTCGACATGCTCAATGACCATATGCACAGAACTTATCGGACTGTCCGCCTTTTCGTTCATCTTTGCAAGATTTTATGGTATACTATCTGTTATGGAAAATTTACAGAATTTGCCTCTCGGCGTGCAGGATTTTAAGAAGCTCCGCGAAGAAAGTCTGCTTTATGTCGATAAAACAGCCCTTGTTTACAAGTTGGCGCATACAAATTCCGCCGTCTTTTTAAGCCGCCCCCGCCGGTTCGGAAAGAGCCTTCTGCTTTCCACGCTTCGCTATTATTTTCTCGGGCAAAAAGATTTGTTCAAGGGGCTTTTCATCGAGAGTCTGGAAAAAGACTGGACTGAATATCCCGTGCTGTATTTTTCCCTTGCGAGCGGAGAGTTTACCGAAAAAAATGGGCTTTCTGAAAAGCTAAGGCTTACGCTCAAAGATTTTGAAGAAAAATACGGGCTTCCCCACGATGAGCCTACGCTTGCGCTTCGCTTCGCAAAGGCTTTGGAAAATGCGGTAAAAAAAACAGGCCGAAAAGTCGTTGTCCTGATTGACGAATACGACAATCCACTCTTAAAAAACATGACTGTGAATCCCGAGCAGGAGGAAGCGAACCGTTCTTTGTACAAGGCTTTTTTTGCCACGCTCAAGGACTGCGACGAATACTTGCGCTTTTATATGTTCACCGGCGTCACAAAATTCAGTAAGGTCAGCATTTTCAGCGACTTGAATCAGCTGACGGATATTTCTTTGGACAATGAATATTCTGCGATTTGCGGAATCAGCCAGGGCGAACTGGAGAGTAATTTTTCCCCCTACATAGAGCGGCTTTCAGAAAGATTCGGATATTCTCGTGAAGAATGTCTTTCGGAATTGAAGCGAATGTATGACGGCTACCATTTTTCAAGCGATGGCGAGGGAATGTACAATCCTTTCAGCCTGCTTCACTGTTTTTTCAAAAAGGATTTCGGAAGCTACTGGTTTGAAAGCGGAACGCCCACGTTCCTAATCAACAAGCTGAACGCCTCCCATTACGATGTCCGAAATTTCACCGATGAGGTGAAAGCCCGTGAGAGCGAGCTAAAGGATTACCGCCCGGAAAACGCCGACCCCACGCCGCTTTTCTACCAGTCGGGCTACCTTACGATAAAAAGCTGGAACCAAAGGCAACGCTCTTACAAGCTGGGGTTCCCGAACGCCGAAGTAAAATACGGATTTTTGGACAGCCTTGCGCCAAGCTACCTCCATGTCGAGGACAAGCCCGCGCCATTCAACATCGACATACTGGACGACGCGGTTGAAGAGGGGGACACCGACGGAATGTGCAGGTGGTTCACCGCCCTGTTTGCGCTATTGCCATATCCGGCGGGCGCGGATGCCGAATCCGTGACGGAGCAGAATTTCCAGAACGTGATTTTCATGTCGCTTACTATGATGGGAAAGTACGCCCGCACCGAAGTCCACTCGGCAAAAGGAAGGGCGGACTGCATCCTTGAGACGGCGGATTATGTCTACATCTTCGAGTTCAAGCGCGATGTTCCGGCAGGCGAGGCCTTGCGGCAGATTGATGAGCAGGGGTGCGCGAAGCCCTATTCCAGCGACAGTCGCAAAATCTTCAAAATCGGCGTGAACTTTTCCACAAAAGACCGCAATATCGCCGAATGGAAAGTTGAGAGCTGAGGGAAGCGGAGGCGCGCTTTCCAAGGGGCAGAAGAAAGTTTTCAAAAAAGAAACTTATCACTCTTTTACTTGTTTCCTTTTTCAAAAAGATTATCAGAGGAGACAAAACGATGAAAAAGATTCTTTCAATTTTTATTGCGATTTTTTGTGCAGTGGCGGCGTTCGGGCAGAATATCCAGAGAACTGTTTCTGTGTCAGGAAGCGGTTCTGTGAAAGTGCCGGCGGATGCGGCAAAACTGACATTCTCTGTGCTTACAAAAGCCTCTACCGCTCTAAGCTCAGTCCAAGACAACGCCGCCAAGATGAACAAAGTGTACGACGCGCTCAAAAAAATCGGAATCGCGGAAACGGAAATCTCAACCACGAACTACAGCCTTTATCAGGAAACTTTCTACAAGGACGGAAAGAACGAGCCGGGGCAGTATGTAACATCGAACAATATCATCGTGGTGCTTGACGATGTGGAAAAATCGGGGCTTGTTATTGACACAGCGATTTCTGCCGGCGTAAACCAGATGAACGGAATCTCGTTTTTTGTGAAAGATTCGGGTGCGGCTCTTGAGCAGGCGCGCGTCCTTGCGTTTCAGCAGGCAAAGGAGAAAGCCGCCGTGTATGCGCGCGAGGCAGGATGCAAGCTCGGAAAAGTTCTTACGATTACGGAGAATTCCGGCTCGTACCCGGTTGTTCGCGAGTATGCGATGGACGCAAAAATGGCAGCGGCAAACTCAACGACTATTTCTGCAGGAAATGATTCTTTGGCGGTTTCTGTTTTCGTCGTGTTTGAGCTGAAATAGATTTTGTGGCTGAGACTATCGAAAATTCATTTTCTTGCGGGCTGAATAGACGCGTTCGGAAACATCAGTTTTCCGAACAGGTCTAATTTCTCGATGACTAAATTTGTGAAAAAATGATATACTTTTGAAAAATCTGCGATGAGATGTTATGAAAAAAATTACTGCGCTATTCACTATTTTTTCCATTCTGCTCTTTACGGCTTTTTCTGAGACTCTCACTTTTCCAATCTTAGGATTCCGTACTATTCCTACGGAGCCTATTCCTACGGTCTGCGACTTTGAGGAGAGCTGGTTCGGGGAAAATTCAGCCCGAGTATATCACCACGGTATCTGTCGGATTGCATGTCTTTTTTCTGAGACATCTTATATTGACATAGTTGCGAATCCAGACAAGAACCAGATTTATGCGGTTTACAAAACGCTTGGCTTTGCGGACGATAACATAGAGTTCCATTATGATGATGTTGACTATACTAATAAATGGGGTTTTAATCAGTGCGCGGTGAGCTACGGGCTGAAAAGCATAAAAAGCTCTCTTGGTCAGAAAAATCTTGTCGTTATGAACATACGGGGAACTCCGCTCAGTCACTACGAATGGCTGTCCAACCTTGACTTGAGCGATGAAACTCACGAAATGCGCGAAATGCACGAGGGCTACGACATCTCTGCTAATCAGATGAAAGAGTCGCTTGATGATTTTATGGAAAGGCGCGCTCTTGATAAATCGGACACATTCTTTATCATAACAGGTCACAGCCGTGGCGCAAGCGTGGCGAATATGTTGGGCGCAAAGCTTGCTGATGATGATGCGTACAACAAGGACATGATTTATGATTACACTTTCGGCTGCTCTAACACAACGCTCAGCGATGACTACAATAACGAAAAATATAGTTTTATCTGGAACATTTCAAACGGAGAGGACTTAGTTCCGACGACACCGCCTAATCAGGGAGTCTGGAAGTACAAGAAATTCGGGAACGAGAAGACTCTAATCTCGCGCTGGGGGGCTAAAGACCCTGTTAAGTACGAGACTGAGATGCTTCCTTTGATGAGCGAGTACTATGAGAAATACTTGTGCCGCCCATACGAGCCGTTCCGTGCGGGGCGTTTTTTTCCGACGCAGCTTGGCTGGGGATTCGATGTCCTTTACCCCGGAATGAAGTCGTATTATAGAAGATTTCTGGGGTTCAGGCGGACGGGAGAGTTCGTGTTCAAAAAACTTATTTTTCCAGTCGGAAAGAAAAAGCAGCGTGAGAACGCTGAGACTTTGAAAAAGAAAAAGCGGAATTTCGTCGATGTAGTCAACGACTGGACAGGGAATCTCATCTACACTTATGCGAACAGGTGCGTTGATATGCACGCATGCGAGAGCTATATGTCATGGCTTATGCTTTTTGACGAGGATGAGGTTTATACTGACCTTGAGAACATACAGATAACGATGAACGGCGACTTTGAGGGAGCAATCCTGAACGAGAAAGGCGATGTGCTGATTGAGTTCAAGAACGGATATACGGTCTACAAAAAAGACAGGACAAAGAAAATTCCTGCCGTTGCTCTTACGCTTCCTGGAAAGACTGTCATCGGACTTCCAAAAAACGAGGAATTTAAATTTCTGATGTACAAGAACTCAATAATTCCATGCCCAGTATCGATGATATTCGAGAACCACGATGTTTCAGGAAACTGCTTGTACGCTTCGGAAAAAAAAACACTTTCGCTGGGGAAGGGTAAGGCTGTTTCGTTCAGCACGAAAGATTTTGACTTCTCGGAGGGAAAATTTGAGGAACAGCCAATAAAAGTGAAAGATTTCAAGGCTGCAACAGGAATAAATCCGTCTTTGCGATTTAACTGGAATCTTCAGTTCAGCATGAGCGGACGGGCAATTCCTGAGGTCGGAATAAATATTGGGGCTGATTTTCTTTACGCAAGCCTTTTGTTCGAGTTTGATAAGGATATGTATTCTCTGAATCCGGGGCTTGGTCACAGGGAAACGCTTTTTGCGCGTACAATCCTTGACTTCAATGTGTTCTCAAAGTTCTGCCTGAGCGGAAGTTTTAAGATTATCCCGTCGTTCCGCGCGTCAATTGCGTTCCGACCTGCGAACAGATTCCAGCTTTTTGCGGCCGGGACTTTTGACCTTGACACGGACGACATGACGGTAGAGCCTGGTTTCAGGCTCGGAGTAAGGTTCTAAGGCGCACGATGAACAAGAACAATATCCTTATTTTGTGCAAAGTCGTTGACAACTACGGGGACATAGGCACGGCCTTTAGGCTTGCAAAAGCTTTGAGCCGGCTTCGCGAGAATCTTGACATATCGATTGTTGTGAGCGACCTTGATTCGTTCAGCGCGCTTTTTCCCAAAATCAATCCTGAAAAAAAAATCCAGCAGGTTGAATACGGCCGTTCGCGATGGAATGTAATCGACTGGAACTTTCCTGAGTGCGAGTCTTTTGCCCGTGGCTTGGATTTTGGCATAATTCTTGAGTGTTTCCAGTGCGGAAGACCTGAGTGGCTGGAGAATATTCTTTTTTCAGATGATTTTAAGAAAATCGTTCAAATTGTGAATATTGATTATCTGACAGCCGAAGAATACGCTGATGATTTTCATTTATTGAAATCTGGGACAAGAAAATCTCTGATAAGAAAAATAAATTTTATGCCCGGTTTTACGAAAAATACTGGCGGGCTTATCCTTGAGAGCAAAAAAGAGCTTGTTCAGAAAAATGCTTTTACAATCAATTTTGATGAAAATTTTTTTTCGCAAAAGAGAACATACGACATATTGATTTTTTCATACGAGCGTGATTTTTCATCTATCGTTCAGGCAATAAATCGTTTTGAAAAATCAAAAAAAGAAAAAAATAGTGAATTTTCAGTTCGCGTGCTTGTCGCAGCCGGAAAAAGCGAGAAACCTTTTCTTGACGCATGGGAAAAATCTGGAAAACCGTTCAGGGCGGAGGTGCTTGATTTTTTGCCTCAGGAAAAATGGGACGAGATAATCTGCTCGTGCGGATTCGTTTTTGTGCGCGGCGAGGACTCGCTTTCACGCGCCTGTCTTTCCGGCGTTCCGTTCATCTGGCACGCATATGTGCAGGACGATGATTATCAGCTTGTGAAAGTAAGCGCGCTTCTGGGACGCATGAAGCCGTTTTTTTCTGAGGATGATTTTGCGGTATTGGAAAAAGTCTGGCTTGATTACAATAAATCTTTGCCCGAAAAAAAAGATTCCGTTCTGGAGTCTGAAAAAATCGAGCTTCTTCTTGGAAGCGAATCTGTCCGAAAAGGCTTTGAGGCCTTCGCCCTGTCGCTATGGCAGAACGGAGACCTTGCCCAAAACCTTCTGGATTACATCGACTCGCTGGAAGCCTGACGCTTTTTTTCTTTGTCTGCCTCAAATTCACGGACGAACGGCGCGCATTTGTATTCGGCCTTGTCCTTTGCATTTGAGAGCTTTTTGAACAGCTCAAGAATAGCGGACTGCTTTTCTTTTGAGCGCGAAGAAAGAATCATAATCAAATGCCAGAGCATAAGAGTTGAGTCCATCAGCTCTTTGTTGAACCATCGCACGCCGTCATAATCGTTTGCTCCGCACAAAGCCCAGCCGTATTCTGCGGATGTGATTTTTTCCGCGATTATGAGCGCGTCAGCTTTCATCTCTTTTTGATTTTGCCCGCGCTTGAGCTTAGGCTGTTTTGCATTGGCGATAATAAAGAGCCTGTCAAAAAGATGGTACATTGAATCTTTGGAAACATTCGCATCTTTTATGAACTCAGAGATTTTGCGCTCAAGGCTCCATTTTTTTGCAAATCCTGTTTCAGCGAGCAGAGAAATCATCTCATAAACGACTGTCATAAGAACGCCCTCACGCCGTGAAGCGAATACTCCGGCTGTGAAAGTGCGCGCGGTTTTGGTGGAGATGATGAGCTGCTTTTCCACGAGAGATGAATTTTTTCTAAGTTCCGCACATGCCTTTTCTATTGAGGAAAGAGCCGACTTGAACTTTGAGAGCTGCTTGGATTTATCAATCTTTTTGAGAAGTGCGGCGCGCTTTCTTTGTGGAAGAGGCTCGCTCTCAGTTTGCGCGCACTCGAACGCTGCGTCAAGGAATCCTGAAAGGGCAGGTTCGACGGAGTCATACACGGATTTTGCGCTTGCCCTGCGGACTTTTGCTTTCCTGAGTTCTTTTGTCGTAAGCGTAAGAGAATGAACGGCGTCCTCAAACTCTTTCGTGAAAATAAGAGAGAATGCTTCGTAGAGCTTTTTGTAGTGGAGTTCCTGCCATGCAATTCTCAAATCCGGGGTTCCGCTTCCGTTCAGGAACGCGCATATTTCTCCAAGGCTTCCGTCCGTGTCTTTCTCCTGCCTTATGTCCAAAAATACCTGGCACTCAAAGCCGTTTAGCGCGATGAACATTCCTTGCTCGCATATATCCTTGGACTTCCTGATGTACCAGAGATTGCTTCTTTGTTCTCGGAAAATCATGTAGAAGTCGTCTTCGCCCCAAAGCCCCAAGCCTTCGGAAATTGAGCGCGAAACGAGCTTCTTGTCGTTTTCGCCAGAGCCTGTTTTTACTGCGTACTCGCACGATTGCTTTATCCAGCCTGAGGCGCGCTCATACTTATTATTATAGAAGACAACTGAATATTCGTTACCGCACTTGTTTGAGTACGCAAAAACATTCTCATTGACTGTGTTTCCGTTCCAGACATCGTAGAAAAGGAAATCCTCAACACCTGAGAACAAGTATCTTTTGTGAAGGAGAGGGAAAATTTCCCGGTTGTGACGCTCGATAAGGTAGCCGTCTGGTGATTCGTCCCTGTACGCGCGCATATACTCCATTCCGTACTTTTCTTCAAATCCTTCAATCTGCCCGTGACCGAACATAGGAAGACCCGGCATCGTGACCATGAGGGTACAAACGCCAAAGTACTTGTCGCCTTTTCCGAACTGCGCCACGGCTGTCTCTTCGTCGGGATTGTTCATAAAGTTCACATACCGTTTGAGAATCTGCGGGTCAAAGTTAATCGTGTTCTTTACGGTCTGTCGGTACTTATAGTTCTCTTCTTTTTGAGCATGTTCATAAAAGCCGAGTTATAGACACGGTGCATTCCGAGAGTGCGCGTAAAGTAGCCTTCCATCATCCAGAACGCCTCTGCAAGAAGAAGAGTGTCGGGCACTTCTTGAGCCACGCGGTCAACGACTTCGCGCCAGAACTCGTTCGGAATTCGCGCCTCGAATTCATCGGCGGTAAGAGCGGACTCCCATCTTGTGGCAATATCGCCGCCTTTTCCAGGCTCCGGGTACCAAAGCCGCTTGATGTGCTTTTTGGCAAGAACCATAGCCGCATCGAAGCGGATTATAGGAAAGTTCCTTGCAACATGCAGGATTTTCTGCATTACTTCCTCGCGTGCCTGCGGATTTAAGAAATCAATCTGAGCGGTGTCGTTCCACGGCATTCCGGTTCCGTCGTTCCCGTGGTAGATGTACCGCGTATCTCCTGTGGCGGTATCTACGCGCTTGAAGCACACGGCGCAGTCGTTCCGTGAGTAGTAGTGATCTTCCAGATAAATTGCTACGCGCGAGTCATGGCTCAAATTTACGCCGTTGTAAGTGTACTGGAGGTAAGGATTGTCGCGCCTTTGAATGAACAAATCTGGTTTTTCCACGACCCACTTTGCGTCCATTCCCGTGTGGTTCGGAACCATATCGCTCGCAAGGCGGATTCCGCGCTGCCACAGCCGTGTGCGCAAGTTTCCGAGCGCGTCCCAGCCGCCCAAGTTCTGGGCAATCTCGTAGTCGTCCAGCGAGTATGCGCTTGCCGCAGCCTCCGGGTTTCCGCAAATCTGTTTTATGGTGCGGCTTGCCTGGCTTCGCTCCCACAATCCGATGAGCCATAATCCTGTAAAACCGCGGTCCCGGAGCAAATCAAGCTCTTCGTCCGGAATCTGGTCAAGGCGATTTATTGGCCTGTTGTATTTTTTTGACAGCTGGAAGAGCCAGACAAGGACTGTCTTAGCCATAAGAACGACGCGCGGCATCCATTCTTTGTCGTCCGAGAAACGCTCGTACTCGCGCATGAGGTAGTCGTAGTTCGGAGGCGACATATCCGCGCTTCCTCCGTTTGTTGGATGCCACTCAGGTTTCCACTCCTCGGAGAGAAGGTCCATTCCGCCGAAAAGTCGCTTGAGCCAGTAATCCTCACCCTCTCCGTCCCCAGGAATGAAAAGCTCCGCCCAGTGGACGCGAACATAATCAAGCTGCTGCTGCAAGTTGTCGGGCGCATATGCCACAGGTTCTTTTAAGAATGTAATAAGGTCATGGCCGAAAGTTCCGAAATAGGGCTTTCCTTTGAAAAATCCTTTGATTTTGCTCCATGTTTTTTCATAAAGCTCGTTCTTTGAAAGGTTCGTATCGTCAAAAAGAATCTTGAACGGCTTGAATGCGGGGTTCTCGTTCGCAAGGTGCAGCATGATGAGTTCTTCCAGCGTCTGCTCGCGGTTCGTTCGCACGCGTCCTGTTTTTTTCTCCGTCATCTGCGTGTTCAAAAAGTCCTGTATGGTACATTCGCCTTTGTAAACTGCGGTTGGCGGAAACTCTTTCGTGAACTCAGTGAGAAGCTCGTCGATTTTGTCCGCTCCGAACGATGCTTGTAAATCGTCCAGCAAATCCGCGAACACATTGGGCATTTTGTGCCTTCTGTAAACATAGCACGCAAGGTGGAAAATCTCATCCAAAAGACCCATTGCGTTCAAAGTTCCGCTTGAAATTTGTGTCTGGTTCTTTGAAACAAGGTATTTATTGAATCGCTGCTCGAATTCGCGCACAGCTCGTATATTTGCAAGAATTACATTGCCGCTGGACGCAAAAAGTTGCTCTGGAAAAGAACATGCGTCTCGCACAGCTTTTGAAACATGAAATTCATTGTAAGAGTAAAGATTTTTCAACTGAAATCCTCCGTCAGATTTTCGTTTTGCTATCTTCTATTCTAACACGAATTTCAGAGAATTGGAGATTTATTTGATGAAAAAAGTTCATAAAGCTGACAACGCCCCAGCCTCCGCAAAACACCGATGCTGAAACGAGTTCAGAATGACGCGGGGGCACAAAAAAAGCCGCTCCGTATTGGAGCAGCCCTGCCACAGAGAAAATTGCTATTTGTCCCCGTCTTTTTTATCGTCAGCGCGCTTGCTTACGATGTGGACTTTCCCCGTCTTTTTTACGGGGCTTTCCGCTGGCTCTGAGCCATCTTCGTCTTTCTTGCGGTAAATTTTCTTGGCACCGTATTTGGCCTCTTTTGCGGCTTTTTTCTCAGCCCTTGCCTTTGCGCGCGCCTTCCTGTCCTTCTCGATGAATTTCAGGGAATCTTCAAGCCCTTTGAGAACATTCTGCATATCATCGGCGAAAATTGCAATCTGATGACGGTCAAAATCGGCTCCGTCGCCTTTCTTGCTCTCAACAATCTGCAAGAAGACATCGCCCATCCTGTTTTCTTTTACATTGAAAAAATACGAGCGGTTCTCAAGTGTAACCTGTGTTGTGTAAAGTTCTCCACGAATTCCCATAAAAATATCCTTCCCTATAGTAGTGATTTTTTCATTGTATCATAGATTTTTTCTGTTGTCACTTGCAGAATAAAAGGAATCTCAAAAATAATTTGACAACGGTGGTTTTAGAGTTGATAATAGAGATATTGGAGTTTTATATGAAATCAATGAAAATTTTACATCTTTTTTTATTGTTGCTTTCTGTTTTTTTGGTTTTTGTTTCATGTAAAAAGAAAGTCGTTGAGGAAGAAAAAGAAATTACTCTTGTAATGGCAGAAGTGAATCCTGCTGAAACTATCGCTGGCCAGATGGATCAGGCATTCAAGCAGAAAGTCGAGGAGCTTTCTGGCGGAAAGATGAAAATTGACTTGCATTGTTCCGGTATACTTGGTGATGTTGATTCTGTAATGGAGCTTATGCTTAAGCCTAATTCAACGATTCATATTCACAGAATGTCCGCGGTGAACATGGCAATTTTCGGATGCAAAAAATCATCGCTGCTCTCAGTCCCGTTCACATTCTCCAGCAAGGAGCATTTCTGGAAATTCGCAAATTCTGAGTCCGGGAAGAAAATTCTTGATGAGCCTTTGGAAAATGGGCTTGGGCTAAAAGGGCTGTTCTTTGGCGAGGAAGGTTTCAGGCATTTTTTCTCTACTAAAAAAATCGAAAAGGTGGAGGATTTTGAGGGGCTGAAAGTCAGAGGAACGAACGATGCCGCAATGCAGGGAATGCTCCGGGGGCTAAAGGCTGATTCCGTGGCCGTGAACTATGCTGATTTGTACCTGGCTCTCCAGACTGGCCGCATAAGCGTAGCGGAGCAGCCAATCGCAAACTATCTGGCGAATCATTTCAACGAGGTTGCGCCTTACATGATTCTTGACGGACATACGCTTGGCGTAATGGAAACGATAATCACCGCTGAATGTTGGGATTCCCTTACGGAAAAGCAGCGGAACATCCTGATTGAGGCCGGAAAGTACGCCTCCGAGTTTTGCAGGAATCTTTCTCAGACTGAGGAGGACAAAGTTAAGGCGCAGCTTTTGAAAGAAGGTGCTACGATTACCGAAGTGACGGATCACGCTCCGTGGCAGGAAGCTTGCTCGGAAGTCATAAAAAACGGGGCTTCCGTTGACGAGGCTCTTTACAATGAAATTTTGAGCTACGCAAACTAATGGTTCATGGGGATTTTATGATTTTTGTAAGACGCGTTTTATTTCTCTCGTTTTTTGTTGCTTCTTTGTGTTTCGTTTCTTGTACAAAAAAGGTTTCTTCTGCGGAAAGCATTACTCTCGTAATGGCTGAGGTAAACCCTGAGGGAACGATTTCTTCGCGTATGGATAAGGCTTTCCAGGAAAAAGTCGAGGAGCTTTCCCACGGAAAGATAAAAATCGATTTGCAGGTGGGCGGAATACTTGGAGATGAGTACAATATCGGGGAGCTTATGAAAAAGCCCAAAAGCTCAATCCAGCTTGAAAGAATATCCGCATTCATGCTTGCATCTGAAGGATGCCAGAAATCTTCTGTCCTTACGATTCCTTTCATGTTTTCGGGCAGGGAGCATTTCTGGAAATTCGCCAATTCTTCCTATGCGGATGAAATATTGAACGAGCCTTACGAGAAAGGTATTGGAGTAAAAGGGCTTTTCTTCGGCGAGGAAGGTTTCAGGCATTTCTTCTCAACAAAGCCTCTTTCAGGCATTGCTGATTTTAAGGGCATGAATCTGAGGATTACGCCGGATGATGTAATGACGGGAATTGCAAAAGGTCTTCTGGCAAATCCTGTGTCCGTGAACTTCGGGGATTTGTTCATGGCGTTGCAGACGGGAAAGGTTGACGGGGCGGAGCAGCCTATCGCCAATTATCTTGCGAACCAGTTCCACAAGGTTGCGCCGTACATGATTCTTGACGGTCACACGCTGGGCGTTACGGAGGTTATCATTACTTCCGAGTGCTGGGACTCTCTTTCTGAAGAACAGCGGAATATCCTTCTTCAGGCCGGGAAATATGCGGGCGAGGTTTGCAAGAAAATTTCTCAGGAAGTTGAGGAGGAGTCAAAGAAAAAACTTGAGGCCGATGGCGTTCATTTTGCTGATGCGGGCGATTTGTCTTTGTGGAAGGAGGCTGCAAAAGAAATCATTTCAAAACATTCCCAAGCGGAGCCAAAGCTGTACGAGTCAATTCAGAATTTGGCTTACTGACCGATATTTGACAGTGAAAAGATATGGTTATATAATGAAGCTGTCTGGAGTTTCTATTAGACATATTCGGACAGCTTTATTAATGTGGAGGAGTAACCAGTCTTGCAGGACCGTAAGAAAAAAGAGAGCGAGCGGCGTTCTACAACAGGTGTAAACATCCAGTTTCTTAATACTTTCTTCATAACAATAACGGCAATTGTTTTTTGCTTTACCCTTATCATATCTAACACTGTAAATAATCGTTTCCACGCTGTAGAAAATGCTATCGACAAATTTATAATCTGTGAGCAGTGCTCGGAGCTTATCGAGACGAGCGCAAATTATCTTACCGATCAGGCAAGGCTTTTTGTTGTCACTCACAAAACTGATTACGCAAAGGCGTATCTTAACGAAATAAATGTGGAGAAACGCCAGCAGAAAGCCCTTGAAAAGCTCAGAACGGTCTGCTCGGAAAAAGATATTGCTATGCAAAGGCTCAAGATTGCGCTTGAGCAGGGGCAGAGCCTTATTACTATGGAACTTTACGCCATGCGCCTTGCCTACAAGGTTATAGGAAAAGACGATATTCCGGAGCAAATCCGTTCTATTCAGATAAGAGATTTGGACGAGAATTTGCCTTTGGAGAAACTGAACGAGATTGCAATAACGAATCTTTTCGGAGAAGGCTACCTTATTTACAAGACTAGAATCAACAATAACTGTCGCATAACGATTTCTTCTATAGAACAGCAGATAAAGGACGAGCTTAATCTGAATTCGACTGAGCTTGGCTCTAACATAAAACGACTTCGTGTCCTCTTCCTGATTTTGCTCGTAGTGAACGCAATTCTTTTCATCTCATTCGCTTATCTTGTTATTTTCCCGCTTGAGAAATTCAAGACATCAATCGAAAACGATGAGAAGCTCAATATCATCGGCTCTATTGAATGTAAGCACCTCGCCGAGAGCTACAACGAAATATACGAGCTTAAGGCGCAAAACGAAAAATCGCTCCTAAAGAAAGCGGAGTATGATGGTCTTACCGGAATACTGAACCGCCGCGCCTTTGACCAGATTTGCACCACATCAGCCGAAAAAAGGCAGCCTGTCGCTCTTCTTTTGATTGATATGGATAATTTCAAGCACATAAACGACAATTACGGTCATGCCGGCGGTGACACCGCGCTCAAAGAGCTTTCGCGCATACTCACTGAAACATTCCGAAATGAAGATTACATCGCGCGAATCGGCGGTGACGAATTTGCCGCTATTCTCCCGAATTGTCCTGCGATTGCGGCTAATACCATAAAGGAAAAAATTGCCAGCGTGAACGAAAAGCTTGCCAACATAAAAGACAACATTAAGCCTGTTTCCGTTAGCGTCGGAGTGGCGTTCTCGGAGTGTGGTTTCAGCGAAGAGCTGTTCAAGAACGCGGACAAAGCTCTTTATGTTGTAAAGGAAAAAGGCAAGCGCGGCTGCGAAGTATACGGCACAAGTTTTGGAGCTGGCTGATTAGACATGTTCGGAAACATCAGTTTTCCGAACATGTCTATTATTTTCCTGTCCGCTTTTCCCACTCGACTTTGACCATGCGGTTTTCTATGTTCAAAATCCTTTGGAATGTAAGGCAAGTTGCTTTGTGAATCATTATTCCCTTGTTCTTGCTGGCGTATGCCACGATTAAATCGCCGGGTTTTGGCGAGCAGCAGCCTGCGAACGACACCATCATATTCTTTGTGTTCTCAACAATGACTTTCCCTGTGAACTCGGCGGCTCTTACAATCTCTTCGTTCAGTCCGTTCTTGGTTCTTGCGTGTTTGCGTTTTTCATCCTGAACTTTCCTTGACTTGTCGTTGTTCGCGGCAATGTCGGCGGCGCGCTGGGCTTCCGCGGCTTTGTCAACGAAATTGACATCGTTCGCCACGAGCCAGGAATGGATTTTCTGCCTTGCCTTGGAGGTTTTTACTACCTTGAGCTGGTTCTCTGTGGGGTGCGCCTGTGGATTCGTGATGATTTCGATAATTTGTGTGTTCAAAAGGGGCTGTATTATTGGGATTATTTTTCCGTCCGCTTTTGCGCCAACGATTTTCTCTCCAACGGCTGAATGAACATGGTACGCGAAATCAATCGCATTGCTTCCGGCTGGAAGCTGAACTACATCGCCCTTTGGTGTGAACACGAAAATCTCATCGCCAAGAATCTCGTTTTTAAGTCTGGTGAAAAAATCCGCATCTCCGAGTTGTTCGTTTTTCAGGTTCTGGAGCTGATTGAAAATGCCAAGTGAACTGACATTAACCATATCGTGGTTCATTCCTTTTTTATATAACCAGTGCGATGCAACGCCATGTTCCGCCATATTGTGCATGGTGGCAGTGCGAATCTGGATTTCAAGCGGCTTTCCTTCACAGACTACGGTTGTGTGGAGCGACTGGTAGCCGTTCGCCTTTGGCATTGCGATATAATCTTTGAATCGCCCGTCCATAGGTTTCCACAAACCGTGCACGATACCGATTATTGTGTAGCACTCGGCGTTCGTCTTGCAGATTATTCTGAGCGCGAACAAGTCGTAAAGCTCCTCGGCGGACTTGTTTCTTTTTCGCATTTTCTGGTAAATGGAATAAAAATGCTTGGCGCGGCTCGTTATGCTTACGGAAAGCCCCGCTTTTTCGGCCTGCTTTTTGATTGCTGAGACCGCGTTTTCAAGGTAAGCCGCCCGCTCGTCTTTTTTTTGCGCCACGATAGCTTTTATCTGCTGGAAAACATCTGGGTTTGCGTATTTGAGGCTCAAATCCTCAAGCTCGCTCTTTAAGTTCTGCATTCCGAGCCTGTCCGCGAGCGGAGCCCATATGTCCATGACCTCAGCCGCTACGAGCCTCTGCTTTTTTGGTTCTATTGATTTTAGGTTCCTCATTCGGTCAAGGCGGTCAGCGAGTTTTACGAGAATGACGCGGATATCGTCAATCATCGCAAAAAGCATTTTTCGGATTGCATCGGCCTGCTGAATTGTGGAGGCATTGATTTTGAGGCTCGTTATGCGCGATGTGTCGTGGACAATTCTGGAAATTGTGTCCCCGAACAATGAGCTGACCTCTGCTTCACTCACGCTGTCAATCTCAAGCACGGCATGGAGAAGCCCGCACACAACGCAGTCTATGTCCATCTTGGCTTCAGCAAGAATTGCTGCCACGCGCATTGGGTGGAGGTAATAGGGCTTTCCGCAGGCACGCGTTCGGTCAGCGGATTTTTCTGTGATAAAAGCCCATGCCTTTTTGAATTTTTCCTTATCATCTTCCGAAAAATCCGGGAATGTTCGGAAAAAGGCCGTTATGAGAATATCAGGATTAAACTCAGAATTGTTTGTGCGAATGTCAAATTCCATTTGGAATTACTATATCAAATTTCCAATGCAATTGAAAACAAAAATCATTCGATATAAAATTGATTCATCTTTATTTTTTTTCAGGCGGTACATAATGGCAAAAGTAGCTATATTTTTTGGGTCAAAATCGGACACAGAAACAATGAAAAAATCGGCGGACATACTCCGCGAATTCGGCGTTGATTTTAAGGCGTACATCATTTCGGCGCACCGCGCTGGCGCGCTTCTTTCAAAGACCGTAAAGCAGGTTGAGGCTGACGGCTGCGAAGTGATTATTGCGGGCGCGGGACTTGCGGCGGCTCTTCCGGGAGTCATAGCCGGACAGACTGTTCTTCCTGTAATCGGAGTGCCTTTGGAATGTATCAATCCTGGAAAATCGAACGGGCTTGCAGGTCTTGATTCCCTTCTTTCCATTGTGCAGATGCCTCCGCAGATTCCTGTGGCAACTGTTTCAATCGGGGGGGCAAAGAATGCGGCGTACCTTGCCGTTCAGATTCTCGCTCTCAAATATCCAGAGTATAAAGAAAAACTCCTTGCGTTCAGAAAAAAGCTCGCCGAGGATGTTGAAAAATCAGGACTTGATGTAGAGCTGTAAGCACAAGGAGCGCATATGACACAAGACGAAAAAGATTTTTTTGACCACGAAGAGGACAAACTTCGCGACGAATGTGGATTCTGCGGAATTTTCCAGAATGCACCCAAGGAAAATGAAGCTCCTTCTGACCAAAACGAGCCATATTCCACAGCCGAGTTCAATGCGGCGCAAAAAGTCTACTACGCGCTATATGCGCTCCAGCACAGGGGGCAGGACAGTGCGGGAATAGCCGTTTCCGACGGAACTGGAGTAAAAATCCACAAAGCAATGGGTGCGGTAAGCGAGGTATTCAACCCTGAGAATCTTGGGAATCTTCAAGGAAGAATCGCGCTTGGTCATGTGCGTTATGCCACAGCAGGTTCGTGTTCCATTGAGAACGCACAGCCTATGGTTCAGTCGTCAAAGCTCGGAACGATTGCCGTCGCTCACAACGGAAACCTCATAAACTACGAGCAGCTTAGGGAGATGCTTGAAGATGCGGGCTGTACTTTTCAGTCAACGAGCGACACCGAGGTTATCGTAAAGCTGATTGCCCGCGGCTACAAGAAAGGGCTTGAGCGCGCCCTTACCGATACGATTCAGATTGTGAAAGGAAGTTTCGCGCTTGGCGTTATGACTGAAAAATCTCTTATTGCCGCGCGGGATCCGAACGGAATCCGCCCTCTTTGTCTCGGAAAGACTGAAAACGGCTGGATTATTGCAAGCGAGACTTGCGCCATAGATGCGGTGAACGGAACTTATGTGCGCGATATTCAGCCGGGCGAAATCGTCATCATAAACGATGACGGAGTTTTGAGCTTTGAGTTCGGTGAGCGCACAAGTAAGCGTACTTGCATTTTTGAATATGTTTATTTTGCCCGCCCCGACAGTATCATAGACGGAATTTCCGTGCAGCAGGCAAGGTACGCGTTCGGAGCTGCCCTTGCCCGCGAAAGCGGAGTGCCGGCCGATGTTGTAATCGGAGTGCCGGACTCAGGACTTGGAGCCGCCGTGGGCTACGCTAACGCAAGCGGAATTCCATACGCAACGGGAATCGTCAAGAACAAGTACATCGGGCGCACATTCATTGCGCCCACGCAGAAAGAACGCGAGAACATGGTTTTCGTAAAGCTGAACGCCGTTCCGTGCGATGTTAAGGGAAAGCGCGTTGTGGTGATTGACGACTCGATTGTGCGCGGAACAACATCCAAGCGGCTTGTGCAGATTCTCCGCCGGGCTGGTGCAACGGAAGTCCACTTTAGGATTTCAAGCCCGCAAGTTAAGTTTCCGTGCTATTTCGGAATAAATACTCCTACCAGAGGCGAGCTGATTTCGGCAAAGCACACGGTGGAAGAAATAAAAGAGATGATTGGTGCAGATTCGCTCGCATTCCTGAGCGCGGACGGTATGATGGAAGCGTGCAAGGCCGTGAACCCGGATTCTTACGGATTTTGTAAGGGCTGCTTTACGGGCGAGTACCCAATCTCAGTTCCGAACCACGACAAAGAGAGTTGATTTTAAGTGGAATACATAAGCACGGTTTTGCTCCGGTCCGTTCTGGAGATTACCGTGCTTTTGTATTAGAGCAGGCAAAAATCTAGAAATTCAAGATTCCAATACTTTTAAGGAAAAGGACGAGGAGCAGGGCAGGGGATGCGAATTTGACCATAAAGATATACAAATTCTTTCTGGAGAACGATTCCCCGTTCTTCGTAACCTCATCTATAATCGTCTTCGGCTTTAAAATCCAGCCGATAAGCACGCAAGTTCCGATTTCTACGACGGGCATGAGGATATTGTTGCTTATATAGTCCATGATGTCCAGAATCTGGGCGGTAACGCCGTTCGGAAGCTTGAATTCAAAATAGAGCACATTGTAGCCCAAGCAGATTACGATTGCAATAACAAGCGCAATCGCGCCTTCGCATACTACGGAGCGTCGGCGCGAGATATGGAAGCGGTCCATAAAGCTTGAGACAATAGCCTCAAGGATTGAGATGGAGCTGGTGAGCGCGGCAAAAAACACCATCAAGAAGAAGAGTGCGCCTATAATGTTTCCGATAGCCCCCATTTGCGCAAAAATCTTCGGAATCGCCACGAATATAAGTCCTGGACCTGATGCCTGAAGACCTTCACGCCCCATGAAGACGAAGACTGTTGGAATAATCATCGTTCCTGCAAGGATTGCTATGGCGGTGTCGAAAATTTCTATTTTGTTGATTGATTTTACCAAATCGCTACGGTCGGGAACATAAGAGCCGTATGCAATCATGATTCCCATTGCGACGCTCAGGCTGTAGAAAAGCTGCCCCATTGCGTCCATGAGCGTAGTCATAAACGAGTTGACCGTAAGCGTAGACAAGTCCGGGATAAGCATAATCTTCAAGCCTTGAAGTCCTGTGCGCACTTGCCCGCCGTCCGTGCTTTTCATCGTCAGGGCGAAGATTGCGATTCCAACCACAAGAAGGACGAGTATAGGCATAAGGATTTTGGAAAGAATCTCGATTCCTTTTTTGACTCCAAGATAGATGACAAAGCATGTTAGGAACAAGAACACCGCCGTGTACACGATAGGCGAAAACTGAGCCGTGATGAATGCCGTAAAGTAGCTTGACTCGGCACTGGCTGGTCCCTGTCCCGTAAGGAACGCAAGCGCGTATTTTAGAACCCAGCCGCCTATGATGCAGTAGTAGGGGATAATCATCATCGGGACAATGCAGGCGGCTTTTCCAAGCCACTTCCATTTTGGGCGGAGCATGGGGTATGCCGTGAGCGGGCTTTGCTTTGTCTTTCGGCCAATGGCGACCTCCGTGGTGAGAAGGGCAAAGCCGAATGTGACGGCAAGGACAAGGTATATGACCAAAAACAATCCGCCGCCGTCTTTTGCAGCCAGATACGGAAATCTCCAGATATTTCCAAGCCCCACGGCACTTCCTGCCGCCGCAAGGACAAATCCGAACGAATTTGAAAACGAATTTCGAGTGTGATTTTTTAAATGCATAGTTTTCATAAATGGGATTTTACCATGAAAACGACTGTTCGACTATGGGCGCGCGTGTTTCTGAGCGGGCTACAGACCCTTCTTGATTTTATCAAGAAGCCTTCGGAACGCGCTTTCGTCTTTTTTAAGCTCCTTTGAGCCGCGGGTAATTCTGCAAAGTGAGATGTGAAGCTCCTTTGAAATCTGCCTCTGGGGTATTCCCTGGTCCAGTTTCTGAACAAGAAGCCATCTTGTGGCTATGTCCTTTATTTCCGACGGAGTGAAAAGGCATTGGAAAAAATCCTCTATAAATACAGGGTCGTGGCTTTTTGAAAGGACTGAGAAAATCTGTGAGAGGGATTTTTTATGCTCGTCCGTAAGCATATTTTTTTCTGCGCTTCCGATGGTGTTGTTATTCATAGAAACATTAGGATAACACAAAAATCAGCTCTCGGCAAATGAAACAATTTTTCTTGGGCATTCTCTTACCTACTTTGTCAATTTCTCGTACAGCTTGAAAAGTTCCGCCACGCACTCGCTTTCGGTCATTTTTGGGGTGAAGTAGTATGCTTGCACTGCAGCTCGGTCGTTTGTTTAAAGGCACGGGCGATATGTTCTTTTTCTGAATTTTTGGCAAGAAGATAAACACAATACTGATTCATGCTTACACCTTCTTTTTTTGAATCTTCGGCAAGAGTTTTATGTAAAGTTTTTGGAAGGCGAAGTTTAAATTGTCCTGAATATGAATCAGCTGTTTCTGGTTCAGGAATTTCAATTCCATCTTCGAGAGCTGATGTTAGCCACTCTTTTTTTGCGTCTTCGGCATTTGCAGTAACCTCAGCGACAGTTTCACCACAAGTAATACAGCCGGGAAGCTCAGGATACGAAGCAACGAAACCAGATTCTTCTGTATCTGGAATTATTTCCAATTTGTAAGGCAACTTCATATATTCTTCAAAAGTTCTCATATCAGTCCTCATTTTTCGTGTTGGCGTATTCTGCTTCAATAATTTCTTTTACCATTCTTACATAAACTGTTTTTATCGGTTCGTGATTCGGAATGGTTATAGGATTACAGCCTGGTTTTCGGAAAGTATAGTGGCTGCTACCACTTTTCGGTTGGCAAGCAACATAGCCATAGTTTTGCAGAATTTTACTAAGTTCTGCAAAGCGCATATTCTTATCAAGCGATTTTATCTTGCTCAATAATTTTTCCCATTGTGCCATGATTGTATTATAAATGGTGTTATATATGGTGTCAACTTTTTTGTCAATTTCTCGTACAGCTTGAAAAGTTCCGCCACGCACTCGCTTTCGGTCATTTTTGGGGTGAAGTAGTATTCATCAACGAATGTGGACGATTTGGTACTAATTTTGCAATTGCTTTTAATATTTCCTTTTTTTCTCTATTCTAATGAGGTATGAAATCGAAACTATTTTTCTTTATGATTTTTCTTTTTTCAGGACTGATGATTTTTGCTCTTTCTCCGGCTGAGGACGAATACATCCAGAAAATCTTGTCGTTCCGCCTGTCGCTCAGAACTTACGCCTCTGCGGACGAAGCGATTGAAAAAATCCATGAGTTCGAGGAGTCCCAGCGGGAAGAAATCGGGCGGCTTGGCGAAGAGGCACGGCTCGTTTCGGAGAATATGCTTAGGACGGCAGAATACAACTGTGAGTACGAAAAAGATGTAAAGTCGAAAAAACTTGAAAAAATCTTAAGGGCGACTTTTGAAAAAATCCTTGCCCACAATGAGAACCACAAAAAAGAAGAGCTTTCCGATATTTTCATAATCTCGTCGGCTGACATAATCAACTCTATGGTTCAGTTTTTGCCCATGTCGGAGGCAATGAAGTTCGGTCTTCAGGAAAAAAAAGACTACGACGCTGTTCTGGAAAAAAATCCAAAGATGTCGCTCGCGCTCATAAATTCCGCGCTCTGGTATTATTTTGCGCCTTCCTTTGCGGGCGGAAGCACAAAAAAAGCGGAGGGGCTTTTCAGGAATGCGGTAAAGTACGCTTCTAACGATTACGAAAAATACTATTCCGCAATTTATTTGTCCCAGTTTTTGTTTGAGCAAAAAGACTTTTCAAATGCCGGAGTTTATCTTTCAGATGCGGAGAAAATCTTGCCCGGGGCGCGGTATATTCCGTTCATCAGAAAAATAAACTCGCTTGGATTCTCGCTCTACGATTTCAACGACAACAGAAAGCGCGAGAAAGTTCAGAAAGCTATGCGCTAGAAGCGGCTAATTCGACCACTCGGCGACTTTTTTCTCTTTCTTTGCCTTGTATTCAAGCGCGATTCCGTAGGTTTCCTCATAGATTTTTTTCCATGCCTCAAAGTTCTTGCTCCGCATTGCCTCTACATTCTGGCGAACGGAAAGCGACTGGTCCGGGTAGATTGGCTCAAGGATATGGATTGTGTATTCTTGGACCGGAAAACCGTCCTGTCCGATAAAATTCGAGTCGTTCATAGTGATGAAAAAGGGAATTACGGGAACTTTGTTGTCAGCCGCGAATTTGAACGCACCGTTCGTAAGCGGACGGGGCTTTTTGTAGTTCCACCACATTGCCTGCTCCGCATACACAAGGATATGCCTTCCCTGAAAAAGATACTGCCTTACGGCTTCGATGAATTTTTTCATGGTGGAAGGATTCTGGCTCAGCGGAAGCGTGTTACAGTGGCGGAACAAAAATCCGTAGAATCCGGGGAAATTCGTGTAATTTCCTTCTCGGATGACTTTCAGAAGCTCTTTCTTGTAGACATGCTTTTCAATCGCCTTGTACAGCGCAAAGTTGTCGAATGCGTTGAAGTGATTGCAAGTGAGAATCGCGCCTGTGTGCTTTAGGCCTACATAATTTTCCATCCCGCGGACTTCTTTTATTATCAGTTTATGATTTTTTATTAGCTTGTTTATGAAAAAACGCCCTGCCGCATTCGCAATTTTTGTTAGAACCCTGTTGGAGAACTTTTTGTTCATGTAGTCAACTTGATTCGGGAGAAGCGGAATTGTTGGAGGATCGTCCTCAACATCTTCTGAAAAACGACCTTCCCGCTCGTACTCGTCAATCTTACGGAGGATTTTAACTCGGTCAATCGCCTTGTCTTTTGTTTTTGCGTAAGAATAAGGGTCATCGATGCAGTCCTCAATGTCCTCAACAAGAATCTCAAAGCCTTTTTGCGCTTTTTCTCTGTCATCGTCTGAGTAATTGTTCAGGACTGATTTACATTCCTCAAAAAAATCTGTTTTCTCGGAGTATTTCCAGAATACATCCGACCACTTCGTATTCGGAAAATGCCAGGGCTTAAAGTTTAGTTTGAAATGGATTATTTTTACGCTTTTGTCATCGAACCCCGGCGTGTCGAATGCGCCTTTGTTCCATTTTTGGTCAAGCAGAATGTGATTTTCGCCGCAAAGCACATTCAAGTAGTCCTCGTCTTGTGTAATCAGGAATGTGTAGCTGTTCAGAAGCTGTATGAACGATGATTCAAAATCGCTCTCGCGGTATTTGTCTGCGTTTATCAGCAGGACTCCCGCGCTGAAAAATGTTTTTGTGTCAAGACCAAGGTTCTTTTCGATGTACTTGCCGTAAGCAGGGACTATGTCTATTACATCTTCTCGGGCTGCTGCCAGAACGCAGTCACCAAGCTCGGTGTCGTAAAGCTCGGAAATGTCGTCTACAACGGCAGTGTCTGAATCAATATAGATTATCTTGTCGTACTGAGGAAAAATCCTTGGGATAAAAAGACGGCAGTAAGTCTCGCGCGTGTAGTAGTCCCTCAGGTGGAATGTTCCGTCCGAGTTCTCCATTTCCTCTCGCAATGATTTAAAATCAATTGAATATTCTACGGGGGAGTCAACGACTGATTTTTTGAGCTTTTCGATGTTTTCTTTGCTCAAATCAATATAAAGCACATAGATTCGGTAGATTGATTCATTTGAGGCGTTCTCAAGCAGCGAACGCATTGCAACGGCTAGGAATGGTGCATAGTTGTTGTCCGATGCAAAAAAAATCGGTATTTCTCTTTTCATACAGACTAATTGTATGATTTTTGATAGAAGAAAGTCAAAGGGACTGTCCAAAAAGTATGGTCATGCTGAACTCGTTTCGGAATGACACTATGCAAAGAGCTTATTGGACAGCCCCTGTTTTTTACCACTTCTTTCCGAGAATAAGGCGAAGAAGTGCGATGAGGATACATGCACCGGCGATGTCGATGATGATTGTTCCCAAAAGTCCGCCGCCTGCGATTCCGAGAACACCTGCGAGCCAGCCGCCCAAGCATGAGCCTACGATACCGATGATGCAGCTTACGATAAAGCCGTGCGAGCTTTTCATAATAAGGCTCGCAAGCCATCCGATAAGCGCACCGATAAGAATCATAATGATAAGTGCTGTAAGTGACATAAAAACTCCTTGTATGTGTGAGTAGTGAATCCTGCAAATTATAGGGCAACGCCCACGGAAATTTGTTGCGGATGCGCCGAAGAAAAACGGCACTTATTCAGTATACTCTATTTCTGAGCAAAATGCACGGGTTTTTTGTCCGCAGATTTCCGTCCGCTAAAGATTCGTTACTGTCATGCAGCACTCGGTTCTGAATCATATCGTGCTGAAATTCCGAAACAAGTGCTGAACGACTTTTCATACTCGATTTCCTTACTTAAAATTCTTAACGACCTCAAGGTCAAGGGTGGCGAAAAGGTCATCGATTGTTTCACGGCGGCGGATTTGGATTACTTCTCCGTTCTCTCGGAGAAGTAGCTCGCCTGCGCGGAGTTTTCCGTTATAGTTAAAGCCCATAGCCCGGCCGTGCGCGCCTGCGTCGTGGATTATGAGAATATCACCCCTGTCAATTTTGGGGAGAGGTCTCTGGACGGCGAACTTGTCACAGTTCTCGCAAAGGCTTCCTACTACATCGTAAACATGGTCTTTCGGGGCGTTCTCCTTTCCTGAGACCGTAAGCTCATGGTACGCGCCGTACATTCCTGGGCGCATGAGGTCTGCCATGCACGAGTCCGTTCCGATGTACTCGCGGTAGATGTGCTTTTCGTGGATTGCTTTTGTTACGAGCCAGCCGTAAGGCCCCGTAATCGGCCGTCCGCACTCAAAGCAGATTCGCATTGGATCAAGGCCCGCCGGAACGATTAGGCTTTCGTAAAGCTCGTGGATTTTGCGCGCGACATATTCCAAATCGACTTTTTTCTGGTCTTCGCGGTACGGAATTCCTACGCCGCCTCCCAAGTCCACGAACGAGATTTTGACGCCTGTTTTTTCTTTGACCTCAAGAACAAGCTCAAATACGAGTTTTGCAGTGTCTACGAAAAAGTCCGGGTTCAGCTCGTTTGATGCCACCATTGTGTGAAGCCCGAATTTTTTTACTCCGTTCTCCTTGCAGATTCGGTATGCTTCAATCATCTGCTCGCGGGTAAGACCGTACTTGGCTTCCTCCGGCTTTCCGATGATAGAATTGCAGCCGTGCTTTGCCTGGCCTGGATTGTAGCGGAAGCAGATTGTTTCGGGAAGTTTTCCCAGCGATTCTTTCAAAAAATCAATATGGGTTATATCGTCAAGATTGATTATGTCACCTTCTGCCTGCGCGTATTTGTATTCGGACGCCGGCGTTTCGTTCGATGTGAACATGACGAAATCGCCTTTCAAGCCAACCATCTTTGAGAGCATAAGCTCAGGAAGACTTGAGCAGTCAGTTCCGCATCCTTCTTCGGCAAGAATTTTGAGGATGTACGGGTTTGGGCAGGCTTTTACCGCATAGTACTCGCGGAATTCTGGGAAAATAGAGAATGCCTTTGTGAAATAGCGCATATTCTCACGGATTGCTTTCTCATCATAAATGTAGAAAGGTGTGGGGAACTTCTCTGTGAGCTTTACAAGCTCTTCGTGAGTAAGTGGAAAATTTGAACTCATGCTAAAACCTCATTTTATTTTGACTGTTTCGTTTCTATTATAATAATCCGAATGGAAAGGTGGAAGCATAATCGCACACCTTCTTCAATGAAAAAAAATCTCTTTTGGAATCGCGGAATCGGCGATATAGCCTTTCTTACGCGTCCCTTCGCATCGTTCAGAGCTGCTTCTATTCCGCCTTTCCTGTATTTTGTCAGACAGCTTGCGCTCCTGAATAGGAAGTTCCTTGACCTTTTAGCGGTGGTACAGGCAGCGGACGATGCTCGCAATGTCCGAAACGCTTCCTTTTTTGAGCAAATCAAGGTTCATCTGATAGCGCAACTTCCAGTCGGAAGTTACAGGCTTAATTTCGTCAGAAAGCGACTCAAGGACAGCCTTTGCCTCTCCTGCGGAGACGATTGCCCTTATTCCGACAAGGCTTGCTTTTTCCACGGGAACGAGAACATCCATGTCCGAAACATCAATATGAATGTCATAATAAGTGACCGTCTTGCCGTCAACTTTTTTCTCGTAAATGTCTGTGATTTTTCAAACACCCTGACTCGGGTAAACAATCTGCTGGTCAATAGAAAACTCTAAATTTTCGCTACTCATAGAACCTATAGTATAACAAATTTACAAGAAAACTTCAATTTGTTCGCATTTTAACAGCAAAAGATTTTAGTGAAAAAAAATGTTCGCCAGAATGTACTTAATGATTCAGCAAATATTCTGCACATCCCAATTCTGTTGATTCTGTCAGGCTTGCCCCACAGGAAAGAAAAAGGTCGGTAAACTCGGCTAGACGATTCAATTTTTCATCAAAAGAAGCTGTAAATAGTTTCTGTCTTTGAATGAAAATAAAAACAACTAACGGTGTTACTTCAAAGTCTCCTTTGTGCATAACAGATTGTGCTTTTTCTTTGAATTCCGTGAGGAACATTCGTAGTGTATTCCAAGATTCATAATATATACAACGGAATACAAAAGAATTTGGCATAGAAATAGTCTTGCCTTGCTTATCGTGAAATTCTGGAGCAAAGCCTATGACTTTTGTAACATCGGCACCTGCAAGAATCAATTTACGGCAAGTTGTAACATCATCGTTCTCAGCTGCAAGAAGAAGGCAGTTCACACCCTGATGAAATTTCTCGGGAATTTTCTCGCGCAAAGTTCCGTATTCGCTTCGGCAAGTCGTGACAAAAAGCTGTTTTTTCTGCTCATCGCCTGGATGTTTGACGAACGAATCGACATTCTCTGACCGCTCAATTAGAAGAGAGATAGACTCGTCTATATTTTTTACGCATTCATCGAAAAGTCCGTTTGACTTGAATTCCTGTTTCTTTTTACTCCTTTCTTCCGACATCGTTTTCATAAAACTATTAAAGAAATTTGACATATCGGAATTTCCGTTCATAAAATTTTGTATATATGCTTGCTTTTGTTCCAAAGTCATTCCTGGAACTGCAAAATTTTCCCATTGAATATTTGGGGGTTCTTTCATCAATCTTACAAAATCACCGAAATCGATGAAAAGACACTTCTTTAAAGTAATCGCATAATACAAAGGAGAAACTTCATCTGCTGAAATTCTGTATTCTTCGGGAAACTTGCTAATTCCGTCATCAGTCATCTTGTCAACGATGGACTTTATATATTTCATGTCGAAAGTTTCCAACGCTTCTTGCAACAACGATATTTTTCGATGATTTGAGCAAGTAAAAAGAACAGTTTTACTTGTTCGTAAAAGAATTTCATTGAACAAAGAAAATCTTTCGTTTTCATTATTAGGAAGTGTTCTGTTCAAATAGCGTGGATCACCAAAAATTGTTGAATAAACATCGCTTTTCAACTTCGTTAAAAGCTCAAGAATCGGGTATGTATTGTTAGTGTTTTGAACATTTACATCAAGGCTTGGGAATTTTATTTTTTCGAGGAAGTTCTGAACAAAATCCCACTGGCAGTTGCAGATTGCATAAGAAAGTGGCGTGTATGCGACATTGTGGTCGGTCGGAAGCCTTGTGTTTACGGTCTTGTCGGTCACTTTTGCAAGCGTTTTACGGATTTCTTCATCTATATCACCTTGCGAAACCTTAAATCCCATTTCTTCGACGAAATCTTTTCCGCGAATTTCCTCGGCATGTTTTGTCTGAGGCGGAAATGTGTTCCAAAAATTATCGTGGCAATGATAGAAATAATTGTATGCGTCCTCTTTTTCGTTCAGGACGAAATCGAATGCGTATGCAAAATCGTACAAAGCTTTTATGCTCGCTGGAATCGGCGTTTTTGTATCGTGATTCGATATATCGGAGGCTTTGAGGATTCTGTCGCGCATCTGCTTGGGGTTGCTTTTCCACTCAAAATAGAATCCGACAGCGATTCCCTCAATCAGAAATTTCTCAAGATTTTTCCCAGCAAAATATTTTCCGTCGTCGAACGCCGCCCTGTACCACTTTAGAGCGGCTGAAAGCTCCTCAAGGTTTCCGCTTTCCATAAAACGATAGACATAATCTTTCGCGCAGAACCAGTTCTGGAAGAAAACGATTGAATGAGGAAGCTCAGAGTGAAGCTCATCAAAATCAGAATGGAATTTTTTGACGCTTTCAATCGAATTCTTTTCTAAAAGCGGGTCGAAATAAGCGGCATACTTTTGAATATCGTGCAGCCCAGTTTTTTCTACATCGAGGTGCTTGTCGTAGAAAATGCGATATGGATTTTCGCTGTAATTTTTTGAAAGTTGCTCAAATTCTACGAGCAAATCCTTTTTTACTGAAAGGTGGCATATCGCTTCTCTGAAATTCTTATAGAAATACTGATGAAGAAACTTGTTCGTAAGCATTCTGTCGTTATCGTCGTCTGATTCGCTCACGACCTGTAGAAGCGGATAAAAGATTTCCCAGCGCGGAGATATGTTCATCTTGCGGCAACGTTTGAGCGCATTTCTGATGGAATCCTCGTCGAGTTTTGAAATCTTTGTGATTTTTTTGTAGAAATCCTCAAAGGAAATTTTCGATTTTTCCTGATATTCACGAATGAGAACATCAAAATCAGATGTTGAACCAAAGAAGACAAAATCGACGAATTGGGGATTGCATAAAAAAGTCTTTTGTTCGCCTGTCTTTTTGTTGAATTCTGTTCCTGGCTGAAAAAATATGATTTTTTTTGGAATCTCCGTCTGTTTTGTTTCAAAAGGTCTTGTTCCCGCAATCTGCACAAGAAGTTGCGTTACGCAATAATCCATGAAAAAATCCTTGTAATAAGGAAGCAGTGTGAATTCGTCCTCAAGTTTCTCAAAGAACTTGTAAATCCTCCCGAAAATCGAATCTTTGTATGTGAACTGAAAGGAATAATCCTGCGCGTTCACCTTGTATTTTTCAAACGCCCCTTTTTCCTTGTAAGCGTCGTTCAGCGTGTTCTCGTCAACGAGATTGAAATAAAGAAGCGAATCCTTCCCGACGATTTCCACGATGAATTTTACGATTTGAGGAAGTGTGATGTTTCCGTAAACTGGATTTTCTTTGTTTTTCTGACTCATGATTCGATTTTACACTGAAATCAAATATTTCTGCCATGAAAAATTCAAGGGAAAAATTTTTAGTTCCATTCTGAAAAAAAATTATGGGTAAAAATTCTTCCCTTGAAATTTTCTCTAGAAAAAATTCTGTTGTAAATTAAAATTACCTTCGTTATGAGGACGCAACAATGCTAAAAAAGTCAGAAAAAATGTCAACTTTCCACAGAAACAACACTTGTAATTATACAGGAGGCAATCATGTCACAGAAAGATTTTCGTAATGAACTTAAACGAATTTTCACAGGCTACAAATGGCTTACCCCGCAGATTGAATCGAGTTTACGGAGACTTGAAATCTTGGTCGGGCGGAAGAAAAATCATGTGGTGTTGTTCGTTACGAATGAGAGCGGAATTCATTCAGTACCAATCAGTGCGACTGGTGGCGATGAGCGCAGGGGTGGTCTGAATATAGTTTCAAAGATTATGAGGACAAAATACGCTTGCGAATGGTAATTCTTCTGATAAAATATATTATGCAGTCATCAAGGGGTAAACTATGAGGAAATATCTTTTCTTAATTTTTTCTGTTTTTGCTTTGTCCGTCTGTGTTCCGCAAATTTCTGTTAATGAATTGTACGTACCAAAAGAAGAAGTCGATGAAAGAATCGGATTGTATATGTATTATCCGTATTTTACCAGAGAGCTTGCATTTTTGAATGATGTTATTACAAAACGCTTTGGAACGGCTTGCGAGCATAAAAACCAACTTATTTCAAATCGCTATAGTCATGCGCTACTCAACATAGCTTATGATTCTGTACCCAAACGAAAAGGAGGCATGATAAAATTACATCCATGTAATTTTATCATGGGCAGATTTTGCCGTTGGCAAAACTGCGATTTCGTGCCTCCTGCACGACCGCTAACGCGGAGTTTTTAAAGGAGTTCCTGATGTACTTCCTGTTTATGACGAATTGGTGCTATGCACCGACAGGTTTGAAAGTTTGAATAATGCTATCAAGGAACGCTATAAATAAAAATTTTTCGGTTCAGAAGGAAGGCGTTTTTTTGATTTTAATGATGCTGTTAATATTCATCGCTTTGGAGTTCTTACCGAATGTAAAAACAAACCTATTTCAGATTTATATATCGAGCTTTTTGGAGAATTGCGATTTGAAGAGAAACTTAGAGCCTTGCGGGTAGATGAGGAAAAGCTTTCTGTTGATGAAAAAAGAAAATGGCTTTTGGAAAACAATATTACAGAACCAGATTTTTATTATGAGCTGAAATACGACATTGCGCTAAAAAACAATATTCTGACTGTTCTATTTATTAAGGACGATATGAGTGAAGTTAGATGTGGAAATCACCAGGGCATCTACACCATAAATTATGATATAAAGAATGGGAAAATGCTGACAGTAGAAGATGTTTCAACTTTGTCTAGCACAGAGCTTGATGATTATTGCGTGAATTTTCTCAAAGAGAAGTATGGGGTAAATGATGATTCGCTGAATGTTTTCAGGTCTCATAGATATCGCTATCGCTATGCTGAATTCTCATATTTTGACGGAAACCTCGTTCTGTATATGGAGCCTTACTCAGTAGCTTGTGGTGCTGCTGGCATTATTGCAATTCCTGTTAATTGATGTGTGCTGTTCACGGGCATTACTCTTTTAGAAGCCACTTCCAGATTGGAAGAACCTCTATTTTTGTTCCGTCAATTTCCAGCGAATCTTCTTCTCCGTAAGTGATTATTACAAATCTTTTTGCTTCTTCAAAAGTATTCTTTGCTTTTACAAGAGTTTCTGTTTCGCGCAAATTGCTTGTTTCGTTCATCGAATATGTAACTTGAAAGATTGTTCCGGTTTCTTGAACAAAAAAATCAGCGTCTAGCGTTTTTGATTTTAGATAGTAGACTTCATCACCGTACTTGTTTTTGAGCGTCAAGGCAACAAGATTTTCAAGCAAGCGTGTGTCTTCGAGAAACAAAAAAAGATTCAGCAATCCGTTGTCATTGAAGTAATATTTGGGCGTGGTTTCTTTGTCTACGAATTTTGAAAAATAATTCCGCACGGAAAAAATCAAGAATGAATCCTGAGCGTAAGTCGCATAATCAATGACAGAATCCTTGCTGATGCTCACACCGACCGTTTTGAGAATGTTGTGGAGTTTGGAAAAAGAAAGTTCGTCTTTTACAGACTCGGCGATTTTTTTCATCATAATTTTGAGCGCGTTCGGGTTTCGGATTGCGTTCCGAGAAGCGATGTCGCCCAAAAGGATTTTTTGATAAATGCTTGAGATGTAAGAGCGTTTGTCTTTTAAAGCTAAAGTTTCTGGAAATCCTCCGTAAGTGAAATACTCGCTGAATTCTCGCAGGATTTTTCCCCGATTTTTTGTTCCCAAAATCGAACTTTCTGAAAAATCGATTTTTTTGGCCGAAAGAAATTCACGGAAATTGTACGGAGTGACATATTTTGTAATATACCGACCCCCCAAATGTACCTCGATTTCGTGCGAGAGCATTTTTGCGTTGCTTCCAGTGATAAATGCGTGTTCTTTTGAGTCGGCGAGTCTGCGCGCGAATCTTTCCCAGCCGTCAATGTTTTGGATTTCGTCCAAGAAGAACCACCCTTTTTTGTCGCTCAGTTCAGATTGAACTTGAATTATGTCGTTGAAGTCCGAAAGCGTGAATTCAGAAAGTCGTTCGTCTTCAAAATTTATGTAGATTATCTGTTTCCAGTCCATGCCAGACGAAATCAAGTCCATAACCAGCTTGTAGAGGAGAGTTGTTTTTCCCGCGCGTCGAAGTCCTACGACAACATAATTTGCATTCATGTCAAAATCGTATTCTCTTGGCACGATTTCAAAATTGCGGATTATTTCGTGCTGGTAAAAAATCACTTCTTTTAGTTTTTCGTGGTTCATCTTTAGCGTGTCCTTGTCGAGTATATTCTACAAATTGCAGTTAAATTTGTCGAGTATAATCGATAAATGGGAATGTAAAAATGCAAATTATGATAAGCGGCAGGTTGAAAAAGTTGGAGTTTTTTTAGTTTTCTCGTTATTTTTCGGCTTGATTCGATAATTTTCAACGATTTTCAATAATTTTCAACGATTTTCAATTCATTTTTTGTTTTACTTTTGATAATTTTCTGATAGAATTTATATGAGGTATTCAGTATGAAGAAGAAAAATTTGTCTTTATTTTTTGGGCTTCGTTTGGGTGTCGAGATTATTATTCTTATCAGTGTGCTTGCTTTCGCCACTATCGTTACTGTTCAGAAAGGAGTGTACAACACTTTTTTGCTATCTACGAGTGAACTTGTTCAGGCCCATGTACAAGGACTGAGCTATAGAAATTCAAAGTTCATGCAACAGCTGCGTATGTACACTATGGCTGACCCAATTCGTGAGGGGGCTACAAAAGAAGAGTATATAGAATGGCTTGTAGCACATTCTAAAATCCGTAGTTCTGATTTTACGGAAATTGCTTTTTGTGATTTTGAGACAGGCCGTGCCTTCAATGACAAAGGTGAAAGCTACGATGTATCTGGCACCGAATACTATCAGTTTTTGAAAACCAGCGGAAAATCACAATATATCAGTAATCCTATTGGTTCCAATGCGGAAGAAACCGTTTATTATGTCTGCAAAACAGTTTCGGTTGATAAAAAGCCTATAGGATTTATTGCAGGAGCCGTCTCTCATGCCCGTCTAGCCGAGGCAATAGATGCAATAAAACTCGGGGGACTTGGCTATGCAATTCTTTTGGCAGGAGATGGTACTATCATGGCTTTCCCGGACAAATCAATCGTAATGCGGGAAAATTTCACCAGGGAAAATCCTGACTATCAGGGGCTTCCACCCCTTGCAAGGTCAATGGTGGCAGGTGAGAGCGGACATGGCTGGGTTCATGCGCCTACAGGCTCTGAGCTTGTCGTTTACGCTCCTGTGAACGGAACTCCGTGGAGCATGGCAATTTGTATTCCTGCAAAACAGGTCTATGAGACTCCGCGGTATCTCGCATACGATATGATAGTTCTTATCGTCATAATTGCGCTTATTCTGGTTGCTACGGCAACAATAGCCGTGTTCAGAATGCTTAAGCCTTTGCGTCTTCTTGACAAGAATCTTAATGAAATCGCTTCCGGGAACGCAGACCTGACGCACCGCGTTGAAGTCCGCACAAATGACGATATTGGCTCTGTCACTAATGCGTTCAATGTGTTCGTTGAAAAATTGCAAAGCATAATGAAAGATGTTAAGCGTTCTCGTTCGGACTTGTCATCCGCTGGAAACGACCTGAATTCGGGAATCCATGAGAACACGGTTTCTGTTGCAGATATTCTTTCAAACATCGAGAGCGTGCAAAGGCAGATTGGAAATCAGTCGGCGAGCGTTGATGAAACTGCCGGTGCTGTAAACGAGATTGCCTCTAATATCGAGAGCCTTGAGCGAATGATTGAAACTCAGTCGCGCGAAGTCAGCGAGGCTTCTTCTGCCGTCGAGGAAATGATTGGAAATATTGCGAGCGTAAATCAGTCGGTTGCGAAAATGGCGAATTCGTTTGAAATGCTTCAGGTTCGCGCTAAGACCGGAAACGAAAAACAGCAGGAGATGAGCGAGCGAATCGTTGAGATTGAGAGCCAGTCAAAAATGCTTCAGGAGGCGAACAGCGCGATTGCCGCAATCGCCGAGCAGACGAACCTTCTCGCTATGAACGCGGCAATCGAGGCGGCTCATGCCGGGGATGCAGGAAAAGGTTTTTCGGTAGTCGCGGACGAAATCCGAAAGCTGTCGGAAACTTCTGCCGTGCAGTCAAAGACAATCGGCGAGCAGCTCAATAAAATAAAATCTTCTATAGAAATGGTTGTTTCTGCCTCTGACGAAACGAGAGCTACATTCACATCTGTTTCGGACGGAATCAAAGAGACCGACCAGCTTGTGCGCCAGATAAAAAGCGCGATGGAAGAGCAGAATGAAGGAAGCAAACAGATTGTCACGGCTTTGCGCAATATGAGCGACAGCACAAGCGAAGTAAAAACGGCAAGCGCAGAGATGAGCGAAGGAAACAAGCAGATTCTTGAGGAAGTCCGTCACTTGAAAGACGCAACCGGGGTGATGAAAGATAGCGTTATGGGTATGGGTGAGAGTGCGGTGAAAATCCGTGAGACAGGTAGCGCGCTTGACTCAATCTCTGAAAAGATGAAATTGTCAATCGAGCAGATTGGAAGCCAGATTGATAATTTTAATGTCTGAAACCTCTTTGCGGAAATCGTAAAATCAATTTCCGTGTGATTGACTTTAAGTGTGGAAAGATACTATAATCTGAGTTCACGCTGATAATGAATTTTAAATTTCAGAACTTGTACAAGGCGGGTTCTGAGGAGGAAATAATTGGTCAAGATTAGACTTATGAGACTCGGTGCAGCTAAAAGACCCAGCTATCGCATCGTAGTGCAGGACGCGAAAAAGCCTCGCAACGGCACGACAATTGAAGAGATTGGTGTTTACGATCCAATCGCAAAAGAAGACGCACAGATTTCCTTTGACGAGGAAAGGGCAAAGTACTGGCTTGGTGTTGGCGCACAGCCGACAGAGACAGTTCGCAAAATCTTCAATAAAAAAGGTTTCAAAAAGAACTAATTTAACGAGGAGTAACGGGGAATGGAAAAAGACCTGATTGAATATGTTGCGAAATCATTGGTCGATGACCCCAATGCAGTCTCGGTAAATGAAACTGAAGGCGAGCGCGGACCAGTTCTGGAACTTCGGGTTGCTCAGGGTGACATTGGGAAGGTTATCGGAAAATACGGTCGTATTGCCAAGGCGTTGCGAACAGTATTGAGTGCTTCCGCAAACAGAAGCGGAAAACACTACAGTCTGGAAATTTTGGACTGAATCTGTGGCACAGTCTGATAACAGCAAGAAGGATGACGGTTTAGTACAATCGTTCATCGTTGGTTTTATCCGTGGTTCTCATGGAGTTTCGGGTAAATTTAATTTTGAGAGTGCCTCCGGATATTACGAGCATTTCGAGGATATGTCGGAAGTCACTTTGAGGAACAGCAAGACAGGCGATTCTAGGGTCTTCAAGGTTGAATCGGTTGAAATCGGAAGCTTTTCTTCATTTATGAAACTTGAGGGAATCAATTCTCCTGAAGATGTTAAAAAGTACAATCACTGGGAGATTGTGGTGCCTCGCGACAATGCCAGTTTTCTTGACGAAGATGAATGGTATGTCGAAGACTTGAAAGGTTGCTCTCTTTATTATGAGGGCAAAGACGGTTTGAACATTGTGGTTGGAACTGTCACAGACGTAATGGAAGGCGGCTCTGGTGACCTCCTTGAGGTTAAGCTGGCCGAGGATTGTGATTTTTTGGACGAGCACATCAGGTTCAATTCCGATGGAAAAGTTCGTACCGTTCTGATTCCGATGAACGGTGAGGCTGGTTTCATAGGGGATGTTGATGTCCGGAAGAAAAAGATACAATTGATGCACCTCTGGATTCTGGAGTAATTCCATGAAATTTACTGTGCTGACCTTATTTCCTGAGATTCCGCGCGCTTTTTTTGAAACCTCAATCATGGCGAAGGCGGTTGAGAAGGGAATTATTGCCTACGATTTGGTGAATATCAGGGATTTTGCCTTTGATAATCACAGAACTTGTGACGACAAACCGTACGGAGGTGGTGCCGGACAGCTTTTGATGGCAGAACCTCTCGGGCGCGCTTTAGACAGCGTAAAGGCTTATAAGAAGCATGTGATTTATGTCACGCCAAGCGGAAAGCCTTTCACTCAGAAAAAAGCGCAGGAATTAAGTCGGAAGGATGAAATCGTCCTTGTCTGCGGACGGTACGAAGGTATTGACCAGCGGATAATAGACTTGTATGTTGATGATGAAATTTCAATTGGCGACTATGTTATGTCGAGCGGGGAGCTTGCTGCCACGGTAATCGTTGATTCCGTCTACAGGCTCGTTGATAATGTCATCACACCAGAAAGTCTTGACGAAGAAAGTTATTCCGGCGGACTTTTGGAATATCCCCAGTACACTCGCCCGGCTGTGTACAAGGGCTTGGAAGTGCCTGACATACTGACAGGCGGTAACCATGAGCTTATTCGGAAGTGGCGGCTGAAAAAGCGGCTTGAGAAAACGCTTGCCAACAGACCTGATTTGGTTGTAAAGGCGCGTCTTACAGGAGAGCTTTCCAGCGAGGCCGAAAAAATGATTGAGGAATTGACGGAACATGTTTCGTTGAAGCATGACCGCAAACGTAGAGGAAAATAATCATGGATTTGATCAAGACAATTGAAGAGCAGCAGAAAAAAGAAGGTGCTCTTAATTTCAGTGTTGGTGATACTGTAAAAGTTCACTTCGAGATTATTGAGGGTAAGACAAAGCGTATCCAGATTTATGAAGGACTCGTAATCTGTATCAAGAACTCTGGTGTCCGCAAGACTTTCACTGTCCGCAAGATTTCTTACGGCGTTGGTGTTGAGCGTGTATTCCCAGTTTACAGCCCACGCGTTGTAAAAGTGGAAGTTGTCCGCGTAGGAAACATCCGCAGAAGCAAGCTCTACTATATCCGCGACAAGATTGGTAAGGGCGCGAAGGTTAAGGAGCTTGTCGGACAGAAAGCCGTGGCTTACTTGGCAGCTTCCCGCGCAGCATCAAAGGCCGCTGAGGCTCTTGAGGCAAAAATCAATGCTGAGGAAAAGGCTGAGAACGCAGCAGCAAAAGCAGCTAAACCAGCAAAGAAATAAGCTCGTTTTCGGGTAACAGGAGGCGGTTCAATAAGTTCTGCAAATATATTCATTGAGCTTTTGAGCCGCCTGTTTTTTTGCTTGTATCAAAAAATGTGAAGTAGAGTTTTTAGAGATTTTATTAAAAAAATCTCTTTTTTTTTCTCGATTTTTTTATTTTTTCTAAATTCAAGGTAACAACAAAATCCATAAATGATATAATAAATTTGTTCGAGAATATTGCTTTTCCGAACAGGTGAAATATTCCTATAGTTTGTCATTGAAAAGGGGTGGTTTAAGTGAAGAACTTTAATAAAATCAGCTGTGATGAAATCAAAATAGGAGTTAAATTTTCTGCTCCCGTTTTCTTTGATGATGGAGAAAATATGTTTCTTGCGGAGGAAAAATCCGTAAAACCGTATCATATTGCGGCTCTTGCACGCTGGAACATTCCTTACCTCCTGACTTACGGTCATATCGTTACTGACGATGATGAGTCCGAGCCGAACGAGCTTTACGAGCTTGAGACGCTTGATGATGTTGAGGAAATTGGAGAAACTGAGGAAATCGAATCACTTGAGGAAACTGCCTGAACAAAAAATCAACAAAACAGACAGGAAATTACGGCGAGGACAAAGCTTGTGATTTCCTGAAAAAAAGCGGATATACAATTATCTCAAGAAATTTCCGATGCCGCAGGGGCGAGATTGACATCATTGCTTCATGCGGTGAATTTGTCGTGTTCGTTGAGGTCAAAACGCTTCCGAGCGGCAATCCTGATATTCTTGCCCACGAGCTTAATCTAAGAAAACAGAAAAGAATAATTGAAACATCTCAATTTTTTCTCCTAAACAATCGACAATATAATAACAGCAAAATCCGTTACGATGTGATTGTGATTGACATGCCGGATTTTGAACCTGTGTATCATATTCAAGAAGCATTTTCGGAGATAACATGACTTCATCTTCAAAAAAAGTCGTTTTTGATAGAAAAAATTCTGACCGTATTGTAGAATTACGAAAGAAAATTAATGATCCAAAGTATTTGGATTCTGCTGTTTCTCGAATCGCTCAGGTTATGAGCAAAAGGATTGTGGGAGACACAGATCCTTATTCGAGAAAGGTGTAATGGGCTACAAAAAGACTAATCGGAACAGAAATTACGGTGAGAGAAGAAAAGGCAGGGGCGAAAAGTCCGAGCGGCATGAAAGGCGCGAGAAAAAAAGCTTCGTAAGCCAGAAAGAAATACAGGAAAATGAGAATGCCATAAAGGTATTCAAAGCTAAGATTCCTTTGTGCGAGTGTTGCGGAAAGCAGATTATTGATGTGGCTGATGCGATTACGAGCAAGGAAACGGGAAATCCTGTTCATTTTGACTGCGTGCTTAATAAAATCAGCGAGCGTGAGAAACTTGGCTCGAACGAAAAACTTGTTTATATAGGGCAGGGAAAATTCGCCGTTCTTTATTTTGAGAATATTCATGATTTCAGAAAATTCACAATCAGAAAAACAATAGAGTGGGAAAGTCAGGACTCAAGAAGTGAATGGCGCATTGAGATGGCGAGTCTTTACAGCCAGATAAAATAATAGAGCTGTTCGGAAACTTCAGTTTTCCGAACAGCTCTAATGCGCGGTGGCTTTGGTTTTGTTGGATTGTCCTGAAAAAACAAAGCCTGACTTTCAGATGAAAATCAGGCTTTGCCGGGAACCGGACTCGGACCGGCACGCCGGTTTAGCTGGCGAGGGATTTTAAGTCCCTTGTGTCTACCATTCCACCATCCCGGCATCGTTATATCAAACAATAACGCTTTAATTATAGCAGATTTATACGCTTCATTCAAGGCAAGAATTCATAGGAGTATTGAAAATGGCAGAGATAAAATTCGAATTCAAGGGTGAGCATCAGGTAATCATGCCTGGCAGCAAAGGCTGGAATCTTGAGCTGAACATCGTTTCATGGAATGACAGGGATGCGAAGTATGACATACGCTCTTGGAGCGAGGACCATACAAAAATGGGCAAAGGTCTTACGATGACGGCAGATGAGCTTTCTGCCCTCAGGAATTTGCTCAACAAAATCGAAATCAAGCAGCTCGGTCAGGCTTAATATGTTCAGTGACACGCATTTTCATTTTAAGTATCTTGTGCGAGAGCGGGGGCTTGACGGAGCTGATATTTTAAGAAAGCTGTGCGCCCGCGACACTTTTTTTGCCCTTGACATTGGAACTGATGCGGGCGATTTGTCTGATAGGCTTGATGTTATGGAAGAGTCTTTCTCGGCTCTTTCGGACAATGAGAGGGAAAAAGCTCTGCGCATGATTTTCTTTTCCGCGGGGATATGGCCAAGCCCCGATGAAATAAGCAATCGGTTCGAGCGGATAAAAGTCCTTGAGAAACAGATAGATGATTTTTCATCGGACGGCAGGTTCGGGAAAAAACTTGTTGCTTTGGGAGAATTCGGCCTTGACCACCACTGGAATGCGAACGGGGCTGACCATAGGAGCGAGGATGATTTTGACAAGAGACTTCTTGATGGGGAGCGTGAGCTTTTTCAGATGCAAATTGAGCTTTCCAAAAAGAAAGGGCTTCCGTTCCTTGTTCATTCGCGCGATGCTTTTTCAGATACTGTTGATGTTCTGGAAAACATGGGGTACAACAATGGTGTCATACATTGTTTTTCCTACGGAAAAGACGAGGCGCGGAAATTCCTTGATATGGGATTTTACATTGCGTTTGGTGGCGGCGTAACATACACGAAAAAGTCGCGGCTTGACGAGATGACCGAGCTTTTGAGGTTCGTTCCTGACGATATGATACTTTTGGAGACAGACGCGCCGTATCTTGCGCCTGTTCCGTTCCGAGGTCAGACAAATACGCCTGTGCTTGTGGAATATGTCTACAACTTCATAGCCGCCGCGCGGAATGTTTCTCCTTACGAGCTTAGCCGCACTGTTGACGAGAATATCAGGCGGCTGTTCTTTTCTGCTTGTTAGCGGCTTTCTACAGGAAAAATGCCCCGAACGCACCTCCGGCAAGAATGATGAACACGGGATGTATTTTTGTTTTGAAGAGAACAATCAGGCATATCAGATAGAACATTGCGCTGAGCCCTGATATGTGGAAATTATTCCATGTTGAGATTTTGAAAAAATCGAATCCGTTCAGGACAATAAGCGCAAGGACTATGATTTTTACGGCGGCTACGGCTATTACGCCCGAAACTGCTGGCCGGAGCGTTGAAAACGCAGCTTGCACTGCTTTTTTCTCGGAGAACTTGCCGAAAAATTTTGCTATCAGAATAATGCATATTATAGAAGGAAGCACTTCGCCCAGCGTAGTGAAAATGCCGCCGAACACACCATAAAGCTCCGTTCCGATGTATGTGGCTATGTTTATTCCGATTGGCCCAGGGGTGCTTTCTGAGATTGCGACCATGTTGAAAAAATCGCTTGCCGAGATAAGGCCAAAACGCTCGACAATGACTTCCTGCATTATCGTTATTGCGACTTGACCTCCGCCAATCGTGATTAGTCCGACATAAAAAAAGACGGCGATTAGCAGAAAAAGGCCTGCGGCTGTCTGGCTTTGTATTTGTTCTATTATGAAGTTGACCATCTTACTTTTTCTCCGCTGAGGAAGCCTTTTTGAATTCCCCTCTACATGCGTATATTATTATACCCAGAATCGCACTTCCAAGAATAATCCAGATTGTGCTTACATTCAGGATGTATATAAGCGCGAAAGCGATTATAAGAAGCACTAATCCGAATACACTTTTAACGGACTTGCTGGCGAACTTGTACACCGCGTAAGTCAAAATTGCCGCTACGGATACATTTATGCCCGTCAATGCTTTCTGAACCCATGCTATGTCCTTGAAATTGGATATGAACATGGCGATAATCGTGATTACGATTATGGACGGACTGACCATTCCGGCGGTTGCAACTATTCCGCCGGCGGCTTTTGCCTGCTTGTAGCCCGTGAATGTGGCAACATTCACGGCGATAATTCCAGGTGTGCTTTGCCCTATTGCAAACCAGTCGAGCAGTTCCTCCGCAGTGGCCCATTTACGCTTTTCGGCTATTTCCCGCTCAAGTATTGGGAGCATTGCGATTCCGCCGCCGAAAGTGACAAGACCGATTTTGAAAAAAATAGAAAAGAGCCCGATAAAAATTTTTAGTTTTTCTTTCATTTTTCTTCCTATCTGTTGAAAAGCACGCAAAGCTCTTTCAGCCACGCACTCTTTTTTACGGCTTTCTGGCCTTTGAGCATACTCAAATCAGCTCTCCATGCCCAGTTCATCCCGCTTGTGCTCGGAGTGTTCATTCTGGAGCTTGCTCCAAGTCCGTACACATCCTGAAGCGGCACGATACAAATACTGGCGATTGAGCTGAAAGCACACTTTATGAACCTCCTGCAGAGCTTGCCGGATGTTTTGAATTTTTCGGCATCTTTCTTGCTGACTTTTTTTCCAAGAAAATATGATGCAATAAGGCACAGCGTCTTGTCGTCCGCAGAGTCAACGATTCCCTGCGCCGTGTCGTTGTCATGCGTCCCTGTGTACACAACGCAGTTTGTGGTTGTGTAGTTGTGAGGAAGAAACGCATTCGTAAGCGCGCCGTTTTCCCTTTCTGATTTGTCAAATCCGAACTGAACGATTTTCATTCCAGGAAAGCCGAGCGAATCGCGAAGGTCTTTCACTTCGTCCGTGATTACGCCCAAGTCCTCGGCGATAAGAGGAAGTGCTCCAAGCTCTTTCTTTAATGTTTCAAAAAGGTCTTTTCCAGGACCTTTCAGCCATTCGCCCTCAATAGCGGTCTTGTTCCCGAACGGAACTGCCCAGTACGACTCGAAGCCCCTGAAATGGTCAAGCCTCACATAGTCCACAAGTTTCAGTGTGTTTTTTACGCGCTGAACCCACCAGCCGTAGTTGTCTTTTTTGAGAGCGTCCCAGTCATAGAGGGGATTTCCCCAGAGCTGACCGGTAGCAGAAAAATAATCTGGCGGGACTCCGGCAACTTTTTTGAGGCGACCGTCACCATCAAGCTGAAAATAGCTTTGGTTTGCCCACACATCGCATGAATCCGGGGCTACGAAAATCGGAATGTCCCCGATAATTTCGATGTCAAGCGTCTTTGCGTAATTGCGAAGCTCGTTCCATTGCCTGAACGCGAAGAATTGGATTGCCTCGTAAGTGAAAAAATCTTCCGCATGTGAGTTTATCCAGTTGTCAACAGCTTTTGCGTCGTGACGGGCAAGCGGTTTTTCCCAGTAAACATTCCACATTCCGTCTACGAATGCTTTTTTTTCTTCGCTTTCTTTTCGCGCCTTTTCGTCATAGAAAGCTTTTATACTCATAAACGCGGCATAGTCTCTGAGCCAGAATTCATTCTCCTTGCAGAAGTCATAAAAATCTGATTTCAGAGCTGCAAACAAAGCTTCTGATTTTTTGATTTTCTCTTCGCTTGTTATTTTTGCGAGGAAGTTTTTCGCGATTTTTCTGAGTGCGGCTGTTTTCCATGCGACTACAGCCCCATAATCAATGTTTCCGATTTTTTTTATCCATGATGGAGGGAGGGCGTCTTTTTTTGTGGCGATTCCCTCATGCGCAAGGTCGTCAAGGTCAATTAGAAGCGGGTTTAGTGCGAATGTGGAGGGCGACTGGTACGGGCTGTCACCGAAGCCTGTCGGGCTTAGGGGCAGAACCTGCCAGATTTTCATCCCCGAAGCGTGAAGCCAGTCCAGGAATGCGAATGATGATTTTCCTATTGTTCCGATTCCTGCGGAAAATGGAAGCGATGTTGGGTGGAGCAAAATACCGGCTTTGCGGTCTGTCAGTTCCATGAAAACTCCTTATAGTTAAAATCTAACTAATATTATCTGAAGAAAATACTATTCAAACTTATCATTGATTATGATAAAATCTTCTTGACAACTAGTCAATATTAAGATATGTTTTTCTAAATAAATTTTAGGACTTTGAAAAAAAATAGTGTTTTTTGATTCATAAAAGAAGTATATTTATGTACGAAAATAAAATTTTCTTTTGTTCCAATTGAAACAAAGATAAAAATAGTGTAGCTTCTAGAAATGCACTGTTTTTATTCCTAGTGCTTTGATAGATAAAATGGAGAACTGTATGAGTTTGCTTGAAATTCAGAATCTTAATGTTGATATAGAAAAAAAACATGTTCTTGACGGTGTTTCGCTTTCGGTGAATCCCGGTGAGACTCATGTCCTTATGGGACCGAACGGTGCGGGAAAATCGACTCTCGGCTATACGATTATGGGAAATCCAAGATACTCCGTATCTGACGGGAAAATTTTCTTTGACGGTGAGGATATTACGGAGCTTGGGGCTGACAAGCGCGCCGCAAAAGGCATTTTTCTGAGTTTTCAGAATCCTCTTGAGGTGCCCGGAATTTCACTTGAATCTTTTATCAGGACGGCTTTGCAACAAAAGACCGGCGAGAGAGTCAAACTTTTTCAGTTCCAGAAACAGCTCAAAGAAACGATGAAATTGCTTAATATGGAAGAAAGCTATGCTTCACGCGACCTGAACGTGGGGTTTTCGGGCGGAGAAAAGAAAAAGAGCGAAATTTTGCAGCTTTTAATGCTCAGTCCTAAACTTGCTATTTTGGACGAAACGGACTCAGGCCTTGATGTGGACGCTGTACGCACTGTTTCCAGAGGAATCGAGGAGTACCAGAAAAGGATGAACGGAGCTCTTATTATCATCACGCATTCAACTAAAATTCTCGAAAGCCTTCATGTTGACCGTACTCATGTCCTTGTCAAAGGCAAAATCATCAAGGAAGGCGACGGCTCTCTCGTGGAGCAGATTAACAAGAACGGATTCGAGCAGTTTCTCGGAAGCTGAAAGTTGAAAATTTAAGTTGGGGGCTGCCGCTTTGCGGCCGGGCTTTTCGCCCTTCGCTAACGCTCATTCCTCCACTTCGTTTCGGAACTTCGGGGCTACAATCCCTAGCCCGTTAAGACAGGATTTTTACATGGCAGAAAAAAAAGATATAAAAAGCATGGCTGATTCTCCTTACGACTTCCGCTATGAGGAGAAAGGCTTTTATAGAAACAAAGCAGGTCTCACATCGGAAATTGTCGCAAAACTTTCTGACGACAAGAATGATCCGGATTGGATGCGCGAGTTCAGGCAGAATGCGCTTAAGATTTATAATGAGCTTCGCGTGCCTGAGTGGGGGCCTGATATATCGGGGCTTAACATCGATGAAATTGCAACTTATGTGCGTCCGAACACAAAAATGCAAGGCAAGTGGGAAGATGTTCCTGAGGACATAAAAGACACTTTTGAGAAGCTTGGAATTCCTGAGGCGGAGCGAACTTCTTTGGCGGGCGTTGGCGCGCAGTATGATTCGGAGCTTGTCTACCACAATTTGCAGGACGAGGTCGCAAAACAGGGCGTAATCTACACTGATTTTGAAAGCTCTCTCTGTGGTGAGTATGCGGACATGGTAAAAGAACATTTCATGCAGCTTGTCAAGCCTGATGATCACAAGTTTGCGGCGTTGCACGGCGCGGTCTGGAGCGGCGGTTCGTTTGTTTATGTTCCAAAAGGCGTCAAAGTTGCGATTCCTCTCCAATCGTACTTTAGGTTGAACGCAAAAGGTGCAGGGCAGTTTGAGCATACGCTCATTATCGTTGATGAGGGGGCTGACTTGCACTTTATAGAAGGCTGTTCAGCTCCTAAATACAATGTCGCAAATCTTCATGCGGGCTGCGTCGAGCTTTATGTCAAAAAAGGCGCGCATTTGCGTTATTCAACGGTCGAAAACTGGTCAAAAAATATGTACAATCTCAATACTAAGCGTGCGCGGGTCGAAGAGGGCGGCTCAATCGAGTGGGTTTCTGGCTCGTTCGGAAGTCACATTTCATATTTGTATCCTGAGAGCGATTTGATTGGCCGTGGGGCGCGCGCTGAGTTCACTGGCGTTACATTTGCGGGGGAAGGTCAGAACTTGGACACTGGCGCAAAGATGGTTCATGTTGCGCCGAACACAACGAGCGTAATTACGACAAAATCGCTCTCAAAATCTGGCGGCGTTTCAACTTACCGAAGTGCGATTTATATCGGAAAAGAGGCTGCAGGAAGCAAAGCGAGCGTATCTTGCGAAAGCCTGATGCTTGATAACATTTCCCGGAGCGATACTGTGCCGGCGATGGATATTCATACTGATGATTGTGATGTTGGTCACGAGGCGAAAATCGGGCGAATCTCAAACGATGCTGTTTTCTATCTTATGAGCAGGGGAATTAGCGAGGAGGAGGCCCGCACGATGATTGTTTCTGGCTTTGCTAATCCTGTCAGCAAGGAGCTTCCTCTTGAATATGCGGTCGAAATGAACAATCTTATCCGCCTTGAAATGAAAGGGAGCCTTTAGGCAAAAAACGGAAAATTGGGAATTGAATACTATGACAGAAACATTAAAATACAATGAAATAAATAAAATACCTTGTCTTACATGGAACTGGCTTAAGATGAACCGGGCGGCTCTTGAACTGGAGGCTGATTCAAATGTCATTTCCGAAACAAAAGAAATTTCGGCTGTCAAAAAGGGCGAGGTCGTTTATATTCCGATTGAATTTGAGGACGGAAAGCGTTACGCGCATGAGCAGACTGTTACGGCAGAAGAAAATGCCGAAATCACTGTGATTTTGGATTACACATCATCTCGGAATGCTGGAGGTTTTTCTACTATTAGGACAAAACTTATTGCAAAATCGTACTCAAAAATTCATCTCGTGAAAGTGCAGCTTCTGGGATCTGATTTCGTTCAGGTTGACGATACTGAGGGTGAGTGCGATGACAGTGCTGAAATCAAGGTGACTCAGATTGAACTTGGCGGGGCGAAAGTTTACGCGCAGGTCAAAAATGAGCTGAACGGATATGCGTCGCGCTTCAAGAGCAATACGGCTTATATCGCTGAAACGGGGCAGATTCTCGACATGAACTATCTTGTTAACCACCACGGCGCAAAATCTGACACAAAAATGCTTGTGAAAGGCGTGGTCGGGGATGATGCTCTCAAAGTCTACAGAGGTACGATTGATTTCAAGCGTGGGTGCGCCGATGCTACTGGTGATGAGCAGGAAGAAACTCTTCTTATGAGCAGAACTGCCGTCAATAAGTCCATTCCGATTATTCTTTGCGATGAAGAGAATGTTTCTGGGACTCACGGAGCTACTTTAGGGCGATTGGGCGCGGACGAGCTTTTCTATATGCAGAGCCGTGGAATCAGCGAGGATGAAGCAAAAAGTATGATGAAAAAGGCAAAAGTCCTGAGCGTGGCAGGCGATATTCCGAACGAGGAAGTTCGTGCGAAAATTGAGTCGTTCTTGGGGAATGTCTAAAACTGTTGTAAATCATTTTGGAAAACAAGCCGATATTGAAATGTAGGTATGTTTTTACGATAAAGGAAATCTCTAAAAGGTGATTCCCGACACTAAAAATATCTCAGAAAATTCAAGTTAATTAAGAGACTTTTTGCAACTTCTCTTAACAATATCTTTGGAAAGTTGTAATATTTCTGTGATAATTTTATTTTTTAGGAGTTAATAATGGCTTTTTCTTTAAATTTGTATCCAGTTACATATATTGCTCGTTACAATCCGGAGACGACTAAATGGGATGAGGAGTGGTTTCAGACTGATAATATTTCGTATGATGAGCTTATGAAAATGTCAGAGTCTGACAGAAAAGCTGTCCTTGACAAGAGAAACCAGATGGGAATCCCTACCGTTTCCTATACATCGCAGTATGCTTATGGCTGTTTCGAGGGAATGAAAGGTTTTCCTACGAAAGATGGCGGTGTAGCTATTTTCAGACCTGAGGAAAACGGAAAAAGGTTCAACAATTCAATGAAGGGGCTTTACTGTCCTGCATTCCCTGTTGACCAGTTCGTTGCGGCTTCCGTTGAATTCGTAAAACGCAATGCGGCTTTGGGGTATGTTCCTAAGTACAATGCTGAGTGGGAGAAAACAGGCTATGCCGATGCCGATTCAATTTACATGAGGCCGTTCATGAATTCTGAGGGGGCAATTGGTGTTGGATGCTCTAAGCAGCCGTATGTTGTCATTTGCGCTACAACAGTTTCCGCTTATTTTAAGAAAGGGCTGGACGGTGCGATTATCACGAACAGAATTCGTGCGACACCGAACGGAACTGGCTACATCAAGTGTGCATCGAATTATGTCATTTCTGCAATCGCAAAGCATGAGGCGGAAGAAAAGGGCTATGTAGAATGTGTTTATCTTGATGCGGAGGAACATAAATATTTCCAGGAAGGCTCAAGCTGCAATATTTTCTTCGTTTTGAAAGATGGAACGCTTGTAACGCCAGAACTTGGAGACACGATTTTGCCTGGAATCACAAGAAAATCTGTTATTGCTCTTGCAAAAGAACAGGGTATAAAAGTTGAGGAGCGAAAAATCAGCGTCAGTGAAGTGCAGAAGAAGGCGGTTGAATTCTTCGTTACTGGTACTGCGGCTGGTATAAGCCCTATGACTTCTATTACGGATCTTGAGGGAAATAAAACCGAATTCAAGGACGGTACTAAGGAAGGAACTGTCGCTTATCAGCTCCAGAGACTTCTGAAAGGTCGTCAGTACGGGCTTCTTGAAGACCCGAATAACTGGAATACGGTTGTTATTTCAGGAAATAAATAATTTAGTTGGATGCAAGGAACTTTTTTTCTTGACTTTGTTGAAATCACGGTTAAAATATAGTATATGAGTGATTATCTTGACGCTACGAATGAAGAACTCTTAAAAGATTACTTCTCAGAATCAGAACAGATGGTTGATAACTTGGAGAGCAATATCCTTGCTATCGAACAAGACCCTAACAATCATGATGCCATTGACGAAATTTTTCGTGCGGCTCATACATTGAAGGGAAATTCTGCGACTGTAGAATTTACGGAGATTTCTCATTTCGCGCATACGATGGAAGACCTTCTTGATGAAGTAAGGTCAAATCGGGTGGCGGTAACAGAGGATGTCGTTGATACTTTGCTGAAGGCTCTCGATGTCATAAAGGCAATGCTTGAGGCTAGGACGAATGGTTCTATTTACGAAGAAAGCACCGAAGAAATCTCTGATAAAATCAGGTCTATGATACCTGGTGGCGCTGGAAAATCAGCCCCTCCTAAGGTTGCTGCTCCAAAGCCAGCTGAGCCTGCTTCTGCTCCAGCCGCAAAGAGTGAGTCTGTTCCTGTCGTCGCTCTTTCTGAGTATGAGCTTCTTGAGTTGAAACAAGGCTGCTCTGCAGGTCAGAAACTTTGGTCTGTAGATGTTGTGTTCGATGAGAACAATCCGATGAATTCTGTCGGTGGAATTCAGGTCTTTGCTGTCTTAAAGGCTTGCGGTACCGTTTTGAAGACGGTTCCAGACTTTGATGCCCTGTACGAGGATGAATTCCATAGAAATGTAGTTTATTATGTCGCTACATCTGATAATGCTGATCAGCTTGAGGATACAGCTTTCTTGACTGATGTAACCTTGAGCGTTGATGCGAAGTGCCTTGATAATGCTATTTCAAGCGACTCTGCTGAGGCGGCGCAAGTTTCTGCTTCTGCGCCAGCTCCTAAAGCTGAAGCTCCGAAACCTGTTGCGGAGGAGAAAAAGACAGCGGAGGTGGCTTCTGCACCTGCACCTGCTCCTCAGGCAAAAGCTGAGGCAAAGCCTGCCGCTAAAGCTCCGGCAAAAGGTGCGCCAGCAAGCGGTCATGCTCAGCAAAGCTCTATTCTCCGTGTTGACTCAAAGCGAATCGATTATCTGTTGAACCTTATTTCTGAGACTGTCATTACGAAGGCGGCGTTTAACCAGAGCGCAACGCATCTTGCTGATATGCTCGTTCAGTTCCAAACTCTTGATTCAAGTTTCAAGGAGAAAGTCCGCAAGATGTTCGAGCAGCTTCCTCAGTATCTTGAAGAAATTCAGAACGGAGTTGCTGTAAAAGATATAAAATCAAATATTGTTCAAGAATTTGGTGACATCGCAAATTATTTTGATGCGTTTGAAGCTAAATTCAAGGATTTGAATTCTAAGTTCCATTCTTCAACTCAGAACCTCGGACGAATTGCAGGTGAGTTGCAGGAAGGCGTTATGAAAATCCGAATGGTTCCAATCAGCCAGATTTTCGACCGCTTCCCGCGTGTTGTCCGCGATTTGCAGAAGGATTTGGGCAAAAAAGTTACCTTGCTCATTGAAGGTGAGGAAACAGAGCTTGATAAAACAGTTATTGACGATCTTATGGATCCAATCATGCACTGTGTCCGAAACTCCGTTGACCACGGTATTGAGTCGCCTGAAAAGCGAAAAGAGTCTGGTAAGGACGAAACGGGAACTGTCCTCTTGAAAGCCGCCAATGAAGGCAATATGATTATCATTGATGTTGTTGATGATGGTGGCGGAATTGATGTTGAGAAAGTAAAGGCAAAAGCTGTTCAGCGCGGATTGATACATCCGAATAAAGTTATCTCCGATCAGGAGGCGGCACAGCTTATATTTATGCCAGGTTTCTCTACGGCTGATAAAATTACGAATGTGTCTGGTCGCGGAGTAGGTCTTGATGTTGTTAAGACGATGATTGAAAAACTGAACGGAACTGTAAATGTAACGACAGAGAAAGGTAGAGGCTCTAAGTTCAGTATCAGGCTTCCGCTTACGCTCGCAATCATTCAGGGACTTCTCGTAAAAGTTGGTCGTGAGGTTTACTCAATTCCTATTGCTTCGGTTATTGAGAGTGTCAGAGTTAAGAAATCTGAAATAAACACAATTGATAATTACGAAGTATTGAATGTAAGAAATGAGGTTATAAGCGTTCTTCGTTTGAGCCGATTATTTAATATAAGGACAAAAGAAGAGGGCGAATATTGCTTCGTTGTAATTGTTGGTTCTCAGGAAAAGAAAATCGGTATTATGGTTGACAGCTTGATTGGAGAGGAAGATGTTGTAATCAAGCCTTTGCGCGATCAGTTCACGCAGTCACCTGGAATTGCTGGTGCGTCTATCCTTGGAGATGGTTCGGTTTCATTGATTGTCGATGTTACACAGCTTTTGGAGCTTGGCGTTCGTCAGGAAATTGAAGCTCGTCATGAAAATGGTTTTGCTGGAGAGTAATAATGGCTGCACAAACAATTAATTCGGTTCTGAAAGAAAATTTGGGGAGCTTACAGAATATTTCTGAATCCTCTTCGACAGCAAATGAAAAAGACAAAGTAGCTTCGGTAATAGATTATAAAATGGTTACTTTTTCGCTTGCGGGAAAGGATTATGCCATTGATATTATGAAGGTAAAGGAAATAGCAAAGGCTGGTAGGTTCACATATGTTCCTAATGCACTTCCTTTTGTGCTTGGAGTTTTGAATCTCCGTGGTGAGATTATTCCTATCATCGATTTGCGACTTTTCTTTAATATTGAAGTTCCAGAGAGAGAATACGATGCTTTGGAGAATATGCTTATCGTTACTGTCGGTGAGCAGTTGTTCGGTGTCGTTGTTGATGGAATTGACAAGGTTGTAGGAATTCAGAAGTCTTCTATTAATCCTCCGCATCCTTTGTTTGGTGATATTAACATCAAATATATTCAGGGAGTTGTTGAGGTTAATAACAGACTTTATGTTCTTCTTGATATTGAGCGGATTTTCGGTACAAAAGCTGATAACAAAGCTGCCGAGACTGCTGTTGTAAAGGAGATGAAGACTCGTATCAACGCTCCTATACCAATAGAGAAGAAAGTCGAGCCGAAAGCTCCTGAGCCACCAAAGCCTGTTGAAATTGATTATTCATTCGTAGTTGACGGTCTTGCTTCTTTGAGGAAGTTCAGCGTTACTTCTTTGAATAAAGATTGGGTTCGCAGTCGCTATGTTGACTGGGAGAAAGAACGAGGTAAGGACAAAACGCAGTTGCAAAATGCTAATGATGCCGAAGCGTTCCTTAAACCGTTCTATTCACCGTCATCTGGTACTTGGTGGACGAAGGAATATGCTGATTCAATCTTTAATGTGCTTCCAGACAACACTGCAAAACAGATTGTTGTTTGGAATCCTGGTTGCGGAAAAGGATATGAAACTTATTCGTTCGCTTGTTTGCTGAAAAAGCGTTATCCTGGCGCAAAAATCCGTATCTATGCGCATGAAGTTGATTTGCTGAGTATTTCAAATGCCCCGCTTCTTGCAGTGCCGGCTGATGTGGCCAGAGATTGGTATTCACCGTATGTTACGAAAAAAGCGAACGGTGAGTTTGTGTTTATGCAGGAAATTCGTGATAGTATTATGTTTGAATACCATGACTGCGTGAACAACAATACCCTTCCGCCGATTGATATAATTTTTGCGCGTGATGTCCTTTCGTTCTTGCCGGAGAAATCTCAGATGGCGATAATCTCTGATTTCGGTGAGAAGCTCAAGGGCAATGGTATTGCGATTCTCGGTCAGAATGAGTCGCTTGAAGATAACGATAAATGGTCTGCTAATAAAGTTGGATCTATCAAAATTTTTGGAAAAAAATAAAAATAGGAGTTAAATCTTATGAGAGTAGAGTACATTAATCCATTTGTTGAAACCTCATATCAGATTTTAAAGGAAGTTCTTGGCGGGGCTGCTGTAACTAGAGGGGACTTATATTTAAAATCTACTGCAATGCCTGTAATGGGCGTAGCTGCTTTTGTAGGTCTTGCTGGCGATGTTGAAGGTCGTGTTCTTTTTGATATGTCATACGAGACAGCATTGAATGTCGCTTCTGCAATGAATGGCGAAAAGTTGACCGCATTTGATGATTTGGCTAAAGCTACAATTAGTGAATTGGCTAACTTGATTACCGCTCAGGCTGTTACTAAATTGCATGAGCTTGGATTTAAATTTGATTTGACGCCTCCTGCTCTTTTTGCAGGTGAAAAAATGGAAATTGCCGCAATGGGTGGAAACGCAAAGAGCGTTGAGGCTTTGATAGTTCCTCTTATCACAGATTGTGGTAAAATTGAAGTAAATGTTGCAATTCGCGAACGCGTATAAGGAGTATCGATATGAAAACAAAACAGGATTTTCCTACAATCAATGAGCGTCCGCCAGAGGGCGAGAGAGCTGATGGAACAAAGATTCGCGTATTGATTGTTGATGATTCTATGTTCGTTGCAAAGCAGCTTGGGCAAATTCTCACTAGCGAGGGATATGAAGTAATTGCTACTGCTGTTGACGGTAAAGACGGTCTTGATAAGTATAAGGATCTTTGTCCAAATGTTGATTTGGTAACTATGGATATTACTATGCCAAGAATGGACGGTCTTACGGCTCTTGAGCAGATTATGGCTTTCGATAAGAATGCTAAGGTTGTTATGGTAAGTGCTCTTGGAAAAGAGGAGTTGGTAAAAAAATCACTTCTTCTCGGAGCTAAGAACTATATCGTAAAGCCTCTTGACCGCAAAAAGGTTCTTGAAAGAATCAGTTCAGTAATGAAATAATAATCAAAAAGCCATTCCAAAACGGAGTGGCTTTTTCTTTGTGTGCACAAGCTGATTGTTTATAAGCGTAGAAAATGTTAGAATCGTAATAATATGAGCAAATATATTCTTGTAACAAGTGGTGTATGTTCCAGTTTAGGAAAAGGTGTGGCGACTTCTGCAATCGGGAGTCTTCTTGAGTCAGCCGGATTAAAAATCGCAATTATGAAGTGCGATCCGTACATCAATATTGATGCAGGAACTATTAGTCCGTATCAGCATGGTGAGGTCTATGTTACGGAGGATGGTGCTGAGACTGACAGTGATTTGGGAAATTATTCACGCTTTACGACTGTCAGTTTGAGTAACGAGAACCTTGTTACAATTGGCAAGGTGTATGATGCCGTAATCAGAAATGAGCGCGCCGGAAGATATAACGGGCGCACGGTTCAGGTGATTCCTCATGTTACCGATGAGATAAAGCGGCGTATTATTTCTATGGGCACACGGACTGACGCTGATGTTGTAATCGTCGAGATTGGCGGGACTGTTGGTGACATAGAGTCCATTCCGTTCCTTGAGGTGGCGCGCCAGCTTTCACACGAGCTTGGAAAAGGAAATTGCATAACGATTCATCTTGCGCTTGTTCCGACGATTATTGGCGGGGAGCATAAATCAAAACCGATGCAGCAGTCGGTCAAGAAATTGCAGGAAACTGGAATTCAGCCTGATATTCTTTTGTGCAGGTCAGACCGCATGATTGACGAGGATATGCGAAAGAAAATCGCGATGTTCTGCAATGTTGGCGTAGGCTCTGTGTTCACTTCAACTGACCTTGAATATTCAATTTATGAGCTTCCGATTCTTTTCAATGAGCAGGGGCTGGACAGAAAGATTTTTGACAAACTGAATCTTGGCGACATAAAATCAGATATAAAGCCGTGGGTGGATTTTGTATCGAAAGTCAAATCTCCTTCAAGAAAGATAACCGTAGCTATGGTTGGAAAAAAAGACTATCTGGATGACTGTTTCAAGAGCGTCCGTGAAAGTCTTTTTCATGCAGCTGTCACCAGCTTCAATGCTGAAATCGAAGTTAGAAAAATCGATGCAGAGAGCCTTGAGGAAACAAAAGATGTTGCTCCGTACTATAAGAATGTGGATGCTATAATAATTCCTGGAAATTATGGGCAGAGGGGATTTCTGGGGCTTTTGCAGACTGTAAAATATGCCCGTGAGAACTTAGTGCCTTTCTTGGGAATTGATTTGGGAATGCAGCTTATGGCTATAGAGTCTGCGCGCTCGCTTCTTCTGTGGAAAGATGCTGATTCTACGGAATTTATGCAGAACACGGAGCATCCTATTATTTCGCTTCCTGAAGAGCAGTCTGGCTCTGTTTCCGCAGGAATAATGAAGCTCGGTGCTTCGTCCGTGGCAATAGAGCGCGACTCAAAATTGTATGAGATTTTTATGAAAGAAACCGTGATTGAGCGTCATCGGTCAAAGTATACATTTGACAAGCGATATACGGACGACCTTGCTACGCAGGGACTTTTGATTTCCGCTCGCTCAAAAGATGATGGTCAGGTAGAGGCATTCGAGTGGAAAAATCATCCGTGGGGAATAGGGGTTCAGTTCCATCCTGAATTTATCTCCCGGCCGACGAAACCTCATCCGCTGTTCGTTTCATTTATCGGAGCGGCTTTTGACTCAAAAAAATAGGAAGCTAGCTTTAAAAATCAACTTTTCTCTCTTGTTTTTTTTCTCTTTTGTCTTTTTCTTTGGGGCATGTTCGTTGAATTATGCGCGCGAGGAAAATTTTGAGGAAACGAATCCTGAGATGATTTTCAACAATGCTGTTTTCAGCCGCTTCCGCACGAACAGACTTTCCGTGAGCCTTGAAGCTGGGAAACTTGAGCAGTACAAAAGCGGTAATGAGTCATTCGCATCCGATGTTTCTTTCAGGACATTTGACAAAACCGGGGCAAAGGAGGCAGAGGGGACTTGTGGTCTTATTTCCGCCGACACAAAGAACGAAAATTATTATTTGTTCGGAAACATCGATTTGCATCTTATCAAGGATAAAACGGAGATTCTTGCCGAATACCTTAATTTTGACAAGCACTCGGAGCAAATTATCAGCGGGAGCGAAAGCCAGGTTTCTATAATAAAGGACAACGCGAAAATTTCTGGCGTTGGTTTCAGTGCGAGCGGATTGAGCCGGAGTTTCAGTTTTATGAAAAATGTTTCTGGTACGCTTGAGACCGATAAAAAGTGAGATTTTTATGTGGAAAAAACCGTTCGTTTTTTTTGTTCTGCTTTTGGCATGCTCATTTGCGTTTTCCGAGAAAATAACATTCAGCTCAGATTCCATGTTCGGAAAATCCGGGAGCAAGTCTGATGAAACTAAGCTTTTTGGAAATGCTTGCGTAAAAACGGAGACAATGGAGATTTCTGCTGATGAAATTACCCTGAGCGGGGATAATTTCCGTTTCATCGAGGCTGTAGGAAATGTTCGCGGAAAAAATTATGAGAGCAAAATGGATTTTACCTGCGGGACGATGAAATATGACAGGACGACTAAAGTTGCGAATCTTGAAGATTCAGTTCATCTTATTGATATAAAAAACAAGGTCACGGCTGATGCTCAGATGATTGAGTATGATCAGGAGACTGACATTGCAATTATGCAGATGAATGTGAACTTAAAGCAGAAGAACAATCTTTGTACTTGCTCATATGCCGTTTATAAGAAAAAGGCACAGCGGCTTGAGATGAGCGGAAATCCAAAAATCGTTCAGGACGATGACACTTTCCGTGCGCAAGAGATAACGCTGAATCTTGAAACTCAGGAAATCACTCTTGACGGACGCGTTCAGGGGGCTGTCACTGACACAAAATCAGAGGGGAAGGGGGCTTCGGACAGTTCCAAGGAAAAGACCTCAAAGCCTGCTCAGAATGACGGCGGAAAAAAAGAACAGACTCCGAATAATGGCGGTATCGATGGAGAAAAATCGTCAGGTGAAGGAGCGGAGAAAAAATCATGAGCGACATTGTTGATAATACGAATCTTGATGAAAAAAAAAATCCAAATACTTATTCAGATAAAATTGTTCACACGCTTAGGGTCTCAAGCCTTTACAAATATTTCGGAAGGAAAAAGGCAGTTCAAGGCGTTGATTTTTCGATGAAATCTTGTGAGGTGGTCGGATTGCTCGGTCCGAACGGTGCTGGAAAAACTACGAGTTTCTACATGATTGTGGGCTTTCACAAGCCGACTTCGGGCGAGATTTTTCTTGACAACGAGCGTATTACGAAGCTTCCGATGTACAAGCGGGCGCAGCTTGGAATTTCGTATCTTCCGCAAGAGCCGAGCGTGTTCCGTAAGCTCACGGTTGAGGAGAATATCTGGTCAATCCTTGAGACACGGCGTGATTTGAGCCACGAGCAGAAAAAAAAATACCTTGAGGATTTGATAGAAGAATTTTCAATCGGGCATATAAGAAAGCAGCAGGCGTTCACGCTTTCGGGGGGCGAGCGGCGGCGCACTGAGATTGCGCGTTCGCTTGCGATTGAGCCGAAATTCCTTCTTCTGGACGAGCCGTTTGCCGGAATTGACCCGATTGCGGTGGCAGACATTAAGGGAATGATTCGGCTTCTTGCAAAGCGCGGAATTGGGGTTCTTATCACTGACCACAATGTGCGCGACACCCTTGAAATTACGGACAGGGCTTATATCGTGAGCCAGGGGCAAATCAGAATTTCCGGAAGCCAGGAAGAAATCATCAACAATCCGCTTGCGAAAGAAATCTATCTGGGCGAGAATTTCCATATGTGAGTTTTGGCTTTGTTCATCTCGTGAATCTATACTTCGCGACTTTTTTCTATTATAATTAAATTATGGAAACACGAAATATTTTTGAGAATCTCTCTTGTATTGACCACCGCTATTCACTTTCTGAGAAAGCGGCTTTTGACGGACTTTCACAGTACATTTCTGAGCAGGCTTCAATCCGCTCTTGCGCTAAGTGTGAGGCGGCTCTTGTTAAGGCGCACCTCAAAGTTCGCGGAACGCTCACGGACGAACTTGCAAAAACTTTGGATGATGTTGCGGCAAACATTGACCCGGAGGAAGTTTACGCCGAAGAAGAAAAGACAAAGCACAATATCCGCGCGCTTGTCAATGTAATGAAAACAAAAGTCAACGCCGAAATTGGTCCTCTGATTCACTTAGGGGCTACTTCGGTCGATATTCTTGATACAGCTTTGAGCTGCCGAATGAGAGATGTCACAAAAAATGTCGTTCTTCCAGAACTCAAGCAGCTTGAAAAATATCTTTGCGAAATAGCAGAGCGTGAGTGCGCAACCCCGCAGGTAGGTCGGACTCATGGTCAGCACGCAGTTCCAATCACATTCGGCTGGTCCATCGCAGAATTTGTCGCCCGCCTGGGAAAATCAATCCTCCGCATTGAAGAGCTTTCAAATGACTTGGTTGGAAAGCTCGCAGGTCCTGTTGGCTCATACAATGGACCAAGCATGATTGTAAAGGACCCGGAAGAGCTTGAGAGAATCTACACTGAATTCTTAGGATTAAAGCCAAGTGAATATTCAAACCAGCTCGTAGAGCCAGAGCATGTTTTGCGTCTCCTTTTGGAGATGAATGTTGCATTCGGAATCATCGCAAATCTGGCTGACGATTTGCGCAACTTGCAGCGTTCGGAAATCGGTGAGGTGTTTGAATATTTCGCAAGCACACAGGTTGGCTCTTCAACAATGCCTCAGAAACGAAATCCGTGGAACAGCGAGCATGTAAAATCGTTGTGGAAGGCAATGTGCCCGCGCGTAATCACTTTCTATATGGATCAGATTTCAGAGCACCAGCGCGACCTTACAAACTCAGCAAGCCAGAGGTTCATTACTGATTATGTTTCAGGCTTCACAATGGCAGTTGCCCGCATGAACTCGGTTGTAAAAGGCTTACAGGCGGACAAAGAAGGCATGGCCCGCAATTTGCAGGGAGCCGGCGGAAAGGTCAAGGGCGGTGTTCTTGCTGAGCCTGCATACATTTTGCTCGGTGAGGCCGGAGTAAACGACGGTCACGAAGTTATCAGAAAAATTACTTTGGAAGCCGAAAAGAGCGGAAAGACTTTCTTTGAAGTTCTCAAAACTCACCAAGAGGCTTTTGCAAAAATCACAGCACAGCTCGAAAAGCTTGGAATCGAAAATCCTGCAACATTCTTTGAGAATCCGGCAAATTATTGCGGTTTGGCTGCGGTAAAATCAAAGAGGCTTGCTCAGAAATATTCAGAGCTGATGAAATAAATAATTAGAGCTGTTCGGAAACATCAGTTTTCCGAACAGGTCTACTGGACTATTCTATGTCGTTCATTTCACTTACATTCAGCGCATTTTTTTTGATTTTCATTTCGCTCTATCATCTTGCTTCTCGATTAAAGAAAAACGCCGTGTTCGCTCAACAAATCCTGCTTTTACTGGCAGGTTTTGTTTTTTACGGCTTTGCTGATTTGCACTTCTTACCTTTTCTTCTATATGTATGCGCGCTTTCTTACATAGGCGGAATTTTTTGTAAGAAACGAGTTCTGCTTGTAATTTTTATTTTGGCTGACCTTGCACCGCTCTTGTTCTTCAAATACGCTCCGAATGGCTGGCGTGCTCATATAATCTTTCCGCTCGGTCTTTCGTTCTTTACATTCCAGAGCATAAGCTACATCGCAGACTGCTACACAAAGAAAATCGAGGCGGAGCGGAATCTTTTGACTGTCGCACAGTTCATAAGCTTTTTTCCTGTGATTTCAAGTGGACCGATTCAGCGAGCAGGAAATCTTATTCCTCAATTTAAGGCTGTTCATCATTTTGATTACGACAATGCGACCGACGGAATGAAACTTTTCGCATGGGGAATGTTCAAAAAACTGTGCATCGCGGACAGAATCGCCATATATGTGAATTATGTCTACGGAAACGCTGGCGAGCAATACGGTCTTGCACTTCTTTTGGCGACCGTGCTTTATTCGTTCCAGATTTACTGTGACTTTTCGGGCTACAGCGACATGGCAATCGGCGTCGCTCGCTACATGGGCTTTAATGTCGGAAAGAATTTTGACCATCCGTATTTGTCGCAGTCCGTGGGGGACTTCTGGCGGCGGTGGCACATTTCGCTTTCTTCTTGGCTTCGCGATTATGTCTACATTCCGCTCGGCGGAAGCCGTGTCGCGCTTCCACGAATCTACGCGAATCTTTTTATCACATTTTTGGTCAGCGGAATCTGGCATGGTTCCACATGGAATTTCGTGATTTGGGGCTTGCTTCACGGATTTTATTTATGTGTCGGGCGAACGATGAAACCTGTTTTTGAGAGAATGAAAATCCCTTCATGTCTGAAAGTTATTTTCACATTCTGTCTTGTGACTTTCGCTTGGATTTTCTTTAGCGCGGGCAGCTTGCCTGACTCATTCATAATTCTGAAAAAACAGTCGCATATCCCGAATGAGTTGCTTCATTTTTCAAGCATGAAAAATGAGATTGGAATCAAAGAAAGTTTACGCACGATGTTTGCATTAGTTCACAATTCATGTGGCGGCTTCACGGGAATGGCAAAAACTTTTGTTCTTCTCGGAGCTTTATTTTTCTCTGAAATTCTTACACTTCAGAAAAGCGGACTTGAATTTCTGCGTGAAAAGAAAACGACTGTCCGATGGGCTATATACCTTATCTGCCTACTGTTTTTGCTCAAAAAACTTCCGCTCACTTTATCTTTTGAAACGAAAGAAAAATATTCAACAAATTTTATCTATCAGAATTTTTAGGGGATTCCATGAAACTGTTTTTGACAAAGGCAATTCTAGTATTTCTTGTTGTTATCGGGGGATTTTTATAAAAAACATAGATTTTCTTAAGCAAATCTATGAGGCATACCATTATGACACTTTCAATGTATTTCACTGGAAAAACATACGGTTCACGATTGCCGAGCCTAACAAGAATTTTGTAAAAACACAGTACATCATACATAATCCGAAGAAATTCAATGCGTTTATCTTCGGTTCTTCGAGGGTAGGTCTGTTACCAAAAGATGCGTTGCCAAAATCCATGAACGATTCTGAATTAAAATGGTACAATATGACTTATTCTGTTGGAACGCCTAATGACCATCTTATGACTCTTCAAACTTTTCTGAAAGCCAATGTAAAAATAAAGGCTGTTCTCATCGGTTTTGATGAAATTGCAATGTGGCGTTCCGCAGAAGTGCAAAAAATTGACTTAGTAAGAGCACCGTTTCAACTCTATAAAAATAAATTTGAATTTTATCTTCCGTATTTACAACTGAAGACCGATGAATCAATAAAAAAGCAAATTGAAGAATATGTTGAAGAAAACCACATTGCTAAAAAAGAAGTTTTTTATGAGTATGGCTGGGATGGTGGAAAAACTGCTGATTACTCACTTACAGAAAATCCCGACATGGAGCGATACAATATTGGTGGCGGTGCTTATTCACAAAAAGATTCATATAAAGATTTAGAAGCCATCGTTAATCTATGCATGGAGAACAACATAAAAACCATTCTTTTTACAAATCCGTTATATCAGAATCTTTACAAAACTTCCGTAAATGGCGGCTATTTCGACTTTCTCCGTAAAGTTGCCCAAAATTGTGAGTTTTATAATTTTTCCTCCCTCAACAACTACACAAAAAATCCCGCATACTATTTTGACTGGTCTCATTACCGCCAGCCTCTTGCCCTGTTAATCGAAAAAATAATTTTCGGAACGGAAGAAGAAAAGGCGCAAATCCGCAAAGATGCAGGTGACGAGCTTTGGGGCATTAAAGTAAACGCCGAGAATATTGATTTCGTGATTCAAAAATTGCAGGAACAGTTTGAAATTTGATATTTTCCTCTCATGCCTAAGCCGAGCTGGGTATATTTGGTTTGTGAGCGTGGAACGCACTTATAATCTTACTTGAATTCTTTTCAAAACCATTTATAATTTTAATTGTTAATATAGGTGATTCTTAGGCGAATCACCTTTTTTTGTAACGGAGGTTTATTGTGAGAACTAATTTTTTCAAACGGTGGCTTTTTCTGCCTGTTTTTTTACTTGGGTTTTTTGCTTTTCCACAGAATGCAATAAAATTTTCCGACAAGCCTGACGGATTTGCATCCAACGGCTCGGGAAAATCATTCGGGGCGAACGGAAAAAAAGTCGTTACTGTAAACTCAGCTTCTGATTTTAAGAAATATGCTGGGAAAGGCGGCTATGTCATTTATGTTGACGGAATGATTGATATTACTGGCGGCTTTATGCCAGAGGACAAGGACGACTCCAGCGGAAAGCTTTCGCCCCTCATTCAGAAAGTGACTCGCGGAAAATGCAGCTCTTGGGTTGAGTACCGCGACAAACTTGCATCCGGAATGACGGCGGAAAGCGACTACAAGGGAAAGCACTGCGCGAATGAGGCTGGCGGCTGGCAGGTTTCTCTGAGCGAGGAATGGGGAAAGCTCACGCTCGTCCGCGTTTCAAGCGGAACTACAATTATCGGCTTGGACGAAAATTCAGGGCTTCGCGGGGCTGACCTTGTTCTTAACGGCGTGTCGAACATAGCAATCAGAAACTTGATTCTTGAGGATGCGATTGACCCGTTTCCGCACCACGAGAAGAACGATGGCTTTAATGCGGAGAACGACTGCATTTCGATTATAGACGGAACTAAAATCTGGGTTGACCACTGCACGCTGCGCGACAGGATAATTGTTGGAACTGAAGAGCAGCCGAAAGTTCATCTTATGGACGGGGCTGTTGAAAAATACCAGATTTATGACGGGCTTCTTGACATAAAAGGCAGCTCCTCAAACATCACTGTTTCGTTCTGCCGGGTTGAGAACCATGACAAGACCATGCTCTGGGGCTCTGGCGACACTGAGAAATTCTCAGGGACACGGTATTATTCGCTTCATCACAACTATTTTGTGAACTGCACACAGAGGCTTCCGCTTGTGCGCCTTTCGTCCGTGCATATCTACAATAATTATTTTGACCATACGCCTGACAGTCGGTTAAGGTCAAATCAGGCGATTCAGACGCGTGCTGGCTCAAAAATAATTTCCGAGGGGAACTATTTTGGCGAGGGAATAACGAATTCGGTTTCTGGAAACGGAAAAAATCCGGGGCTTTTGTACGAGCGGGCGAATGTTGATAACTCCAAGTACAAGAAGGCCGAAGGACATTACAAACTTTCGGATGCGCCAATGTTCAAGATTCCGTACCAGTACGAGCTTGAGGATGCGGAAAATCTTCCGAAGACTGTTCCTGAGAGAGCTGGGGCAGGAAAGGTTCGTGTTGAAAAATAGCGAGTTTTTGAAAAAGGAAAGTTCTGAAAATATCGGTTTTTAGGAATAGAGCTGTTCGGAAACTTCAGTTTTCCGAGCAGTTCTAAGTGTCACCAGTAAAAAATGCTGCGGTTTGCGGCGGCAATCGTGCAGCGCAAAACAATGGGGCAGGGCTGCCCTGAGAGGTAATTATGAAGAAGAATTTTTTGGCGGGAATTGCATTTGCGTGCGCTTCATTGTGTTTTTCCCAGATTAAGGCTACGGACAGGCCGAGCGGATTCGCTTCGGTTGGTGCAAAATCTCAGTTTGGAGGAAATCCTGAAAAATCCGTGGTCGTTACGAATGTAAACGATTTGAGAAAATATGCTGGCGAGGGCGGCTATGTAATTTATGTTTCGGGAATGATTGATATTACCGACGGAATGCTTCCTGATACAGCTTTTTCCGAGACCGAGAAACTCAATGAGTTCATATCCAAGAACACTGGCGGAGCGGTAAAATCGTGGTCTGAGTGGAAGACAAAATTCGCTCTTTGCATGAAAAAGAACACGGACTACACAGGGGGAGGCCGGCATGCTGGCATTGACTCTTCTATGGACAAGTATTTTGGGACTCTTCTGAACAAGTGGAAAGGTGTTGTTTTGCTGAATGTGGCGAGCGATACGACTATTATCGGGCTTGACGGCTCTTCAGGGCTTAAGGGCGGCTCGCTCCAGCTTTCAGGCGTTGAGAATGTCGCAATCCGTAACCTTATTCTGCAAGATGCGTTCGACCCGTTTCCGCACCATGAGGACGGTGATGGCTGGAATGCGGAGTACGACTGCCTTTGTGTGGTTTCGAGCAAAAATATCTGGATAGACCATGTTACTTTCCAAGACACAATTTCCGTTGGAAAAAATGCGTTTGCCCATGTGAAGCTTGGGGACAAGTCTGATGAGAAATATCAGACGACTGACGGTTTTCTTGACATAAAAGGAAGTTCAGCGGCAATAACGATTTCTTACTGCCATTTTTTGAACCATGACAAAACCTGCTTGTGGGGAGCGAGCGACAAGGAAAGGCTTTCTGAGACAAGAACCATAACGGCTCATCACAATTATTTCCATAATTGCGTGCAGAGACTTCCGATGGTACGCCTTGCGGATTTGCATTTGTATAACAATTATTATGATGTTGATAAAAAAAGCTCGTTCCAGTCATCTTATGCGATTGGCGCAAGGTTTTCGGCGAACATCAATTCTGAGGGAAATTATTTTGGCAGCGGAATAAAATATTCTGTTCAGGGCGCGTCCAAGAATTATGGCTCATTTTATTCATCGGGCGATGTTGATAAGTCTTCCGGCGGAAAAAGAACTGACCAGTTCACTTCGGCAAAAAAGCCTTTGTTTGAAGTTCCTTATGAGTATTCTGTTGAAGAGGCAAAAAATCTGAATAAGGTTCTTCCTGCGCAAGTTGGTTCGGGAGTCCTTGAAGTTGAAAGATAAGGGAACTGAGATTCCCAAAATAATCGTTCCTTTTGGTTGATTCAATCTGCGGTAATATCAGACCTGTTCGCAAACTCAAAGAGTTTCCGAACAGGTCTATTCGTATCGAATCTTGCCGCAGATTTTTTTTGTCGAAAAAAAAGCATCTGCCAGAGCGGTGGTTTTAAATACTCAACCATCGTGCGGCAGATGCCTTTTCTATATCAGCCTGTCAGGACTTATTGTGCGCCTGCAGAAGAGCTATTGTCGCTCCATGTGTTCTTAATCTCAGGCTCACAGATGTTAATTTCTGTCTGCAAGTCAAAGAACTTTGCCTTTGTCATATCTGGAACAAAGTTGATTGCATCTCCAAGCTGAACAACAACTTCTGGTGCAACTTTTGCAACAATCGTCTTGTCCTTAACCTGAACGAATACATGTGTTTCGGCACCAAGAGGCTCTTTGTTCGTAACTTTGAGCTGCATATTGTTCTCAATAGCAGGTGAAGCCTGATACTGCAAGTCCTCTGGACGAACTCCGAAGTAAACTTCTTTTCCGACATAAGCCTTCAAGTGTTTCTGCTGTGCTTCTGTTGGAATAAGTGTGAATGTTCCTTCCTCAGCAACAACTTTTCCGTCTTTCTCAGCGATTCTGAGAGTGAAGATGTTCATTGGAGGTGTTCCGATGAATGTTGCAACGAATTTGTTGATTGGGTGATTGTAAAGATACAATGGCTCACCAATCTGCATGATTCTCTTTGCACACATAACTACGATTTTTGTACCCATTGTCATGGCCTCAACCTGGTCATGGGTAACATAAATCATCGTAGCCTGCTGTGTATGATGAAGGTTTGAAATCTCAGCGCGCATCGTTACGCGGAGTTTTGCGTCAAGGTTTGAAAGTGGCTCGTCGAACAAGAATACTTTAGGTTTGCGTACAATAGCGCGTCCTACAGCAACACGCTGTCTCTGACCGCCCGAAAGAGCCTTTGGTTTTCTGTCAAGATATGTTGTAAGGTCGAGCATACGAGCAGCCTCTTTTACGCGGCGCTCAATCTCAGCTTTGTCCATTTTGCGGATTTTAAGACCGAATGCCATATTGTCAAATACGGTCATGTGCGGGTAAAGAGCATAGTTCTGGAATACCATAGCGATGTTTCTGTCTTTCGGCGGAACATCGTTCATCAGCTCTCCGTCAATAAGAAGCTCACCAGCCGTGATGTCTTCAAGACCAGCAATCATACGGAGCGTTGTGGATTTTCCACAACCAGAAGGACCTACGAATACACAGAAATCGCGGTCATCAATCGTTACATTTGATTTTTCAACGGCAAGAACATTTCCGTCGTAAATCTTTGTAATGCCTTTAAGTTCAACCTTTGCCATTTTGGCCTCCAAGGGATTATATTTATTTGCGGCTTGCCTTTATTAAGAAACAAACCTTTTATAATTGTAATCTACTTTTTATCAGAGCGCAAGGAAAATTCCTACCAAATTCAGAAAAAAACGATTTTTAACAGAACGGTACTTGTACGCTATTTCCGCGTAATCGTCACTTTTCTTATTCCGTCGGCGTAAGAAGCAACCTGATACGGCTCAAAGTAAATGGTGACAGTTTTCTCAGAGATTGTGAAATTAGAGAAATTCTTCTCGTAAGGACCGGTTCCTTCCATAACCATGCCGCTGTCAAGCCCTTGTGAAACAAGAAGTTTCCTTGCTTCGGCGGAAATTTCCTTGAGCGACATTCCTGTTGCGGCTGTCACTGAAATTTCTTTTTCTGTTGATGAATCGAAATTAAATGATTTTAATGTCTGGCTGTAGTGCGCGCCTCCCGTGTAGGACTCTGTTTTTAGAATTACGCTCCGCATACTTTTTGCCTTACCTACATCAAGAGCCGTTAGCTCATACGAATATTTTCTGGGCGCAGGATTCCTTGGGTCTGTGAATTCTGTCTTGGCTTCGTCCTTGTACATTTTGTATTCTTTTTCTGCGAACGATTTTATGCCCGAATTCAGTTTTGATAAACTTTGGTCTAAGAACTGGGGGTAGCTCATCTTGCAATCGATGTACGGAAAACTTTCTTCCGTCGATACAATTTCGTAATCTTTTGTTTCTTCCTGTGGTTTTGTTGAAACGCACGATATTAGAAACATCAATATAATAGAAGAAAATAAAAGGCAGAATGTTCTTGAGATTTTCATAGAATGATTATATCACAGTTCCATGGATTTTTTAAGATGGCTAGCCGTTGTGCTTTGCAATCACAAAATCAATGTTGCCGATTTGCGTGTATTTGTAGGCTTTGAAATAATCGTCTCTGACAGCGTTTTTGAGAGGTTCTTCACGGAGCTTTCTGTAATTCATTTAGATATTATAGCACAAAAAAGCCCCTCAGCCAAACAACTGGCATAGGGGCTTTCTATAGAAATCCTAGCTGTGAGGAGTTTAGTTTTTAAACTATGCTCTCTTCAAGTGGATAGCGAATCCGCCAACTTCTTTGTCCAAGTATACAACCTTGAGCGGAGAAGCGTTCTCTTTTCCCATCCATTTTGCAGTTTCCATAACAGGCTTGAATCCGTATGGCTCCAAGAATGCCAGAGCGCGCTCAACATTGTTGCAGACCATTGAGATATGACCGCAAGTTCCGCGACCGTTCTCTTTCATAATCTCAACCTGCTCTGAGGCGAAGATTGACGAGTTTCCGATTTTTGAGCAGAATCCGAAAAGCTCGAACTGTTTTGCAATCTGGAGAGCCTCTGCTTCGTTCTTTGCGTTGATTCCCATGTGGTCAATGTGGAAGTTGTGCATTGCTTTTACGGCATCTTTACAAATCTGAGTGATTTCGTCCCATTTGCAGCCTTCGATGAGTGGCTTTTTAACCATCCAGGTACCGCCCATACAGAGGATGTTCTTGCGTTTTGCATATTCTCCAACATTCTCAGTTGTAACGCCACCTGTTGGCATGAATGTACACTGTGGGAAAGGTCCGCCGAAGTCGTCGATGATTTTATATCCGCCCTTGCGCTCTGCAGGGAAGAGCTTCAAGTGTGTAACGCCCTTGTTGATACAAGCGGTGATTTCTGAAGGATTTGAGATTCCTGGCATAGTTGGAACATTGTTTTTGATACACCAGTCAACGACATCAGGATTGTAGCCAGGTGATACGATGAATTTTGCACCTGCCTTAACAGCCTTTTCTGCCTGCTCAACATTGAGGACAGTACCAGCGCCAACGAGCATGTCAGGCTCAGCCTTGATCATAGCCTCGATAGCCTCAGCGGCGCAAGCTGTGCGGAAAGTAACCTCGCTAGCCGGAAGACCGCCCTTTACGAGAGCGTGAGCCAAGTCAGCTGCCTTTGAAGCGTCTTCAATTGCGACAACAGGAATGATACCGATGTCACGGAATGTGTCATAAATGTCTTTTGCCATTTCTAAAAGCCTCTTAAATAAAGAATATTAAACCATTGTACAGCAATTCACATTTAAAGTGAAGATGAATTTTGGGTGCACATTTACCGGTCAGCCGCTGTTCCGAAGCTTGCTCACGCGCGGTCGTCCGCTTACGCTTTCGACTGGCTCCTCCACTTCTCCATTTAAGAAAGCATTGACATATTTATTTAACGCTGTTAAATTATCATTGTTAAATAAATATCAGTGGAGTCACCATGCGAAATCCCAATCCCAATATAATGCCCCTTATAAAAAAACGGACACTTGAACTGCTTATGCAGAAAAATCCCGACCAAATCGGCATGAGGGACATTGCTCAGAATTGCAAAATCACCGCCACCAGCATCTATCATTACTACAAGGACAAGGACAAACTTTTTCAGGCAATTTCCCTGGACTGTCTTTATGAGCTTAACGAAAAAATCAAAGAGGCCTCACAAAAAGGAGATTCCTTCAAAAATCAGACCAAAAACGCAATTTCTGCCTTCCGCGACTGGTGCTTTGAAAATCCCCGGCTCTCCCTTCTTGTCATGGAAGGAATCAAATCCGCGGATGACGCCAGCCCTGAGCTTATCGAAGAATACTATGTCTGTAACCGCACGGGCGAAGAACTTCTTAAAAAGGCGATTGAAAAAGGAACCGCCTGTTCAGAAAATCCCCGTCTGGACATTGGCATTTTGGTCTCAGGCTTGTGGGGCTGCATCGAATCCGTCCTGCTTAAAAAAAGCGATGTGGAATACTGGAAAAAGGGGCGGGTTTTCACAGACAGATTCATCAGCTTGTGGATGGATTCAATTTTTACGGAATAAAACATTATGCAAGGCCGCTAACGCGAAGTTTTTTAAAGAGGAAGTTAATGAAAATCCTGATTCTGAACGGAAGTCCCCGAAAAAATGGAAAAATCTCCCGGCTGCTTCACACCGCCGAAAAAGCCCTGCTGGAAAAAGGCGATTCCGTCACATTCATCGATGTTTCTTCTATTATATTCAAGCCCTGTGTCGGCTGCATGGCCTGCCGCTCAAAAGGAAGCTGCCTTCTTCCCCAGGATGACGCCCACAGCATCGCCGAAGAAATCAAAAACTGCGACGGAATCATCGCGGGGAGCCCAGTCTACTGGGGAAACATAAACGGCCAGTTAAAATGCCTTTTTGACAGGCTGGTTGCCTCAATGATGGGAGAGTCAAAACTGGGGCTTCCCCTTCCGCTTCACAAGGGCAAAAAAGCCGTCATCATCACTTCCTGCACCACGCCTTTCCCATTCAACATCCTCGCCGCCCAGACGACAAAAGCCGAAAAAGCCCTCAAAGAAATCCTGGGTTACTCAGGATTTAAAATCACAAGGAAAATCCGCCTGGCCGGAACCAAGGGCATGAAAGAAGTGCCGGAATCAGCCCTAAAAAAAGCCCGAAAGTGCGTGAAGGTCTTTTAGAGAATTATTTTGGGCGCACAGTTTTTTATTAGACGTGTTCAGAAACATCAGTTTTTCGAACACGTCTATTTAATGAGATAGACAAAATATCCGGCGTAAGCGCAAAGCATTATAATTCCGCCGGCACGGTTCAAAGTTTTTTTCTTCGTAAGGACGACGCAAAGAAGAAGTAATACTGCCGTCAGAATGCACACAATACTGTCCGCAAAGAATCCGCCCTGATACGGAAGATTTCTTATAGTTGCGGAAACGCCGCCGACGAAAAGCATGTTGAATATGTTAGAGCCTACGATGTTTCCGATTGCTATATCCGCGTTTTTCTTCAATGCGGCGGCTATACAAGTCGCAAGCTCCGGAAGGGATGTTCCGAGGGCAACAATCGTAAGACCGATTATTCGCTCTGAGATTCCGAAAAGGCGCGCGAGCTTTGTGGCAGAGTTTATAGTGTAGTTAGAGCCGAGTACTACGAGTGCCAGACCCACCAAAAGAAGGAAAATAAGTTTTATCCAAGATGTGTTTTTCCCGTCAGGGACTTCCTCTGCTTCCGCTTCGCCGCGCTTTACCATAACGAAAAGGTATGCTAGGTACGCAACGAACAGAATGAGGAGAATGATTCCGCATGAGCGCGAAAGAACGCCGTCTGGGGCAGAGAGTCCTTTGAGTACGCCGGTTCCAAGTCCGAGCAGCATGAAGATAACGGAGATTACGATTACGAACGGCATTTCGTAGCGCATTGTGCATTTCTGAACTGCAAGCGGTGTTATTATGGCAGTAATTCCGAGTATCACGAGAACATTTATAATGTTCGAGCCGATTATGTTTCCTACGGCAAGGTCTGCGCTTCCGTGCATCGTAGCCGTAAGCGAAATTGCGGTTTCGGGCGCGCTCGTTCCCATCGCCACGATTGTAAGCCCGATTATCAGCTGCGGAACTCCGAGCTTGTCCGCAATTCCTGCGGCTCCTTCAACGAACCAGTCAGCTCCCTTGACGAGCAGGATGAAGCCGAATACCAAAAGACCGAGAATGTCCAGAATCTGTGCGTCCATAAACGCCTCCTTGTTAAGTGACCGCCCTCGGGAGCTGAGTTTTCTGGGCTGCCCATAAAAAAAGACCTTTTGCCGATGTGACGCGCACATTTTTCGGCAAAAGGTCTTGTTATCCGAAAATCGAACGCCCGAAACCAGTCTTGCGACGGGTATGTTGATTCCGAGCCGTAACTACTCCCCTTTTGTTTATAAGTTCTAGTAAAGCAGATTTTGTTTTTTTTTTCAAGTTATAGAATTAGGGCAAAAAAAATCGGGCTTTTCTTGAAGTACGCTGCTTTTCTTCGCTAGCTTCAATCTGAAAAAGCCCGTTTCTTTTTTTCAGCCATATTTTGATTATGCGTCAAGACTGAAAATCATACCGACTTGCGGAGCTACTCCTGCAAGTCCGTAACCAGTTGCCTGAGCTGTCTGAATTGTAGTCTGTAGTTTTGTTTGGAAATGCTCTATCAGAACATCAAGCTGCTTGTCAGTGAACTCCCCGTCTTTTACATTGACCTTAGGGTTCGCTTTCATTGTGTGAAGCTGGTCGATGAGCGAGTTCAGAATGCGAACTTTGCTCACAGGCAGTCCCTGCTGGTTCGGTCTGGCAGCTACGCCCGAAACATGGTCAAACTGCGAGTAAATCACCATCGCAGGCTTCACAGGAACATACAGCTTGCTTGTTCCTGAGACAACGTTATTATACGTATAAGAGTTTATCCCAAGCGAATTTATCATAGCTCATAACCCCCTTTTATAAGATTCATATTTCTACCCACCTGTTTTTATTCTCGGCTGACCGCCCGAAAGTATTAGGCTTTTGTTGCGAATTTTATATATTTAATGAAAGAATTTTTTTTGTGTGATTAATGAAATCTCCAAAAACTTTAATTTTTAGATATTAATTATCAATTTAATAGACATAATCGAAAAAAAAGACTACATTTTATGTTATGAAACTTTATTCGCGTCTTCAAATGATAAAAAATACTATTATCGGTGTTGTTTTGGGGCTATGTCTGGCGGCTGCTGGATTTGCGGTTTATTCTATCTCAAAAAAATCCGGTTCTGAGAAGCCTGAGCGTCTGCCGGAGGTGTCAGCCGTACAGGAGCAGGAGAAGACTGCGGAACCTGAGAAAAGTGCGGGGGAGCCTGTCACTGCCGACTCAAAACGGATTGCCGCGCTTGAGGCAAAATATGACTCTCTTCTATCTAAGACAATGGAAATTGCAAACTCAAATGCCTCGTATACTCAGGACGAGCTGCAGAATATTGCGGTCTACGAAAAATGCAACGAGGCCGTAGTGAACATAACGACGCAGGAAATGGGCTACAACTGGTTCTTTGAGCCTGTCGTACAAGACGGCGGCTCTGGCTCGGGGTCTATCATAGACAAGCGCGGCTATGTCGTAACTAATGTTCATGTCATTTCAAAGGCGAACAAGATAAATATTTCACTTGCCAACGGAAATACATACGAAGGTGTTGTTGTAGGAAAAGATATTGAGAGCGACATCGCGGTTTTAAAATTTGATCCGCCGGCTGATGTCGCGCTTAAAACAATTGACTTCGGAAACAGCGAGAATCTAAAAGTAGGACAAAAAGTTCTTGCAATCGGAAACCCTTTTGCCTTGGAGCGTACAATTACCACTGGAATCATTTCCGGGCTTGGCCGTCCTATTCAGGAAAGCGCGAATGTCATCATAAGGAATATGATTCAGACCGACGCTGCCATAAATCCTGGAAATTCCGGAGGACCTCTTCTTGATTCGACCGGTAAGATGATTGGAATAAACACGATGATAATATCGAATTCCGGAAGCTCCGCAGGGCTGGGGTTCGCAGTTCCTGTGAGCACCGCCCGCCGCGTTGTGAGCGATCTTATCCAGTACGGGAAAGTGCGGCGCGGAAAGCTCGGAATAAAGCCTGTTCAGATGACGGCCGACATAGCGAATTACATCAATACAACTGGTCAGAATGCGGGACTTTCAAAAGTTGCCATTTCATCTGGCATTATCATAAGCGAAATTTCAGCTGGTTCTGGCGCAGAAAAAGCTGGTCTTGTCGCAGGTCCGCTCAGTGTGCGCTCACGGTATGGCTTCAATACGGTCACTTTCAATATTGGCGGTGATATAATCACTGGAATTGACAACATCACGGTTTCTTCTTATGCAGATTATATGAGCGCACTTGAATCCAAGCGTCCCGGGGACACGGTTACTGTTACTGTTTACAGGAACGGTGAGTATAAAAAGATAAAAGTCACTCTTGACGGCTCTTCTTCCAGCACTTTGTAGTCATGGTGCCGTAGCGTTGAGAAAAATCCTATTCTTTTTTCTGCTTGTTTGTGTCCGCTTTTTTTCCGCTGCCAGCACGGTTCAAATACCTGTTTCGGGGCTTGAAACTGCTGGCGGGGAAATGACTCTCATTGATTTTGAGTGGAGCGATGACTGGTTTTTCTCAAAACCTGCAACTGAATATAATCATAATCTTGCGCGTATTGCATGTGTGTTTTCTGAGAATGCTTACTGCGACTATTTTCTTGAGCGTCCCCACGATTCTCTCACGCTTTCCTACAAGGCGGTAGGCGCAGATATTTCCTCACTTGAATACCATTATGATGTGGATTATTCTGCCCCAATCATGGGGAACAATCAGGCTGCGTTCAGTTTTGCCACAAAAACCGTGAGAAATTCATCGGAAGAAAGGACTCTTGTGTTCGTTATTATACGCGGAACTCCTCTGAACGCGAACGAATGGATTTCTAATATCAATGTGAGCGACACAACAAAAACTGCGGAAGCGTTCCATGAGGGCTTTTTCAAATCTGCGCAGCAAATCCACAATGCCCTTGTTTACTATCTTCTCAAGCGCGCCGTAGACCCTGACTCCTGTTGTTTTCTTATTGCGGGGCACAGCCGGGGGGCGGCTCTTGCAAACCTTGTCGGCGCGCTTCTTGCCAACGAGGGGCTTTTCAGTACTGAACGGATATATGACTACACTTTTGCGGCTCCGAATGTTTCTTCCTCAGAAAAAACATCAGACCACAAGTACGATTTCATCTGGAACATAGTCAACGCCGAGGACATAGTTCCCAGTGTTCCTCCGTGCAGGGGAGAAAACTGGAAGTATAAAAAGTACGGGCATGTTCTGACTACGGTGAATTTCTGGAACATGGATGGAAATACATATATCAATGATTATCTTCCGCGCGTGAACGAATATTACAACAAATTCCTTAAGCGTGATTTTTATCCGTTCAAGCTCGGAACATATCTTCCGTCCATGATTGCGCGTCTTTTGACCGGAATGTGCAAGGAGGTCGGCTCGTACTATGACTCAGGCTTAAAATTGCGCGAGAAAGCGGAGGGGCTTTTTTGGAAAGTTTTCCCCGAGAATGCGGAGGAATCCATTCCGCTTGAAGACGATGCGCCTGGAAAGAAAAAAGGCACGAAGCGGCTCGTTGAGAAAATACAGGCAAGCCTGAACAAAAGCACGAACGGACTTCTTGATTATGCCTCCAACGCATTTGTCGATATGCATGCGTGCGAGGCGTATCTTTCATGGCTTTTGGTGCTTGACGAGGACGAGCTTTATTCTGATGTGGGAAGCAGCGCAGTTATAATAGAAAAAAGCTACGAATGTGCAGTGCTTAACTCTCACGGCGAGGTTATGGCAAGAATTGTCGACGGAATATTGCAGATGAAGAGTGTAAAAGCTCCTATAGGTGCCTCAATTGCTTTCGGAAAAACAGTCATATATTTTCCGTCCAATGCTGATTTTACCGTTATCATTTACAAGGACAGCATAGTTCCGTCAATAATACCAACTACAATCGAGCATTATGATTCTGCTGGCTATCTGATTGAGTCGTGCGAGACCAAGCGGCTTTATCCGTCACGATTTGTCGCCTATAAGTTTCATGCAGGATTCGTTACTTTGCGCGAAGATAAGATTTCTGCTGAAAAAATCTACGGATTGGAGCTTTTTGAGCTTGTGCGTGCCGGAAAGCTCAAGCAGGCGCAGCGTTTCAGGGTGCAGCCTGAATTCAGCGTTGATGTTAACAACGGAATCTTCGGCGGTTTCCATTTAGGGTGCAGAAACATTTTTGGAACGATTCTTGTCGGAAAAGCCTTGACAAAGTTCGATGACGGAATCTTCGTTGCACTGGGGATAGGGCGTGAGTCCAATTTTTACGGACATATAATGCTGAACACGGAGTTTTTCTCCAAGTATGTTTACTCTACTGCCAGCAAGGTTGGAAAATCGGCTTATGTTCCCGCGCTCAGGTTCGCTTTTCTCGTAAAACCGTTCAGAAGGCTTGAGTTTTTTTCCGCCGTAACTTTTGATGCCCATATTCAAGGATTTAACGACGGTGCGTTTTCTTCTAATGTTCAGAGCAGTTTCTGGGGTACATGGCGTTGGAACGATGATTTTGAGCTTGTGCCGGCATTAAGTTTCGGGGTGAAGTTTTGATTTTTTTTGATAATTCATAAAGATTGCGCTTTTTTGAATATTCCTATTAGAGCTGTTCGGAAAACTGAAGTTTCCGAACAGCTCTATTGTAAATTTTAGTTATAATTTACAGAATTTTGTGGAAAAAATATGAAATGAGAATTAAAATAGGATAGTGAATTCGTCTGAAAATATACTTTTCATGGTGAATATTGATTTACGGAGTAATTAAACTTATTTCAAAGACAAGGTGGAATATGGAACAGGAAGTTGTTACGACTAAAAGACAAAATCCGGATGATGCTGCAAAAGATTTGATTTCACAATTGAAAAATCCGTTGGATTCTTATAAGGCTGTGATTTTTATGGCCGCAATAAATTATGATTTTGAGGCCCTTTCGATTGCAATAAAAAATGAATTTCCACGGGCTGAGGTCATAGGCGCAAGTACGGCTGGCGAAATAAACATGAACGGCTTTTTGAATGATTCCGTCGTACTTACGACGCTTTCGGACAACTCCACAAAAGTAAGCGGAGTTCTTATTGAGAACGGAAGCAAGTACCCAATCGGAAACAAGGGTGATATTGAGAAAGCTCTGTCAAAAGCAGGGATTGCAGTGGGAGATTCAAATTCTCACAGGAATGCGTTCGCAATTACTTTCATAAACGGTGTTTACAATGCCGAGGAAACAATTCTTACTACATTCTATTCAATTATAAAGAATGATAATTTCCCGCTTGCTGGCGGAACGGCAGGATTCACTGGAAATACGCCAAAGACATTCGTGAGCTACAACGGAAAAACGACTCAGGACGGAGCCGTTATGCTTTATGTCAAAACTCAGTGTAAATTCGATATTCGTCAGGAAGATATTTTCAATCCGGTCGGAAAGCAAGTTTTTGTTACCGAGGCGGATCCTGTCAACAGGATTGTTTCAAAATTCAACGGCCGCCCGGCAAAAACTGTGTACGCGGAAATGCTTGGCGTAAGCGAGAGCCAGGCTGAGGGAATGACTTTCGAGAATCCTTTCGGAAAGCACCTGAACGGTTCCGTTCATATCGCAGCTCTTGCAGGATTTACGCCTGACCGTAAGATTTCGCTTTTTGCGCGCGTTGTTCCGAATTCAACACTTGAAATTATGAAAATTGGCGATCCTCTCAAAAAAGCCGATGATACATGCAGCGGAATTAAATCCGTCATAGCAAATCCGCGCTTTACGCTGATGATGACTTGCATTACGCGTACAATGGCTTTCGAGCGTATGCGCATTGCGGACAAAATCATTGAGAAATACCGGGGAACATTCCCTACTTTCTGCGGATTCTCCTGCTACGGGGAGCAGATTGGTCGTATGCACTGCAACCAGACGCTGGTTACTGTCGTCATTGGAAACTAATGAGTTTTACGGGAGATTCAATCTATTATGGAAAATATTGACCTATTAAAATGCGGAATAAATCTTGTTGAGTCCTTGACGGAATATCTTCAGAAAGATGCAATTGGTGCGGATTTCTTTATGCACTATCTTACTTCAAGAAACGAGCAGTCGAAAGTTTCTCTTGAGCAGGAGATGGCAATTGAAACGCTTCTTATGAAGACCGCCGACATGGAAGGCGAAACAAAGCATATTTCTGAGAACGCAAAGGAAAACTCAAACAGGCTTGCAATGATTTCTCAGGCAATAGCCGAGCTAAAAAAATCTGTTCTGGCAATCGAGCTTGAGCAGAAAAAGTATGTTGAGGAATTCAAGAGCCTTATTACACAGACGGCTACGATTACAGCCCAAATCAACGACATTCAGAATATTTCTGCTCAGACGAACCTTCTTTCATTCAACGCGTCTATTGAGGCTGCCCGCGCCGGAAACGCCGGAAAGGGATTCCGCGTCATTGCGAACGAGGTCAAAAAACTGTCTAATGACACGAGCAAAACTTCGGAAGAAATCAAGAAGAATGTTAACAACCTTGTTGCGTCAATCAGCAACATGGAAAAAAAGACGCTCAAGAATTCAAACGCGCTTACTGATTTGGCAAATGAAACGAACCAGACGCTTGAAAGCTTCGATTCCGTTCGTGACATAAATTCAAGGAACAATGAGAATGTTGAGAACATCACAAACTTCATAAACACTACTTTCGATGGTCTTAACACTGTCATAAATGCTATCAAGAAGACGGAGGAGGAGAGCAATAAGACGCTTGAGCTTTTTGCGAAGTGCGCTTCTGACAACGAGATGCTTTTCAATGACTTCTATTCGTTCGCATTCCAGATAAAGGCTATCCTGAAAGAAATGAACAAATAAGGTCAGTTTGTTTTTCTAAACTCTCAGATTAGAAGTGAAAGTCACCAAAGCTGGGGCGATTTTGCGGCTAGTGATTCTGCCTGTCTACAGGTAGAATCACAGCTACCGTATCTTTCCGAAAATTAAGGACAACTCTATTCTACGCTGTAGCTCCACAGGCCAAAGTAGCTGTTCGAGTCTTTTGATGCGAATATCGTAACTGAATCTGAATTTTCAATCGTAGATTCGAATTCAAAAAATCCTGTTGAGGAATTTTTCTCCATTTTTAACAGATTCCCTGAGATTTTTACTGCGAATTTATCGTAATCGGAGCTTTTTACTGAAAATTTTATCTTGCTTCCTTTTTTTATTGAACCTGAGAGCGGCGCGACGGGACTTGTGTTCGTGGACAACGAATAAGACAGGTGGGCGAGCGGGTAGCGGGCTTTTTTTGCGCCGAATCCGCGGTACTGTTCTTCTGCTTCAAGCTCAAAAGTGATTACAGGCTCAAAGTCAGTTCCGTCGGTGTCGAAAAAAGAAAAAATCTTTTTGAGCGCATCGTTTCGTTCATTATCCAAAGAATCATCGTTCAGATAATACCTGTTGTTTTCATCTACTTTGAAATAGGACGAAAAGAAAAAATCGTGCTCTTTCTGAGTGATTTTTTTATCAGAAAGAAGTTTTTTTACTTCCGAAACTGTTTCTTTTTCAAATTCTTCGGCGGAGAACACTTTTGAAATTGCAGAAACGCCTTTTTTCTTGGCAAAAAGAATGCCCTTGTATTTTTCGCTGTCTGGCACATCGTATTCGGCACAGACTTTTTCGTTCGACCTTGTTATCCATGTTGCGCAAGGAACATACGAACCATCTTTTTTGGACTCTATCTCAGCCATCAAAATAATGTCGCAGTCTGTCAAAGAAAAATCGAATTTTACGGAAGATGATATTTTGTTTTTGTAGTCAGGGGATTTTTCGGTAAGGCGCAGTCCCAGCTCAAAAAATCGTGCCGGAACGAAAGGTTCTTTTACAAACTGCTCTCTTGTGCGTATTTGTGTCTTTTCTAAAAATTGATATTCGTCTTTTTCAGGAAGGTGCGAGTAGATAAAATATTCGGGCGCAAGAAAGAACCATTCGCTTGAATATGATTTTATCCATGTCTTAAAATCAACGCGCCCGGCATCCCATGTAACATCAACGAGCTTCCAGACTCCTCCTGCTTTCACCGCGTTCCAGTCATGGTCAGTCTTGCTCATAAGTGCGCCAAGATAGCCGAATCCTTTTGAATATCCGTGGATTACGACTGATTCGATTCCGGCCGCTTTGCACATTTCGTAAAACAGAGCTGAATATCCTTGGGAGAGGGCTGACTTGTTTTTTAGGACGGACACAAAATCCTGCTTTTTTGTTTGTCCTGAGAAGTACATTTTTGTGTCGAACGAAATATTGTCGCAAATCCAGTCGTGAAGAACTTTCACTTTTTCTTCATCGTCCGTGATTCCTGAAATCAGGGTGGAAACAAGTAGGCTCAGTTTTTCTTTTGGTCTTTTCATAACAGCCTGCGTTATGCTGTCCGGAATATCCCTTGCTTTTGGACTCAGGGACTTTTCTTTCCATGCGAAAATCTGGAGCGGAAAGAGAAAAATCAGTGCAAAAAGAATTCGGTTTTTCATGTCGCTGCCTTTTAGTTTTGGGTCAGGCTGCTTATGCAACCTGACCCAAAAATCAGTTGTTTTTTTGCGAATCTAGATGAGTTTTTTTGCGATTTCTTCTATAAATTCCCAGCTGTTTAGGACTTTTGCGGCTTTTGGTTCTGCAAGTCGCGCAAGGTCGCCTGTCATCACTCCGCTTTCGATTACATCGAGAGTGGCTTTCTCAAGTTTTTTCGCAAAGTCGGCAAGCTCTGGAGTTCCGTCGATTTCGGCTCTTTTTGCGAGCGCGCCAGTCCATGCAAAAATGAGGGCGACCGGGTTCGTGCTTGTCTTTTCTCCCTTCTGGTAGCGGTAGTAGTGCTTTTGAACAGTTCCGTGGCTTGCCTCGTACTCAAACTCGCCGTTCGGTGACACAAGAATTGATGTCATCATTGCAAGGCTTCCGCACGCTGAGGCAATCATGTCGCTCATAACATCGCCGTCGTAGTTCTTGCAGGCCCAGAGGAATCCGCCTTCACTTTTCATTACGCGAGCAACTGCGTCATCAATCAGAGTGTAGAAATATTCGATTCCTGCTTTTTCAAATTTATCCTTGTACTCATTGTCGAAAATTTTTTGGAAAATTGCTTTGAAGTTTCCGTCGTAAGTCTTTGATATTGTGTCTTTAGTTCCAAGCCAGACGCTGATTTTCTGGTCGAGTGCGTATGAAAAACAGCAGCGGGCAAAACTCTCAATCGAAGAGTCCATGTTGTGGATTCCCTGAAGAATTCCAGGGCCTTTCATTTCCTGAATCGTCTTTCTGATTACAGTCCCGTCGGCTCCGGTAAATACAAGCTCCGCTTTTCCAGGCTGGTCTGTCTTAATCTCGCAGTTTTTGTAAACATCACCGTATGCATGGCGGCCAAGAACGATTGGCTTTTTCCAGCTAGTTACGCAGCACTGGATGTTTTTTACGAAAATCGGAGCGCGGAAAACAGTTCCGTCAAGCTCTTCGCGGATAATTCCGTTGGGGCTTCGCGTAAGCTGCTTCAAGTCATATTCTTTTACGCGGGCCGCGTTCGATGTGATTGTGGCACATTTTACGCCAACCTTGAGCCTTTTGATTGCAGCGGCAGATTCATAAGTTACCTTGTCATCAGTGTTGTCACGATTTTTCAGTCCCAAATCATAGTATTCGGTCTTAAGGTCAATGAACGGCTCAAGGAGCTTTTCCTTGATTACAGCCCACAGCACGCGGGTCATCTCATCGCCGTCAAGCTCGGCGATTGCGTTTTTCATCTGAATTTTTGCCATAGTAATCTCCAAACTAAGAGTTTTTAATTTACGGGCAGTTCTAAAAAACAAGTTTTGAGCTTGCCCGATTGCTGCGACAAGGCACAGCAACAGTTTTATAAGAAATTATAACGAGAATGAACTAATTGCTCCACATGTCAAAATCTGTGGCAGAAAAATCGCTGCCACTACGGAGCGAAAAACAATCGGAATCTATTTCCAGTTTTCCCAGATTTTTTGTGCCATTCCTACGGTGGCATCGGTTTTACCGTTTCGGCAAACAGGCTGCTTCAAGAGTTTTGCCTGATTCTCAAAAAGTTTTTCTTCTTTTTCGCTATCGTCAAGATATGCAATTGCCGCATAGTCCTTCGATTTCTGGTCAATCATCGCCTCAATCGCTTCCGCCCTGCCACCTTCCGTTCGGGCAATCGCGCTCACAACAGAATTGAACTCACCTTCGCTCATTTCTTTTTCCTTGAGGTCAACGAACTGAAAGTCAATCCGCCGCTCTTTGAAAAATCTTTGTGCGCTTTTCGTATCAAAAGATTTGTTAGTTCCAAAAATTTGAATCATAATTATACTCCAGGCTATTTTTCATTCCGCTTTATTTTAAAATCACGACAATTTGGTTAAAATTATACATTCCATTTTCAAAAAGGACGATGAATGGAATTTCAAGGCAGTATGCAGGGCCGTAATCAAAAACAGGAATCGAATAATTTTGTCCGCCGCGTCCTTCAAAATATGCGGTCTCAATTTTTGGGGCAAGATTTTTCTCAAGCATAATGCGGCATTTTGCGGAGGCAAGGAAAGCCTGTGTCATTGTCTGGGACTCTGCGTCTTCGGAAGAGAAACTTTCTGCAATCTCGCCGCTTTCACCGCCGAGCAGGAACGGAATGTAGCATTTCTTTCCTTCGATTTTCGGCAAAAAAGAAATTTCGTCTTTATTTGCAGATTTTGGCGAGAGTTCGATTGAAAATTCCGTGCCAACTTCCAAATCGGTGTTTACTTTATGTATTTGCACATTTTTCGGAAGTTCTCCCATCGCCTCTTTGTCAAAATCTTTAAAAATCTCTTCTGGATCGGAATCGGCAAGTGCGAAAAGTGCTTTTGACAATGTGACTTTGTAATAAAGCTGATATTTTCCGCCCTTATAGCCAACTGTCTGCACATAATCAACACAAGATGTTAGAAAAAAAGAGAGCAGAAGCATCGGGAGAAATTTTATAAGATGCTTTATGATTTTGCTTCTTTCGCTTACGAGCGGTTTTTTACAGATTTTTGTCATTTTATGCCTCACCATTTTATTTTACTCTGGAAACGAGCCAATCTCAATAAAATTCGGGTAGCATCAAAAATGTATGTTGTTAGAACTGACCTGTAATTTTTCACATATTAGAGCTATTCGGAAAACTGAAGTTTCCGAATAGCTCTATTACAAGTTTCCTAGCAGCCAGACTGCGAATGAGAAAATCCATGCTACAGCACACTGCCATATGACGAGCCCTGCCGCCCATTTTAATCCAAGCTCTCGTTTTACCGAGGCTATTGAGGCGATGCACGGCGTGTACAAAAGGCTGAAAACAAGAAGGCTTGCCGCCGTGGCTTTGGAAAGTGCCAGAGAAATGCCTTCGCTGAACAAAATCCCAAAGGTTGAGACAACGCTTTCTTTTGCCATTACGCCTGATATGAGGGAAGTGCATATTCTCCAGTCTCCGAGTCCAATCGGCCTGAAAATTGGCGCAATCAGCCCTGCGATTTTTGCAAGAATGCTCATAGAGGAATCCTCAACAAGATTCAGTCTCAGGTCAAAGCTTTGCAAGAACCAGATTACAATTGTTGCCATGAAGATTACGGTGAACGCTCTTTCCAAAAAATCTTTCGCTTTTTCCCAAAGAAGCTGGGCTACATTTCGTACGCACGGAAGCCTGTAGTTCGGAAGCTCCATTACAAAAGGAACTGGCTCGCCTTTGAAAAGAGTCTTACGGTACAAAAGGGCAACGAGAATGCCCGTCGCAATTCCCAGAAAATAAAGTCCGGTCATAATCAATGCACCGTTCCGCGGAAAAAACGCATTTACGAAAAATGCGTAAATCGGAAGTTTTGCCGTGCAGCTCATAAAAGGTGTGAGAAGAATAGTCATTTTTCTGTCGCGCTCGCTAGGAAGAATTCTTGTTGACATGATAGCCGGAACTGTGCATCCGAATCCGATTAAAAGCGGAACGATACTCCGGCCTGAAAGTCCGATTTTTCTGAGCAAAGTATCCATGAAAAAAGCAACCCGCGCTATGTAGCCTGAATCTTCGAGAATTGAGAGGAAGAAGAACAAAGTCACTATAACAGGAAGAAACGAAAGCACGCTTCCAACGCCAGAAAAAATTCCGCTCACAATAAGTCCGTGAAGGACCTCATTCGTGCCGGCAGATGTGAGCCAAAAATCTACGGCTGAAGTCAGTTTTGTTATTCCTGTTTCAAGAAGTTGCTGCAAAAATGCCCCGATTACATTGAAAGTCAGAAAGAAAACAAGGGCCATAACTGCGGCAAAAACAGGAAGCGCAGTAAATTTTCCCGTCAGAATGCGGTCAAGTTTTTGCGAACGCAGTCGTTCTTTTGATACGAGAGGCTTTTTTACGCACGAGGAACAGACTTTTTGAATGAAAGAAAAACGCATATCGGCTATTGCCGCGCTTCTGTCAAGTTTGCGCTCTTTTTCCATTTGTAAGGCTATATGCTCAAGAGTTTCTTTTTCATTCGTATCAAGGTCGAGCTTGTGCATAATCCGTTTGTCATCTTCCAGAAGTTTGCTTGCCGCAAAACGGACAGGAATGTTCGAGCGGTCGGCGTGATCCTGAATCAGATGGATTACCGCATGAAGCGCGCGATGAACCGCCCCGCCTTTTTCGTTTTTATCGCAGAAATCCTGCCGAAGCGGTTTTTCCTGATAGTGCGCCACATGGAGCGCGTGCTTTACAAGCTCGTCAACTCCCTGATTCTTGCTTGCCGAAATGGGAATCACAGGAACTCCAAGAATATGCTCCATTTTGTTCACATCAACAGAGCCTCCGTTCCCGATTACTTCATCCATCATGTTCAGTGCGATTACCAATGGAATGTCAAGCTCCAGAAGCTGCATTGTAAGGTACAAGTTGCGCTCAATGTTCGTGGCATCAACGATATTGATGATGCCGTGCGGTTTTTCGTTCAGTACGAAATCGCGGGAAATAAGCTCTTCGCTGGAATACGGGGACATCGAATAAATGCCGGGCAAATCAGTTACCAGAGTGTTTTTGTTCTCCCGAATTTTTCCGCTTTTTTGGTCTACTGTAACGCCAGGAAAATTTCCTACATGCTGATTTGAGCCTGTAAGCTGGTTGAAAAGCGTTGTTTTTCCTGAATTCTGGTTTCCGACAAGCGCGAATTTCAAGATTGTATCGTCAGGAAGCGGCGTTTCGCTTTTTTTCTCGTGGAATTTTCCTTCTTCGCCAAGACCTGGGTGCAACGGATGATTTTTTTTCTCAGAATTGTGCGCTGTGTGTTGATTTTCGTTCATGCGACTTTCAGAGTTAGTTTCTTCTGAAATTGGTTCAAGCTCAATCTTTGCGGCATCTTCAAGACGGAGCGTAAGTTCATAGCCGTGAATCTCGATTTCCATCGGGTCGCCCATTGGTGCAAGTTTTATTTTCGTTACGACTACGCCTGGAATTACACCCATATCCAGAAAATGTTGCCGAAGTTCACCTCTGCCGCCGACTTTTATGATTCGTGCTTTATCGCCTGATTCCAAATCTTGTAAATTCATATTGAACAGTATATTCAGGAAGTTTTGTAAAGTAAATTGATGAAATGATTTTTGAACCTGGCGATGAGTCGTTACGGAACGCCGAAAAACTTGCGTGGATTTGCGGGCATTGGAAGTTGTGGTAGAATAAACTATGGTTATTTCAGAACTTCATAATTCGATTTTGGAAAAATCTCAGCTTACTTTTGCTCGTAGCGGAGGAAAGGGCGGGCAGAATGTGAACAAAGTGAACACGAAAGTGCATTTGTCTCTTCCGCTTTCGTCTTTGTCAGGAATAAGCGAAGATGAACGGAATCTTATTCGCATTAAACTTTCTTCTATTATAAATGTGGATGATTGTCTTTTTCTTGATGTGGACGATGAGCGGTTTCAGGAGGCAAACAGACGGATTGCGCTTTCCAGAATTGAGAGCAGAATTGTGAATGCTCTGAAAGTTCCGAAAAAGCGCAAAAAGACAAAGCCCACAAAAGCGAGCAAGGAACGAAAACTCAAACTGAAAAAAATACGCTCTGAGGTTAAGAAAAACCGCGCGAAAGTCTGGGGATGATTTTTTCTATATTATAAATCTGTGCTATAATATCCGTATGGAAGAACGATTTTTGCCAATCGGCATTCAGGATTTTGAGAAGCTCAGAAAGGGCGGCTATGTCTATGTTGATAAGACACGTCTTGTCTACAAACTTGCTAGGCTCAGTACGCCGTATTTTTTGAGCCGCCCGCGCCGGTTCGGAAAGAGCCTTCTTCTTTCCACGATGGAATATTATTTTCTTGGCAAAAAGGAGCTTTTTGAGGGGCTTGAGATTGAAAATCTGGAAAAGGACTGGACTGAATATCCTGTATTAAAAATCAGCTTCGGAATAAGTTCATACGAGACTAGAGATAATTTTCTTGCTGTTATTGATAATATTTTATCCGAAAACGAGAAGAAGTTTGGAATTGCAAAAGTTTCGGATAATCCTTCTGTTCGTTTTGATAATCTTATAAAACTTACTTACGAAAAAACCGGGAAGCAAGTCGTAATCCTCATCGATGAGTACGACAAGCCTATTCTGGACGCGCTCTACACCGAATACGAGGAGCACAACAGAAAGGAGCTCCGTGCTTTTTACAGCCCACTCAAGGACTGCGACAAATACATTCGCTTTCTGTTCATCACGGGAATCACGAAAGTAAGCCCTGTGAATATTTTCAGCGGGCTTAACCAGCTCAATGACATCAGTCTGGACAGGGCATATTCATCTCTTTGCGGAATTTCCGAATCTGAATTGGAAAAATACTTTGAGCCGGAGATTACGGCCCTTGCAGAAGAGCAGGAGATGACTGTAGCTGAAACAAAAGCAAAGCTTGCGCAGATGTATGACGGCTATCATTTTTCATATAGGGTCGAGGGGGTGTATAATCCGTTCTGCCTGCTCAAATGTTTCAGCTCAAAAAAATTCGGATCGTACTGGTTCGAGAGCGGAACACCTTCTTTCCTTGTTAAGACCTTGCAGAATCAGCCTCTTTTTCTGGCGAATCTTGTGAACGGGCGAAAAGTGAAGGAAGACCAGTTCAAAAACTATGACCCCGACAGCAAAAACATGCTTCCTGTTGTTTATCAGAGCGGTTATCTTACGATAAAGGCTTTTGATGAGGATTCAGACCGCTACACGCTAGATTTCCCGAACCAGGAAATAAAAGATGGTTTCCTCGATGTCCTTCTCAAAAAATTCGTTTCCGTTCCTGACGATGATTTGGGGCTTGCAATCGACAATCTTTCTGATGCCCTGAAAGTGCATGATGTGGACAAAGCCCTTTCTATCATAAAATCCGCAATCGCAGACCTTCCCACAATCGTAAAAAAAGACATGTGCGAGAACTACTACGAGTCGGTGACGCACCTAATGTTCCGAATGACAGGGTACAATGTGGTCTCGGAATTACAGAATGTGGCAGGACGGAGCGATGTGATAGTCACAACGAAAGACACCGTTTTCATCTTTGAGCTAAAAATGGACAAGGGCAAAGCCTCAGCCGATGACGAATCAAAAAATTCCGCTGAGCTTGAGAAAATCCTTGAAAATGCCCTGTCGCAGATTGATGCGAACGGATATTCCGACAGATTCAAGGTGAGCGGAAAAACGATGCGCAAAGCAGGGGTGGTATTCTCCAGTGAGGGAAGGGGAATCTTGGGCTGGAAGATAAAATAACAGCAAGGGAAAACAAAAATCGCTCTGTTTTCAGGGAAACTGAGTTTTTATGAACGGCCTGTAACAAATCTACGGAAGGTCATTCGGTGTTTTATGGAATGTTTTTCCCAAACAGAATATAATGGATTCTATGGAAGACCGATTTTTGCCGATTGGCATTCAGGATTTTGAGGATTTGAGAAGGCGGGGGTGCGTCTATGTGGACAAGACATCTTATGTCTACGACCTTGCCCGCGAGGGAAAAGCCTATTTTTTGAGCCGCCCGCGCCGATTCGGAAAAAGCCTTTTGCTTTCCACGATGGAAGCCTATTTCTTAGGCAAAAAAGAACTGTTCCGAGGGCTTGCGCTTGAAAAGCTTGAAAAAAAATGGGAAGTTTGCCCGGTCATTAAAATCAGCTTTGGCGGCGGCTCATTCGACAACACAAAAAAACTGTTTGCACTTTTTGAGCAGATTTTAGGTAAATACGAAGAGCAGTATGGAATCGAAAAAAAATCATCGGAATTTTTCACTCGCTTTGCCGAGATTATAACGACCGCCTACGAAAGGACCGGCAAACAAGTTGCCATCATCATTGACGAGTACGACAAGCCGGTGCTCGACGCGCTCTACTCCGAATACGAGGAGAAAAACAGGGCGGAACTCCGTGCGTTCTACAGCCCGCTGAAAGAACTCGACCAATACATCCGCTTTTTGTTCATCACAGGAATCACGAAAATCAGCCACATGAACATTTTCAGCGGTCTAAACCAGCTTAACGACATAAGTTTGATGTCAAAGTTTTCTTCGATTTGCGGAATTTCCGAGTCCGAGCTGAACGCGTATTTTGTGCCGGAAATCGAGGCTCTTGCAAATCGATTCGGCATGACGGTGGAGGCGGCGAAAGAGAAGCTCAAAACAATGTATGACGGCTATCATTTTTCGTTCAACGTGGAGGGCGTTTACAACCCGTTCTGCCTTTTGAAGTGCTTTTTTGACTGTGATTTCGGCTCGTACTGGTTCCAAAGCGGCACGCCGTCAATGCTCGTGAAGGCGTTGCAGAACCAGCCGCTTGAGCTTGAGACGCTCGTCAACGGGCGCGAGGTCGATGAGATTTCATTCCGCGAGTACGACCCGAACACAAAGAACATGCTCCCTGTCATCTATCAAAGCGGCTATCTCACGATAAAAGGCTTCGACGCCGAGGACAGGATGTTCTGGCTGGACTTTCCGAACCGCGAGGTCGAGCAGTCATTCTTGAAAATCCTTTTGGCAAAATATGTCTCCGTTCCCTACGACGACATGGGGCTTGAAATCAGCAATCTGCGGAACGCGCTCAGGAACAAGGACGTTGACCGCGTTTGCTCGATGATAAAGGCAGCCGTTGCGGACTTGCCCACAATCGTGAAAAAGGACATCTGCGAAAACTACTACGAGTCCGTGACGCATTTGATGTTCCGTCTGAGCGGAATGCGCGTTGTCTCCGAGCTGCAAAGCGTGAACGGAAGGAGCGATGTCGTTGTCACAACAAAGGACGCGGTTTTCATTTTTGAGCTTAAGATGGATAAAGGTGGAGAATTTGAGAAAATCGCTCAGAATGCGCTTGCCCAGATTGACGAAAGTGGTTATGCGGAGCGATTCGCCGTGAGCGGCAAGCAAATGTTCAAGGTTGCGCTCGTGTTCTCCAGCGACGGCAAGGGGCTTGTGGGCTGGAAAGTGCGATAGATAAGGAAAGTATTTTCTTACGAAAAATATCGCGACTGCTTGAAATTTGACAGCAAAACTTAAAATCTATAAACTATCAGCATGAAAATCGCAGCTACTTATGAAAAAGAGACTGGAAATGTGTTCCAGCATTTTGGAAAAACTCAGTTTTTTAAGATTTATGAAATTGAAGACGGAAAAATCGTTTCTTCGGAAGTTATTGATAACGGTGGAAACGGTCATCATGCACTTCCGCCATATCTAAAAAGTCTTGGAGTTGAAACGCTTATTCTTGGAAACCGCGGTCAGGGGGCTATCGATGCAATTGCGGCTTCTGGACTTAAAGAAGTTCCAGGAATTACAGGTTCTGCCGACGAAGCCGCAGAGCTTTTTGCAAAAGGTGAGCTTAAAGGCAATTTTAATGCAAAATGCGACCATAACCACGGAGAGCATCACCACAACTAATTGAGGTCAAAAAATTGGCTTCTTCAAAAGAATATTTGAACTATATTTTAGACCAGCTTTCTCTTTTGGAGGGAATTACTTTCCGTGCGATGATGGGTGAGTTCATCCTTTACAAAAATGGAAAAATTTTCGGCGGGATATACGATGACCGATTTCTTGTGAAGCCTATAAAATCTGCGTTGGAGAAACTGCCGGATGCTCCGAGAGAATTGCCGTACGAAGGTGCAAAGGAAATGCTTCTTGTGGAAGATGTTGATAACAGAGAATTTTTGCGAGAGCTGGTTACGGCAATGTGCGGACAAGATGAGATTTTGAAAGAAAAAAATTAAGCAGGAAGAATGCGTATAATTGTCAGATTGTAAGTGATAGAGCTGTTCGGGAAACTAAAATTTACGGGCAGTTCTAATTTTTAAGAGTTGCTCTAGAGGAGTTTTTATGGATAATTTCACTTTTTATTCACCTACATTTTTTGTTTTTGGAAAAGAAACTGAAAATAAGGCCGGCGAGTATGTAAAACAATTCGGCGGAAGCAAGGTTTTGATTCATTTTGGCGGAACAAGCGCACGAAAATCAGGGCTTTTGGATAGAGTTGAAAAATCGCTTTCAGCGGCAGGCATTCCGTTTGTTTCCCTCGGGGGAGTGAAGCCGAATCCAAGAAGCGGTCTTGTCTATGAAGGAATAGACTTGTGCAGAAAAGAAAAGGTTGATTTCATACTTGCTGTTGGCGGGGGAAGCGTTATTGATTCGGCAAAAGCTATTGCAGCAGGGGTTTTGTATGACGGTGACTTCTGGGATTTTTACAGCGGAAAGCGCGTTGTATCTGCAATTCCGATTGGGACGGTTCTTACAATAGCGGCCGCAGGAAGCGAAGGAAGCGGGGATTCTGTGGTTACGAAGGAAGATGGTATGCTTAAGCGCGCGACGAGCAGTAACGCTCTGAGACCTAAGTTCAGTATTTTGAACCCCGAGCTTACGCAAACGCTTCCTGCGTATCAGACTGCGGCAGGTGTTACGGACATAATGGCGCATCTTTACGAGCGTTATCTTACGAACACAAAAGAAGTCGAAGTCACCGACCGCATGATTGAGGCTCTTCTTTTGACCATGAAGCATGAAGGACCGCGTGTCATTGCTGACCCGAACAATTATGAGGCTCGTGCGAACATTATGTGGGCAGGAATGATGGCGCATAACAATTCATGCGGCGTGGGCAGAAGCCAGGACTGGAACAGCCATAACATCGAGCACGAGCTGTCTGCTCTTTACGATTGCGCCCACGGAGCTGGACTTGCGGTCACAATGCCCGCGGTTTTGAAATATGTAATGAACCATGATGTAATGCGATTTGCGAAAGTCGCCGTCCGTGTCTGGGGCTGCCAGATGGATTTTGACCATCCTGAAAGAACTGCTCTTGAAGGAATCGAGGCATTCAGAAATTTCCTTATTTCGCTGGGAATGCCCAAAAATTTCAGTGAGCTTGGCGCAAAGGAAGAGGATATACCAAAGCTGGCGAATATTCTCTGCCACGGAAACGGGCGACCAGGCTCAATCTCAGGTTTTGTAACGCTGACCGAGGAAGACTGCGCGAAAATCTATCAGATGATGGTCTAAAGCGGGGACTGTTCAGAAAGTCTTGGGTATTTTTCTTTTCCTGGACTTTCTGAAAGGCTCAGACTATTTGATAATATTTAGCGGAGGAAACGATGATTTTTCAGAATCTTGTGGATGCACAAGGAATGGCGGCGGCAGTTATCTCTGTTGAAAAGACTAAGGACGGTCACTATGGTGACATTCGTGTTGTTTGTGCGAATGATATGTACAAGCAGATTATGGGGGCTGGCTACCATGACGGCATAATTTATTCTGAGCTTGTTCCCAAAGAACCGAATTTCGAGGATTTTTGTTATCGTTGTGCGGTTCTTAAGCAGCATATACATGCTTATGTTGACACAAAAGCAATGGGAGTCTGGACGGACGGAACTTATATTCCGCTTTCACCGTCGCTTGACAAGGATAATCTGTGTCACTTTTTGTTTTTCTTTGAATTCACAACCGGACCTGAATCTGAAAAATTATCGAAAGTTTCTGTAGAAACAGCTCCGATGGTCATTCAGACTTGCATAAATCTTCGTGGCTCAGAAAATTTCTACGAAAGCATGAACACGGTTATATCTGATATTCAGAAAAATACCCAGTCTTTTTGTAGCTGTATCATTATGATTGATAAAGAAAAGCGCAAATACGCGCCTCTTTGTTCAAAATTCAGTACTGATGAAATCACAATTGAGGATTTTTTTCCGTATCTTTCAGACGATGTTGTTTTTTCGTGGGAAGAAATGTTGAAGAATCATGATGATGTAATCATAAAAGACGAATTTGACCTTATGGAGCTTGAGAAAATAAATCCTGTTTGGGCAAAAAGTCTTCGCGCTGCGAAAGTCAGAAATGTCATACTTGTTCCTCTTTCTCAGGGCAAAAAGATGTTCGGTGTTTTGTTTGTCACTAATTTCAATGAGGAAAAAATCGTTGACCTGAAAGAATTCGTGGAGCTTACGGCTTTTTTTCTTTCATCTGAGATTGCGAACAATGAGCTGATGGAGAAACTTGAGTTTTTGAGCAATGTTGATACTTTGACCGGCGTTAAGAACAGAAATTCAATGAATGCAAGAATTGACTGGCACATAAACGGAAATTCTTTGGTTCGCTCTCCTTTCGGAATAATTTTTACGGATTTGAACGGTCTAAAGCAATGCAATGATACTGGCGGTCACGCAGCTGGCGACAAGCTTTTGAAAGAGGCGGCAGCCATGCTCAGAAAGCATTTTGACGACTACGAGATTTATCGTTCAGGCGGAGATGAGTTCGTGGTTATCATTCCTAACTGTAAGAAAGAGGATTTTGATAAAAAAGTCACTAATCTCAGGTCAGAAACAGGATACGGTAAGCCAGTCTGTTTTGCAATCGGTGCGGAATGGGGCGGTGATTCAAATGACATCCGCCGTTGTATGCGTGTTGCCGACGAAGCGATGTATGCGGATAAGACCGAATTCTATAGGCAGCATCCAGAGATTGTGAAAAGATGAAAAAGGACTTTTACCCTATGTTTTTGAAATGAATCAATAATCGTATGACAAGAAACTGTCTTTTTTCTATAATATAAAAAGCTGCCCGGCGAACCGATATTTCCGGACGGCTCTAAAGATGATTTTAAACTTTGAAAAACTAGAGTTTTTCGAGGTGAGTTTGAAAATTATTATTTTTTGAGGACAGTATGATTACATTAAAATTCGGCGGAACTTCCATGGGAAACGCCAGGCGGATTCTTGATTCAGTTGATATTATGATTGGGCGCGCTGAAAAAGACAGAATTAGCGTCATAATCTCTGCAGTTGCGGGCGTATCGAACTTTTTGCAGTCCGCCATAGACTCTTGCGTTCGCGGAACTGAATGTGCTTCATTTATAGAAGAAATCAGAAAAATACATTCTGGTATTTGCTCTGAGATTCAGTCATCAATCAGTGGGTTTTCAGCTGATGATGTTATGAATCAGATTGAGCCTCTTTTGTCGGAGCTTGAGAAACTTCTGAGCGGAGTGTCCGTGTTCGGCGAGTGTCCTAAGTCAATTCATTGCAGGATTATGGGCATGGGCGAGCTTTTTTGCGTTCCGATTGTCAGCGCGGTTCTGAGGGCAAGGGGAAAAAGCGTGCTTCTTCTTGATTCTCGCTCGTTCATATACACTACGGGCGACCAGAAAGAAGGAGACCCAGACTACGCAAGGACAGCCAGCGCGCTTGCTCCGTACAGGGATGGGGCAGAGTCTTCTCAGGCAAGAATCCTTCTTTTCCCTGGTTTTATATGCGCGTGGGCAAAACATTCTGACGACAAGGGCGTTATGGGGCTTCTCGGACGGAACGGCTCTGATTTTTCCGCGGCAATCGTTGCATCTGCGCTCGGCTCTTCAAGGTGTGAGTTTTGGACTGATGTTGACGGAATCTATACGGCAGACCCGCGTGTTGTTCAGGACGCAATCCTTGTTCAGGACATGACATATGAGGAGGCTATGGAGCTTTCGTTCTTCGGCTCAAAGGTACTGCATCCGAAGACTCTTGCGCCGCTTGCCGCAAAGGGAATAGAAGCGTGGAGCCTTAACAGCCAGAATCCTAGCGCGCGCGGAACAAGAATCGGAAAAGGTCCTTTTGAATCGGAGAAAAATACAGGTCCTGTGCGCGGAATCTCATGCTTAAAAAAGACTGCTCTTGTGTCTGTTTCAGGAAGCAGCATGAAAGGAAAGAGCGGCGTTGCTTCGCGCATCTTTGCGGCTGTGTCTAGGGCTGGAATATCAGTTCTTCTTATCACCCAGTCGTCTTCCGAATACACAGTTTCTTTCTGCGTAAAGCAGAGCGAGGCGGAGAAAGTTCGTGATGTATTGAACGCGGAGTTTTCGCTTGAAATCACTAGCGGGCTTCTGAACAAAGTCATAGTGATTGAGGATGTTGCGATTGTGTCGATTATCGGCGACAATATGAAGCAGAACTGCGGCGTGGCAGGAAAATTTCTGAATTCGCTTTCTTCCAGGGGAATAAATATTCATGCGATTGCGCAAGGCTCAAGCGAACGCTCAATATCTGTCGTTATCGGTGGAAAATTCGGGGATGCGGCCGTGCGCTCCGCTCATCTTTTCTTCTTCAACACAAAGCAGCCTGTGGAGGTGTTTGCGTTCGGGGCAGGAACAATCGGAGGAGCGCTTCTTGACCAGATACATGACCAGCACGACTCCCTTCTTATGCAGAATGTTGACATCAAGGTTTGCGCTATTGCTACGATGGACGGAATGATTTTTGACGGTAACGGAATAAATCTTGCAACATGGCGGGAGGACATCAAAAAATCAGGAAAGAAGACGAATCTTGACGAAATACTTGAATTTGTGGAGGAGTCCAAACCTTTGAACCCTGTGTTCGTGGACTGTACCGCAAGCTACGACCTTCCTGAGCGTTACCTTGACATTTTCCGCGCGGGAATGAGCATTGCAACTCCGAACAAGCGCGCGAATTCAATGAGCATGGAATTTTACCACAAGCTCAGAAAAGTTGCCAACGAGAACCAGTGCCGTTTCTTGTACGAGACAAATGTTGGCGCGGGCTTACCAATCATCGATACATTGCAGAATCTCTTCAATTCAGGGGACAAGCTCACAGGCTTCAACGGAATCATGTCTGGCTCCCTCTCATACATCTTCGGAAAGCTGGACGAGGGCAAAAAATTCAGCGAGGCCGTCCTTGAGGCAAAAGAACTTCGCTACACAGAGCCGGATCCCCGCGATGACCTCAAAGGAACCGATGTGGCGCGAAAGGCACTGATTATCGCCCGTGAAAGCGGAATGTCAATCGAGCTTGACGACATCAAAATGAACTCAATCTTCCCGGAAGGCTTCTCAATCGAAGGCACGACCGAGGAATTCTTGAAGAGACTGCCAGAAGTCGACGCCTACTTCGAGGAAAAGATGGCAAAACTCAAAAAAGAAAACAAAGTTTTGCGAATGGGAGCTTCAATCAAAGACGGAAAAGTCTCTGTCGGTATGCTTGAAGTAGGCCCGGACGATCCTCTCTACGGTGTCCGAGGCGGCGAGAACGCATTCGTATTCCAGACAGCCCGCTACACACCGATTCCGCTCACAGTCCGAGGATACGGAGCCGGAGCCGGAGTTACGGCAGCAGGCGTATTCGGGGATATCATGAGAACGGTCAGCTTCAACCCTACGAAATAAGATATAGCTTTAGGATGGGATAAATTTCGGCAGAGGGCATTTGTGCTTTCTGCCGATTTTTTTTGGGGGAAGTTCAGACCTTTGTTTATAAAACATCATTCAATGCATCTTTTGCATCATCATGGTTTAAAAATTCATATTCTAACCAAATATAGCCATTTATACTTGAACTTGCATCAATTCCCAAAACTATCCCAATTAGACCATCGTAGTTCTGATAATTGTCTTTTGTTGCGTACCACTCAGCCCTATAAGTTCTTGCTCCATCTCTAATAGACATCATAAAGTCTTTTTCATCTTTAAAATAATAATCTGATTTTACCTTATCTGTTTTTTGAAAATTGCCATATTTCTTTTCCAGAGGAGAAAGAATCTTATTGAAGTCTCGCTTTAATTCTGTTCCGTAATCTGATGAATAAATATTGCTGCTTATTGCCTTGATGTAGTAAAGACCATAGGTATCGCTAATCCAGACGATATATTTTTCAAAAAGAGGATGAGATTTTTTGGGTTTTACATAGTATCTGTCATCGGAAATATGCTCGAGTTCTGTTCCACCACAGGCAGTTTTTACTTGTTCATAGGTCATGCCAATATCAAATCCAAAAGGACCTTTTCCTGTTCCCGATTTGTTCATGGTGGAATAATCTTTTTGCTTTTTTATAAATTCAATTTCATAGCAAGACGGAATGTCGATTTCATCATTTTCGTTTGTATTAAAGCAATAACAGAAATTTGAATTTTTGTTGCAAAGGGCAAAGGACGATGAGCTTAAATAATGCTTGTTTTTCAAATTTTCAATAATACTATATCCATCACTGCTTTTTGTGAAATTATATTTTCGTATTTTTGCAGAATATGATTCGTTCCAATCTACAGGCTCTTCCTTTGATTTTTCTGCATATTCTTCCAAATCGTTGTACCAACACATTCTAGAACTTAGCCAATAATTTTCAGATACAGAATACTTTCCTTCTTCGTCAAATTGTAGAAAAGTCCATTTTACAGGCTTTTTGGTGTTTGGATTGTAAACAAGTCGCTCAATGGAATTACCAGTTTCTTTGTCATAGAAAGTTTGAGTTTTGATTGTGCAGTCTTTGTTATATTCGGTTGTTTTTGCTTTTCTTCCATGCTTATTATCAAATTCTGTTAAAAAAATTAATTGATTGTTTTCGTTATACTCTAAAAGTTTTGTTCGAATACCTGTTTTTTTGTCATAGGAATACTGAGAAGTACCTGTTAATGAATTATTGCCGTCGTAAGTTGCTGTCTTTAGCAATTTATCCTTATCATATTCAAACAATATAGAAGAATCCACAGAATTATCCTTGTAATAAATTGTCTTAAGAATTGCTCCTGAGAATTTGTCAAAGTCAAAAGAAAAGATTTTTAAATCCCCATTGGTCAAACTGATATAAAGCTTCTCCTTGTCCTCAGAAATTGTTCCAACACACATACTATTCTCTGTTTCGTACAAGTTACCATCACGAATAATCATAGAAACTATTCCTTCTTTATCAAGAATTTTGTCTTCATTTATTTCAAAGGCAATTTCTGAGTCCAAATATAATTTCATATTTGGAAATGCAAATGATAAAAATGACATTACAGCAAACAGTACACAAAATAATAATTTTTTCATTCAAAAATCTCCTTTCCATATTAATTATACCATGTCTTTTAGCAGAAATCATCGAAAACAGCCCCGCCAGTCCATTCTTTGCCTTGAAGGATGGTAAAATACTTTTGGGAGCTGTCTTCATGAAAGCAAGAACAATAAAGTTCATGGACGAAAGTATTATTTACCAAAGAAACTGTTGTTACATGAAATTTTTTGATTGCATTTAAGTTAGCAGATCTAGTTCTTACAATTATTTTATCTTCATGAATAACGGCTTCTTCGACCAAAGATGATGAATATGCTGTTTTAAAGAACAATTCACCAGTTTTTAGATTCGCAATATATTCATCTAAACTGTGCTCATAATCACCACTTGGGCAACATGGATATTCAGACGGAAGTTTCATTCTGTTCCTATCATGTACAGCATTTTCTGTTTTGGTATAAATCAAATGATTATCCTTATTAATTTCTGCAAAAAATCTTCTCTGATAAATCCATTCTCCAATTTTTCCTCTTTTTTCTGTTGGTTGGATTGTATCTTCATTTGCCCAATGGAGCAGATTTTCATAGCAATTTCTGCTTTCTTCTGGTGTTACTGTGCGCATCCATTGTATATCTGGAGATAATTTCATTTTGTGTAATATTTCAATATTGTTAAGAACATAATCAATCGGTTTACCAGTCAAACACATAATTTTTTTGCAGGTGATGGGATTAAGAATTATGTTTTCAAGTTTTGTTACCCATCGAAGATTTTCGGGTCTATTGTCCTGCTTATTTGTATTTTTGTGGTCTACGATATGCTCTTTAGAAGGTGCTTCTCCATGAAAAGCTGTTGCAACAATTCTGTGAACTCGGATTCCTGCAATAAGTAAATAACCATTATGTTTGTCTAGATTGCCGAAAGTCCATTCATTATCAAGAGGCCGTTTTCTTTCAGCAGTTCGCAAATGTCGCATAACCGCACCATTATCACGGACTGAATAAATTTCATCTTTATATGTGCAAGTCTTTTCTTGTGTATAAGCATTTATATTTGTAGTATTAGTCATTAGCCTGTCCTCATCTCCAATCGATACCCATTTTTTCTAGCCCCCTAAATCCTGAATACCTTACAGGTATATCCCATTTGTCAGATTTCTCAATAACGGTATCTGTGATGAAATGCAGCAATTTTAGTGATACATCTTGTTTCACTTGTTTTTTTGAGATGTTCTCCGCTGAAAATTGTCCGTAACCTTCCAAAAAAGCCTTGCAGTTCCAGATTGGATTTCCATTTTCGTCATGGTATTCTGTAAACTCATAGCGAACTTCCATGATGACTTTCTTTTGAATCAATTCATGTAGTGTGCTTGCAGGATTCGAGAAATCAAGATTTTGAAAATTTCTTTTTATTTCTTCCTGACATAAAAAGTGATATGCTTTTTTATCCGCATCAAGTTTTGCCTGAAAAGTACCGTCTCCAGTTCCCTTGAATTTATTGCCGCCAATGTCTACCCAATATTCATGCAGGCCTGTTTTTGGATTTTTTGAAGTACAATATTCATGCACTCCTAAGTAACCGTTATTAAAAAAGTTATGAGGTTCTATATCTTTTCCATTTTCGATTTGCCAATACATTGGATGGTATCCAGGCTCTCCAAAGTCTAGTTCATGCGATTTTTCCTTAACCAGAATTGTCAGGTAATTGTTTACCGTTTCCATCTGCAACATGGTTTTGCAGACCTTTTCCAGTTGTGGATAGTCCCAGTTACAATCCGCTGCGACAGCTCCGATGATTGCTTCAAACAAATCTTCATTCACGGCTGCGGATTTTTTGGCATCATTCTGTTCATCACTTTTTCCGAGATATAGAAATTCAGAGAAACCAAAATTGTACATGCATCGGGCAAGGCTATCTTTGCTGACGAGAATCGATTTTAATTTTGTCAGTTCACCTTCATTTTTTTCAGAAACAAGCTCTTTGTTCACGATTTTTGAGAATCGTTCGTAAAGCTGCTTTGTAACAAAAAAGTCGAGAATTTCATCACCATAAAACTCAAGGACTTCATTATTTTGAGCTTCCGGGTGTTCCGATGAATAAGATTTGCGAGTGAAAGCTTGCTCCAAAAGCTGCAAGTTTTTAAATGTGTAGTTGATTCCGCTTTGTACAAAATCAATGTCTGGACGTGTCATAAAATGCTCCTAAAATTAAATTTAGGCACAATAATCCTAACAAACAAAATGAGAAAATTAAAATGTCTGGCTTAGGAAAAAGAATCAGGAAATAGAAAAACTAAGAAAACTCTGATTGCTACGCTCAACTTGCATCAAGACATGACAAGCAAAATAATTTTAGAAATGCTACTTTGGCTCTTTTTTGTGCCTTAATATGAATATAAGCATGAAAAGTAGAATTGTCAATAGAAAAAATATGTCAATCCGGCAAATCAACCGCTAGAACCGACATTTTGCTGAAAACATCCCCTGAACTTTATGTTCGACTGATGAAGAATCTACACATAACTTGCATTTATCTGCATAAAATTTTGCAATCATTATGCAGATAAGAAAAGTAAATTTGCATTACTGTTTTATTTGAACTTTTTTCAACACTCTTCCAGCCAAATCTATTTCTTCTGGTGAAGCAGATTTCAACGCTTCCCATTTTTTATAGCCACAAATCTGAGAAATTATATGAAGGGCTTTCATATAACTGATATCTTCTTCGTCTTGCTTTGAGTAATTAAAATGATGAAACCAGAACTGGACATCGTGATATTTTGACATATAAGCATAAGAGCGGAAATCAGTTCCATCAATCGCCACACAAAGACTTTGTGTTTGCCAGTCTTTTAGAAAATAACGGGCATGTTTTTTAACAAAAGACAAATCGTACATAATAAGACTCCTTAAGCATTTATTTATGCTGTTGAAAAATGGCTCGTACTCTGAATCAACATAAAATGCTGTCAGAATATTATTATATTTTTATGGCATACCCAAAAGGTTTTACACGAGCTGCATGCGTTGCCAAAACACAAGGATATATTCTATTAAAATCAGATTCTTTATGCAAGTTTATATAGCGTTAGGAATACGCAAGGCGCGAAGCGTTGCGAAACGAAGTATAGCAATGGAGCGCGGTTAGCGCGGAACCTGGAGTAGCCCGACCTGCCGACAGGCAGGTAACGCCCATAATTCTTGGCGTTATTTAGACCAAGCCCTGCAAGAACCATTTCAATCAACGGCACTTGCAGGGCAATTTTTTACATCAGTTTAATTAGCATCAGTTCACAAGAACCGCCCGTTCGTACACAAGCTTTCGCACGGTTTTGTTCACTGTTTTTCCACGGCCTGCGGAGGTTTTGATTACAATCGAGTATTTTCTGCCGCTTTCAAGCGTTTCTGGCAGAATCAGCTCCAGATAAGTATGAGTGTTCTTGAAAAAACTTTCATCGCTGGCCTTAATCCAGTCCGATTCGCTCTCGTCAATTTTTCCTTCTGCCGTCTGGGGGGCGAAGAAGAGTCCGACAGAATCCGCCTCGCCCGCGACTTTGAGCTTTCGCCCCGTAATTCGGATTGGCTTTTCTGCTGTCACCGTAAAATCAGTTTTATGGGTTGAAAGGTCTTCGACCGTGCTGATTTGAGGTGTCGTGTCTTCGATTTTCGCCATCGAAATATCAGCCTTGCCAACTGCGTCCAATGCTTCCTGTGACGGAGTGAAGCCAAGAGTGAGGCTCGGGATTTCAGAAATATTTGGATTTGAAGAATTGATGTTTCCCTGCGCACTCGGATAAAGGGTTCCAAGCTCAAACAGGTTGATGGAAATTCCCATCGAAAGAAGTTCAAGGATTGCGTTCTTGAAAAGCATTACGGTCGCCACAAGCGATGCTTCGTCAAAAACCTTTGTATGAGTGAGGATTGTTGCGATTACATTATTCATTCCAGCCGTTGTGCGCTGAACTTTTGCGTAAGTGCAGTTGTCCTCTTTGAGGTAATTTTTGTGAATCGTGACGTTAACTGAGCCACCCAGTGTTGTAATCGAATTTGTATTCATGTGTGAATCTCCTGTTGTTTTTCCCGCCTTTTGCGGTAACTTTGAAAATCATATTCATTGTGATTTCCTTAAAATTAGATTTTTGTCCGCTTTGGACTGGCTTCGGCTGCCGATTGCCTCTTGAAACTCAAGGGCTACACATGATAACTTGTACTCAACGAATAACTTAGCATCATGCTTTGTTGGGGCTTTCGGTTTATTGCCGTAAACTGAAAGCCTTTTTTTGTCCGCCAGATTTCGAATCTTCTGACAGACCAAAACCGTCTGTTTTCATAGTTCACCTCCTCGTTTATCGAATTTTTTAGTTTGAAAGAAGCCGAATCAGCTCGAACCTCTGAGATTCCGAAAGCGAAGACTTGTTTTTCTTTACGCTCGCCTTCAGCTCGTCAAAAGTCTGCTGTTCTTTGTCGGAACTTGGACTTGCAACGCTCGCCCCCAGAAGAAACCCCGCTGTCACCCCAAGAACACCCGCAATCACGCCGATTGTAGACCCGCGTGGCTCCCGGTCGCCTTTTACATAGTGGCTTACCGCCGACTCAGTGATGTTCGCCTTCTCGGCAAGCTCTTTCTGAGTCATCCCCTGCTCTTTGAGAGTGCTCTCAAGTTTTTCTCCGAATTCTGTTCCCATTTCAAACCTCTTGATTCTAATATACGGTTTAATTATCATAATGTCAAGTAAAATTATAATTAAATTACATAATGAATGATAATTTTTGTAAAGTGGGATTCTTACCTGGGGTAAGATTTGTTTCTTACACGAGGTAAGATGTGATAAAGATACATAGTACATTACAGTTTTTATAATCCCTTAAACAGAAAGTCTAGATGATTACTATAAAAACTACTGAAACATGTTATAATATATCCATGTCACCGGAAGAAAAAGACAGGATTGAAATTGACTCAAAATTAGAGCAAGCTGACTGGATTATTCAAGATTTAAAGGACATGGATATATCAGCAGGTCTTGGTGTAGCTGTCCGTGAATATCCGACAAGTTCTGGTGAAGTTGATTATGCCCTTTTTGTTGATGAAATTCCTGTTGGCATTGTAGAAGCAAAGCGCAAGGAAAAAGGCGAGGATATAACTGTTGTTGAAAGGCAGACCTCCCGCTATGCGAACAGTACTTTTAAGTATATCAAGAATGAATATGAAATCAGATTTGCCTATGAAGCTACAAGCAAACTGTTACGATTCACAGATTATCATGATGAAAAATACCGCTCACGCGAAGTTTTTAGTTTTCATCAGCCAAAAACACTCAAGAGGATTTTGGAAGAAAAAGATACAGTCAGGAATAATTTAAAACACCTTCCGTCGCTTGAAACCACAGGCTTCAGAAAATGCCAGATAGACTGCATAAACAACCTTACAAAATCTTTTGCAGAAAATCGCCCCAGGGCTCTTGCACAAATGGCGACAGGCGCGGGAAAAACTTTTACTGCAATTACTCAAAGTTACCGGCTCTTGAAATATGGAAAAATGAACCGCATTCTTTTTCTCGTAGACACAAAATCCCTTGGCATACAGGCGGCAAATGAGTTTTACGCATATATTCCAAATGATGATTCAAGAACTTTCAATGAAATTTTTGGCGTCTACAGACTGACAAAATCTTATATGCCCGAAACTTCTCATGTTTATATAAGCACGATTCAGAGAATGTATTCCATTCTTACAAATCAAGAATTGGACGAGAAAACGGAAGAAGAGATAGACGAAAACAGAGATTCCATTTTCGGAACAAAAGAAAAGGAAGTCGTTTATAACCCAAAATATCCGCCTGAGTTCTTTGACTGTATTATTGTAGATGAATGTCACCGTTCAATTTACAATGTCTGGAAACAGGTTCTTGAATACTTTGATTCTTTCATAATTGGACTTACCGCAACGCCAGACAAACGGACATTTGCATTTTTCAATCAGAATGTAGTCAGCGAATATACACGGGAACAGGCTATCGTTGATGGCGTAAATGTTGGCGAGGATATCTTTTTAATTGAGACAAAAATCACTAAAAACGGTGCGAAAATCGAAATGAATCAGGTAGTTGAGCATCGCAACCGTCAGACCCGCGAAAAACGCAGAGAAGAACTAGATGAAGATATAAATTATGTTCCTGCCGAGCTTGATAAAGAGATTGTAAATCCAAGCCAAATCAGGCTTATAATCAAGAAGTTTAAGGAAAGCCTTAAAACACAATTGTTTCCGCACAGAACGGAAGTTCCGAAAACGCTCATTTTTGCAAAAACAGATAGCCATGCAGATGACATTATAAATATCGTTCGGGAGGAATTCGGCGAAGGAAACGAATTCTGCCAGAAAGTTACTTATTCTGCTGATGACCCGGAGGGTGCACTCAACTCATTTAGAAACGATTATTACCCTCGCATTGCTGTCACCGTAAATATGATTGCGACAGGAACAGATGTAAAATCAATCGAGTGTCTTCTTTTTATGCGTGATGTCCGCTCCAAGGGGTATTTTGAGCAGATGAAAGGCAGAGGAACCCGCACGCTTTCTAAAGAAGAATTACAGCAGGTAACACCTTCTGCCACCCAGAATAAAGACCATTTTGTCATTGTAGACGCTGTAGGCGTTACGAAATCCCAAAAATCCGATACCCGTCCACTGGAACGAAAACCGTACGTAAGCCTGAAGCGGCTTATGATGGAAGTTGCCACAGGTGCAAAAGACGAGGATACACTTACAACGCTTGCAAACAGACTGGTGCGGCTCAATGCACAGGCTACGGAAAAAGAAAAAGCTTTGTTCAAGGTAAAAGTAGGACTTGATGCAAGTACCGTTGCGGAACAGCTTTTGAACTGTTTTGATGAAGATATAATAGAAGAAAAGGCACGGCAAGACTTTAAATGCGCCGAACCTACGGAAGAGCAGATTTTGCAAACCCGTAAAACAATGGCGAAGAAAGCAACCGAGCCATTTTACAAGGCAGAAATCCGTGACTTTATAGAAAACTTGCGCAAAAGCCACGAACAGATTATAGATGACATCAATATCGACACGCTTCAATTTGCAGGATTTGATAAAGACCAAAAGCAGAATGCTCAGAAAGTAATCGAGTCGTTCCATAAGTTTATTGATGACAATATCGACGAGATTACGGCTCTCGGTATCATTTATGAACAGCGTTACAAAGACCGCCCTATAGTTTTGGAGCAGCTGAAAGCCCTGTATGAAAAACTGAAAATGCAGAATATCAGTGTGGACAGGCTTTGGGATTGCTACGGAATTACACAGCAGGGAAAAGTCAAGATGAGTGCAATCAGACAGATAACGGATTTAGTCGCTATGATTCGCTTTGAAATGGGGCGTATTGATGCACTCTGGAGCTTTCAAGATTTGGTTGACAAAAAATTCAAGGACTGGACTTTTAAACGCAATCACGCGAAAAAAACAAAAAAGCTTACTGATGAACAGCTTGAATGGCTCCGTCTTATAAAAGACCATATCGCATCTTCTTTGAGCATCCAGCCGGAAGATTTGGAACTAAGCCCTTTTGACAGTATGGGCGGACTTGGCAAGTATTATCAAGTTTTCGGCGACGAGTATGAAGAAATTTTAAAAGACTTGAATAAGGTGCTTGTAGCATAAAGGTAACAGGAAATCAAAAAAGTATGAATCTAATAGATGTTTCTTTTGAAATCTTGAGTTCTCATTTTCCAAATGAAATTTGGTCAGAAAAATATAAAAATGTCTTTGTAGCAACTTCAAGGGATCCAAAAAATTCTGAACAAAAAAAAGTCTTTGAAAAAGAATTCTTAATGGCACAGATTGCTTCGGACAATGGGCACACAGTTTTTCTTCTTCCAGAATCCTCTGTTACAAAGAATCCTGATGCTCTCTTTGATGCTGAATTTACAGAATTCAAAGCGGTTACAGGCGGTGAAAATGCCGTATCCCATAGATTTCGAGATGCTTTACATCAGGGGCAAAATGTGTATTTAAAAATTGACACGAATATACCTGTAAAAAGAATTAAGCAGATACTGGCCGGGGTGCTAAAAGAAAAAGATATAATGGGTAAAGTTTATTGTTATATAACAAGACTCAAAGTACTTTACACTTGGTTCATGCAGGATTTAAAACAAAACAAGGCACCTCATGGTGCCCTTTCGTTGCCCCAGGCTGATAGAAATCAGAACTCGGACAAGTAAAATATAGCACATATCTTAAAAAAGTCAAGTGACAGAATCGAGGGCACTAATGAACAACATACCAGATGGTTGGAAGAAATATAGGCTAGAAGAAATTGCAGAAATTCATGATGAACTAAGGAAACCTGTCAATTCAAAAGAACGAAATACAAGGATTGAAAATAAAAATGTAGAATTACTTTACCCATATTATGGAGCGACAGGAAAAGTTGGCTTAATAGATGATTATTTGTCTGATGGTGAATATGTTTTAGTAGGTGAAGATGGAGCCCCATTTTTAAATCCATTTGCAAATAAAGCATATATCATATCCGGTAAAGCATGGGTAAATAATCATGCTCATGTTTTAAAAGCAAAAGGGGATAATAAATTTTTATGTCATTATTTAAATTACTTTAATTATCAAAGTTTTGTATCTGGTACAACAAGATTAAAGCTGACTCAAAATGCCTTACGAAAGATTCCCGTTTTCGTTCCTTCTTTTCCCGAACAGCAACGTATTGTCGCAAAAATCGAGGAACTTTTTAGCAAGCTTGATGCAGGAATTGAATCTCTTAAAAAAGCAAAGCAGCAGCTTGCCGTGTACAGACAGGCTGTGCTGAAAGAGGCGTTTGTACAAAAGGAATCTAAGATTGTAACTCTTGCAGAAATAACAGATGAAATAAAAATAGGACCTTTTGGTACAATGCTACATAAAGAAGATTATATTTCAGATGGAATTCCTGTTATTAACCCTCAGCATATAAAAAACGGTCAAATCATACCAAGTTCAAAAATCTCAATTTCATCGAAAAAATGTCAGGAATTGGCATCGTATAAGGTAAAAACAAACGATGTGATTATGGGTAGACGAGGTGAAATGGGTAGATGTGCCGCAATTACAAAAAAAGAAGATGGCTGGCTTTGTGGAACAGGTAGTATTTTATTCAGATTAAAAAGTGATTTTGATGCTTGTGTTTATGCAAAAATCCTGTCAAGTCCAGATATTGTCCATTATCTTGAAAAAAATGCAACAGGAACAACTATGAAGAATCTTAATGAGGAAATTGTAAAAAATATTCCGGTTCCATTCATAACTAAACAAGAACAATCTTCTATCGTCCGTAACATCGAATCCCGGCTTTCCGTATGCGACCAAATTAAGCGTGTGGTAAACGAATCCCTTGAAAAAGCAGATGTGCTTCGGCAGAGCATACTCAAAAAAGCCTTTGAAGGTGGGCTGTAAATTATGGAGAACAACATGGCAAATGAAAATACATCAGCAATAATCAGCAAGGTCTGGAGTATGTGCAATCCGCTCCGCGATGCGGGGGTTTCTTACGGCGACTATCTTGAACAGCTGACATATCTCATTTTTCTGAAAATGGACGATGAGTTTTCCAAGCCTCCATTTAAAAGAGCATCGGGTATTCCAGAAGGCTTCCGCTGGCAGGACATAAAGAACCTTAAAGGTTCAGAGCTTGAAGAAAAATACAAAGATATTCTCGAAAAATTAAGCGGTCAATCTGGAATTATCGGAAAAATATTTTCAAAGGCGACGAACAAAATAAATAATGCAACTATTCTTTTCAAAGTCGTGCAGATGATAGACAAAGAAAACTGGTCGGCTATGTCCAGCGATGTAAAGGGCGAAATCTACGAAGGGCTTTTACAGAAAAACGCGGAGGACATAAAAAGTGGTGCCGGACAGTATTTTACTCCAAGACCTGTAATAAGGGCTATGGTAAAATGCCTGCATCCAGAGCCTAACAAAACAATTGCCGACCCATGTTGCGGTTCGGGAGGTTTCTTTCTTGCTGCACATGACTATATCAGCAAGAATTATAATTTGGACAAAGACCAGAAACTTTTTTTGAAAAACGAAACATTCTATGGAAATGAACTTGTAGCCACTACATTTAAAATGTGCCTCATGAATCTGTACCTTCACAATATCGGCGACATTTATTCTGACAAGATCCCAGTTCAACAGGGGGATTCTCTGTTGCAGCTTCCAAGCTGGCGGGTTGATTACGTTCTTACAAATCCACCTTTTGGTAAGAAATCTTCAATCAGTTTTACGAACGAAGATGGCGAGGAAGAGGAAGAAGATTTGGTCTATAACCGCTCGGACTTTTGGGCTACAAGCTCCAACAAACAGCTTAATTTCGTGCAACATATCAATTCTATTTTGAACAATAGCGGAAAAGCTGCTGTTGTTGTTCCTGACAATGTACTTTTTGAAGGCGGGGCTGGCGAAGTTGTGCGCAGCAAACTTTTACGGACTACAGATTTTCATACGATTCTGCGACTCCCTACCGGCATTTTCTACAAGCCAGGTGTTAAGGCAAATGTAATCTTCTTTGATAAAAAGCCTGCCAGCGACAAGATTCAGACAAAAGAAATTTGGATATATGATTTCCGCACAAACATTCATTTTACACTTAAACAAAATCCGCTTACAGATGAAGTTTTGGATGATTTTATAAAATGCTACAATCCTACAAATCGCTATGAGAGAAAGGAAACTTGGAGCGAGAAGAATCCAGAAGGAAGATGGCGAAAGTTTTCTTACGATGAAATTGCAAAACGGGATAAACAAAGCCTTGATATATTCTGGCTGAAAGACAAATCTTTGACAGATTTAGATAATCTTCCAAAGCCAGAAATTCTTGCTTCCGAGATTATTGAAAATCTGCAAAGTGCGCTTGATAGCTTTGAGGAATTGAAAAGCAAATTGGAGTAAAAACTGAAAATAGAATCAAAGCAATTCCCGTAGATACGAAGAGGCTCATGGATAATCACAACCGAAATAACAAGATGATAAGTGAATTGGCCGAATTGATTGAAAATCATCAATAAAATATAAATAATTATAAGAGAAATCTTTCATGGAAGACTTAATTAGTGCTGTCAATCAGATTTTGGACATACTTAAAGGTAATAACTTATCTTTTATAACATCTATAATTTTTGCACTTGTTCCAATACTTTTAACAGTTATTTCTATAATTTTGTCTGTGAGAATGGACATGCAGAATAAAACATTGCAAAAAATGATTGCCGACCGTGATAGCAGAAATCAAACTCGGCAAATAATTTTGGAAATTTATAATGCTTATTTTACAGGATTTAGAATTACTTCCCAGGCTAAAGATAATATCGAGGACATATTTATATCTGACCAAAGTTATTATAAATGGGCAACAGATTTAGAAACGGCTTACAATTCAATAGCCCAAATGTATAATCAAGCTAAACTTCTTATAAGAGATAATGAGTTCATAGTTTCTTTAAAAAAAGCTTTTGAGTCATTCGGTGCACTATATCATTCTGTAGGACAATATATTGCGACAGGCATTCCTTCGCAAATGATAAATAATGCTTGGCAAAAAACATAGGAGGGATACGCAAGGCGGCGAAGCCGTTCCGTAGCGTTGGTGGTTGAGCTTGTCGAAACTACCAGAGCGTAGGAATGTAGCCGGAAGGCGGAACCTGGAGTAGCCCGACCGGCCGCGAAGCGGACGGGAACGCCCTGCATTGTGGAAAAAGAATTGCGCTGCACAACGGCTTTTACGCACAGGACGCTGTTACGGAGAGGCCTGAGTAAAAATATCGAGATAATTTATCTTCTTGAAGGACTCATAGAGTCTTGGACTGCGGAAATGTTCGATACGATTTCGTATGCGGGCATTTCGCACGAAAGGATTTTTTTTATGTATTCGATAGTCCCGCTTGTGTCCGTTATTCCGTTAAGAGTGACGGTTTTTCCGGTTACTTCTGCGGTCAAATTCGACACATTCACATCGTATGCGTTGAACAGCAGGGTTACGATAAGGTAGCCGAGCCTCTGGCTGTTTACTTTTTCCCTTGAGATTTCCTCATCGGCTTCGTTCACCTTGCTTTTCAGGCAATTGATTATAGCCTTTATGATTTCATCTTCGGTCATATTCGTAGTGTCAAGCACAAGGTCGAATATGCTTGTGTCAGAGAGCTTGAGCTTGAAGTACATTTTGTAGTAGCCGAATTTATCTATCTCGGAGCGCAAAAGTTTTTTCTTTGCGCCTTTTGAGTCTAGTCCGAATTCTTCTTTTGCCCGATTAAGGCGTGTCCAGCCGTTTGCCACGAGCCTGACCGAAACACAGCTTGGAATGTCTTTAAGGATATGGAATGCGGCTCTTCCTGCGAATACGCATTTCATATCATTGTTGATACATTCGCAACAAATTGCTTCTTTAAGATAATTTACATAATTTTCGCGATCTTTTGAGAAGAAAGAGAAAAAACTTGGCTTTACTTCGTCATATTTGTTGAATTTTTCGGAAGGATAACCGTTTTTTTCCATCCGTTCGCGAATCATTTTTCTGTCGATGTATTTGTATCCAAGAATCTCAGCAATTTTCTTTATAAGATTCTCGTTAACTGCGCTCATTTGCCGCGAAATCGCAAGTATAGCCATAAGCCCCCTGTTTTTATTATCGGTATGTTATTTTATTGATACAAAATTTTCAAGTGCCGCATTACTCCGAAAAATCGTTTTTTTTGCCGATAATCAGAAACGGCGTTATCATGGACTATAATTTTGAAAATTTCGGAATGAATCAGATTGAAAACATCGTTTCTCTTTTGAACCAATGCACTGATTCGTACATATTTATCTTTGATTTGGACAATGACTTGCTTTCAATTTCAAGCAGGGCAAAAAGCAGCTTCGATTTTTCATGCGACAAATTCAGCGGGGCAACCGAAAAGCTTGTAAGTCTCACTTACCCTGAGGATGTTTCGCTTTTCAGTATTAATATCGACGCTCTAAAAAGCGGTCAGCACGAGGAAATGAACTTGGAATGCCGGTGGAAATCTAGGAGCGGAAACCCGGTCTGGATAAGTTTCCGAGGAAAGATAATTCCCAGCGCGGAGAAAAAGCGCGTTCTTCTTGGTAGCATTGAAATCTTGCACGAAACGGACAAGTCCGATGCCAGCACGGGGCTTTTCTCCGAAACGCAGCTCAAAAGCGACTTTTCTCTTGTGCGCGAGCGCGAGGGCAAGGTGTCTGGCTTTATCCTAAAAATCGACATAGACAACATTTCGGTCATAAACGAGCAGTACGGCGTTGCTACGGGCGACTCCGTAGTAAAGAAAGTGGCCGCGTGCTGCCGCAAGGTCTGTTCTGGAACTGCCCGCGCGTACAAAATCGCGGGGGACAAATTTATCTGCATGAATTTGTCCGGAAAATCCGCGCCAGTAGCGCAGAAACTTTTTCTTTCGCTCAAGCGGGAAATCGCTGAGGCTGAGAAAGGAATCGCGTACGATGTTGTATTCACGGTTTCTGGCGGTGCGGTGGCATTTCTGAATGAAGAAGCAGAGCTTGATGACATAATGAAAAAGCTGAATTACTCTCTTTCCATGGCGAAAAGTCAGGGGCGGAACACTCTCGTAATGTTCAACGCGCCTGATTATTCAAAACACTTGCGGGAGATTGACCTTCAGGATTGCCTGAGGAATTCGCTCAAAAACGATTTTGAGGGATTCGAGCTTTATTATCAGCCTTTCGTCGATGCAAAGAAAATTTACCTTGACTCTGACAAGACTGTGACGAATGTGATTGGCTGCGAGGCTCTTCTTCGCTGGTCATGCGAAAAGTACGGAATGCTTTCTCCTGATGAGTTCATACCTATCCTTGAGCGAACAGGTATGATTGTTCCGGTGGGGCGGTGGGTTTTGCGCACGGCGTTCAACCAGTGCCGCGAATGGAACCGCGTTCAGAAGGAATTCCGAATGAGCGTGAATCTTTCTTACATTCAGATTAAGAAAAGCGATATTGTTGAGGATGTTGAGACCGCTATTGTTTCTTCCGGCGTGAATCCTGCCAATGTAACGCTTGAGCTTACGGAAAGCGGCTACATTGATAACGCTCAGGGGCTTCAGAACCTTACGGAGAATTTCGAGAAACTGGGGGTTAATGTTGATATTGACGATTTCGGAACAGGTTACTCGAACTTGCGCTACTTGCAGTATCTTCACGCATCGACTCTCAAGCTGGACTATACTTTCGTCCACCGGGCAACGAACGGAAACGAGGGCGACAAGAATGTGATAAAGCACATAGCCCAGATGGCGCACGAGCTTAACATGAAAGTGTGCATGGAAGGTGTTGAAACTTCTCAGGATGTGGAAAAACTCCTTGTGTTCAATCCGGACAAATTCCAAGGATTCTACTTTGGTCGCCCTTGCTCCGCAGTTAATTTCAGGGAGCTTCATGTGCGACCGAACGCAAAGCTTGAGACTTACAAATAATTAGACCTGCTCGGAAAACTGATGTTTCCGAACACATCGATTTTCGTGACGATTTTTATCAAATCCTGCGTGTTGCAAAACGAGCGCGAAATTGTCTAAAATCTCCAAATAAATTTGAAAATTTCTTATATTCGGGTTAGAATAACATATTAGGGCTGTTCAGAAACATGGTTTGTTGTGAAAGTCAGTTTTATCAGAAAATCTTGTTTAGGGCTGGTCTGTTCATTTTGAGGATAATATGGGAAATTCAATTCGCGAAAAATATGGCGATATGTTCGTGGCTTTGAAAGAAGCTTCTGTTGCTGCTGCAAAAATAGATGAAACAAATGTATATCAAAAGGCAAATCCTGTTACAAGAAAGATGATGGACAAGCTTATAAGCGAACACATGCTTCCTGGAAGCAGGATTGAGGGAAAGGAAAATTTCCGCGAGTTCCTTAATGCCGTAAATTCAGGAAAGCATGGGCTTATTCTGATGGAGCATTACTCGAATGCGGATCTTCCCGCGCTTTTCTACTTGCTTGAGAATAATTTCGGCGAGGAAGGAAAAAATCTTGCATCAAGGATAGTCGCTATTGCAGGAATGAAGCTCAATGAGGCGGATCCTATGGTTCGTGCCTTTGCGGAGGCATTCACCAGGGTTGTAATATACCCTACGCGCTCTCTGAACAAAGCCGAGGAAAAAGCCCAGAGCGAGGAGGAGAGAATTCAGGAGGAGAAAAAAGCTAGGTCGATAAATCTTGCCGCAATGCGCGCAATGGATAAATGCAAGCGCGATGGTGAGATTATTCTTGTGTTCCCCGCGGGGACAAGGTACAGACCGGGGCAGCCCGAGACGAAAAGGGGCTTGCGCGAGATAGATTCTTACCTGAGGATGTTCGATATTGCGATTCTTGTGACGATAAACGGAATCTGTCTTAAAATCGATATGAACAATCCGGACGATATGCTTTCGGATATTTTGGAGCCTGCCGTGCAGATTTTTACGGCAAGCCCTGTCATTGACTGCAAACAGTTCAGGAAGGATTATATGGCTAGTTTGCCGGAAACTTGCGAAGATCCAAAACAGGCGGTAATTGACCATATTATGGAAAAATTTGATGAACAGCATAACGAAATAGAACAACATGGAAGACTTCTCTGAGCCACTGTGCGTTGATTTTTCTTTTGACATTGAGATTCTCGTTCAAAATGTTCTGAGGAACACTATCTCCACTGCAATCGAGGGGCAGATGGAGAAAATGCCTCAGAGGCATCAGACATTGATTCCAAAAGACATTATGCTGGAGAATATCCTTGCGTATAATATGGACATTTTGGAAGATCAGTGCTACATTACGACAGGTGCGAACGGAAAACTCTTTCTCTGCGGCAACTGGCTTTTGAGGCCTGTCCTATATGACGGAAAAAGCGTGTCCATGATGGAATACTTGAAGTTTAATCTGACTTTTGACGATGTTGAGTTCCTTCCGTACAGGGATGCAATTGAGTTTCGGAAAAAAAACTGGTTACCGCACAGCAAAACTAATTCGTCTTATGATGTTCCGCGACAGGCAAAAATTGATATGTTCAGGGAAAATGAACAGATGGAGAAAATGAGGACACCTATGCAAGAAGAAATGATGAGAAAAAATGCTGAGCAGACTGTTAATACAAAAAAACGCCTGGAAGATTTAGTTCAGGAAATATCTGAGGATGATTTTGACTCTGCGCTTGAGCCGCTTGAAACTGTTCCTGAGGAAGAGCCAAAAGTCACGGAAAAGCAGAAGAAAATGCTTGACCAGCTCGTTGATTCTGTTCTGGAAAAATAGAGCTGTTCGGAAACTATGGTTTTCCGAACAGCTCTAATAGCCCGGCGGATAAAGAACGCCATGTTGGGCAAAGCGAAAGTGCTTATGCTCCGCAGCACTTCTTGTATTTTTTTCCGCTTCCGCAAGGACACGGATCGTTTCGTCCGATTTTTGCTCCTTCACGAACGACGGTCATTGGCTTTACATTGCCTACAGAATACATCCACTCGCCGTTGATTTTTTTGAAAAGGCCAATTTCGTGGTGAATATCTCTGAATCCTTTTTTGTCAGTATATGTTGCTTCAAATTCAACGAGACCTTCCTCATCGTTCTCGCCGCCTTTTTCCGTGCGCAGAATTTTAAGACCGTGCCATTTTGAGGTTTTTGACCATTCCTCAGTTGCTTTCTTGTCAATCTCTGCGATTTTTTCGCCTTCTTCGCAGGAATTGATGATGAAGTCTATCTCCTGCTTCTCATATGCGGAATATCTTGCTCTCATAAGGCTTTCCGCAGTTGGAGCTTTCTTAGTTCCCTTGATGATTCCCTCACAGCAATCAGAGTATGGAAGTCCAGAGCCACAAGGACAAAGTTTGTTGTCAGCCATTAATTTCTCCTAAATATGTAATGATTTGTTTCTATTGGCTAGAAAAGTTAATAGACCTGCCGAAAACAAGATTTTTTGACTAGAAAATTTTGTTTCCTTATTGGTCAGATTCATAATGTGTCGTTCGGAAAACTGAATTTTCCGAACATTTCTAATTATAATGGATAAGCGATTTTTTATTCAATGCGATTTTTTATTATGCAGGCTTTGTTTGTGAACAAAAATCATACAATGTGATACAATCTGATTCATGTACATTGTTTCTAAAAAATCAAGGCTCTCAGGAAATATTTGTGTTCCGGGGTCAAAATCTCATACAATCCGCGCTCTCCTTCTTGCGTCTTTGGCAGAAGGAACATCTTGCATAAAAAATCCTCTTCCGAGCGCGGACTGTCTTTCAACTGCCGCCGCAGTTCCGCTTATAGGCGCGGATGTGGATCTTTCTCTCAGCGTGGAGGGCGAGCCAGGAACAGAATGGGTCGTCCGCGGGGCCGGAAAAAAAGTTCATCTTCCTTATGATGTTGTAAATGTAGGAAATTCTGGCTCGCTTCTTTATTTTTTGTCTCCCATAGCGGCGACTTTTTCAGGCGCGAGCGTGTTTACGGGCGATGATTCCATAAGGTCGCGCCCGGTGCTTCATGTTGTTGACGCGCTCAACCAGCTTGGGGCGGAAAGCTTTGTTTCATGTCCTGACAGAAACGGCTGTCCGCTTATTATCAGAGGCCCTGTGAAAAGCGGGGTTGTCCGTACGGAGGGCGAGGTTTCAAGTCAGTATGTGAGCGGGCTTATGATGGCTGGAATCCTTATTGACGGCGGAATACGAATCGAGCTTTCAAATCCGAAGGAAACGCCGTACCTCACTATGACGCAAAAATGGCTTGAGAAAGTTGGAGTTTCATGTTTTATTTCAGATGATTTTAAGAAAATCGAGGTAAAGCAAAAAAAAGACCTGAAATCGTTCACCACTGTAATCCCAAGCGACTGGGAGGCGGTGGCTTTTCCGCTTGTGGCGGCCCTTATTGCGGACGGAAGCAAAGTCGTCATAGAGAATGTGGATTCGAGCGGAACTCAGGGCGATGACAAAATCGTTGATGTGCTAAAATCCGTGGGCGGAAACATCGTTTGGGACAAATCTTCGGAAACAATAACAGTCTCTTCGTCACGACTTTCAACAAAGACGCTTCCGGGCGGGGAGCTTCATGTTGCTCTCTCTTCTTTCCCGGACGCAGTGTGCGCGCTTTCCGTTGCGGCCTGCTTCATTGAGGGAACGACTGTCCTTGAGGATGCCGCCGTATGCAGACGAAAAGAGACTGACAGGCTCAAGGTTCTGACCGTTGAGCTTACGAAGCTCGGAGTCGAAGTGGAGGAGGGCGAGGACTACCTTATCATACACGGTCATTCACCCGTTCTTTCCGACGGCTCTCCGAACCCTGAGTTCAAGCTGCATGGAGGCGAAGTAAAAAGCTACGGCGACCACCGGATGGCAATGTCTCTGGCAGTGCTTGGGCTTGGTCTTCCGTCCGGCGAAGTCGTGGTCAATGACGCGGAATGTTGCAAAGTCAGTTTTCCGAATTTTTTTGAAGTGATGAAACAAATAAACGCTGATTTTGTATGAAATCGCACAAGATTTGCTTTTTTCTATGCTCATTAATTTTTATTCTTTGCTCGTGCGTTTCTTCTCCGAACCAGAAAAAATCTGAATTTGGGTCTGGTGAGGAGCTTGCAGAAGAGACTGGGAAGGAGCAGAAGAAAGAGCTGTCGCTCAGGCACATAAGCTCTATTTCTGAGCTGAAAGGCTTGTGGCACTTTGAGGGAGCGGCAGATTTTTCGGCTATGAGCTACCTTGAGTATCCGTTCATTGTAAGAAAAAATGACGGAACGCATACTGCATTTTTTGCTTTTTCTTCGTCGGTGAGCGATGATACCGCCTTGTGGGCGAAATTTGCAAGTTCAAAGGGGCTTTCTCTCTCCCAGCTCTGGCAAAGAAGGTTTTCGTGCCTGTGCGAGCTGTACGGATATTCCTCAGTTCCTTCTTGCGATGTGAACGGAACTGAGCGCGGAATAAAAGTTTTTTTCAGGGAGGATAAAATATGCTCTCAGTCATATATCCTTGTGCCTGAAAAAGTTATGATGGAGAATATCGGGCGTTTTCTTGTGAGTGACGAAGATTCGCGCGTGTTTTTGGAGAACGGGAGCATATTCCGCTTTTATTCTGAATTTGACAGCGAGCCTTCAGAAAAAAAACTTTCGCGCGCCGTGGGGCTTGTGCTTTCTGGTGGCGGGGGAAAAGGCGCGTATGAGGTTGGCGTATGGAAAGCCTTGTACGAGTTTGGTGTTTCGGGAAGAGTAACGGCTTTTTCAGGAACAAGCGTGGGCGGACTTAATTCTGCCCTTTTTTCTGCATCATCTCTTTCGGCTATAGAATTTGTGTGGCGCTCTGTTGTTCCTAGCGAGCTTACGCGGGACAACCAGCTGATTTCTCAGTCAGGAATAAAGAAAATACTTGATTCCACGCGCCTTTCTTCGATTCAGGAGATGACTTTTCCCAAAGTGTTCGTAACGGCTGTAAGAAACAGTAATCTTCCTTTCAAGTTCATAGGAAACACAATCTTTCAGTCGCCCGGAAAATACGCAACGCGCTTTCTTTTGAACGACGAGCGCGATTTGGACGAGCTGAAAAGAAAACTTCTTGCTACCTCCGCGTTCCCTGTTCTTACACAGCCTGTTCTGCTCGGGGACGGCTACAAGTACATTGACGGCGGGGCAGAAGAGTTCGGCGGAGACAATACGCCTATTGACCCGATTATAGATAATTGCCCCGACATAGACGAAATTATCGTTGTGTACCTTAGCAAAGATCCTGAGCGAAGGGTGAGGAAAATCGACTACGAGAAAAAATTCATACTGGAAATAATTCCTTCAATCGACCTGGGAGGAATCTTTGAGGGAACTACGAATTTCGATGCCGCAAGGATAAATCTTCTCATAGGGCAAGGGTACATGGACACCGTTCGGATTCTGCGCGATGACCTTTCGCTCCGGGCTGTGAGCCAGTTCTGGAGCGAATAGGAGGAAAAGTCCTAGACTTTGAGCGCACCGAAAACTTTTCCGAGCGAGTCATGTATGATGAGGTTGCAGTTTGCGTCTGCGGAAGTCGAGCTTTTGTTTATGATTACAAGGTTCTTTCCCTTGAAATATCTGATGAAGCCAGCGGCAGGGTAAACTACGAGCGATGTTCCGCCGATTATGAGCGTGTCTGCATTTTCAATTGCTTTGCAAGCTCCGTTGATTACATTTTGGTCAAGTCCCTCTTCGTAAAGAACTACATCCGGCTTTACGACTCCGCCGCATTTTGGGCATATGGGGATTTTTTCCTCCGTGTTCTCGCTTTCGGCTATAAAATCAATACCATAGAACGAACCGCAGTTCATGCAGAAATTCCTGAGCGTGCTTCCGTGAAGTTCCCAGACTTTCTCGCTTCCTGCCATCTGGTGCAATCCGTCGATGTTCTGTGTTACAACTCCGAGCAGTTTCCCTTTTTTCTCAAGCTCCGCAAGGCGGATATGAGTGATATTTGGTTTTACATCTTTTATTATGAGCTTTTTCCTGTAGAATCGGTAGAATTCTTTTTTGTCACGGTCAAAAAAAGTGCGAGATATAATCGTTTCAGGCGGGTATTTCCATTCTTGATTGTAAAGTCCGTCCTGGCTTCTGAAATCTGGGATTCCGCTTTCGGTTGAAACTCCCGCGCCGCCGAAGAACACGATTTTCGACGATTCGTCGATTATCTTCTGGAGCTTTTCAATTTTTTCGTCAAATTCTTCCATAATAAATGCCTCCTTTTTATTTCATGCTGCCCATGTCTTTTTTCAGTATGACTTCAAATGATTCAGTATTCAGCGCGGGAATTTCCTCACCCTTGTAATCGAATGTTCCTAGAAAAATATCATCGTCATTGTTCGCAATTCCGTGAAGCTCCGAGTCTTCAACATCATGGAAAAAGAGAATGTCAGAGATGTGGAGCGAAATCTGGTCATCGTCCCGCTTTAAGAGAAGAAAAAGAGGCTCTTTCGGAGACGAGTCGTTTTGCCCCTCAATCATCGGAAGCGGATTAATCACTGTGAACGGATCCCCGCGCCTGTTTATAACGCCCTCAATGTACGACGGCAGGAACGGCAGCTTGTAAATCGTCAGGTCACGGATAATCTCGCGGACTTCGCATGAGCGGACGGCATATTTCTTTCCGCATATGCTGAAAATAAGCCAGCTCGTCTTTGGGGCTTGCTCCGCCGCATCTCCGTTTCCGTCTGTTCCTGCCTTTTCTATCTGCTCAATCAGCTCCTCGTTCATTCTTTTTCCTTGCTTCCGCCGTTCTCGTTAAGCTCTTCCGCAATTTCCTGAACATTCTGAGCCGCACTTGAGATGCTTTCTGTAGCCTGAGTGAAGTTGTCAACGCCAATCGCAATCTGCTTTAAAGTCACAAGAATCTGCTCGGAGGCGAGCGTCTGCTGCTGGATTATCGTCGTAATGTCGCCCGCGCTTTCAACTGTGATTTCGGAAGCATTTTTTATGCTCTCGAATTTTGCCTCAAGCTCGGTGGCTTTCTGGCAGCCTTCGTTTATTTTCTCCGTTCCGCTCTCGGAAGCTATTATGAGACTGTCGGAACTTTGCTGAATCTCATTTATTTTCTCTTTGATTTCTTTTGTTCCGTCGATTATGCCGTCAGCAAGCCGTCTGATTTCCGTGGCGACGATGTGGAAATTTTTTCCGGCTTCGCCCGCGCTTGAAACTTCAAGCTCCGCGTTGAACGCGATGATTTTTGCCTGGTCTGCCACCGAATTTATGAGCGTAACTATGTCCCAGATATTCTCGATTTTTTTTCCGAGTGATTTTATGCCCTCAATCGTGTGCTGGTTCGCGTCAAAAATTTCGTGAAGCTTTTCGATATTGCTTTTTAGCGAGGCAACGCCCGAGTTAACATCATCGGAAGTTTTCTTTGCGATTGAGTTCACATCCTTGATTTTTTTTGATATGTTCTCGGAAAGCTCGTTGTTGTCCTCCATCGTGGCTACAATTTCTTTTACGGCCGCGCTCTGGTCCTGGCTCGTTGCCGCGTTCTCTTTTGCTGCGACGGCAAGGTTCTGTGTTTCGCCATAGAGCTTGTCGCCAAGAATTTTTTCTTTAGAGCGATTTTTTTCCATATACCACAGAAGGAATATTGTGGCGGCAATACAGATTATTGTGACAAGTATGATTACGATTGTGACGCTTTTCTCAAAGTACGACTTGAAGTCAGAAGTAAGACCTTCCGTGACAAGATACCAAGGCGTAAAGCTGATTCTTTTTACGGCGTAGAATTTATCCTTGACGACGATTGCCTTGGATGCTTTCATGTAATCATCAGGTGACATTGTTCCGAGCTTTATGTCCGAGTCCTCAAAGTAATTTCCTTCAAGAACATCGGTCTCGTCTTTTGTGGCAAGATATCGTCCTTCACCGTCAATCATGCTTATAGTTGATTTTTCGGTGACTTTCGTTCCTTTTGCGATTTTGCTGAACACGGACAAATCCATGTCAAAGGCGCATACTCCCAGTAGCTTTCCGTCCTCGCTCTTAACCGCGCGCGAAATCGTTACGCATTTTTTATGCTGGTCAGTGTTGAATGCGAAGAGCCTCTCCGCATTGACCGCATCTTTGAACCACGGCTTGTCGAACTGGCTGTAATTTTTGGGAATCTCAGTGTCATCGCTCATTATCATAAATCCGCCCTGAGACAAAGGCTGCGCGCTCACATAGTAGTATGTTGATATGAATGATACTTTTCCTGTCAGCTTGACTATTTTTGAGATTGTGGCTTTGTCCTGATATTCAAGTGCCGTGCTTGCGATTATGTTCAGATTCGCAAGGTCATGGGAGAAAAGGCTTGTGACATGATTCTCCACGACGGACAAAACGCCCGATGCCTGATGCTCGATGTTTTCGTTGATGATTTTAGTCGTAACGTTAACGAAGAATGTTATTGAGAAAAAACCGACAACTGCCAGAGGGATAAAACTTGCTATGAAAAGTTTTGGTGATATAGAGATTTTTTTGAATTTCATCTGGTGACCGCTCCTAGAAAAAACATTTTCATTGGTGATAATTCCTAAAAACTGAATTTTTTGAGATTATCTATTTAACCATTATAAACCACATTCCTGAAAAAAGAAACGGTGGCGCACAGAAGGTAATTTATAAAAATTAGTTTCCGTGAAAAAATTACTTCTCATTGAGTGATTCTTGCATTAAAATATAAATGAGAGAATAAAAAAAAACAGGAGGATTTTATGGAATCTACAGAAACAACCGCTCTTGCCATGACGGAGTCGGAAAAATCTCTTTTCATGGGACGAACATACGGCTGGATGGGACTTGCACTTTTCATAAGCGCAGTCACAGCATTCTTCACTTCGCGGAGCATCTTTTCTGCAAACGGTCTTACCACGCTCGGAAAGTTTCTTTTCGGGAACGGAATGGTGGGATTTTTCGTCCTTGTCATTTCGGAGATTGTCCTTGTTTTCTGGCTTTCGCACTCAATAAGGAAAATTTCAGTTCAAACCGCCACTATTGGTTTTATTGCCTATTCGGTTATAAACGGAATCACTTTGTCTTCAATTTTCATTGTCTACAGAATAAGCTCTATTGCGGCTGCGTTCTTCGGCTGCTCTGCAATGTTCCTTGCGCTTTGCTTTTACGGAACTACTACAAAGCGCAACCTTCTTTCGTTCGGAAAGTACCTTATGATGGGGCTTATTGGCATTGTAATCGCGTCCCTTGCCCAGATGGTAATCGGCTTTTTCACGAAAACGCCGCTCACTATGCTGGATTTTCTTATTTCCGTTGCCACAATCATCGTGTTCACGGGGCTTACTGCCTATGATGCGCAGAAAATCATACGCACGGCAGAGCAGGCCACCGGAAGTGACGATTACAAGAAAGTTTCCATTCTTGGCGCGCTTGAGCTTTACCTTGATTTCATCAATTTGTTCCTCGCGCTGCTCAGGCTTTTCGGAAAAAGAAGATAGAATCCTTAATCTGTCATAAAAAATTACAAGCTGTTTTTAAGGAATTCTTCGTCGCTTATCTTTGCCGACAAAACCGCGCTTTCAATTGCCCGGGACATAACTCGGGCTGCGAGTGCACCTATGGCGTTTATGTCGGCGCAAATTTTTCCCGTGCTTGCGGCATAAATTGTGTCCCCGTCCGCCATCGTTCCTACGGGGCGGATGCTGCGGGAGTACGCGCTTCTTGTCATGGACGCGATTTTGCATAGTTCTGCCTTTGAGAACTTTGCGTTTGTGATTACAGCTCCAATCGTTGTGTTCCCTGTGAACATATCGCGGGGAGTTATGTTCTCGCACAGAGCGTCCGTGGAGTCCTCGAACGAGCGGCGGTCCTGAGTGTGCAGCCCTGCGATTTTCTTTCCGCTGGGCGAGAAAATGTCCCCCAGCGCGTTCACGCAAACTAATGCTGCCACGAAAATCTCTCCGGTTTTTATGGCGTATATTCCGAACCCGCTTTTATCGCCTCTTTTCGTTCCCTTGATTTTTCCTACGCTTGCACCGGTTCCGCAGCCAATGTTTCCCTGCTCGTCGCTAGTTCCGGAAAGTGCTTTTTCGCAAGCGGCGCGCCCCATTTCTGCATTCGGACGAATATTTGACTTTCCGTAGTTAAGGTCAAAAATATCGGACTGGCATACGAGCGGAACGCGCGCAAAGCCCGTGTCGTAGCCGATTCCGTGTGACTCAAGGCACTGCATTACGCCGTCTGCCGCACAAAGCCCGAATGCGGAGCCTCCGCCAAGAACAAGGGCGTTTATACAGTCAGCCGCAGTCGTTGGGGTGGTCAGGGGCGTTTCGCGTGAGGCAGGACCGCCTCCGCTTATGTCAGAACCTACCGCCGCCCCGTTCGGAAAATAGATTACAGTTACGCCAGTCTTTGCTTCGTGGTCAGATTCGTGCGCAACAGAAAAATCCTTAATCGATTTTATTGAAATCTCGTTCATTTTTGTTCTCCCATAAAAAGTCCGCGTTAGCGGTCGTGCAGGAGGCACGAAATCGCAGTTTTGCCAACGGCAAAATCTGCCAATGATAAAAATTACACGGATGTAATTTTTATCATGCCTCCTCGTATAAACTTTGCGTTAGCACTCAAAATCCTTACTTTATAGAAATTTCCTATTTATATAAGAGAAAAATCATCGGGATTTTTCCTAATTCTTTGGGCGGCGATTTTTTCCAGTCGGAAATACGCATCGTTTTTATGAACTCGTCTTTTGTGGTTATTCCTTGCGCAAGGCAGAGTCTTGTTTCTCCGCGGCAGGTTTTCAAGATTGCCTCGAACAGTTTTTGGTTTCTGTACGGAGCTTCAATGAAAATCTGAGTTTGGTTCTCCTTGTACGCGCGGCTTTCAAGCATTTTGATTTTTCCCTCACGCTCGCCGTTTTTTATGGGAAGATAGCCGTTGAATGCGAAATTCTGTCCGTTGAAGCCAGAGGACATGAGGGAAAGGATTATTGAATTTGGTCCTACGAGCGGAATGACTTTCAGATTCTTTTTATGCGCAATCTCCACGGCACGGCTTCCTGGGTCTCCTACCGCAGGACAGCCCGCGTCCGAGATTACGCCCATAGGCTCGCCTTTTTCAAGCGGAAGAAGAATTTTTGACAAATCCGCCTTTTCGTCTGTATGCTCGCTAAGCTCAGTGAAATCATAATCTTCCGCATTGAAGTCCGTGATAATCCTTGAAAGAAATCGAACTGCAGATTTTCTTGATTCCACGATAAAATGGCGGATATTTCTGACAATCGCCGCATTGTACGCCGGAAGCACATTCTCGGACGGAGTGTCGCCAATAGGGGAAGGAATCAGATAAAGCGCAGGTTCGATTTTTTCTTTTTCCATAAGAATCTTATTTTGCGCCGTAAATCTCATAATATGAGTCGATTTCTTTCTTTATTCCGTCGGTTATGATTTTTTTGTCGCCGTTCGTGTAAAGATAATCGATAACATCTTTCATCGTGACGATTGCCCGGGCCGGAAAACCATATTTTTCGGATATTACGCCAAGCGCGGCTTTGTCCGAGTCAGGAGCTTTTTCCATGCGGTCAAGAGAAACAATTTCTCCGATGATTTTTATTCCTCCCGCATTCGTTTCCTGGGACTTTATCTTAGGATAAGTTTCGTCTATTGATTTTCCGGAAGTCGTCACATCTTCAATGATTACAACTTTATCGCCGTCTTTTATTTTGTAGCCAAGAAGCGCGCCTTTGTCCGCACCGTGGTCTTTTTCTTCCTTCCGGTCGGAGCAGTACTTGATTTCTTTTCCGTAAAGCTCCGAATATGCGACTGCTGTGACGACGGCAAGCGGGATTCCCTTGTACGCAGGCCCGAAGAAAACATCGATGTCGTCCCCGAAATTGTCATGGATTGCTTGTGCGTAGAATTTTCCAAGTCGGGAAAGCTGACTTCCTGTCACATATGCGCCTGCATTCATAAAAAACGGTGACTGCCTTCCGCTTTTCAGCGTGAAAGAGCCGAATTTGAGAACCTGGCACTCAACCATAAAATCAATGAATTCTTTCTTGTAATCTTCCATAATTTTCCTTCTTTGCTAGAGTTGATTTTCTATTTATTCTTGATTTTAAGTCCGTCCTTGAATGCGTTTCCCACTATCTCTCCGATTGCGCGGTACACATGGAACGAAGAATCGAACATGATTGGCTGGAGCTTTCCCAAATCAATTTTTCCGTCTGTCAGAATGGATTCGTCGGCCTGTTGCGCCACAATTTTTCCGACAAGCATCTCGCGCTTTTCGTCCCATTCTTTTACTTCGCACTCAAGCGTAAGAGGGTACTCTTCGATAATAGGCGCGTTTACATGCGCGCTTTTGTGGACATGAACGCCTGCCTTTTCGATTTTGTTCACATTCTCTCCGGACTCAAGCCCGAAGTAGTCGGAAATCTCCATTGTGCTTTTCGTAGCGAACGATACGGTGAACGCACCTGACTTCTTGATGTTTTCCGTAGTCTTGTGCTTTCCGAGATAAAGCGTAATTTCCCCGTAGTCGGACTGAATTCCCCATGCCGCATTCATTGCGTTTGGAACTCCTTTTTCGTCATAAGTTCCGATAATAAAAACGCCTTCCGGCACGATTACTGAATGTTTTGAATCAAATTCCATGATTTCCTCCTAAAATTTATTTATCAAGCACATAGCAAAGCTGGCCGTTGACTTCCTCAATATGCACTTTCGGCTGCTCAGGATTTATCTCGTCGAGCATTTGGAGCTTGAATTCGCTGTTCTCCATATCCTCACGAATTGCCTCCCGCTGGGCAATAAGCGTAATCGTTATTCCCTCCAAATCGTCTTTGTCGATTTCCTTTGTTTCGTCAAACTGAACGGCCTTGTCGGAATTCGTGATGTGAAACTTTTCGTTTTGGAATGTCATTTGGGCGAGTGACTCGGCTTTTCCGTCTATGTTGTAATATCGGTAAGAAAAGCCTCTGTCCTTCATGACATAGAAAAAGACACATTCCTTCGTATCTTTGTCGTATGCCAAATAGAAAGATTCTTTTTGCGTTTCATCGGCGTAGATTTTTGGTATCTCATAATTCGTAGCGACCGAAATTGCCTTTTTCACCGTGGAAATTTCTTCAAGCCCGACTTTCACGCTTCTGGCTTTCTTTGGCTTGGCTGATGCAGGAATTAGCAGAACAGTGAGAACGAGTGCGCACGCGCACAAAAAACGATTTTTCATAAAAACTCCTATAAAATCCATGTCGGCAGTGTTTAGAGCCGCCAGATTTTTTTTTCTATATGCTTCCTTACTCCCAGCCGAATGTTGCGGGCGGCTTGTTCGTCGCATCGAAGTAGAGCGCGTCCACGAACGGAAGGGCAGCAATCTTTTTGATTATGCTGTCGAATACATCTTTGTCGAACCACGCGAACCTTGCTGTCATAACATCCTCGGAGCAGACAGGGCGCAGAACGAAGCTCGCCTTGTCTTTGGAGCTTGCGTAAGGAAGGTCAATCGTAAGGTGCTGGAAAATCGACTGGTAAAGCCCGCGCCCGTGCAGCTCTGAAAGAACTATATCATCAACTTCGCGAAGCTGATTAAGCCGCTCGCGCGTGCAGTATCCTTCCTGAATTTTCATGTCGCTGTCGGTTACGACTGGGTTCTGATAGAGCTTGATTACAGTCCTGTTCAGAAACTGGGCTTTGTTAGTGATTGTGCTTGAGGCGGCCTCGATTTTCTCCCGCTTTTCAGGCAGGTGATAGAATCCATCGCCTAATGACCTGAATGTAAGGCACGCAGGAAATCTGTATGTCCTGAAATCTCCTTGAACTCCGACGGAACGCACAGGAAGGACGCTTCTTGTCATTGATTCGGTGCATTTCTGGCAGAACTGATTTATTTCAACTGCGTCAAGCTCTTTCTGAGCAAGGCTCAGTTCCTCCGCATCTTTTTCGCTGAAAGAGCCGTCAGAGCAAAGCACGTTGATTGAAAGACCCGGACCTGGGAACGGATGCCTCATCACAAGCTCATCCGAAAGCCCCAGCTTTTTCCCGATTGCCCGAACCTCGTCCTTGTACAAATCTTTGAGCGGTTCGATAATCATTCCGGCCGCAATGAGCTTTTGGATTCCGTCCACGCGGTTGTGGTGTGTCTTTATAGTCTTGGAATTTTTCGTTCCGCCTGACTCGATGATGTCCGGGTAGAGAGTTCCTTGCGCAAGCATCCATTTTGATTCGTCAAGTTTTTGTTCCTTAACGAACTCGTCCCGCACGGTGATGAAATTTTCTCCTACAGCCATGCGTTTTTTCTGAGGGGCGGTAAGTCCTTTTATTGCGTCCAAAAAGCTCGCGGACGCATCTTTGACCAGAAAATTGTTGAAGCCGTGGGCTTTGTACGCTTTCTCCACGCTTTTGGACTCGTTCTTTCGCATAAAGCCGTTGTCAATATGAAGACCAAGAACGCGTTCCTGCCCAAGAGCTTTGTTAAGAAGGGCGAATGCCACCGTGGAGTCCACGCCTCCGCTCAGGAACAAAAGCACATTCTTGTCGCAGGCATCCTTTCTGATATTATCCATTATAATGCTAAGAACCGTATCTTCGTCCCAGTTTTTTTCCATTCCGCAAATCTTTGCGAAATTTGCAAAAATCTTGTTGCCCTCTGGCGTGTCCTTGACTTCGCAGTGGCACTGGAGCGAGAATCGTTTTTTGGAAAGGTTCTGCACGGCGGCGAAAGGACAATCTTTAGTCGTCCCGATTACCTCAAACCCGTCTCCGAGCGACAGAACTCCGTACTGATGGCTCATCCAGACCTGAGTTGATTTTGACACGCCGTCGAACAGCGGGGACTCTTTTTGCTGATTGAGAGTTGCAAAACCGAATTCGCCAACATCGGCCTTTCCGACTTTTCCCCCGTAGCATTTTGCCATGAGCTGATGACCGTAGCACAAACCAAGAATCGGAATATCAAGGTCAAGGATTTTCTCGTTGAACTCAGGCACATTTTCTTCGTAGACGGAGCTTGGCCCTCCAGAGAATACTATTCCTTTTGCGCCGTCGAAAACGGACAGCTCTGCTTGCGGAAGGGCAATTTCAGAATAAAAGCCGAGGGCACGGAATCGTTTTGCGATAAGGTGCGCGTACTGGGAGCCAAAATCAAGGACAACTATTTTTTCTCGTGACATAAATTTTCTCCAGGGTTAATTTTTTTTTCTATAATATTGGAGGAATTCGGAAATTTCAGTTTCCCGAACAAATCTATTATATCTAAAATTCCAAATAGTGTTGTGATTTTTTGAATAAATATCGTTGAATTTTTGAAAAAATGAAAATCATTTGTCACAAATTATCTTTTTTATGGTAAAATAAAAGATAATGGAGAATTTTTGTATGAAAAATAAATTTTTGCCGATAGTGGCACTTTCGCTTTTGGCGTTCGTTTTTTCATCATGTTACTCTGCCAGATTGCAGCAGGCACTTGAAGAAATTGAGGCACTTAGCGAAAAAGTCGCGCTTGTCGAAGAGGACATCGAAGCTAAAAACGCTGAGATTGAATCAAAAGAAGATGAGATTGCTGCGCTCAAAAAGCAGATTGCTGATATGGGAGGCTCCAAAGGCAATAATGAAAAGGAGATTGCCGAGAAAAACAAGCGGATTTCTGAATTAGAGAAAGAAGTCGCTTCTCTGAAATCTCAGGTTGCCGAAAAGGAAAATGAGAACGCACAGCTCCGAAAGCAGCTTGAAGAGCTTAACAAGCAGCAGTCGGACACTTCAGGGCTTGATAAGACAATAGAAAATCAGAAAAAACAGATAGACGACCTTAACAAGCAGATTTCAAATCTGAACAATACTGTTTCAAATCAGAAAAAGCAGATTGATGATTTGTCAAAGCAGGGAAATGATTCATCGAACCTCAAGAAACAAGTTTCAGATCTTACTTCCACGAACAATGGCCAGAAAAAGACAATCGATGATTTGAACAAGCAGGTTTCGAATTTGAACAATACTGTCGCAAACCAGAAAAAGCAGATAGACGAGCTGAACAAGAAGAGCTCCTCTGACTCTAATCTGAACAAGCAGGTTTCCGACCTTACAACGACTAACTCAAATCTCAAAAAACAGGTTGATGACTTGAACAAGCAGGTTTCAGGGCTTAATTCTACTAATTCAAATCAGAAAAAACAGATTGAAGACCTGAATAAGCAGATTTCTAACCTTAATAACACAGTCGCAAATCAGAAAAAACAGATTGATGATTTGAACAAAAAGGCTTCGGCTTCAAATTCTTCTTCCGCAAATCTTCTTGATTCTGCACAGGACAAGCAGATTGCGAACTTGAACAATACAATCGCAAACCAGAAAAAGCAGATTGAGGATTTGACAAAGCAGGTTGCCACTTTGAACAACACTGTAAACAGCCAGAAAAAACAGATTGACGAGCTTACGAAGCAGAATGCCGCTAACGCTGCCGCAGCAAAGCAGAACGCAGAGCTTACAAAGCAGGTTTCAAACCTCAACAACACAATCGCAAATCAGAAAAAGCAGCTGGACGACTTGAACAAGCAGCTTGCCGCCGCAAAGGCTTCGTCTGCCAACGCAAACCAGACAGCCGCGCTTAACAAGCAGATTTCTGACCTTAACAACACAGTCGCAAATCAGAAAAAGCAGCTGGACGACTTGAACAAGCAGCTTGCCGCCGCAAAAGCTTCATCTGCCAACGCGAACCAGACAGCCGCGCTTAACAAGCAGATTTCTGACCTTAACAACACAATCGCAAATCAGAAAAAGCAAATAGACGACCTGAACAAGCAGGTTTCCGCAGCTTCCGCATATGCAAAGCAGAATGCGGAGCTTACAAAGCAGATTTCTAACCTCAACAACACAATCGCGAACCAGAAAAAGCAGCTGGACGACTTGAACAAGCAGCTTGCCGCCGCAAAAGCTTCGTCTGCCAACGCAAACCAGACAGCCGCGCTTAACAAGCAGATTTCTGACCTCAACAACACAATCGCAAACCAGAAAAAGCAGCTGGACGACTTGAACAAGCAGCTTGCCGCCGCAAAAGCTTCGTCTGCCAACGCGAACCAGACAGCCGCGCTTAACAAGCAGATTTCTGACCTTAACAATACAATCGCAAATCAGAAAAAGCAGCTCGATGAGCTTAACAAGCAGAATGCTGCTAACGCTGCCGCGGCAAAGCAGAACGCGGAGCTTACAAAGCAGATTTCAAACCTTAACAACACAATCGCAAACCAGAAAAAGCAGCTGGACGACTTGAACAAGCAGCTTGCCGCGGCAAAAGCTTCGTCTGCCAACGCGAACCAGACGGCCGCGCTTAACAAGCAGATTTCTGACCTTAACAACACAATCGCAAATCAGAAAAAGCAGATAGACGATTTGAACAAGCAGGTCGCTTCAAATGCGGCTGCCTCAAAACAGATTTCTGACCTTAACAAGCAGGTTGCAAACCTCAACACAACAATCGCGAACCAGAAAAAACAGCTGGACGACTTGAACAAGCAGAACGCAGCCAACGCAAATGCGGCAAAACAGGC
>JAFSJW010000081.1 GCA_017449265.1 Treponema sp.
CGCCTCCTTCTGCTCTGCCGTGAGCGTCAGGCCGTCTGCATACGGCGTTGCGCTTCCGTCGCTGAACACTATGTCGCCCACGGTTTTTGCCTCGCTAGGCTCTTTCGTTCCAATCCAGCCGAATTCTGCCGTCACCGTCACATTCTTGGCAGGCATGGCGAACGTGAACTCGCGCGTTCCTGCGGTGACGGAGGCTACCTGCTCCGTTCCGTCGATTTTGAGCGATTTTAGCCGCGCCGTTCCGCTCGGCTTTGCCGTGAGCGTCACGGTGCTTCCCTCAGCAACCCCCGTTGTCTTGTCGGCCGTCACGCCCCCGTTGGTCGAAGTTTCCACCGTCACCTTGTACGTCGCGCTGCCCCCATCAATCCATCTGGCGTAGAGCGTGATGTTTTTCGTTATTTTTGTCGTGAAGCTGAACTCGCTCGCAAGCCCGCTGTCGGCGTACCAGCCGCCGAAGTCGCAGCCGTCCTTTTTTGGGTCTTCCGGCTTCTTGGCGGTCTCCCCGGCCGCCACCGTCTGCGGGTCCACCGCGCTCCCGCCGTTCGTCTCGAAGGTGACGGTGTAGCTTGTACCGCCGGAAGTTCCAACATAGCTCGTTCCGCCCGAGCATGAGCTTAAGCTAAAAAGAAGCGGTACGAGAAGGAAGGCTGTTAAAAATACCCCCCCCCCGCCTATACATTTGAATAATTTTCATAGAATTGCTCCTATAAACATAGATTTTGCGGCTGTCCTATAAGTAAGTGTCATGCTGCTCCTGAATCAAGTTCAGGATGACAGTTTCAGCATCTACTCCATCCGAAGCGTTGAGATTCCGAAACGAGTTCGGAATGACACAGCTAACCGAACTTTTTGGACAGCTACCATTTTTATTTTACTTCAATTCGGGCGGTTTGTCACTGGTTTTGGCGAAAATCGCACCGCGCCGCTTGGTTCGACTGGCCCCGAGAGGGCACTGCATCCCAAAACCAAGAGCCGATTGCCCGCTGGGGCGAACCCAGCGAGATTTTGCCCCCAAAAATCCTGCTAGAACTTGATTTTCCTGTCCGAACCTTTGTAATATTCCTCGCGAAGCTCGCGAACCTGAGAATCGGCCATGTAGTCATCGAACGGCATCATGCGGTCAATCACACCCTTCGGCGTAATCTCCACGATTCTGTTTGCTATCGTGGAGATGAACTCATGGTCATGGCTCGTGAACAAAATTACGCCCGGGAAGCTCACGAGAGCCTGGTTCAAGCTTTCGATTGCCTCAAGGTCAAGGTGGTTCGTAGGATCGTCAAGAATCAGCACGTTCGCGTTCGTAAGCATCATTTTTGAGAGCATACACCGGACTTTCTCGCCTCCCGACAAAACTTTCACCTTCTTCAAGGACTCGTCGCCGGAAAAAAGCATACGCCCCAAAAAGCCGCGCACATAAGCGTCATCCTGCTCCTTCGAGAACTGCTTGAGCCATTCGGTGATGTTCATGTCGTTGTCAAAATACTTGTTGTTGTCCCGCCCAAGGTAAGTGAAGCTCGTTGTCTGGCCCCAGAAATACTCTCCGTCCAAAGCCTTCTTCTCGCCCGAAACGATGTCGAACAATGAGGAGATGGCATTGTGCTCCACTCCGACGAACGCAACTTTGTCCGTGCGGTTGATTTTCAGGTCGAAATTGCTCAAAAGCTGAACGCCGTCCTCGTCCTTTGAGCACAGCTTCCGCACCTCAAGAACATTGTTTCCAATATCGCGCTCCGGCTTGAACTGAACGAACGGGAATTTCCTGCTTGTAACTGGCAAATCCTCAAGCTCCAGCTTCTCCAAAACCTTCTTACGGCTCGTTGCCTGCCTTGACTTTGCCGCGTTTGAAGCGAAACGCTGGATGAACTCCTTGAGGTCCTTTGCCTTCTCCTCGTTCTTCTTTTTCTGGTCTTTTGCCTGTTTTTGCAGAATCTGGCTCATCTGATACCAGAAATCGTAGTTTCCTGCGAACTGTGTGATTTTTCCGTAATCAATGTCACAAGTTACCGTGCAGACCGTATTCAGAAAATGGCGGTCGTGGCTCACGACGATGACCGTGTTCGGGAAGTCCAGCAGAAAGTCCTCAAGCCAGTTGATTGACTCCAAGTCCAGACCGTTCGTCGGCTCGTCCAAAAGCAGGATATCAGGGTTCCCGAACAACGCGCGCGCAAGGAGAACACGCACTTTCTGGCTCTCGTCAAGCTCGCTCATCATTTTGTCATGGAATTTTTCCTCAAGTCCAAGCCCCGAAAGCATCTGCTCAATCTGATTTTCGGCCTCGTAGCCGCCAAGCTCGCCGAATTCAGCCTCAAGCTCCGACGAGCGGATTCCGTCCTCCTCGGTAAAATCAGCTTTTGAATAAATCGCATCGCGCTCTTTTGAAACATCGTAAAGTTTTGGAAACCCTTGCATTACGGTATCCTTTACGCTGAACTCATCAAACGCAAAGTGGTCCTGGCTCAGGACTGCCATTCGCTCGCCGGGAGTCATAAAAATCTCACCGGTGTCACGCTCAATCTCACCGCTCAGGACTTTCAGGAAAGTTGATTTTCCGGCTCCGTTCGCTCCGATAATGCCATAGCAGTTTCCCGCCGTGAACTTCAAGTTTACATCCTTGAAGAGCGGTTTTTCGCTGAAATGAAGGCTAACATCTGAAACTGTAATCATCTATAATTTCTCCAAAAAAAAGAGCCGCTAACATATAGCGACTCATAAATTAGCACCGCAAAAGAACCAGATTATTTTCCAGAAGACTGGAGTTTCTTAAGAAGCTCCAAAGCTCTTGTTCTTACAGGCGTAACATAATGATAGTCCGTTGCGATTTTTGAAACTTCCTGAATAAGCTCCCTTTTGTCCTCAGTTGAGTCAGAAAGCTTCTCAAGAGCGATGATGACTTCAAGCGCAAGGCTGCTAGTCGGGTTAAGGATTCTGTTTCCTTTGTTTGCCCATACGATTGTGTTTACAACCTCATCGCCTTCGTTGATGCCGATATCTCCGAGAGAGCGAACAGCAGAAGAAAGAACCATAGGCTCGTTGTCGTTCAAAGCAATCTTAACCAAGCTGTGTTTTGCCTCTTCCGTAGCAACTTTTCCAAGCAACTCACACGCTTTTGCGCGGATATCAGGATAGTTGTTCATAAGGCGACCATTTTCCCTTGACTGAGAAGTAATTCCCTCACCTGCCAAAGAATCAAGCGCAGAAACCATATCAGGCGTTACGCGTCCCTCGTTAACGGCACTCTCAAGGTACTGCAAGGCAACAAGCTTATTGTCGCGCTCATCAGATTTTGCCAACTCAGTGATGACAACATCCTCGACGCTGCTCAAATAAGATTCCTCAACAGTTTTGTCCTTTGACTGAGCGACAGCACTAAAAGTAATGAGAGATGCACAGAAAACTCCTGCAACTTTTTTCAAAGATTTCATATAAAAATCCTCCTTGCTTTATAAGAATCCATTAAGAATAACAATCAAAATGATATACCATTACAATACAATTTGCAAATTTTATCAAGACTATTTTTCAATTGGAGGAAGATGAAGCATCCATTTTCCTTTTATTTTGTTGAAATAATAGAAAACGATGTCCTCTTCGTCCTCAACCTGAACGGCCTTGACATAAGTATTCGACTCGTACCTGATTTCAGTAATCGTGCGCCCCTGCCGCGACGGAATGAACACGAACTTGAAGTAGTCCTGAAGGTTACGAATCGTAAGCCCTTTCACAGGAAGTCTTTTCTGTGCTTTCTTGAGGTTCACAGGCTTCTGCCAGTAGTCGATCGACTCAGAATCAATATATGTGAGCCAAGATTTGTAATCTTTTTCTTTCATTATAGAATCAAGCTCATCAATTATCCTGAGGATTTCTTTCTTATCTTTCTCAAAATCGTCCTTTGAGACGGAAACACCTCCCACAGACCTTTCATATTCGTCAGCCTTGGCTTTTTCAGCCTTGACAGGCTCAGGCTCTTTTGCGGGCTTGGCAGGTTCAGGCGGCTTCACACTCTCGGCGACGATAGGTGCCGGCTCTTCCTTTTTTGGTTCGACAGGCTTAGGCTGCGCGGGCTTTTCTGGAGCTGGCTTTTTTTCCTCAACCACAGGCTTTGGCTCTTCCTCCTTTACGAGAGGCTCTTCTATGACTTCCTCCACCTCCGCAGGAATTTGCGCCGGCTCAGTTTTTTTCTCGTTGCACGCGGAAAAAGAAAACAACATAAAGGACAGAATAAATAAATGTCCGAATTTTATTTTTTTCATAATTACTAAGAATATATCACTTGTTAGAATCAGTCAAATATGATATTTTTCGTGCAGGACAATATGGCAAAGGCAATTTTTCCCGGGTCTTTTGACCCGCCAACATACGGACATCTCAACATTATAGAGCGGATGAAGAATATTTTTGACGAAATTGATTTGGTCATCGCATATAACAAGGCAAAAAAATCAATGTTCACCCCTGAGGAACGGCTCGCAATGCTCAAAGAGCTTACATCTGGCTATGAAAATGTCTCGGTGCACCTCTGGGACAAGCTCATAGTCGATTACGCGAAGCAGTCAGGAGCAAGCGTGCTTCTGCGCGGAATCAGGAATTCGACGGACTTCGCCTATGAATTCGACTTGTCCCTTATGAACCACAACCTTTCGTCGGATGTAGAAACGCTTTTTATACCGACTGAGCCGAAATATGTTATAATCAAGTCAAGCTCAATAAAGGAGCTTGCCTCTTTCGGCGGCGACATTTCGGAGATGGTTCCTCCTCTTGTCGAAAAAGCTGTTCGCAATAAAATTCAATCGGATAATTGACACTTTACGCAAAACTGTTATAGTATGAATTCCGTTATTCGGTAACAAAATATATAGTGAGGTTTTATAAATGGCAGTACCTAGAGCGAAAACATCAAAAGCTCGCACACGCAGACGCCGTGGTGTCAATATGCATCTTGAAGCACCACATCTCGTAGCTTGCGGAAATTGCGGCAATCTTGTAAGACAGCATCATGTTTGCCCAAAATGTGGTTTTTACCGCGGACATCAGGTAATAACTCCTGAAGTCAACGGCTAGACTAATGTGTCGGTTGGTCATTTTTTGACCAACCAAAAATTTATTTCCTGTAAGGAGAAAAAATCATGGATGAATTGTTTGTGAAAATTCAGAAGCTTATTGCTGAGAAACTTGAGATTGAAGAAGACAAAGTAAAGCTTGAGTCTACGTTCCGTGGAGATCTCGGAGCAGACAGCCTTGATACTTACGACCTTGTTTATGCTATCGAAGAGGAACTCGGAGTTCAGATTCCTGACGAGAAAGCTAACGAGTTTGAAACTGTAAAAGATGCTTACGATTTCATTAAATCGGCAAAAGGCAACTAATCTGACCGCTAGTTTTAGTTGAATTAAGCGATGTAATTCGTTTACGAAAAGGCTGACTTCGAAAATGTAAATTTTTGGTCAGCCTTTTTTTATTTTCAAAGATATTGTACACTTCTTTCAAATGCTTCTTTCAAAAAAAACGCTCTCTTCGGAGAGAAAAACACAATTACAAGATTTCTGCAAGTCTCTATCGATAAAATTCAAGAACCTGAATCTTCTTGAGCTGGCCACTAAGCACCGCTCCTATACGAACGAAGATCCAAAAAACGCGCACGAGAACAACGAGCGGCTGGAATTTTTGGGCGACAGCGTTCTTGGAGCGGCAACTGCAACTTTTCTCTACAAGGAGCTTGAGAATCATCCAGAAGGAGACCTTGCCAAGATAAAAAGCATAGTCGTGAGCGAAAAAGCCCTTGCCCCGATTGCGACTCAAATCGGAATAGACAAGCTTCTTCTGCTCGGAAGGGGCGAAGAGATGAGCGGAGGAAGAAAAAAGCCTGCGATTCTTGCCGATGCAATGGAAGCATTGTTCGGGGCGTATTATCTTGACAACGGCTATGAAAACGCCCAGAAATTCATACTGAGGTTCATCGCCCCAGAGATTGAGAAAGTTCTGAAAAACAAAGGCGCAAAAGACTATAAATCAATCTTGCAGGAGCTGTACCAGAAAAAATACAAAATCTGCCCGCTATACGAGCTTGTAAAAAAAACAGGTCCTGACCACGACAGAACATTCTGGGTTTCAGTCCGCCTGAAAGACGAAACTTATGGTCCGGCAGAGGGAAAAAACAAGAAAGAAGCCGAGCAGAACGCCGCGAAAATGGCCCTTGAGGCTGTCGCGCAATCCTAGCCCAGCCTAGATAAAATCCGAAACAGCCCTGGCTATATTCTCCAGCGGCTCGTATATCCTTTTTGTCATCGGAACGGAGCGCATGAAAATCTCCCCGTACCGCTTCTCGATTATGCGCCTGTCAAAAACCACTACCGCGCCCCTGTCATCCCCGCGGCGAATCAGCCGTCCGAACCCCTGACGGAATTTTATGACCGACTCAGGAACGCTCAGCTCCATAAACGGATTTCCGCCCCGGGACTTTATTAAATCCGAGCGCGCGGCAAAAACAGGATCGCTTGGAACGCCGAACGGCAGTTTTGCGATTATGACCTGGCTCAGCGAGTCGCCCGGAACATCTATTCCTTCCCAGAAACTTTCCGTAGCAAAAAGAACGCTCGTATTGTCCGACTTGAATGAATCCAGAAGTTTTGAGCGGTCATCGTCGCCCTGTTTCAGAATCGTAATTCCCGTGGAGCGAAGCTCCGTCCTTGCAACATCGCAAGCATGGCGAAGAGAATCAAACGATGTGAACAAAACGAGCGTCCTCCCGCCGGCAGCCCGTATCATCCTTACGCACCCCGCATCCACGAAACTCTGGAAATTATCGTTGTCGGGAAAAGGTGCGTCTGAGGGCACTGCGAAAATCATGTTCCTGGAATAATCGAACGGAGACTTGAATTCCCCTCGGAGAACTCTTTCAGGCTCGGAGAAAGTCACACCCGTCCTTCGCTCCCAGAAATCAAATTTTCCTCCGATTCCGAGCGTGGCAGAAACACAGACGACGGAAGAGAACGGCTCGAAAACGCCCGAGTTCATCATCGGGGCTATGTCAAGCGGCGTCTGCGAGAACTGGACATAATACGGGCTTTGGTACTCCTTTGTCATGCTTTCGGGCAGCTTGTATTTTTGCATCCAGAAAACTTCCCCATCATGCTCGTCCCATGCGCGGAAATTTCCGCAAAGTGCCACGATGTCATCAAGCCGCTTGAGTACGGAGCGAGTCTCCCAGACGATGCCCTCGTCCTTGTCATCGTCGCTTATCTCGTCCATCACCTTGCGCATAAGCCCCGTGACTTTCCCAAGATGCGCCTGAACCTCACCAAGCTTGGAAAAAACCTCCGCGCACTTTTGGGCTGTAGCAGGCTGCACTCTAAGCGTAAATTCTTTTTCCAGAAGAGAATCCGCAGCCTGATCAAGAGCTTCGGCGGCAATCTTGGTCTTTGATATTTCCTCCTCAATCTGGCCGGTCCTGTCCTCTCCGCGGCTCAACGCGCTCACCGTGAACAAAAATCCAGAAACGCTCGTTTTTTTCTGTCTGTACAAAAGATTCAGCTGCTTCAAGATTTTGAATCGGTTGAGGGAATTACTGAAAAAGCTCGTTGCAGCCCCTTCGATTCCGTGGGCCTCGTCGAAAATCACCCGTTTGTACGGCGGAAGGACAGCTACATCATCATACCCCGCCCCGTTCATGCGCGACTCTATGTCCGCGAACAAAAGATGATGATTCACAATCAGTATGTTCGCGTCAACCGCCTCTTTGCGCACTTTCATAACGAAGCACTGCTCGCGGTACTTGCACCTCATCCCCATGCAAGCGTCACTCTCAGAGTTCACGCGCTGCCAGACTTTTTCCCCAGGCATGAAGCTCAGGTCGCTGCGGCTTCCTGTAGGCGTAGTCTTTGTCCAGTCGTTAATCTTGGTGAAAGTTTCCTCATCCTCGCTGAAAAGGTCCATATCTTTCAGAACTTCGTTAAGCCGGCGGAGACAGACATAATTGTTTCTGCCCTTCACAAGCACAGCCTTGATTTTCTTGCCGATTATTTTTTCGGCAAGCGGTATGTCTTTCTCGCACAGCTGCTGCTGCAAGTTTATAGTTCCGGTAGATATTACCACGCGCTCTTTGTTCTCAACCGCCCAAATCATTGACGGAACAAGGTACGCAAAAGATTTTCCGACGCCTGTGCCAGCCTCAAAAACTCCGATTGAGCCATTGTTGAAGCTATCCGTGATTTTTTTTACAAGCTCTATCTGAGACGGGCGTTCCTCGTAATTGGAGTAGATTTTTGCCAGCGGACCTATTTTTGAAAGAAAATACGCCGCGGATTCGGGAGGAAGTTTTACGATTGTTTTGGGCAAAATCGGCTCCACAACGACATAGACATCGTTCGCCTCGTTGTTTACGATGTAAAACCCTTGAGCCCGCTCCGAGCACCTGGCTGCAACGGCAAGGTCTGCCTCGCTCGGATACAAAAGCCCTGACGGATGATTGTGTATAAGTACTGCCGCTTCAAAGCTCTTTGATATGTTCACCGGGACTGTGTCGGAAGTTCCGCGGGAGCAAGCCTCCGCTTCAATCACAACGCCGTTCTGGTCTATCTTTCCCACAAAAAAAACTTCGTTTCCGGCTGCCAGCCTTATCTGCTTTTTGATTTCCGCCCGAACCTCTGCTGAAAAACGGTCTTGTATTTCCAAAAATTTTTCTCCCAATACTTTATTAGAGCTGTTCGGAAACATCAGTTTTCCGAATAGGTCTATTATGCTAGATTCTATATTTTCAGCCTGATTTCCACAACTCTATTTTTTCATAAAAAAAATAAAAAAAAGCACAAAATTTGTTGACACAATTTTTTTTTTCAGATAATATCTTATACATCACTTGGGGGCATAGTCCAGCTGGTAGAACACCGGACTCATATTCCGTATGTCATAGGTTCAAATCCTATTGCCCCTAAAGCCGAAGAAAAGCTGCTCATACGGGCAGCTTTTCTTGTTTACAGGAGATTTTATGATTCAGCCTGAAAAATTTGATTCGCCGTTCAAAGGCCGCTCTCTTCTGACATGGGTTGACTACGAACCGGAGGAAATACTTCAGATTCTTGACTATGCTTTTCTCGTAAAAAAACAATCGCACGAAGGAGAAATCCACCAGCGTTTTTTGGGAAAAACAATCGCGCTTATTTTCGAGAAACGGTCAACAAGAACGCGCTCGTCATTTGAAACTGCGTTCGGGGAAGAAGGCGGGCATCCAGTGTTTATGTCAACTCAGGACATCCAGCTCGGAGGAAAAGAAAGCGTTCAGGACACGGCCCGCGTACTTGGGCGTATGTTCAGCGCGATTGAGTTCAGAGGCTTTAAACAGGAGCATGTGCGCCAGCTCGCAGAATATTCCGGCATTCCGGTAATCAACGGACTTACGGACGAATACCACCCCACACAGGCTCTTGCGGACATTATGACGCTCAAAGAAAACTTCGGCACGCTCAAAGGTCTAAAATGGGCTTTCTGCGGAGACGGACGGAACAATGTGGCGCGCTCGCTCATGGTCATTTCTGCAAAGCTCGGAATCGATTTTGCAATTTACAGTCCAAAGGAACTTTTCCCTCCGAAAGACATTCAGGAAATCTGCAAGCCATTCTCGGAAAAAAGCGGAGCAAAAATTACAATTTCTGATGAAATTTCTGTTGTAAAAAATGCCGACTGCCTTTATACTGATGTATGGGTTTCGATGGGCGAAGAATCGCTCATAAAAGAACGGACCCGCCTGCTTTCACCGTATCAGGTAAACGACGGGCTTATGTCGGCTACTGGAAAAGACAGCACGATTTTCATGCACTGTCTTCCAGCCGTCAAAGGTCAGGAAGTTACCGAAGATGTTTTCGAAAGTTCAGCGAGCAAGGTGTGGGATCAAGCTGAAAACAGAAAGCATACGATAAAAGCGATAATGTTAGCGCTTATTTAGCGCATAAAAGGAGTTTGTTATGAAAAAATCATTTATCGTTTCTGCCCTGCTTCTTGCAGCAACATTGTTCACGGCCACGGCTTTTGAAGGCGGAAAAACAGAAGCCGACTACAAGTACACATTCCAGGAATCTGGTGTCTACTACAAGAATTACACGATTTACAGAATCCTTGACCACAAGGATGCTTATGTCATTTTGTATGCAAAGCCGCATGGAGTCGTAGGAAAAGTTTCTATTCCTAAGGCATGGTACTCAACTAACGGAAATGCAAAGTCAAAGCTTACTTTCCGCCCTCTGCCGAAAGGAATGGCTCCTTGGATGACAGTTCTTTCAAAAGACGGAACTTTTGACCATGTTGTTCTCACAGCTCCAGTCGCAAGAACACATGCCGCATGGGGAGTAGCATCTCCAGATGTAGACCTTGGGGACCTTTCAAAAGAGACACTTGAGCTTAAATAATTTTTAGGATAAGCCTTTATTTTTGAGAGCTGCCGCATTTCGACAGCTCTATTTTTTTCAGTTCGGAGTAAATATGCAGATTATTTCTGATGAGAGTATCGCTGAGTTCAAAAAATTCTTGGATTCCCATGAATTCTTTTTCATAATAGGCCACAAAGAACCAGACGGAGATGCAATATATAGCTGTCTCGGCATGGCAGAAATTCTTCAGAAATTGAATTTGCAATACCAGCTTCTTTCCGCAGGACCTTTCAAACGAAACGACATAAGGGACAAAGCAGGTCTTTTCACAAACACGCCAGCTTTTCTCTCGGAGCCTGAAAGGAAAAAGACAGGTCTTATTATACTTGACTGCTCGGAAATGGCCCGTTTGGGTGATATTGACGGAGATTTGCGGAATCTTGACACATTCATTATAGACCACCACAAAACGGCTGATGTAAAGTCAAGCTGCATAATTGATTCGTCCTCCCCTGCCACAGCCTGCCTTGTCGTTCAGCTGTACGAGAAAATTATTGGAAATTTGTCCGAAACGGCAGCAAAGAACCTTTTCTTCGGAATCTCAACGGACACAGGCTTTTTTCGCTTTCTGAACGAGGACTCGGAGAATGTGTTCGAGCTAGTTGCCAGGCTTGTCCATGCCGGCGCATCCCCCAGAAAGACATATTCAAAAATGACGGGCGGAAAGGCTTTCAGCACAAGGAAGCTTTTGGGCATTCTTCTTTCCCGCGCGGAACTATATTATAACAACAAGCTTGCCGTCACATACGAAACTATGGAGGACACAAAAAAATACGGGCAGGAGGGGCGCGACTCGGACTCCTTATATTCAACCCTTCTATCCACGGAAGGAGTGGAAGCAGTGCTTTTCGCACGCCAGGACACCGAGTTCAGCTGCACGGCAGGGCTACGCTCACTGGAAAGCGTCGATGTAAGCACAATCGCGGCAAAATTCGGCGGAGGCGGCCACAAGAACGCGGCAGGTCTTAGCGTGGAGGGAAAACTAGAAAACATCATTCCGCTTATCTGCAAAGAATTCGCAAAAGTTCTTTAAGAAAAAATGAACTGTTCGGAAACAAGAGATTTCCAAACAGTTCATTTTTTTTATTCGGAGCTGTCCGATAAGTTTTGAATGTGGCAGTTAGCGTTCCCAAGCTTCGCACGAGAACCTCACCCACCGCTTTTAATACTTATTTGCCAGCCTTTTTTTTGCATAAAAACTGCAAGATTTTGCAAGTTTTTGCAAGAAATTGCAAGATTTTTCTCAAAAATCTCTAAAAACACCCCCAAAAAGCATATTTTTCGGCTTGGCACGGAAATTGCTAATAGATTTTTTGGAGGCTTTTATGCAAAAAATTTATCTGGAAGAAATCCCCTTCCTAGTTGAAACCAAAAAACTATCTTACAGGGATGCCACATACATAATCTGGGAGAAGCTCTATTCAAAACCAAAGCAATTCGGGCTAAATGATTTTACCGAAGACGAGCTTAGCGATTTCTTGATTTCGTTCATCGAAAAAATAGAAACCATATTGGAAAATTTTCTGAAAAACAGAAGTCCTATTTCGTTTCAGAATTATATAAAAAAATGTATCATCAACTCAAAGCAGTCATGGTTCAGGAAAAAAATCATAAAAAAAGTAAATGACCAGTCCATAGAATCTTTCTCGCAGAATGAATCAGAAGAAGACATTCACAAATATGAAATCAAAGAGACTTGCGAAACTTCTGTAAATGAGAGAAGAAAATTTCAGGAAACGCCTCCCAGGAAGCACAAGCATGTTGCCGAAATGGCGGCTTTAGTCCTTACGATGAAAGCCTGTCAGGATGTAAACGACTCTCTTATCGAGAAAGTCGCGGGGTTCACCGGTTTTGAAAAAGATTTCATTTACGACAAGGTTCAGGAGCTTAAAGAAAAAAACAACGAAAAAAGAAAAAGGCGTGAGCTTCTTATCCGCCGCCGGGACAATTCGTTTTATTTCCGAAGACGGTACCAGATTGAAATGTCCAGGGTAGAGGAAGGAACAAAGACACAAAATCTTCTTGAAGAAAAATTCAACATGCACGGAAAAAACTGGGAGAAAAACAACGAAATCCTCACAAGGACAAGTTCCGCCTCCCCGTCCGCCGAACAGATTGCAGTCACGCTCGGAATACGCCCGCGACAAGTGCGTTTTTACATATCGCACATAAAGCAGCCTGAAAACGCTGAGAAAATCAAGGACATGGTAAAAAAATCAGAGGCACTGAAAAATGACGCGCCGGAAAACAATACCGGCGGAGACATCGCTCAGAAGCCAGACGTGAGTGACGCTATGTAAACCCAGATGAATATTCCCGCAAGGATAAGCTTGAGGCCCGTTCCAGTCAGAAAGCCCAGGAAAGCACCGAACGCGGCTTTAAGGGCTTTTTTCGTATTGGAGCTGTCGTTAATCATCTCTCCGATGAACGCGCCCACGAACGGTCCTGCGATAACGCCGACCGGCGTAAGGAAAAGCCCCACGATAAGCCCGAGAGTGCAGCCAAGGCTTCCGAGCCTGCTTCCGCCAGACGCTTTCGTGAGGACGGACGGGAACACATAATCAAGAACGGTCACGACCGCCGCCGCAATTCCTGTCACCACAAGGGCCGGAACGCCAAGAGCCGAAAAAGCGGAGAAATGCCCCACAAAAAGCCCCGCCCATGCAATTGGCGGTCCGGGAAGAACAGGAAGGACGGCTCCAATAAGACCGAGTATAAGAAGAAAAAATGCGATTCCTATAAAAACATAACTCATAAAATCTATTATACCCCAAAATTCGACACATTGCGAATCTAGCAAAAATAAATCATAATCTCATAATGATAAATTTAAAAACATCCGCAAAGTCAAAACTTTTTTTCTCGTATTCAATTTTATTTTCAATCGCACTATGCTTGTGCTTCGTTCCGCTTTTGCTGTCAGGACGGACTTTCGTATATGTTTCAGACGGATTCAACGAGAATCTTTCCGCATTCTCGTATTTTCTGTCAAAAATCAAAGGATTGTCTTTTTCCCAGTACGATTTTTCGCTCGGAATAGGAAGAGCGTCCACAGCCCTTTTCCAGTCATTTGCTTTTTGTGACCCGCTCAATTTGATAGGAATTCTTTTCAAAAAATCAAGTACTTTCTTCGTTTACAACCTTCTGTTCGTTATCAGGCTTTTTCTTTGCGGCCTCAGTTTTCTCATATACAGCAAGTACAGGAAATTCGATGAGTTCGCTTCAATTTTGGGCGCGCTGACATACACATTCTCAGGCATCCCCATGATTTTCGGAGTTCAGGACCAGTCCTTCCTCTCCGCAATGATTTACATGCCGCTTCTTTGCTTCGGAATCGAACGGATTCTTGCTTGCAAAAGGCCCCTGATATTCCTAATATTCATGTTCCTAAGCTCGGTCTCAAATTTCACCTTCTTCATACCGATTTCAATATTTTCGGTCATGTACTTTCTGATAAGATTCTTCTTCGTAATCGAAAAAGAAAACCGATGGCAGTTCTACAGATATTTTCTTGTTTTCGCATTCGCCTTCGTGCTTGGAGTTTCCCTTGCGGCATTCGCCCTTATTCCGAATTTTTTCTCAGCTGTTGCACATTTTGACACACAAAATGTAAAAGATGTTACACTCTTATACACACCATCATATTATTTCAAGTTTCTTCTCTCACTTATATCAATAACTGAATTCGGGCCTTTGAGCGCGACAGGATTTAACCCAGTCTTTTTGATTGTACTCATTTTTGTCTTATTGAAAAACGAAATCGTTATGAAGCCAATAAAACTATATCTTCTCATCGGAGCTATTTTCTTTGCCCTTCCGTGCTTCGCGCTTTTTTTCTCTGCGTTCCAGACCGTATCAAACACATGGAGCTTTGCGTTCTCATTCACTGCGGCAATTTTGACGGCGCGGTTCATTCCGAATTTCTACTCCACAGAAAAGAAAATCTACCGCATTCCCCTTCTCGCCCTGATTGTACTGGGGCTTTGCGCTCTTATATACTCCTTTTTCGACACTACATTCGCAAAAGATTATGCAACATCGTTCTCAATGCTTGTTTTTTCCAGCGCGGCACTCGGATTTTTCTATGTTTTCAAAAAAGACACAAAATTCCTGTTCGCTTTTTTGCTCCTAGTTTCAATCGTAGCAAATGCAAATTCGCGTTTTTTCACAAGAAAAGATGATTTTATGACGATTAGTCAGAGCAAAAGATTCACATTCGAGAATTCGGAGGATTTTCCTGAAAAAATTGTCTCGGAGCTTGAGAGTGATTTTTTCAGAATCGAAACATCGAACCTTGAGAACAAGGATTTTTCGCAGACTTCAAAATACAAATTCTTCGGAACAAAAAACGCGCGCAACGAGAATCAGTCAGTTTCCTCACCGGAGCTTTCGCTTCTGAGCGTAAAATATTTTTTTGAGCCTCGAAAACAAAAAATCCAGATGCCGTTCGGTTTTTCACAAACTTCAAACAGAACCCTTAATTATAATTTTCTTGAGAATGACTACTTCATTCCGTTCGGCTTCACATTCAAAAAAGTCGTTCCAAAATCAATATTCCAAAAGCTGAACCTTGTTCAGCAACGAGCTGCAATCTTGGATTATGCTGTTCTTGATGACGGAATTTTCGGGGAAAACTACGAATTCAAAAACGAATTTGATTTTTCCAATGTGAAAAAACTTTCTGCCACAGTATCAAGCGATAACGAAATCTTTTACGAGAATAACAAGATTTCCGTATCAGGCGAAAACTCAAAGCTCTACCTCAAAATCTTCGCCTCGAAAAAAACAGAAAAATGGCTTTACTTCAAGAACTTGCAAAAATCAGGAAGCGGCGCGCTTTCTGTCGTGGTAAAAACACCAGAACGCACGCATACAATAACAAGCGGCGGGGATATTCTAATAAATCTTTCATGCCTCGAACAAGACGATTTCGTAATTTCGTTCGTGTTTGAGAACGGAAACTACAGTTTTGACGAATTTTCCGTTTACGAATTTTCTTTTGACGATTTCGCGCAAAAAGTCGCGATGTTAAAAGAAAATCACCTTAAGAACCTTAAACACACGAAAAACTCCATTTCAGGCGAAATCTCCGTGGACAAGCAGGAACTTTTGTATCTTTCAATTCCGTTTGAAAACGGCTGGAAAGCATTCGATAACGGAAAAGAAACAGAAATTCTGGCCGCCAACGATGATTTTTCCTCACTTCTGCTCGAAAAAGGAAAGCACAATATTCTTCTTTCTTATGAAACGCCGGGGCTGCGAATCGGCAGGACGATTACAAAAATCGCCTTGGGAATAGCTTTTCTTACGCTCCTCATTCTGTTCATACGAGCAAGAATTTCTCAGCGCGGACTTATCGCAAGAATCTGGCACAAACTCAAGATGCTCAGCTTAAGAAAACTCGTAAAGTAAGTTGGAAATTAGTTTTATAAAGGATATAATAGAGTAATGGCAATCATTGAACTAAAAAACATCGACAAAATATACAAAATGGAGCAGATTCAGGTAAAGGCCGTAGACAACGCTTCATTTTCAATCAAGAAAGGCGAATTCGCCGCAATTTCAGGACCATCCGGCTCCGGAAAATCCACGCTGCTCAACATAATCGGGCTTGTTGACACTCCTACGAACGGACGCGTTTTTGTTGACGGCATTGACATTTACGAAGGAACAAAACTCAGCATTGACTTAAAAATCACTAAAAGCCTTGACAAGAAACTAACAAAGCTGCGCCGAAACAAGCTGGGATTCATTTTCCAGACATTCAACCTAATTCCAGTCCTTAATGTGCAGGAGAATGTGGAGCTTCCGTTGAAATTAGGTCCGTCAAAGGCAAATGACACGATGAGCCAAAAAGAGATTAAAGAATGGATTGATTTTCTAATTGACACCGTCGGTCTTTCCCAGTGGAAAAAACACAAGCCATCCGAGCTTTCTGGCGGTCAGAGGCAAAGAGTCGCAATAGCAAGAGCTTTGGTCACGAAGGCCCCCGTAATTCTTGCAGACGAGCCAACCGCAAATCTTGACTCAAAAAACGGCGACCAGATTCTTGAGCTTATGAAAAAGCTCAACTCGGAGCTTGAGACAACTTTCATATTCTCTACTCATGATGCAAAAATCGTCTCAATGTCCGACCACGTAATAAAAATAAGCGACGGAAAAATACTAAATCAGTAGCTGACAGAGAAGCCAAGGTTCAGGCCACCTGAAATAACCGTGTCCTGACCTTCTTTGTAAGCTATGTTCGCTCCGATGTTAATTTTCGAGCCTTTGAAAACATTCGATATTACGAGTCCAGGAGTAATTGAGCCTCCGTCAGCTTCATAGTCATGCGTCCATGTAACGGCAATAGCCAGATGCTCATTGGCAAGTTTTGAGACTCCGCCTGTAATACCTATTTCGCTTTTTGACGGAATTCCCACTCTGTCATCGAAAAGATAATGGTACTCAACATTGAATCCGAATTTTATCTTCTCGTAATCCCAGTACTTGTAAAGCCCTGCAACGAGCTGCGTTCCGTGGAAATTCTCGCGCTCAAAGTCCTCCCTGAACGGATTGAAATTCAGAGTTCCCTGAAAATAACAGTCAGCCCCGAATATCGTTTTTCTGAGCTGGATTCCCCATGTCCACTGAGGCGACTCAGGTCCGCTTTCAGGATAAGAGCCTCCGTAATAGAAATAATTATTGAACAAAGAAAGATCCGTGTTTCCGGTCGCGCTCTTGAATGAAGACTGCCATTTCCTGAAGAACAAGTTCACATTTGTCCTGAAAATGATGAACTCCATGTTGAACACATAATTAATCAGCTTGGCATCATTCTCAGCCTGCGTAATCTGATCTTGGACGGTTTTCTCCGCATACTCGGAACTTGAGTCGATAAATGCGATGTGGTACAACGCTTTTGCCGACATACTGAAACTTCCGATGGAAAAAGTTATTGAACCAGACATCGATTCCTGACTGTCAATCAGAAAATTCGTGTTGGCAGTAAAAATTTTCGCTACTGTCAAAGACCTGGCCCGTTTTCCAGCGTCTATGAAAAGATGCTGGAACGGGAGGTAATCAAAGTAGGCCTGATAGACTTCGGCTTTAAATCCGTTGTTATAAGCGACTTTTAGACCAGTCGTAATGCTAAGGTAATCCTTTGGCATTACAGTGACATTATATTTATTGTCAAAATCAAAATATACGGACTTCCCTTTAGTTATAGGCCAATAGACAAAACCAAGCTGGGCATCAAGGCTTCCGGAAAACTTAATCGGAATGTTAAATGCCTTTGAAACCATATTGGAAAGCTGGTCGGTTTTATCTTTCAAATTGAGCGATGAATCCTCAACGATTTTATCAACCGTTTTGTTAAAAAGCGAATCCATGTCCTCAAAATAATCGTCTTCCCCATCTTCTGCAAAAATAGGTAATGCCAGAAGACACATCGGTATCAAAAGTAACTTTTTCATTATCTCATCTTAGCGGCAAACTGAACATAATGCTTTGTGTAAACATTGTCATTCACTTTCGCAAAAGAAACATCAGAAATCGTAATCTGTGTTGTCTCATACTGCATTTTGCCTTTTATCATTTTTCCTTTTAAATTATCACGAACAACAAGAGTTGAAGGAACGGAATTCTCCCCGACAGTCTGATAGCCAACGACAGCCATAGTCCTCAAAAGCTGTCCTGAAAGGCTGTAATCCTCTTTCTTGCGAATCAGAAGGTCTTTTTCTGTCACCCACAACCTTACCTGCTGATACTCAGTTTTCTTTGACTTTGCCTTCAATGTAAGAAGAATGCAGCTTAGATCACCAAGCTTAACTTTGTCAGTCGAAACAACATCGTAATCCCTTGCGAAATGCTGGGGCGTAAAATCAGCTGTGGTAGCATTAGTTCCCTGAAATTTATTCTTTGCCTCCGTAAAGGTGAACTGGTCATCTTTCGGATCATAAAACCAAATGTCAGAGTCAAATTGAACATAACCTTTGCCTTTGTCTTTGGCAGGTCCTGTAATCAGAATAGTAAAACATGACTTTGCGTCCCTTCTGTAAATCTCAGCCTCAATGTTCGACTTGCTTTCGCCAGGCTTGCTCTGGACTATCATGTATTTAGCTGAATAATCTGTGTTTGAGAACATTGTTTTCTCATCGATTTTCTTCAAAAGTGCTTCGCTTCCGGCTTCTGAAAAAGCAAAAAAAGACAGTAAACCAAGCAATGATGCAATTATAATTCTTTTCATAGTATTTAGCTCCTGAAATTTTACACAACTGCAGCAAGAGCCTCAACCGGGCTTTTAGAAATCTGCTGTCGTATTGTAAACAATATTGAAAGCAAAGTAGTAACAATAATTAAGCTGTTTACACAAAAAAGAACCGGAGCATTGAGAACAGGTTGTATATGCCCGCCCATCAAGAACATATCAAAAGCAGGGATAAAAGTAAAGTCAACGCTCGAAATAAAGAAAGTCACTATTAAAGAGAGCATTCCGCCCAAAACAAGCCCGCCAAAAAGAACGAAAAAAATCTCGGCAAGGAAAAGATTTCTTACACTGGAAGATTTCATTCCGATTGAGCGCAAAGTCCCCGTCTCCACCGTCCGTTTTATGATTATGACCCTGTATGTGCTTCCGATTCCGACAGCAACGATTATAGTAAGGATTACGACTATGACAAGAACGACGGCATTCAGTGCGTTCGTCATCATTTTCAGCTCCTCCCTGTTCGACATAAGCGGAATAAGCGCGAATTCATCAGGTTTTTCGCCAGCATAACCAACATCGCTGTAAAAATCATACTTGTCGCTCACAAGGTCATGCATACGGAATATTTTTCCGAGCCGCTTCTGCAAATCAAAAAGATCCCTGTTAGTCATGCGACCGAAATAATTGATTGTAACCATTTCGATAAAATCATCAGGATAATCGAACACCTTCCGAAGACCGGCAATGTCCATGTAAACTGTATACATACCGAAAAGGCTTGAGTCCTGAAAGATTCCGCTCAGATGGAGCTGTATCGTATTGTAGAAGCCCTCGTCAGTCCTTACGAAGAAAGTTATTATGTCGCCGACATGAACGCCGAGCTTTTTTGCCACCGGATTTGAAATCAGAACAGAGTGATACCCGTCGGCTCTCATATGATGATTTCCTTCGACAAAAGTAAAATCTTCAAAAAGATGCGTTTCGTTCTCAAAATCAACGCCTTTCACCATTCTGAGCAAAGATGAATTCCCGTTGAAAAACAAGTTCGACTCCCAGCCCTCTTCGTTTATCCTTGAATAAACCTCAGCCCATGAAGGAACTTGCTCCTGAATTTTGTCCGCATATTCCTGTGAGAACATGAATCGCTTAGGACCAAGGAACTGAAGGTCACCGCCATAATACTGTCTTGCTTTTACGCTCAAGGATTTTAGCATACCGGAGGAAACAGAAACAGCGGAAAAAATCACGCAGCCGACAACGACACAAACTATAAAAAGCGATTTATACTGCCTTCTTCTTGCGAATATGGACTTGAGAGCATATTTAAACAAAAACATTTTTTAAGAACCGCCTTGCATTGCTTTGACAGGGCTCGTCCCGAGCGCAATTCTGACAGGATAGTACCATCCCCAGAGCGTGAGGAGTACCACAAGGATAAAGCATTGCCTTATATTACTTAAGGAAATTGAAGTTACGAGCTTAGTTCCGCCGAAAAGCAAGATTAAATACGAATTCGTGAATGTAATCGAAATCATGTTCAAAATCTTGACGAACAAAGCTCCTAGAATGCAGCCCAAAATTCCTGAAACAAATGTAAGAATCATCGTTTCAAAAAGATACTGTCCTCCGATGAAATTCCTTGAGGCTCCGATTGCCCGCATCGTGCCAGTCTCACGGATTCTATCTATAGAAGAAATAGTGAGCGTGCTGTTAACTACTATGAACCCCGTGACAAGAATAATAAAGATTCCTATGTTGAACACGAGCCTTATCCAATACAAATACTGGGCAGAAAGCCCGGCAGCCGTGCGCCAGTTTACAGCCTCAAGCGGAATGTTTGAGTCGGAGAAATATTTATTAAGCCGCAGGATAATTAGCTTTGTGAGTTTTACGCTTTCGTCCTTTACGCGGCAGATTATGTAATGCCAGTACTCGTCATCGTCATCATCCGATGCGGCGACAACCTCGGCTTTCTCAGGCAGCTCTGGCTCAGAAACAACTTCTGGCTCTGAAAAAGTCTCAGGCACGCCGTCCGAATCACAGAAAAGGCTGTCCAAATCAATATCGCTGTCAAGCAGGTTCTGGTATTCGCTGCCAATTTCCTCGATTGGAGCTGACGAATCGGCTTTTCCCATCAAATCAAGAAGAAGTTCCGAATTGACAAGGGAAATCTTGTCAAGAACTGAATTCTCCGACTTGTACTCATAAATCGCAACCAGTTTTGCGGAGCGGATATTGTATGACATCGGAGTCTTTACGACTACCTGAATCATGTCGCCAAGCTTGACCTTAGCGTAAACATCTTTTTCCAAAAAATCAATAAAATTCTTGGACATCATTATGCAGTTTTCTTTATTGACATCTGAATATGGGATAGAGTCGATTATCCGTATTCCATCCATGACAGACAAATAATTCTCAAAGTTCACGCCGAAAAAAATAGTGGTTGTATGCTCGCCGTTAAAATTCAGGACTACAGGATGCGAAATCTGCGAAGCAGTACAACTTATCTCTGGCATGGACTCTATGAATTCTTTTACTTCCGTATACTTTTGAATATTAGGAATATCAGAAAAATCACCTGTAGCCGGTGTTTCATCTCCAAAAAGACTCAGAGGATAATCAACCTTTGGCCTTATGACTATATCGCCGGTAAAGCTTGATATAAAGGAAGATTTTATGCCTGTAGCAGTTCCGTCAAAAATCGAATTCGCAAGAATCATCATTGCGATTGAGAAAGAAATAAACAAAATTATTACAAAAGAGCTTTTTCTAGAAAGAATATTCCTGAAAGCCAATTTCAATGAAAACACGATTGTAATAGAATACTGTTTTTCGTGTTAAATTTCAATTAACACTTTTTTCGGAAATTCCAAGCGCGTCTTTTATTCTTCCGAAAGTCCATCCGCTTATTTCATAAGATACATTCTCAAGCATAAAGCCGAAAGAATTTTCTGGCGAATCGAAAAGGGCGGAAGGCTGAACGGTCCGCGAAAGAAAAAAATCTCCGTCAAAGGAAAAAACAGACGCGCGCACAGCCCGGCCGTTCCCGTCCTGAACGATTATCTCAAGCTCAGGCTCAGCCGGCGCAAGGTTTCTTTTGGAAACCTGCCCGTGCCGTAAACTTTCCAGCTCATGAGAAACAGTTTTGAAACGCCCGTCGCTTTCAGTGAGTTTTCCTGTGACAGAAGGCAAGCGATAAGATATTTGCACAGGGTCAGAAATCCTGTAAAAAATGCTCCCGGCCGCCCAAAAATTCATATCAAGATTAAGCATATGGAAAAAATCATCTTCGGACTCATAAAGCGTTTTTGTCTGGCTGGAGGAAAATGTAAGACGCCCAGTGAGGGAATCAGCGGAAAAAAAACTCACATCAGAAATCAGTTTTTCGTCTTTGTCAAAAAACGACACTAAAAACGGAGACACTAAGTCTGAATTATAAGACTCCGCGCGCTCAGAACCGTCAGAAATTTTATATACGCTCCGAATCTTTGAGAGCTTTTCAAGCAGCGATATTACAACGCTTTCGTCCGACAAAGCAAAAAGACCGCCCTTCTCTACCACCCAAAGCTCCCCATATTTTAGAAGCCGCAAAGTATCATCGCCGCAAGAAAAAATAATTGATTTTACTAAATCCTTGTACTTTGGGTTCAGAATGCTCGTTTCATAAGATTTTTGAGAAACTTTTTCATCTTTCCGGAATAAAAAAGAGCACACAAAAAATAAAAATGAAAAAATACAGACAATAACAAGGGCTTTATTCAATTTTTTTTCTTTCATTTTCTTTTGACCTGAACAAAAACAAAAAACAATATCATAACAGAAGGAAGAATCAGAAAATGAACAAAAAAGACGCAAAGTCTTGTACGGTTGAATTTCTGTTCGTCAGTGATTTTAAAAAGCTGCTTTGACTGCGCGTTTTTTTCCATTAGCAAAGCAATGTCTTCGTCTCCAGAAAGGCGCAAAAGCTCCGCCACAACAAAATCAAAATTTCTGAAATCGCCCGAGCTTTCAGATGAAATAAAGCCAGTCATTGCAGAATCCGTGAAAAGCTCTCCCGAAACAACAGTAACTTTTGCCTCAGAAACCCCTTTCTGATAAAAGCCGCTCACAGAGCCGGAAGTAGCCGAAAGAACAAAAGCTCCGCCCTGTTTTCCAGCCTCTTTCGCGGATTTTGCCACAGAAAAAGGCGAAACAAGGAAAGGCCTTTCTTCTGAATCAGATTCTTCCTGAATCCATGCGTAGGAAGATGAACTTACGATGGGCTTTGAGTCATTGTACAAAATAAGCGGGCTTGGCCAGAAAAAAGTTCCTCCTGCGCTCATCCGTTCCTGCGGCAAAGCAGAAACCCACATCGGGTAATTCACCGTCTGGTATTCACCGTTATTGTCCGCGCTTTCAAGAACAAGCGGAAAGCACGAAATATCCTGAACGAGCGAATTTCCGAAAGCGAACCCCCACGATGTGAGCGCGGGAATAAGGTTGTCACCTCTATTTTTTGAAACAGTCCAGCCGTTCTCAATATCCACGCTGTAGGGAGAAGTCGCAATGAACGACGGAACGCCGCGCATCACCGCCCTCTCAATTGCGGCGCACTGCTCGCTTGAAAGAAACTTTGACCCCAGCACAACAATATTGTCGCGCACCGTGAGGCTGTCAAGGGTCTGCACCATATTCATATCAGAAAGAAACTCTGCTTTAAAACCACGCACCGAAAGCCACGGCTGAACGAAATCATACCGAGTTTCAGGCGAAAGTCCGTTTCCAAGAACAAGCCAGACTTTGCGCTCATTTCCGAAAACGAGCGTCCGCAAACGCTGGCACAAATCATACTCAAGATTTTCAATAGAGCCTGCGAACGGAATAAGGGAATTCCTGTCAAGATACTGAATAAGAACGGCCGAATAAACAGTGATATATTCAGTTTTAGTCCCTTTGTCGCTTCTGACCTGCTGCCCGCGGATTCCATGCTCCAGAAGTTTTTTCGGGTCATCGCGCGATGATATGTGCTTTACGCTGAGAGAAATATTTTTTCCTGAAAGAGAAAAATCTTTCAGGAATTCGATAACATCGGAAGCCTGCGGATAAAGTTCCGTAAGTTCACGGGAAGAAAAATAAGTTATCCTCAGAGGCTCGTCTATCTTTTCAATAAGATTTTTCGTAACGGAAGAAACAGAATACAGCTTTGATTTAGTTAAATCCCACCTGAAATAAAGACGCTCGTTTGCGAAAGATGAAAAAATCAAAATCAAAACAAGAAGAATTTTCGTAAGAGCCGGCGTTTTTTTTCCAAGTCGTCTGTTCTCGGAAATTGATGCAAGAATCAGAAAGAAAAAAGAAGCAATTATATAGAAGAAAACGGAGCGGGAATCGATTATTCCCTTGCCGAAAGAATCAAATGCAAAAGAAAAGCTCAGTTTTCTGCACAAAAACGCCGTAACATTCCCCAAGTCAAGGTACATGGGGATTAAATCAATAAAATTAGTCACCAGAAGAAGCGCGAACGACACTATCAGAGAAAAACTCTGGGAGCTAAAAAAAGTGAACAGTAGAACTATGAGAGAAATTGCGGAGAACGAAAAAAGAAATATTCCTAAAAAGCCCGAGAGAACCTGACCTTCGTCCACAATTCCAAAAAAACTGACAAAAACAGGAACAGAAAAAAGCAAGATAACAGGAATGATAAACGCACAAAACGCCGCCAAAGAAACGGAAAGGAATTTTGAGGCCGCGGACACAGGCAAGGAATCATCTTTTATAAAATTCTTGAGCCTGAAAACAAGAAGCGGAATCGTAAAAATCGAAATATATGGAATCGCACTGAAAAAATAGCGCAAATCCGAAGTACCTGCCCCGATGACAAAAAATTTTGAGGCAAGAAAAAATCTGAACGAAACAAAAATGACCGTTAGAATCGCAGAAAAATAGAAAAGCGGATGAATCATGTAATAAAAAAGAGCCGCCTTGCAAATCGATTTCCTTATCATTCGCAATGCCCCTTGTTCAGATTCAGTTTTTCAATCAGAATTTCGTTCTGTCTTGCGATTTCTTTGTAAAGCGCAAAATAATCCGAGCATCCGCCATCAGATTTTGCGAGCGTTTTTGTTTTCGTTATATCCGCAATATCCCAGATTTTTTTTGAGAAAAATGATTCAAGTGCGTTTCTGAAAGGTCTGTCTTTCTGAAAGATAAGTTTCGCGCGGACAGTGTTCGTCTTTGGGTCAATCGTAAAATCGCATAAGCTATCAGGATTCTTAAAATCATCAGCCAATTCTGACGAAAAAAAATCGTCAGGATTCATGCCGCTTTTGAACTCGTAGATATACTGATTACCCCACAAAAGGCTGCTCAGAGACTCCCGTTTTTTTGCGTTCGTAACAGGGAAAATGAACGCTTTTTTGATATGAAGCGATTTTGGCAAAAGACTGTTCATTTTTTCGGCAAAAACATTTTCTGAAATCGGCTCAAAAAGAATCATTGAAGCAATTTCATCCTCAGATTTTATTCCAAGAGACAAAGTTGAGCCGAATTCAAGGCGCGGAAGAGGATTGAAGCCTGAAGTATACAAAACCGGAAGCCTTGACTGCATTATGGCTCGGTTGAATATTTCAATCTGCCCAAGATGCGAGAAAAACTCTCCTCCGCAGCTTTTACTGAAAGAAAAAATCACACGGTACAAAACAGGAATATTCTGCTCGCGGCTTTTTTCTGCAAAAGACATCGGAGAAGTTTTTGTACATTCTTCTGGCACGGGATTTTCGCCCGCGCTCAGCCTGACTTTTGTAGTCTTATTGCATACGCCGCAGCGATGGTCACAGTTCTCGGAGCAAACGGGCGTAAGAGTTTCGGATAGATTTTTTTCCCATTCCTTTTTGAAAAAATTCTTCGACGGGCCAAGCGAAACAGAATCCCACGGAAGGCTCTCATCTTTTGACTTTTCCCTGAGGATTTCTTTTTTTACATCCCACAAGGCCTCAGAAAAGACTTTTTCCCATACCGGAATATCCTCACGAAGATGATTTTCCCACGCGTCAAGCCTGCAGCCATTTTTGAACGCATCGTAAATTACGCCGCCCGCCCTTTTGTCGCCACGGGAAAAAAGCCCCTCAAGATAGCCCACGGCAGTTTCATGCGTACTGACTTTAAATCCTCGTTTCGGAAGATTCTCCCTTATATAGCGAAGTTTTTTCTCCGCCTCCTCCGGGGAAATTTGTCTGACCCACTGATACGGAGTGTGCGGCTTAGGGATAAAAGTTCCCACATTTACATTGCACTGAATATGGGTTTTTTCCTGCAAATCAATAAGAAAATCAACAATTACCTTCTCTTCGGTTTTTCCATCAGTTTCAGGAAACGGAAGGCCCACCATAAAATAGAATTTAGCCTTGTTCCAGCCGCGCTTTTTCGCCTCAAAAATCAAATCGACAAGATGCTGGGCGTACACTTCCTTGTTAAGTCTGAGCTGCCACGCCTCCTCTGGAGTTTCAACGGCAAAAGTAAGCCCGCTTTTTCTGACCTCGGAAAGCTGTTCAAGAATCGGGAAAGTAAAGCTGTTCACTTTCAGGGACGGAAGCTGAAAACTCACATTCTGCCCGCTGTATTTTTCGTTCAGCTCAGAAAGAAGCTCACCGATTTTCGGATAATCGGCGGAGGAAAGAGATGTAAGAGAAATCTCCTGAAAGCCCGCTACATTCACGAGCTTGTCAACTTCCTCAAAAATCAGTTTTTTTTCTTTTACCCTTTGCGGGCGGTAGTAAATGCCTGCGTGACAGAAGCGGCATCCGTTCGGGCATCCGCGCATTATCTCCACCACGCCGTGATTTTGGACTGTCTTTATGTTCGGAAGCGGAAAAAATGACTCCACGGATTTTTCCCTGCCAAAGTTTTCGTACACAGCGCGAATTGCAACATCATGCCCGCAAGTTTCAACTGACATTTCCTCAGTCCAGACATGAGGATTTCTTGCAAGTTCAGAAAGGATTTCTTTTCTTGACGCGCCGGACTTTTTCATAAGGGAAATTTTTTCTATAAGCTCAAACATTCCGCCCTCAGCCTCGCCTATGAAAGTCGCGTCAAAGAAATCTGAGAACGGGGCCGGATTCGTAGCTCCGACGCCGCCTGAAATAACGATAGGGTCTTTTTCCGTGCGGTCTTTTTTCAGAATCGGAACACGACCCGACTCAAGAATTGACAGTGCACCTGTTACGCCAAGCTCATACCCGATTGAAAAGCCAATCATATCAAGCTCATTCAGTGGCATTCCGGTTTCAAGAGTGTACAGCGGAACATTGTGCTTTTTCAGAAGCGAGTCAAAATCATCCTCCACGGCAAAAACACGCTCGCAGCGCACTGAAGCGATTTTGTTCAAGCCGTTGTAAATGATTTTTATAGCCTGATTTGACATTCCGATTGAATAGACATCAGGAAAAGCAATGGCAAAATTGAAAAGACCGTCGCTATCAGAATGAGGCTTTACAATCTGACCAATCTCGCCGCCTATGAAAGCGGCTGGGTTCTGTACAGAGCAAAGCTCCGAGCCGAACAGTTCCAAAGGATTTATAAGATTCAAAATTTACCTCATAAAATCAAGCTTTCTGTAGTTTATGCTCATCAAAAGCCCCATCGCAATCATTCCCGTCCAAAGCGACGAGCCGCCGTATGACATGAAAATAAGCGGAATTCCGGTAATCGGCATAACACCCATGACCATCCCCACATTTACGACAAAATGAAAGAACAACATTCCAAGTATGCCTGATGCAATTAACATTCCGAAATAATTCTGCGTTCCGCGGATTACAAAGAGATTTCTCACAAGGATTACCAAATAGCAGATAAAAATTCCCATACAGCCGATGAAACCCATTTCCTCAGAATAGATGCTGAAAATAAAGTCCGTGCTTCGCTCAGGAAGGAACTGAAGGTGACTCATAGACCCCTGGAGGAAGCCTTTTCCCATCAACATTCCGCTTCCTATGGCCAACTTTGACTGGATGACATTGTAGCCACGCTTCTGCGGGTCAACATAAGGGTCAAGGAAAATGATAAGACGGCTTATCTGGTATTCTTTCAATACGAACTGACCTAGATACGAGCAGATAAGAGCAGCCCCGATTACGCCGAACACAATGGCAATCCAATAAAATACCTTCGATTCCTCAAAGTAAATCGTTCCGAAAATACCTATGACAAGAATAGCTCCTGAAGCAAGTATGACGATAAGGCGCATCCTGAAATTAGTAAGGATATGAATCATCGGTATAGATTTCTTAACTATGACGACTTCCCAGACAGGAAGCACCATGAACACGACTGTAAGCAATCCGAAGCAGATGAACGGAACAAGGTATTTGAGAGGAATATCAGCCATGAACGCCATTACGAGCATGATTGGAATATAGACGCTGGCCGTTCCCAAATCTGGCTGAACAAGGATAAGGCCGAGCGGAATCATCATTATGGCAAGCGAAACAAAAAATCGCTCAAGCGGATTTTTGTTCTGAGAGCGGTCAAAATACCACGCAAGAAAAAAGATATACAAGATTTTGCAAAACTCAGACGGCTGAATCGTAAAAATCGGGCTGTGTCTAGGTCCGATCGCAAGCCAGCTGTTGGCGTTGTTTATGTTAAGCCCCAGGAATTTTGTGATGATAAGGATGACCACAAGGAACGCGAACAAATACGGCGAGTAGCGATGAACCTGACGGTAATCGTACAGCGCGACGGCAATCATAACAACGATTCCCACTACGGCGAACACAATCTGCTTTATGTATTTTCTTGATACAAGAATTCCGTCAGAGTTTATGTCCGACGAATAGATGAATGTGACGCTAAACGCAATAAGTACACACACCGCAAGGAAAATAAATATATCGAATGACTTTAGGATTTTGCTCATGCTCTTATTCCTGACGACCTTTATAATTCTTGTTTTCTATCTCACGCAAATGCGCGCGCACATTAGGAAGCGAATTGACTGCCTCCTCGTATGTCTGGTTGGCAAAAACACCCTGAAAAATGATATTCGTGGCATAAGGAGCCCACCATTCCCATTCGTTTATTGCCTCAACAAGAACGCACACAACAATCTGGTTCTCAACTGGCGCATCGAACGGGCCGTATGCAACCATCCACGAGTGCCACGGCTGCTCTTTTTTCAAATTGTTCACTTCGGCAGTTCCTGTTTTTCCTGCCATCTTGACCACTTTGTTCTCCATAGGATATGTGGCGGTTCCGTTCGTAATCATGTAGCGCAAATCATTCTGAACTTCGCGCCAAACTGAGTTGTCAATGCTTGAAGAGCGCAGAACCTCGCGCTCAATTTTTTCGATTACCTCGCCTGTTGATGAGTCTCTGATTTCTTTTAGTAAGTGCGGCTTGTAAATGACCCCGGCGTTTGCAACCATCGCAATCATGTTTGCGATGTGCATTGGCGTAACAGTCCAGTAGCCCTGCCCGATTGACATATTTACGGTGTCACCGCCAAGCCACGGCTCATGGTAACGCTTGTCCTTCCACTGCGGAGTCGGAACAAGACCGCTGGCCTGTGACGGAAGGTCAATCTCAAAGCTCTGGCCGAACCCGAACTCAGTGGCATATGACGCAATCTTGTCCGCACCCAGCTTTTCAACGCCCGTAACATAGTAATAAACATCGCATGACTGGGCAAGCGCGTTTTTCAAATCAAGGTAGCCATGCCCCCAACGCTGGTGGCATCTGAAATCCCTGTTTCCGTAATTGAACTTTCCTGTACAGTCTATTTTCTCGTAAGGAGAAATTGCCTTCTCCGAAAGAAGGGCCGTTGTCATAATCGTCTTGAAAGTTGAGGCCGGCGGATAAGTTCCGTTCACAACCCGGTTCAACATAGGTTTTAGCTCATCGTTGATGAGCTTGGCGTACTCCCTGGAAGCATAGTCGCTGTTGAAAATATTCTGGTCATAGTACGGATATGATACCATAGCAAGAACTTCGCCGTTTGACGGGCTTAAAACCACAGCCGCTCCGACACGCTTTCCAAGAGCTTTCTCGGCGAGCTCCTGAATCCTTGAGTCAATCGTAAGAACAAGGTTTTTTCCCATTTTTGGGTCCGTTACAATCGGCTTGTCGGAAATGACTTTTCCCCTTGCGTCAACCGTGCGGCTTATCATTCCTTTCTGCCCTTTCAGAAGGCTATCGTACTGTCTTTCAATACCCATCTTCCCGATTATGTCATTGAGCTTGTAGCCCTCATTGTACAAAACATTGTACTCATCCGTCGTTATGTTTCCGACATAACCTATGACATGAGAAATAGAACCCGTGACGACATAGTTCCTTATTGGCTTTGAACGCCATGAGACACCAGGAAGGTCAGTTATATTCTCCGCTATTGTAGATATTTTTTCAAACGGAACATTCACTTTTATTTCGACTGGCTTCGTCCAGCTTTTCAGAATTATTTTTTCTTTTTTCTTGTTCTCTCCGGTTGGCATCCTTGAATCAAGCTCTTTTTTCGTAATTTCCAAAATAGAAGCAAGGCGCGCCGTTACGGTATCGTAGTAGTCGGTCGGAATTTCGCTGGGAGTCAAATCAACAGCAAAAGAGTCCGCATTAATGACCATAGGAAGCGATGCCGTCCTGTCAAAAATTTCGCCACGGGGAGCCGGAATAGTCTGAGTCTGGCTTTTCACAGCATCAGCCTCTTTCCTGTATTTTTCGCCAAACACAATCTGAAGGCGAAAAAGAAAGGCAGCGTATAATAAAAACACCAAGAAAATTATAAGAAGGAGAATAAGGACTTTTAAGTTTTTATCGATTGATGATGAGCGCACATTCATTTTTTGCCTTTGTCAAGAAACTGTCGTTCTCTCAAGTATGATTTTCTCGCCGAAAATGTCAAGAAACTTGAATACAATCGGGGTGAAGATTCCGTTCGCGATAAGCTCGAAAAGGAATTCCATTGAGAACATCGGGACTCCAGGACTTACCGAAGAGAAAGTCACAGAAATCAGAATAATCAGAAGTTTTTTCGCTACCGTAGCAACAAGAGCAAACACAACAGGAACGAAAACACCAGAAAGGTTTATTGACCTGTTGAACATTCCGGCAAGATAGCCGATTATAGTCCGCAAAAGGCAGTGGAAGCCGAACGGTGAGGCTGTAAGAAAATCAAGAACAAGCCCCGACGAAAAGCCCGTAAGCACCCCAGTAATTTTTCCGTTGCACGCGGAGAAATACAAGACGCAAATAAGCAGAAAATCTGGAGTCACCGGAAGAAACAATAAATTCGACAAGATTGATGTCTCGAAAAGAGCGAAACAAATCAAAATCAGTACAGAAATCATTATTGAACGAAACATATTAATTTTCCTGGCTTCCTGCAAAAGAAGGATTAAACTCGGACAAATCAAGGACAAGGACAGTCTCAAGCCTTGAGAAATCTATGACCGGAGTAACATCAATCTCCAGAGAAGAATCATAGTCGAATGCCCTTGCCTCAATAATCGTTCCGACGGGAATATCACGGGGATAATTTTTGCTTTCGCCCGATGTTACGATAACTCCGCCCACCTTGACATTCTCCTTGGACCTTTTCTTTATGTACCGGAGAAGAAGGCTCGTGTCGCTGTTTCCAGCTCCTGACACAATGCCTATGTCGCGGGTGTCCTGAATACGCACTGACAAAGAGCACTTCACATCATACACCGGCATAACAAGGCTGGTCAAAAGACCTACGGTAACAACTTTTCCGACGATTCCCACCTGCCCGTTCTGGATTGCGATTACAGGCATATTCTTCTTTATGCCCTTAATGCTTCCCTTGTCAATCGTAAGAGCCGAATAAAGACCGTCAGGGTCACGCCCTATAATCCTTGCGGCAAAGTTTTTCTGCGGAACAGCCCTTGAAAAATCAAGCTGCTCAAGTAACCGCTCGTTCTCTTTCCTAATTTCGACATTCGTTCGCTGCATATATTCGTAGTTCTTGAGTTTCTCGACAAGAGCAGCATTCTCCTCGCGCAACTTTGACAGCTCGTTAACGGCGTTCACCGTATCAACTACGGTTGTAGCCACGGCGTTTATTCCGCGCTGCGCAGAAGAAAGCAAGGAAAACCCAATCTGCTTGAAGTTCAGGATAAAACCACCAGAACTGAACGCCAGCATTACAGACGAAAGAATGAGAAAGACAACAAAAACCATTTCCGAAAAAAATGATTTCACGGAATATTTAGAACTTTTCATCTGGCCCTAACTGTTCAGGTTATTGAATATTTCACGCTCCGAAGAAATGTTCCTGAAAAGCTCGAATGATTTTCCCGCACCGAGCGCGACGCTTTCAAGCGGATTATCAACGACGAAGGTATGAACGCCTGTTTCTTTTGAAATGAGCTTTGAAAGACCTTTGAGAAGGCTTCCGCCTCCTGCCATTACAATTCCGCGCTCAACGATATCGGCGGCAAGCTCCGGCGGCGTCTCATGGAACACTTTCTTGATTTCCTCAACGACCTGGTTTACAGGAACTTCAAGAGCCTTTCTGATTTCATCACTTCCAATCTCTTTTCGCTGCGGAAGTCCGGTAATTTTGTCAGTTCCCCTGACCTCCATCTTTTTCTCGACATCTTTGTCCTCGTCCTGCCCGACATTTCCAATCTCAATCTTAAGGCGTTCTGCAGTAGAAAGTCCAATCCTAAGACCGAACTTGTCAAGAACATGGTTAACGATAGCCTCATCGAATTTGTCGCCGCCGACGCGGATAGAGCTTGTTACGACCATGCCGCCAAGAGAAATTACGCTTACTTCTGTAGTACCGCCGCCGATGTCACAAATCATGTGACCAGCAGGCTCGTCAATCCTGATGTCCGCCCCGATTGCGGCTGCAAGGGACTCTTCTATAACATCAACTTCCTTTGCGCCAGCTTTGAGCGCAGCCTCGATACAAGCCCTTCGCTCAACCTGAGTGATGCACGATGGAATTCCTATCTTCATTCTAGTCGATTTGAAAAACTGGTTCTTTTTCACGACTTTTGATATGAAATATTTTATCATCTTCTCGGTGCTTTCAAGGTCAGCAATTACGCCGTCCCTCAAAGGCCTGATTGCTGTAATGTTTCCAGGAGTCCTGAAAAGCATTCGTTTAGCCTCAGCCCCGACCGCGACAACCCTGTTCGTCCCCCTTTCTTTTGCGACGACAGAAGGTTCGTTGATTACGATACCTTCGCCACGGACGTAAATCAACGTATTGCAAGTTCCAAGATCAATTCCCACATCTGTGGAAAAACGGTCGAACAATCCCATAATTTATCCCCTTACTATTTGTATTCGGCTATTTTTTTCAAAGCACCAGGATGGTTGCTCTGATTTTTCAATGCGGCCCTCCACTCCGAGCGAGCCTTAACCAAATCACCCTGCTTTTCATATATTATACCCAGATTATAGTGTGCGTCAGCAAGATGAACCTCTTTTCCAATCAAAAAATTGAATTCTTCCTCAGCTTTATCATATTTTTCCTGCTCAATATAAATTTCGCCTAGCAAAAGATGATTTTTTATTTCAATCTGCTCGTCCTTGCAATTCTGGGAGATTCTGTGAAGATACTGTTCTGCCGCCTGATTCTGATTTACCTTCCTGTACTGCTCGGCGATTGAAAGCAAAAGGGTGTCGGACTCGCGCAATATCAACGCTTCCGTAAAATAAGATATGCTTTCGTGATGCATCCCTAAATCCGCGTACATAAGCCCCAGAAATTCAGGAACATCATCAGATTTATATCCGTCCTCAATCGATTTCAAAAGATAATATACTGCCAAATCGGCGTAATAATATGAAGAAGTATATAGATTCCTGTAAAAATAGATTTTTCCCAGCATATATTCCAGCTGCGGAATGTTTTTTTTCTTAGCGTATATGAGCGCAATCCTGATATTGAAAACGGCCTCGTCAAGATAATCTTGTGCCAGCATCAGGTCGGTTTCTGCCAGCGCAAGATAAAACGCAGAGAAACCGTGAAGCGTCAGTGCGAAATAATCAAATTTCTTTTTATACAAAACCTCTGAACTTAAATCGTATACGCGCTTATAGTCATAATTTTTCCAGCTTGAATTAAGAGAAAAAGAGTTTGCCTTGCCGTAAAATTTTGAATCAACAATAAAACGGACAAAATAAAAACAAAGCGAAATGACAAGGACAGCAGAAAAAACAACGACTATCCTTTTTATTACACTTTTCTGTCTGTAAAAAACAAATTTTCCCATAAAGCAAACAAAAAAAACAGAAAAAATAATAAGCCGAGTTCTGTATTAAGTAATCATCTATCCATGCCGAATGTTACCATCCGGCTATAGCAGTCTACCCGCGGTGCCTACGCCTGGACTGCAACCACCGCTGCTTGACTTTGCTTCAAAAGAGGTTTGCCTTGCCAGAAATGTTACCATTTCCGCGGTAGTCTCTTACACTGCCTTTTCACCCTTACCTGCCGAAAAGCAGGCGGTATATTCTCTGTGGCACTTTCTGTCAGAATAAAATTCTGCCCGGTTATTACCCGGCTTTTTGTCCAGTGAAGCTCGGACTTTCCTCACCGACAGGAAATTTCATTATTTCCTGCCAGCACGATTACATATTTTTTCTGAAAATAAACAAAACAAAAAAAGAACAAGAACCGAAAAAAAGATTCTTGTCCTCTCAAAAACTAATCGTCAAGCCCATTCACGAACGACTTGTCGCTCTCGTCACCGAACGGAGATTCCTCAGAAGTCTCTTCATCCTCCTCAAGCATATCCTCGTCCTCCATAAGCTCGTCGTCATCGTCAACAAGGCTTCCGGTATCATCACTAGGAATATACCTGTCCTCATCCCCGTCCTCAGACTCCTGATAGAAGAGAATGCGGCTGCAATACGGGCAGAACAGAACTTTCTCACCGTCACGAACCTCATTAGCGAACTGAGCCGGAAGAATCATGTGGCAGCCCATACAAACGCCACGCTCAACGGCAACGATACCCTCGCTATTGCGCTTTATGATCCTCTGGAATTTATAGACAATTTCAGGGTCTTCCTTATTAAGGTCAGGCACAATTGATTCCTCTTTCTCTTTGAGTTCGTCAAGCTGGCTCTTGTATTCGGCAACCTGCCCCTCAAGAGCATCCCTCTTTGACTTAAGCTCAGAATCAAGAGAAGCGATTGTTTCCTCATCAATTTTAAGGCTCTCGTACAAATCCTCACGCCTTTTTTCCTCTTTCAGAAGCTCAGCACGGACATTCGCCTCTTTTTCCTTAGCCTCGGTAATCTGCTTGTCCAAAGCCTCGTACTCGCGGTGCGTAGAAATCTCATCCATGTTGCGCTCGCCAGTTTCCCTCGATGTTACAGCAGCGTTAAGCTCTTCCTTAAGGTGTACGATTGACTTTTTTATTTCTTCATAAACGGAATTCTTCTCGATATATTCTTTTCTCAGACGAGAAAGCAGCTCTTCCTGAGAATCCAGCTGTCTCGGAGACTCTTCGATTTTTTCTTCGAGAACATATTTCTCTGCGAGAACATCCTGAAGCTCTTTTAGTTTATCAAAAATCTCTGTATTTTCCATGATAAAACCCCAATATAAAGTAATTTGATATTATATAGAAATATTTCAATTTTGTCCACAATTCAAATTAAATCTTGCAATTAAAAAAAAGTATGATAAAATCAGAGCATTACAAAAAGTTTTGAGGTTATAAACCATGATAAAAAAATCAGCATTAATTTTGGCAACAGTACCTTTCGTCCTTTTTGCATCATGCAGAAAGGAAACTCCTGTCAAAGCGAAAGAAAGTCCGCTAAAGCTTTTCATGGCGGAAGTAAACCATGAGGATTCAATATGCGGAAAAATGGATCTGGCGTTCAAGCAGAAAGTCGAGGAGCTTTCGGACGGAAAAATCCTGATAGACTTAAAATGTTCTGGCATTCTTGGCGATGAAGCTCAGGTTATGAAAATACTCCAGTCTGAAACCCCGACGATTCATCTGGCACGAATTTCCGCAAGTCTCGCAAAATACGGCGGAAAAAAATCAAAGCTCCTTTCGATTCCGTTCACTTTCTCAAACGCAGAGCATTTCTGGCAATTCGCATCATCGGATATAGCCAAGGAAATCATCAACGAGCCTTACGAGCTGAAGCTTGGTATGCGCGGGCTTTTCTACGGCGAGGAAGGATTCAGACATTTTTTCAGCACGGAGGAAATCAGCGGCATAGCCGACATGAAAGGAAAGAAAACAAGAGTGTCCGGACAAGTCCTGACCGATTTGGCAAAGTCACTGGGCGCAGAACCTGTTGAGATTCCTTTTACCAATATATTTGTTTCCTTGCAGACAGGAAAAATCGATGTGGCGGAGCAGCCGCTGTCAAACTACCTTGCGGATAACTTCCATAAAGCCGCGCCGTACATAATCCTTGACGGTCATATGCTCGGCACGGTTCAGGTCGTCATAAGCTCAAAAACATGGGACTCGCTCACCGAAAAGCAGCAGCGAATCCTGACGGCAGCAGGAAAATATGCATCGGACTACTGCAGGAAAATCGCCGCTGAGTCAGAGGAGAAAATTAAAGCGCAGCTTACGGCTGAGGGCGTAAAGATAACAACCGTTGACGACATATCACCGTGGCAGGAGGCGTGCAGGAAAATGATTTCTGAGTCTTCCAAGGACTACCCGGAGCTTTACGAAAAAATCCTGAAACTCAACAGCCAGCATTGATTGCACAGTCGTTTTGCCTGAAAGCAAATAGTTTGTTGCGTACGATACCGGGCTGAAACGAAGCGGCAACCACCATTGATGCGATGTCTTCGGCTTCGCATCAATGTGATTTGTCAAACCCCAACTACCGTTTTCATTCTTTTTCGATATTTCCTCTAATATTAACATTCGTTTTCCGATAATCAAATGAATAAGAAAATAGACCTGTTCGGAAACTCTTTAAGTTTACGAACACATCTAATTATGGGGAATCGAAATATGCCAGAAGAAACTACCGAAATCAGGCAACATATCATAGAAGACGATAAAATCACCGGTATCAACATAAACCTTCTCACGACATTTTTCATAGTAATAACAGCAATCGTGTTTTTTTTCGTACTATTTATATCAAACGGCGTTATGAAAAGATTCAATGCCGTAGAGGATGCGATTGGCAAATTCATAATCTGCGAGCAAAGCTCAAAAATCATAAAAGACTCAGCTAACTTCCTTACAGAGCAGGCAAGGCTTTTCGTTCTGAACGGTGCCCCTGAGTATGCTTATGAATATTTGAAAGAAAAGAATGTGACGAAAAGAAGGGTCCTTGCTTTCACAGAGCTGCAGAACGCATGTTCTGAGCAGGACCTTGCGTACCAGCGGCTTCAAATCGCAATCGAACAGTCAGAAAGTCTTATCAATATAGAAACTTATGCGATAAAGCTCGGCTACGAGGCCAAGAAAGACTCAATCAGCGATATTCCTGACGAAATAAAGGATTTTCCTCTCAAAGAAAGCGACAGAAAACTTTCAAAAAAAGAACTGGAAAATGCGGCTCTTGAGATGCTTTTCGGAGAAGGATACCTTCTTTACAAGACACGCGTAAACGAAAACTGCAACCTGACAGTAACAAGCATTGAGGAAGAAATCCAGAGAAACCTCCAGATAAACTCAACGGATTTGGGAGAGTATCTGCAAAGGCTGCGTTTTCTCTTTTTCGTACTGCTCGTCATAACGGCATTCATTTTCTTTGCGATGGCATATTTTGTCCTTCACCCGCTCAAAAACTTCCTGAATTCGATAAAGAAAGACGAAAAACTGAATGTAATCGGCTCAACGGAATTCAAATATCTTGCTAAGACTTACAACGAGATTTACGAAGTAAAGGCAAAGAACGAGAAAAAGCTTATACTCAAGGCAGAATACGACAGTCTGACAGGGATTCTGAACAGGCGCGCGTTCGACAATTTGTGCCTGAATTCTGCAGAGCAGCAGAAACCAATCGCGCTTCTTCTTATCGATATAGATAATTTCAAGCACATAAACGACACATACGGACACGCAGGCGGTGACACTGCGCTTAAAGAGCTTGCACGCATACTGCAGAACACTTTCAGGAAAGACGACTATATTGCCCGCATTGGCGGAGATGAATTTGCGGCAATTCTGCCTAACTACAAAATCTCGTCGAACGAAACGATAATCAGGAAAATCGAATCTGTAAACGAGCAGCTTGCAAATATGAAAGACGGCATAAAGACTGTTTCAATAAGTGTTGGCGGAGCTTTCTCACCTACAGGCTACGACGAGGAGCTGTACAAGCGGGCCGACAAAGCGCTTTACAAGACAAAGGAGCTTGGAAAGCGCGGATGCAGTTTCTATACGGAAGATTTGGGCTGAGCTGGTATGTCACATATTGTTACTATAGAAAAAATGGTCGCAGGCGGGGACTGCATGACAAAAATCCAAGGAAAGAATGTTTTCGTTCCTTATGCGATTCCAGGGGAAAAAGTTTCGGTAGATATAACTAAATCTTTCCGCGACTATGACCTTGCCGAGATAAGAGAAATAATCGAGCCGTCCGCGCATAGGGCAAAGCCATTCTGCCCGCTCTACGGAAAATGCGGCGGGTGCAATATGCAGCACATTGATTTCGACTACCAGATTGAGCTTAGGAAGGGAATTCTGAGGGATTCTTTTGTGCGGGAGGGGCTGAAAGTTCCGGAGATTGAGGTAGTTTCAGGCGCAGAGAAAGGCTACCGCTCAAGAATCCAGCTTACGGACGGCGGCTTCAACGAAAAAGGCTCCGGCTCAGTCGTTCGCATCGACTTCTGCCCCGTCGCCACAGAAGAAATAAACTCGTACCTTGCGAAAACTCCATGGAACGAACGCCCGGCAGGAAGAACGCATATTTTCGGCGACAGGCGCGTTCTGGGGGAGAACCATGTAATAATCGCCGATGAAAAAGACAAGTCCCAGGCTCAGGAAAAAATCATCGGGGAAAGCAAGAAAAAATCAAGGCTGAAAGTAAAAAAGAACACTTACTTCAAGGGAAGCGTTCAGGACGAAAAAAACTTATGCTCAGTCGAGCTTCTCGGAAAAAGAATTGATTTCGATACGCGCGGATTCTTCCAGTCGAACCTTGAGGTGCTTGAAAAATCAATCGGTAAAATAATGCTCAACACAGGCGGAAAAAATGTCCTGGATATGTACGCTGGCTGCGGGACATTCTCCGTCTTTTTGTCCGATATTTTCGAGAAGACCACGCTCGTGGAGCATAACAGGGACGCGATTGTTTTCGCAGAAAAAAACCTGCTCGGAAAAAAGCACGAAAGCTACGGTCAGAGCGGAGAAAAATGGGTTTCCGACAACGCCCCGAAGATTCTTTGCGACAACGGCGGATTTGACGCGGTAGTCATTGACCCGCCAAGAAGCGGAATGGAAAAAGGAGTGCGCGACTGGCTTTGCAAAAACAAGACAGGGCAGATACGAAGCGTTTCATGCAACCCAAGCACGCACGCGCGCGACGCGGCTTTTCTGGTAAAATCAGGTTACTCGCTCGAAAAACTTTATCTACTTGATTTCTATCCGCAGACATCGCACATTGAAAGTCTTGCGTTTTTTGACTATTTTGATAGCTGAACATGAATATAAGGAAGAAATTACTCGTTATCGGCGCATTATTCTGCCAGTTTTCTTATTCACAAACACCGCTGCGCACAATCGACTTAGCGCAAGAGCAGCCCAGCTGGACTGCGGCTCTTGGCGGAGGAGCCGTCGCACAGCCTGTAGAAACATCGTACGGAATCGCGCTTCTTAGCGAAGGCCGTATGCTAAGCGGCATAACGCAGGACGGGACTGTTATGTGGCAGAAACGGGTGCGCGGCACCCCCTCCCCGTTTATGACGGCGTTCGGGGATTTTATTTATGTCATAACGAACTCATCGACGCTGAACCTTATGAATCCGTCAGGCGTTACGCTTTGGTCGGCAGAATGTCCGTTCCAGATTATGTCAGCCCCTGTCGTGGAAAAAGACGGGCGCGTAATCGTACAAGGGCAGACAGGGCTTGCCTGCTACGGTCTTAACGGAAAGGAAAAATGGACAATCGAAACTGACATGCAGAAAAACATACCGCTTTGCTTTATGAACGACGGAAGCATAGTGGTGTTTCTTCTGGAAGGGGCGAACGGAAAGACTACGGCGAAGCGTTTCTCACCTTTCGGAGAATTCATCGAAGACCTTAGGTTTGCGGGGGAAGTTTTCTGCGCGAAAACCTGCAAGGAAGGAATGATAATATCGCTCACGAACGGGGCAATAGGAATATGTTCCGTTTCAGAGGGTGAAGCTGACCAGAGCTGGGTTGTAAAATCAAAATTCTCGTCGGGAGCAGCTGCAATCGCCTACTCAGAAAAGAGCGGGAACATAGCGTTCTTCTACCAGTCGGGGTCGGAGGTCACAGCTGACATCGTAAAGGCGTCAACCGGTGAGTCCATCGTCCAGATTCCAATCGGAACGATGTCGCTTTCAGATGAGATTCAGACAAAAGCAACGACGGCTGGATTTTTCATCGCGGACACACATACGGCAGTTGAATTCAGCGAAAGCGGAACAATCTTGTGGTCGTGCGGAATCTTTGACAAATCAAAATGGAACTATATGATTTACACGGACGACAACAGCCTTACCTTTTCTATGTCGAACTGGATAATCAACTCGTACAAAATGACGCAGAATCTTTACGCAAAAACAAAGCCCGTGTACAAGAAAACAAACGATTCGTTCGTAAAAGTCAGAACAAGGTCGGTTTTTGAGAAAGCCGCCGGATTACAGTTTTTGACGCAGGACGACATGACGGAAATCGAGAAGAAACTTGAGGAAGGCTCGTTAGGAGCAGAAGAGTCCGCGATTCTGTCAGACATAAAATCAGAAGCATACGAGTACTTGCAATCTCTTACAACAATAGACCAGTTCGGCATTGAACCGAGTTTTTTCGGGGCAAACCCCGCATACACAGAAAAACTTATCAGAATAATGTCAAAGACTGGGACAGCTGAATTTTCGCATATATTCGCAGAACTTTTGAAAAACGAAAAGGACAGAAATTATCTGGCTCTCATAATAAAATACGCTGGCGAACAGAAATTTGACCCTGACGGAGAAATACTATCCGCGTTCGAGTTTATAATGCAAAGGCGGTTCGTAGCGCGTGACAACGAAGTTCTAAAAAACATATGCGACGCAACATACGAAATATGCAGGTTCATGGGAAGACCGTCATTAATCAGGCAGGGAAAAGGAGTAATCGCGCGGCTTTTTTTCCCTCAGTACAACCAGGCAGCGAGGGATTATGCAAGGGAAACTTTTGACAGAATTAAATATATTGAAAAATAGAATTATCATAAGAATTGTGTTATAATATAATCTATTATTCCTAATGGAGGATAAAAAATGATTAGCAGAAAAAGTTTCTGTGCGGCATTCGCACTTTTTGCCGCTCTTTCTTCGTTTGCTATTGAAGTAAACAGGTCAGAAATTGAAAGTGCTGGAAATTCAGATGCCGTCGTTTTTAAAAACTACGCCGGCCCGCACACAGTAATCAATACTGTAGAGCAAATCCGGGGAATCGGCTCCGGAGTCGGAGCATCGATTGCGGCTAATGTTGACAACTTCACGACAGCCGGAACACAGAACCGCTACTATGCGATTCACGCAATCGATCCGCAGGAACAGGGAAAACTTGACGCAGACATTTTCATCATTGGAAGTAATGCGACCGTTGACCATGTAACGAACTTGAGAAGAATCATCTCAGCATACCTGTCAACCGTCTACGGCTACAGCAGGTCAGATGCGGATGTACTCGCCACATTCGTCACGGTTTACAACGCAGTTTACCGCGGAAACATCAATTATTTCAGCGGAAAATACAAAAAAATCGTAATGGACAATATTTCTGCCGACAAAGTGGGACTTGACCTCAACTACGAGAACTGGCCTGGAAAAACACAGCTCGTAATTCCGCTCAACGATGTTCGCGGCGGTTTGAGCGCGGTTGATACCTCCGTAATCAGCGACAAGAATGTTATCAAGCAGATGCAGGATGACGATGACAAAAACCTTGACGCGCGCAAGGGCATGGTTGACATTAAGGAGCGAGAGTCTGACTACGCTTCCGTAGAAGCCCAGGAGTCACAGAAAGAGGCAGCAGCAGAATCTGTCAAGCTCAAAGGAGAGCAGCAGAAATCAGCCGAAGCGAACAAAGAGGCTACAGCCGCTCAGAACGAGGCAACAAGAGCCGAGAAAGCAGCTGAGGATGCAATAAAGGCGGCTGAGGCGGCTCAGAAAGCAGCCGAAGCGGCTCAGAAAGCAGCTGAGGAAGCTCAGAAAGCAGCTCAGGCAGCTCAGAAAGCAGCTGAAGAGGCTTTGAAAGCAGCTCAGGAAAATCCTAACGACAAAAAAGCCCAGGACAACGCCGCCCAGAAGCAGGCTCAGGCTGAAAAGCAGCAGGCTCAGGCAGAGCAGAAGCAGGCTGTAGCCGAGCAGAAGAAAAATGATGCCGAGCAGAAAAAAAATACTGCCGAGGAAAAGAAGACCGTAGCTGAGGAAAAAAAGACCGTAGCCGAGGAGAAAAAAGCAGATGCGGCAAAGCAGGCCGAAAAGACAGCGGCTCAGGCTGAAAAAACTGCCGCAGCTCAGGACAAGGCTGCCGAAAAACAGGCTCAGGCTGACAAAAAGCTCAACGAAGCTCAGGGAGAGCGTTCTGAAATCGCAAAAGACCAGCAGGAAATCATCAAGAACGAAACTGCCGTAGCCGAGGACAAAATCGCATACGGTCTTATCACGATTGATGAAATCGGCGCGATGAGCGAAATCGTCCGCGTTAACTCTGAGACAGGTGCTTTGATTAAGGCTTCTCCAGTTTCCGTAATCAGAAGCAGAACGGTTTACGAGGATGTTGACAACTTCGTTGCAATTGCCGGAACGAACATCGGAAACGGTGCCGTAAAGCTCGTCCTCATTGACAAGGACAAAATGGAAATCATCAAAGAGAGCAACGAGTCAATCTCCGAGACATCAGTTCTCGTTGAAGCTGACGGAAGCTACTACTGCGTAATAAACGACAACGGAGGAAACTTCTATGTAGGAAGATTCAACGAGAAGGCAGAGCTTCAGCTTAAATCGCCTGTCGCAGTAAAAGCCGCAACACCAATCACAATCACTTCAAAAGGAGTGCTTGTCACTGGCAACAACGGAAAGCCGGTCTTGCTCAACATAAAGGATTTGACTGAAATCAAAATCTCAGGAAAATAAATTTCGGGGGTAAACTGCCCCAAACGCAACAAAAAAGGCTGATTTTCGGAAAACTCTGGAATCAGCCTTTTTTGTTGCAAGATTTAGTACAACACTTTTACATTTTTTACTACCTTATTGATTATGCACCAAAATTCCCTCATAATAGGCCAGTTCTAACAAGGAGTAATCCATGCTTAAAAAAATTCTATCCGCAACCGTCTGTACCGCAGCTTTTTCAATCGCACTGTCCGCGCAAAATATTTCTTCTGGAAACATCTTTCCAGAAATCTGGGAAGGCGAAAAATCACTTAGAACAGAATCCGACTGCACAAAAGCCGAAGGCGACTTCAATAATGACGGAATCAAAGACATTGTCGTAATTGCCACGCCGAAGAATCCAGAGTTTATGCGCGCACGCGACGACGGATATGTTTACAATTTTAATAAGCCTGTGCTGGCAATTTTTTTCGGGCAGAAAAGCGGCAAGCTCAAGCTTTTTAGCGAATACAAAAACACGATTCCAGGCGATGATGCCGAAAACGAGGACTGTTTCCATGAAACAGAAATGTCCGTAAGCAGCAAAGGAGTTCTCAGCATATCAGTAAGTGAGTTTTACTCGCAAGGAGGCTCCGACGCTCCAAAAACCGAGTATGTATTCCGATACCAGAAAGGTGATTTTTATCTGATTGGAAAAAACTACGACTCGTTCTCACGCTACTCGGGCGACGGCGAGAAAGTGAGCGAAAATTATCTTACGCGAAAAAAAAAGACCGTTAGCTACAATGTTTTCGATGAAAGCGTTCCTGAAAAAGAAACATGGAGCAAACTTCCTTCCGCACCTTTGCAAAGGCTCGGCGAAAAACTGCTTGCTGTGTTTGAAGAATAAGAGAGCTGAAAGTTGGGAGTGAAGAACTGAAAGTTGAAAAACTTTCAGTTCTTCACTCCCAACTCCCATACTATAAAGCTGTTACTCGCCTATCTTATAGGTTTTATCCCATACGACATTACCTACAAAGAACATTTTTCCTCCGTCAACACAGGAAGCGACTGCCGCGAAGGACTAAACATAGTCGCAAAGATTATGCGCGCATATGCGCAAGTTCAGAGTTCTGCTGACAATCCGATGTTTTTTCTATAGAATGAAAATATGAAATCATTTGAAGAAAACCTTTCCAGGCTCGAAGAGCTTACGAATAACATCAGAAAACCAGACATTTCAATTGAAGAAGCCCTTTCAAACTTTGAGGAAGGAATCAAGCTCGCAAAGACGCTAGAAAAAGACATAAGCAAAATCGAAGGAAAAATCCAGATATTGATGAACCAGCCCGTGAGCGCAAAGGAATCCCCGAATCAGAAAGAAATTCAGCCCGAGTTCGACTTGTTCAGCGGCGCGGATGCAATGACGGGAACAGCAGGCGCACCAAAAGAAGGACTCCGCCAGTAATGGAAGCAAGACTACGCCGCCCTGTCAGAAAACTGTCCGTCGATGTGGCTCGGAAAATCGCTGCGGGCGAAGTCATAGACCGCCCGGGCGCAATCGTGCGCGAGCTTATGGATAACGCCGTTGATTCTGGCGCGGACTCAATCACCGTGGAAATTTCAGGCGGCGGAATAGAAAAAGTGCGCGTGAGCGACAACGGCTCAGGAATGACCGAAGATGACCTGAAAAACTGCGCACAGCCCCATGCCACAAGCAAAATTATTGATGCAGACGACTTAATGCATCTTACCACGCTCGGTTTCAGGGGCGAAGCACTTGCCTCAATCGCGGCGGTGAGCCGTCTTTCAATTATGAGCGGAAACGCAAAAATGACGGCAAGAGTCGGAGATGCGCACAAAATACAAACAATCGCACCAGTCCAAAACGGAGTCGGAACAATAGTCCAAAGCGAGAATTTGTTCGAGGATTTCCCTGCCCGCCGCAAATTCTTGAAACGCCCTGCAAGCGAAACAATGTTCTGCCGCGAAACTTTCGTGGAAAAGGCACTTCCCCGCACGGACATTTCGTTCAGGCTCATAATAGACTCAAGCGTCCGCTACGACCTCCCGAAAAACCAAACGCTCGCGGAACGGTTCGTAAAATCGCTTGAGATGAAAGATTCAGCCACACTCTTTTCTGAAATCAAAAACGAAGGCTTTGAGGCAGACGGAAAGACAAAATGGAGCTTCACCCTCGTCATCGGCTCGCCTTCCGTCTACAGAAACGACCGCAAGCAGATTTTCATCTATGTGAACGGGCGCAAAGTGCAGGAATTCTCGCTGGTGCAAGCAATCGAATACGGCTGCCAGGGATTTTTCCCAAACGGAGTGCATCCTGTCGCAGCCCTATTCGTGCAGGTTGACCCGAGCCTTGTCGATTTCAACATTCATCCCGCAAAAAAAGAAGTGCGGTTCAAGGACATAGCCTCGGTTCACCACGGTGTCAGCTCCGCAACAAAGAATTTTTTCCGCTCATATGGAATAAAATCTACACTTGAGGAAGAAAAAAAGAATGAATCAGAGAGCAAAGAAATTTCAGTGCAAAAAGAGCTTTTTTCAATAAGCACTCCAGTTCAGAAAGTTGCGGAACGAGCGGAGACATTCTCATCGCATATTCCGAATTCGACTGTATCTTTCCACAAAAACGATTTTTCATCAATTTCGGCACGGCTAAAAAATTACGACTCGGAAAAAAGCCAGTCCGCATCTTACGATATAAGCCACACTACAAAGACTCTTGCAGAAAAAGCACTGGGACTTGAAAAAATCAGTACGCCTGCGGAAAGAAAAATCTCGGACAGTACGGAAGAAAAAAAATCAGTGCGATTCATCGGAACTGCACTGGGAACATTCCTGCTTGCCGAAGCGGACGGAGAGCTTTATTTCATTGACCAGCACGCGGCGCACGAGCGATTTTTGTTCGACAAGCTGATGGCAACGAAAGGCACGAAGCAGAATCTTCTTCTTCCCGTGGTGATTGAAACAGATTCCGATGAGGACGATGCGTATATTGAAAGCCAGCTTTCTGAGCTGGAGGCAGTGGGATTCACCGGGAAAAAAGTCCGGGACGGGCGTTTTGAGTTTTCCACGATTCCCGCGCGTTGGAACGGTTCTGAGGAAAATCTGCGGGAGCTTTTGCTTGACGAAAGACTTTCTCCAAAAGACCTTGTTTACAAAATTGCGGCCATGACAGCATGCAAAGCGGCGGTAAAAGACGGAACTCTCCTTGACAGGCAGCGGGCGGAGGAGCTTGTGCATGAGGCACTGGCACTTCCAGACCCGCACTGCCCTCACGGACGCCCGGTCTGGACAATCTTCACGAAAGAAAATCTTTTTGCCCGCGTGCGCAGAACTATGATGAAAGATTCTTGAAAACCTTGTAATTTTTCGCAAATAGTAGCAATATTTTCTATAACACTCAAAATAATCGAAAACAGCAACGGGCTAAAAAAGCCCGATGGAGTTCTATTATGTTCAAACCAGAGCTTATCAACAGTTTGAAGTCCTACAACGGGAAGACATTCGCAAGTGACTTGATTGCAGGAATCGTAGTCGGAATCGTCGCGCTCCCGCTCGCAATCGCATTCGGAATCGCATCGGGGGTTCCTGCGGAAGCCGGTATTTTCACCGCGATTTTCGCCGGATTCTGCATTTCGGCATTCGGCGGCTCAAAAGTCCAGATTGGCGGACCGACAGGCGCGTTCACGGTAATCGTCTACAGCGTCGTCATGCAGTTCGGCGTGGCGGGGCTTGCAACGGCTACTTTGATGGCAGGAATCCTTCTTATCCTTCTGGGCGTGTTCAAGATGGGAGGTCTTGTCAAGTTCATCCCCTACACGATTGTCACGGGCTTCACCGCAGGAATCGCCGTCACCATCGCGGCAGGACAAATCGGAAATTTCTTCGGGCTTTCCCCCGATTTCTCAACCCCGCTCTCAATCTTAGGCGAAGAGTATTCAAAAATGCCAGGAGACTTTCTTCCTAAAGTCATTGTCTACGGAAAATTCTTCCACACGCTCGATGTCTACACATTCCTGATGTCGGCAGTTTCGCTCGCTTTTATTTTCATCTGGGGACGGTTCGTAAAGAAAATTCCAGGCTCGCTCATCGTAATCGTGGCGGCAACAGTGCTGAACGTGGTGCTGGCAAAGAACGGATTTGAAGGAGCCGCGAACACGGCGACAATCGGAGAAATACCAACATCCCTTCCAAAGCCGACTCTTCCTGATTTCAGCCTAAAGACGATAACGACTCTTTTCCCGACGGCAGTTTCAATCGCTGTCCTCGCCGCAATCGAGTCCCTTCTGAGTGCGGCAGTAGCTGACGGTATGACTGGCTCCAAGCACGACTCGGACACAGAGCTTATCGGGCAGGGAATCGCGAACATTGTTTCCCCGCTCTTCGGCGGAATCCCGGCAACTGGCGCAATCGCCCGCACGGCAACGAACATCAAAAACGGTGGAAAAACACCAGTCGCAGGAATAGTCCACGCAATCACGCTCCTTTTGATTCTTCTCTTTCTCGGAAAATTCGCATCGTTCATTCCTATGGCTGCCCTTGCCGCCGTTCTGATAAATGTTGCATGGAATATGGCAGGCTTTCCGGCAATCCGCGCCCTTGTCCACGGTCAGAAATCGGACACGGCCGTATTTGCGGTAACATTCCTTATCACCGTATTCGTTGATTTGACCGTTGCTATTGAAGTTGGTCTGGGCTTGGCGGCATTCTTCTTCATAAAGAAGATGATAGAGCTTTCGGAAGTCCAAAACCAGCGGGAAGCACTCACCTCAGGAATCCATACTGATATGCCAGACGAGAATCTTGATTTGCCAAAAGGTGCGATGGTTTATGAAATTGAAGGTCCTCTCTTTTTCGGTACGGTCAGAAAATTTGAGGTTGCCGTGGAAAAAGCCGGCGTTGATTACAAAGTGCTTGTTTTGCGAATGAGAAGCACAATCTACCTTGATGCAGGCGGAATTCGCGCCCTTGAGCAGGCAAAAGCCGCCTGCGACAGAAAAGGAATCACGATTGTCCTGAGCGGAATACACACACAGCCATATATGCTGCTTGAAAAAACAGGCATGGCTGATAAAATCGGACGCGAGAACATATGCGCGAACATAGACATGGCTCTTGTACGCGCCAGAAAGATAGTCGGAGAGTAATCATATTGTGGTGACAGGCTGCGAAGTTCTCAGGACACCCCCGTGGAACTTCGCAATATTTATATCCAGAGCTGCCCTTCGCTTTTAGTTGAAGCATATTTTGCTGCGGCATCGAACTCGGGCAATTTATGCAACTACATTTGCAGTTTTTAAGTTGACCAAAACGGTATATATTTATACAATAGAAAAATATTCTTGTGATATTGTCTTGATTGGTAACGGTGAGGGAATGATACAGTTTTTGTAGGGCTGACCGGCTTTTCTACAGTATCGGGCAAGAAATAAGGAGTTATTTTATGAAAGCTGGAATTCACCCAGAGTACAAACTGACAAAAATTACTTGCGCATGCGGTAATGTTATCGAAACCCGTTCTACATCATCAAACATCAATGTAGAAATTTGCTCTGCCTGCCACCCGTTCTACACTGGCAAGCAGAAACTCGTAGACACTGCAGGACGCATCGAAAGATTCAACAAGAGATTTGGAATCAAAACGGAAAACAAATAACTTTCCGAAAAAAAAACTGAGGTTAAACCTCAGTTTTTTTTTGCAGTTCTGAGAGATATGCGAATCGAACGCACAACCTTTGGCTCCGGAGGCCAACGCTCTATCCAATTGAGCTAATCTCTCAATCAAGTTTTGATTTTATCATTCTACTGAAATTCAATAAAAAATCAATGGCAAAACGAATTGCCAACCTGAAAAAGAATATGAAAAAACTTCTGCTTGCATCATCTTCACCAAGAAGACAAGAAATTCTGAGAAAACTAGGAATTTCTTTTGAAGTAATAAAGCCCGAGTGTGACGAGAATTACCCCAAAAACATACGCGGGGCAAAGATACCGGTCTATCTTGCGGAAAAAAAAATCTTGTCAATACTAGAATCCAAAAAAGAACGGAATGATTACCTGATTGCTGCCGACACCGTAGTTATCTTCAAAGGCCGCGTCATGGGAAAGCCATCCGACAGAAACGAAGCGTTCAGATTTTTAAAACAAATGCAGGGAAAGACGCATCTTGTCGTAACGGGACTTTCATTCTACTCCCCAAAAACCAATTATATAGAAAAAACTTTTGCAAAAACAAAAGTCACTTTCAGAAAACTTTCTGACGGAGAAATAAACTGGTACCTCGGAACAGACGAATGGAAAGATGCGGCCGGCGGCTACAAGATTCAGGAGAAAGGAGCTTTCCTTGTAAAAAAAATCTGCGGCAGTTATAGCAATGTGGTGGGATTGCCTATTTCTGAACTTTATGATATTCTTTTTTCACATGGTTTCATGTCGGAGGCATAGCCTCTGTAATCCTCCGGGTCTGTTTTTACAGATTACGAGAAATAGAGTTTGGTGGAAAGCAGACGCTTTCCTGTGAAGGAGTACTCAAATGGCTGTAGTTACCATGAAGAGTTTGCTTGAATCTGGCGTACATTTCGGTCACCAGGTTAAACGTTGGGATCCGCGCATGAAGAAATATATCTTCGCAGAGCGCAATGGAATTCATATCATCGACTTGCAGAAAACAATTGCTGCAATCAAAGACAGCTACGAAGCTGTAAGAAAGGTTGTTTCTTCAGGAAAATCAGTTCTTTTCGTAGGAACGAAGAAACAGGCTCAGCAGGCTATCGCAAAAGAAGCAGAAAGATGCGGAATGTACTATGTAAACAGCCGCTGGCTTGGCGGTATGCTCACAAACTTCTCTACAATTAAGAAATCACTTCAGAGACTTAAGAAAATCGAGAAAATGGAGATTGACGGAACTTTCGCAAATCTCACAAAGAAAGAAGTTTCAGGACTCCAGAAAGAAAGAGCAAAGCTTGAGAAGAACCTCGGCGGAATCAAAGAGATGAAAGAGCTTCCAGGAATCATCTTCATCATCGATACTCACAAAGAGCAGATTGCCGTTGCAGAAGCTCACCGCATGGGAATTCCGGTCATCGCAGTTGTTGACACAAACTGCAATCCTGAGGGAATCGACTATCCTATCCCGGGAAACGACGACGCTATCCGTGCTATCAGCCTTTTCACATCAATCATAGCCAACGCTGTCGTTGAAGCTGACAATGAGCAGGGACTCAAAATCATTGAGAGCCTTAACGATGACGATGATGTTTCAACAGACGCTTCAACAAGAAAAGATGATGAAGAAATCGTTGACTATTCTAATTACGAGCCAACAGAGGCAAAAGAGGAAGATACAGCCGCTGCTGAAGTTGACCTCGAAGAGAAATTCACAAAATAAGACTGGAGTTGACAATGGCTGGATTTAAAGCTGCTGATGTAAAAGCGCTTCATGACAAAACTGGCGCGGGAATGCTTGACTGCAAAAAAGCACTTACCGATGCTAACGGCGATGTTGCTGAAGCTGAGAAAATTTTGAAAGAAAAAGGACTCGCCGCCGTTGCAAAGCGCGCGGAAAGGGCTACTAGCGAAGGACGCATTTTCATCCGTCAGGTTGGAAACAAAATCGCAATCGCAGAGCTTACTTGCGAAACAGACTTCGTTGCAAAGAACTCTGATTTTATTGCAACCGGAGAAAAAATCCTTGACTTGATTTTCGAGAAAGGATACACGAAGGTTGAAAAAGAGCTTGAGGATATCGTTGTTGAAGCCGCAGGAACAAAACTCCGCGAGAATATGACGCTCAGAAAGGTTGATGTTGTTGAAGTTCCGGCAGGTTCTGCATCCGCATACTATGTTCACTCAGACTTCAAAACAGCCGCAATCGTTGTGATTGGAGGTTCAGAGGCTGATGATGTAAAGACTTTCGCAAAAGACTGCTGCTTGCATCTTGCAGCATTCACACCGGCATACATCAAGAAAGAGGATGTGCCTGAAACATATGTCAACGAACAGAAGGAAATCTTTCAGGCTCAGATGGCAGCCGACGAGAAAATGGCTTCAAAACCAGAGAACGTGAAAGCTGGTATCCTTCAGGGAAAAATCAACAAGCACTTGGCTGAAATCTGCTTCGTTGACCAGGCTTTCGTAAAAGACGACAAAGTTACCGTAGCAAAGAAACTTGACGAAGTTTCAAAAGCAGCGGGCGCAAAGCTCTCTTTTGAAAAAATCGTTCTTTATGTTCTTGGTAAATAACTTTGCCTAAAAAACGGTCAGAGTTAATCTGGCCGTTTTTTTATAATTTTATTCAGGAGATACAAAAATGGCTTTCGATGCTACTTCTAAAATGGAGAAAACGCTTTCATCTCTCAAGGATGAATTCAACACAATTCGTACCGGCCGCGCTTCAGCAGCAATTTTTGACAAAGTGCGCGTTGATTATTACGGAAACAAGTCGCCGTTGAATCAGGTTGCCCAGATTTCAATTCCTGAAGCGCGCACAGTTCTGATTTCACCATTTGACAAATCGCTCATTTCTGAGATTGAGAAAGCAATTCAGGTTGCGGATTTGGGACTTAATCCTTCAAACGACGGGAAAGTCATCAGAATCTCAATTCCTGCTCTTACAGCGGACAGAAGAAAGGAACTTGTAAAACAGGCAAAAAACACGGCCGAGAATTACAGAACTACTATCAGGAATATCCGCCGAGATGGAAATGATGATTTGAAAAAACAGCAGAAAGCCGGTGAACTGACTGAGGATCAGCTCAAAAAAGAGACTGATGATCTCCAGAAACTGACGGATAAATATATCGCAGAAATTAACAAAGTGTACGAAGCAAAAGAGAAAGAAATTTTAGCATAGCTTTTATGACAGAAAATAATATAAAACCCGACCTTCTTCCCGTTCATGTCGGAATAATCATGGACGGAAACGGTCGGTGGGCAAAAAAGAGAGGCTTGCCACGAAGCGCAGGGCATAAAGAAGGTCTTACGGCCGCAAAAAATATTGTGGCAGCGGCAAGCTCCCTTGGCATAAAATATATAACTTTATACACATTCTCAACTGAAAACTGGAAACGAACCCAAGAAGAAGTCGGATATTTGATGGGATTAGTAAAACTTCATCTTAGGGCTGAATTTGATTTCTACAAAAAGAACGGAATAAGAATCGATTCTGTCGGGGACTTGGACGGACTGCCACCCGATGTAAAAAATGAGATAATAAACGCAAAGAACGACACCCGCGACTTTACGGGAACAACATGTATACTTGCAATAAATTACGGCTCCCGTGATGAAATCGTGCGGAGTGTCAGAAAAATTATACAGGCAGGTACTTCCGCCGCTGATGTAACAGAGAATACTATAAAAGATTCTTTGGATATGCCCGGGCTGCCTGATGTGGATTTATTGATACGGACAGGCGGCGAAAAAAGGCTGAGCAATTTTCTTTTGTGGCAATGTGCCTATGCGGAATTTATTTTCAGCGATACGCTCTGGCCTGAATATGGCAAGGAAGAGTTTTTTAATGCCATAATGCAGTTTCAAAACCGAAACCGCCGATTTGGTGCGGTTCCTGATGACGAAAAGGCAAATTAAAAAAAGGAATTTATTATATGAATAATAAGATAGTTCAGCGGCTTTTAGTTTTTTTCATTGGGCTGCCGGTCATAATCGGAGTCGTATATTTCAAACAGCTAAATCATATCGCACTGCATATACTTATCGTATTCATGTCGCTTATGGGCGCAAACGAGCTTTACACGCTCCTTTCGCGAAAGTACAAGATGCAGCCGAAGCCGCTCGTGCTTGCAATGAATATAGTTCCGCCTCTTTTTGCCGCAGTATGCGCTGTTTTTAACATTCAGTTCACATTCAATGACTTCAATGGTATTGATTTTTCGCTTCTTGCCGCCGTTATGGTCTGTATGGCTTATGAAGTCCTTGCGATGAAAACATTTGAGAATGCTCTGAGCCACATTCTCACTTCTATTTTTATAATTCTCTACACAGGTTTTTTCATTACATTCCTGTCAAGAATGACTGTCTGTGATTACTCGCGCGAATATATCTCAATTTTTCTCCTCATGGTCTTTCTCTGCGACTCTGCGGCATGGTTTTTCGGAAACTTGTTCGGAAAAAACAACAAAGGCTTCATCAAAGCAAGCCCGAACAAAAGCATTGCAGGATTTTGCGGCGGAATCTTGGGTTCGGTTGTCAGCGGTCTGCTCGGCTGGCAATTTCTTCCAGGTGCGTTCCCTACAACGCTTCCAAAAATCATTTTTTTCGGAATAGCCATTTCTATTTTTTCGATTCTTGGCGATTTATTTGAATCAGTAATAAAACGCTCCGTTGAAATAAAAGATTCAGGAACGCTTATTCCAGGGCGCGGCGGCGTTTTGGACTCAATCGATTCAGTAGTATTCGCAGTTCCGGTCTTTTATCTCGGAATCAATTTTCTGTTCGCATCAAATTTCGTAAATCAGTAAAATGAAAAAAGTTCTTATTTTAGGCGCGACTGGCTCTATCGGAAAAAGTTCCGTTGAAATTTTACGGAGCGAAAAGGAAAAATTCACGGTTTGCGGACTCACTTCTTTCTCCAAGCGCGATGAGCTGGAATCATTGGGAAAAGAATTCAATTGCCCCACAACATTAGTTTCAGAAGAAGGTGCAGACAGCATAAAACGGCTCATAGACAAAACGAAGCCAGACATTGTAATCAACGGCATTGCGGGGAGCGCAGGATTATTGCCCAGTGTTTTTGTCCTTGAGGCAGGAATAAATCTTGCCCTTGCGAACAAAGAAAGTGTCGTTATGGCATGGCCTGTAATCTCAGGCATTGCAAAAAAAACAGGCTCTCAAATTCTTCCCGTGGATTCGGAACATTCCGCAGTTTTCACGCTGATAAACAAATTCGGAAAAGCGAATCTTGATAAAATCATAATAACTGCAAGCGGAGGTCCGTTCAGGACTTTTCCGCCTGAAAAGCTTCTGACAGTAACAGTGAACGATGCCCTAAAACATCCCACATGGAACATGGGGAAGAAAATAACGATTGATTCTGCTACTCTTGGAAACAAAGGGCTTGAAGTAATCGAAGCCTGCCGTCTCTTCGACGCAAAACCCGCTGACATTCAGGTTGTAATTCACCCGCAAAGCGTTGTTCACTCGCTTATCAGAACGAAAGACGGAATCGTGTACGCCCAGCTCTCAGAGCCAGACATGAAGCACCCTATCCTTCAGGCTTTGGAATGGCCTGAAATTACAGGAAATTTTATGCGCCCGTTTGATTTGACCGACGAGCTTATACTTGGAATAGAAGGAAAAAGAACGCTAACTTTTGAACGGCCCCGCTTCAAAGATTTTCCTATGCTTTCTATTGCATACATGGCCGCAGAGAAAAACAAAAGTTTCACGATTGCCTATAACGCCGCAAACGAAGTGGCAGTTCAGGCGTTCATCGACGGCAGGCTATCTTTCCCAGGAATCTCGGAGACTGTAGGAAAAGTCCTTTCCAGCGACTGGTCAGGCGAAGTGCGCGACTTGAAAGATGTTTTTGAGGCTGATAAAAAAGCCCGTGAATGTGCAGAAAGTTTTTGTTGTAAATAAACAAATTTGCGCTTATAATTTTAAATACATACTGGAGATAAATATGAAAGTTCATAACATAATGGAAGAAATTGTTTGTCAACATATAAACGCAATTTATGATTTATTGGCGGAAACCAATTCTTCTTGGTTGACTTGTGACTGCGAGAACTGCCGCTTTGATGCAACCAGCTATGTTTTAAACAGAATACCGCCAAAATATGTAGTCTCAGGCCGAGGTGTAACACACAGTATAAATCTCATCGAAAACGACTTTCAGCTTAAAGCCGATATAGACGCTTTATGCAACGAGGGCATAAGACTCATAAGCTCCACAAAACGCCCGTTCCACTCGCTCCCACGAAAAGACTGCGAGATTGGTCAGCCAAAAATTCCAGTATTCAACTTCCCTACTTTGACCGGGCTTATTTTGGATGGAACAACATTCGAGCCTGTGATAGGCGCAAAAGTCACGCTGAAATGCGACGGCAAGGAAGCCGAGATGATTGATAAAACCTGGGCAAATCCTGCGAAAACATACCAGTCAACAAAAGGCTCGTATTCATTCTGGATAAAGCCGATTCCTGTAGAAAAGGAAGGAGTAAGCAAGAAATTCAATTTCAACATTGAAGTTACTGCCCAAGATTACGAGCCGCTGATTTACTCGCTGGAAATTCCAATCGTAAGCGATGATTATGTAAAGGCAGAGCTGGACTCAACATACTCACTGAAAGTCAAGGATTTGATTATATTCAAAAAATCAGTCCATAACGACATGGAATAAGTAGCAGAAATCGATATTTTTAAAAATACGGTCTACGAGCTTGTGGAAATCATCACCTTGGAAAAACAAAGTCAGCTGCGTTTTGCAACAAGCCCGAAAATCCGTTATTTATGTCATTCAAACATTTCTGAATGTGCCTGTCTTTCCGACAGGCATTTTTTTTGTTCTGGATTAGTGTATCTCAGAATCGAGCGCATTCTTAGTAACTACAAGCTTTCCGCCAGCAAGAAGATTTTTTCCGGCCACCTGAACTTTACCGCCAACAGCATTAATCTGAATGCAGAAAAATTCATCGCCGGAAATCTCGGCTTTTTTTGCCGCGCCAGCATCGCTTCCTTCAAGAACGACCTTAGTCCCTGGCTCTGCCCACGGCACCTCAATCACTTCGACGCAATCCTTTCCGTCCGCGCTTTTGTAGTCGCCGGCAAGGAGCATTCCGCGGCTCTCAACGCCGCGCATAGTGCGCGGGGCAAGGTTCGATGCGATTACGACATGCTTTCCGAGCAAATCCTCTTCTTTTAGGTACATACGAAGCCCAGACTGAATCGTTCTTGGAGTTCCGCTTCCGTCATCAAGCGTTTCTATGAAAAGTTTTTCTCCATCAGGATTCGGCTTTACATCAACAATCTTTGCAACCGTAAGCTCAATATTCTTGTTGAAGAACTCAGCCTGCTCGGAAACAGGCAGAACCAAAGGCTCTTTTTTCGGCTTCTTCTTGTCCTTTTTGTCGGATTTTTTCTCATCTGCCCTGTCAGACTGCTTTCCTGAGAATTTCGCGCGGAACGCATCCGTAGTCTTATTGTCAATCGGAGTGAAATAAACAGAAGTCTCGCTTATAGAATCAAGCCCCTCCATTTTTCCAAGGTCATCCCATGTAAGGTCTCCGTCCTTTTTCTCAACCCCGAATTTCGTGTTTATTATTGATTTTCCAAGATAGCCTGCCACAACCTGCGAATATTTGGGAAGGTACGGCTGAATCATAATCATAAGGTCTTTTATGATGTATGCAAGATTATAAAGAACATTGTCAGAAACTTCCTTGTTCTCCTTGATTGCCTTCCACGGCTCGGCAGACTGGAACGCCTTGTTGCACAGGTCAGAAATCTCAAGGATTGTATGAAGGGCATCTTTCAGCTCTGCCCACTCAAGAAGCTCCGTAACCTTTTTCTCTTTTTCGATTACGGCATTCCACAAAGCCTCGTCCTTCTTTCCCGCAGGAATTTTTCCGCCATAGTTCTTGTTGATAAAAAGAAGCGTCCTGTTAACAAGGTTTCCGAGATTTCCGATAAGCTCCTTGTTGTATTTCTCCTGAAAATCCTTCCAGGTAAACTGATAGTCCTGATTCTCAGGGCGGTTGTAGTAGATGTAGAACCGCCAGGCATCGCTAGGAATTCCTGACTCCTTAGCGTCAGAGCCGAACACACCGACTCCCTTGGACTTGGAGAATTTTCCGTCCTCATAGTTCAGGAATTCTGTTGAACTCATGTGGTAGAGCTTTGTGAAATCAGTTTTGCTACCTAGCTCCGAGCACGGGAAAACAACCGTGTGAAACGGAATGTTGTCCTTTCCGATGAACTGGAAGAGCTTTATGTCGCGGTTTGAATCGTTCTGAACCCACCAGTCCCGCCAGTCGAAGCCTGGCTTTCCTTCTGCCTTAATCTCGTCCTCAAGCTGCTTGGTAATTGACATATACCCGATAGGCGCGTTGAACCACACATAGAAGACCTTGTTCTCGTAGCCGGCCTTGGGAACCGGGATGCCCCACTTCAAGTCGCGCGTGATTGCACGCTCGTTGAGGCCGTCGCGAATCCATGCCTTCGTCATCTGAATTGCGTTGGGCGCCCATTTTCCCTCCACGCTCGCCTTTTCCATCCATTTTTCAAGCCGAGGCGCGATTTTCGGAAGGTCAATGTACAAGTGGCGCGTCTCGCGAACCTCAGGAGTGGCACCGCAAGTATGACACCTAGGCTTAACGAGCTGCGTGGGGTCAAGAAGAGTTCCGCACGAGTCGCACTGGTCGCCCCTGGCATCCTCCGCGCCGCATTTGGGGCAAGTTCCGTCAACATAGCGGTCAGCAAGGAACATATTGCAGTTAGGGCAGAAAAGCTGCTTCGTCGTATGCTCGGTAATAAATCCGTTCTCGTCAAGCTCGGTGAAAATCCGCTGGGTGATTTCGGTACATTCCTCGTTCGATGTGCGCCCGAACTTGTCGAACGCAATGTCGAACCACTCGTATATGTCCTTGTGGATTGCATAATAGTAATCACAAAGCTCGCGCGGAGTCTTTTTCTCCTGCAAAGCCTTTGTCTCGGTGGCAGTTCCGTACTCATCAACGCCACATACATACATGGTCTCATATCCGCGTGAGCGGCAGAAACGCGCGAACACGTCCGCAGAAAGCATCTGGATAAGATTTCCGAGATGGGGAATATTGTTCACATACGGCAGAGCCGATGTAATAAGCCGTTTTGTCTTGATATTTTTCATTTCCATAAGCATAGGATTATACTGATTTTAAGCCAGTTGCTCAATGTGATGAGTCTGGGACGGAAAAAAGAATGGCAGTCCGATATATTCGGAACACAAAGAAACTTTGAATGTGTTTCAAAAGGTATGCAGATGTTACAAGCCTGTCATTCCGAACTTGATATAGATAGCTGCACCATGCGGCTTTGCCGCATGGTGGCCACCTTCGCAAAGCGAAGGTGCAAATTGTTAAAAAGCCCGAACAGCGCAGACCCTATTCGTAGCGAGCTTGCTGATGCTGTCGAGAGGGCCCGACCCGAAATAGACGTCCCACGCTTTGTGGCTGTTGAAAGCGTTCTGACTGGACGACCAATACGCACTACTAGTAGACAATTGTGTAGCACCTGTAATTTTGTTTAGTGCGTTGTTCACATTCCCGTTTGTTACCCCCTGATACAGCTTGCAAAGCTCCGCTATGCTTGGCATATACCAGCCACTTGTGTAAGTGCCTGTAAGTCCTGCAGTTGTGGCATAATTCTCAACAAAGTCCCATGCAGGGTAGTTTGTCGCGTTATAGTCCGTAATACTAGCATCGTTTTTCAGAGTCGTAAGGCTTCCGCTTCCGTCAGTCGTTCCTGTGAATGTGACTGTCGTATCCCCTGCCTTTCCTGCACCTGATGCACTCGGAGTACATACAAGCCCCGCTATGCTGTTGCTGTAGCCATCTGCTTTGTCAGAGCTGCTTGTGTATTTTGCCCATGCAAGGCCCGTCCCCTGCACAAGCCCCACGCCCTTCTTGCTGCTGCCACTTACATCAAAGATAACTGCAACTGCTGTCTGAGTGAGCTGCTCGCTGTATTTTTCATAATTCGTAGCCGTGATATATTTTCCGTCCGAGAGAACTATGTCGCCTACAAGCCCCGTGCTGTACGGATTGACGA
>JAFSJW010000082.1 GCA_017449265.1 Treponema sp.
ACCTTCGCTTTGCGAAGGTGCGAATCGCTGACAAAAAACTGATATTCCACTAAACTAATCTTATATATCATCTTTATTCAAGGAGTAATTCTCATGAAAAAATCATTTGTACAGTGGGGGGGGGTATTTTAGTATAGTATCTCTCCTCATATCCTTCCTTTTTGCTTCATGCACTGACGGAACTAACTATGTCGGCGGTTCTTCCGGGGGAAGCGGAGACTACACAGTCACAATTTCTACAGAGACAAAAACGGGCGGAACTGTGACAGCGGACATGAAAAACGCGTCAGAGGGCGACACGGTGACGATTACCGTAAGCCCAGAGCCTGGCTACGAGCTTGACACGCTCACCGTAAAGGATGCAGATGGAAAAGAGGTGGCGTGGAGCCGTGTGGACGGCTCTTCGGGCGATGTGCTTCTTATGGAGGCTTCCGCTGCCAGTGGCTCGGTCACGGTGGCTGTGGTGCGCTACACATTCAAGATGCCCAAGAGCAATGTAACTATCTCGGCTACGTTCAAGAAGTCGGGGACGGTGAAAGAGCCGGAGTCCGGTGGCGATACTTATTCACTCACTATCGGTGAAATGGAGCACGGAAATGTAGAGGCCTCCCCGACAAGCTCCGTCGCAAAGGGAGTCACGGTCACGCTCACGGTAAGCCCAGAGCCTGGCTACAAGCTTGACGCTCTCACCGTAACGGATGCAGGTGGCAATCCAATCTCCACGACTGAGGTGACGGCAGGAACCAGCTACACATTCTCCATGCCAAGGAGCAATGTGAGAGTCAGCGCGACATTCAAGGTGGCTTCGCCCGTGTTAAAGGCAGCTCCAGATGCCGTGGGTGACATAGTGTTCAATGACGGCACTGCGGTGTCAGGCGGCACGGGCGTAACTTTAACTGATGAGCAGAAGGCGGCGGCTGTTGCGGTCATCTTCCTTGTGGAAGGAACTAAGAAGCTCGGCGTGGGGCTCAATCAGGGGACGAGCCTTACATGGGCGAAAATCGAGACGACCGGCTGCATCACGGAATTCGGCACAAGCGAGGCGAATGGAAGCGGAAACTGGGATGTCATAAAGGTCGCCGATTCAACGGGTGCTGCCGCTGCGGCGACCAACTACCCCGCGTTCAACTTCGCGAACACATACGGCGTCTCCGTGGCGGGCAACGCGGACGGCTGGTATCTTCCGGCGAAGGAGGAGCTGAAGAATCTGTGCGACAGCTACAGAGCAAGCGGAAGCGCTGTGAAAGAAGCACTAGATAAATGTACAGGTACTATAAATTTGTCTACTGGTTGTTTTTGGTCGTCCAGTCAGTCCGCATCCAACATCGGCAGCGCGGGGCTCGTCGATTTCGGGTCGGGCAATCCCGTCAACTTCGACAAGACCGATAGGAATTCGGTCTGCGCTGTCCGAGCCTTTTAACGAGCGGAAAGAGGAAAACGCACTTTGGAGCTTTGCTTGCTCGGGTCGGGGCGGTGGTTGAGTAGCGCAAGGCGCGTATCGAAACCACCAGAAGCACAAGCCCCGCGAACTTTCTGCGATGCACAAGGCGGCGGCCAAGGAATTTACGGACGGAAAAAAGTTCGGATTCTTGAGCGATAATTTCATCGGGGCAAGACCTCAGAAAAATCTTAATTCTGACAGCTGGGTCTCTTTTTTCAGAGATTCAAGGCTTTCTCCGCAATTTGATTGCGCATCTTCTTATCTGGATGAAAATGCACTTTGGAGCTTTGCTCCAAAGTGGCCGAGATTTTGCTACGCAAAACTCGCGGACTGATTCCAAGCTTGGGCTTGGTCGGGGTGGTGGTTGAGCCTGTCGAAACCACTGCAAAGATTAGCACTTTGGGCTTTGCCCAAAGTGGCCACCTTCGCTTTTGCACGGTGACTTGTGGGGCGGAAACGCAATCACTGGCGCGGACGGAAGGGCGTGGCTCATAGACCCCGCCGGGTATGTTGGTAACTCTGAGGCGGATATAGCTATGACCGAGCTTTTCGGCGGCTTTCCGCAGGTTTTCTACGACGCGTACAATGAGGCGAATCCTTTGCAGTCTGGCTACAGTGAGCGGCGGGATTTGTACAATCTTTACCATCTTCTGAATCACTTGAATATGTTCGGGCGGGGATATTTGAACGCCGTCAAATCAATTCTGAGAGAATATGTGGGGTAGCCTTTGGAAGCCACGGTGGTTGAGCCTGTCGAAACCACTGCGTGTCTACGGTCATTTCGACAGGCTCAATGACCGTAGACACGGAACTTGTTGCTTTTTTGGGATTTTTTTTTCTATGGCTGGAACTTAGAGCTGATTCGGGCTGCGCTCCCAAACAAACAATCCGACACAAAAATACGCTCCACGCAGAATGAGTTTGCAAAGCAAACTCATTCTGCGTGGAGCGTATTTTTGCGACTGAGGGGCTGATTTGGGCTTGGTCAAGCGGGGATTGTTTTGTATTATGGATATAGTGATTTAGTAATGAAAAAATTATTCTATTTTGTTTTTCCGATTTTTTTCTTTATTTTCTGCGTCAGTGTGAATACGGAGCAGCTTATTGCTGCGGATGAGTCGCAGTTTTTGCAAAAAGTTTCTGCCAGCTATACTGCAATCAGCATAAAAGAGTTTTCCGACGGATTCAACCACGCTCGTTACCGCTACGCTAATTCTATTCCGCCGTGGGAGCTTTATAGTGAGGAGCAGATTTTAGGGTTTGCGGAGAATATGGTCTATCTCCAGAATCCTGATGGCGGCTGGGCGAAAAATATTGATTTTCAGCGCAAATACACGCTTTCAGAGCTTATTGAACTTCAGAAAAAAAACAAATCAATTCGGCCTGTCACTTACGAGCTGAAAAAAGACGAAAACGGAAGCACGCTTGATAACGGAAATATTTTTTCTCAGATAGAATATCTTGCGCAAGTTTATAAGCAGGTTCCCGACAAACGGTATCTTGATTGCATGGTTCGTGCGTTGCAATGGGTTCTGAATGCGCAGCATCCAAAATCCGGAGGCTTTACAGGGGCGGATGTCTATGCAATTACATACAACGATGATGTTATGAGCGACACGCTCCGCACTCTCAGAAAAATAGCCAACGATGAGCTTTATTCAATTTTTCCTGAGAAAATGCGGAAAAAATCGAAGCTCGCCTATGAAAAAGGTCTTGAATGTATCTTGAAGACTCAAATCACTCTGACCTTGAAAGATGGAACTAAACTTCTCACTGCATGGTGTCAGCAGCACAGTCACGAAACATTGGCTCCGCTTTGGGCGAGAGAATTTGAGCCGCCTTCTGTTTGTTCTGTGGAATCCTCAAAAATCGTTGAGCTTCTGATGGAAATTGAAAATCCGTCAGAAGATGTGAAAAAAGCAATAAGGGCTTCTTGCGAATGGTTGAACAGGGATGATGTTCGTATTCACGGAAAAAAAGTCAAAAAAATACCATGCGATGCGGAAGTCCTGAACGGGCGGTACTATGATTATGAAAGAATGCTTGTTGATGACAGCTCTGCTCCTGACCTTTGGGCGCGCTTTTATGCTCTGGATAGTTCTTTTGACATTGTTTCAAGCGCAAGAAAGCCTCCGCAGGGAAAATATCCTGAGGTAAATACGCCGATTTGGTGTGACAGAGGATGTAAATTTTTCCCTGATTACAATAATTTGTCTAAGGAAAGAAGGAACGGATATTCTTATGCGGGAAGAAGGCCTGCCTCAACATTGGAAAAATACAAAGTTTGGAAGGAAAAATTTCCTGAAAAAAATTGATTTCTCGGATTCGTCTGCGGATTCGTAAAAAAAATTTCAAATTATCAAAATTCAGTGTTAGAATTAAAATATGCCTATTATTTCTAACCAAATGAACAAATTTTACGATATTCATTTTATTTTCAGGGAGAACTCAATCATCCTGAAAGACGGCTCTTTGCCCGATGAGTCCACGATGCGCCGTTGCCTTGAGCTGAGCGTTGCATCGGACTGGTTCTCCGAGCCAGAGAAAAATTATACCGCAATCCTCTTGGAGAAAGATTCGCCGAACCCGAGCGGCTGCGAGGATATTCCGCTCAGAAAATTTTTCTTCCAGAATGACGAAAAAGGCGATGAAAATCTTTCGGCACTTTCTGCGCGCGCCCGCGGTCTTATGAACTTCAAGATGATGAACAGGTACTGCTCCGTATGTGGCGGCGCGTTGCGCGATGATTCGGCTTTTACAGCTAAGACTTGCGTTCAGTGCGGGCGGCAGTACTTTCCTAAAATAGAACCGGCAATAATCGTTCTTGTAAGCCGTGGGGATGAGTACCTGCTTGCCAAACATGCAAAACGAACCACGAGCGTGTGGACTTGCATTGCGGGATTTGTTGAAACCGGAGAAACTGTGGAATCATGCGTAAGGCGCGAAGTTCTTGAAGAAACAGGAATCAAAGTGAAGGATGTCCGCTATGTGGCAAGCCAGTCATGGCCGTTCCCGGACCAGCTCATGCTTGCGTTCAGGGCTGAGTATGATGGCGGTGAGATAAAAGTTCAGGAAGAAGAAATCGTTGAGGCAAAATGGTTCAATAAGAACAATCTCCCTGAAATACCAGGACCTGGCTCTGTGGCGTACAGGCTTATAACAGGTTTTTTCGGGTAACTGAAATCATAAAGCTGTTCGGAAACAATAGGTTCCCGAACAGCTCTAATGCTGATATGATGATTGCAAAAATCATCTTTCGCGTATTAAAATAATTCGTTATGGAAATCTACAGCGAAACTCGGAGCGAGCAAAACGCACCTAAGGGCAGAAAAAAATCAGGCGCACTTAAGTCGTTGTCTGCTATTTTTAAGAAATTTTTGTATTCTAATCAAAAAAAAGGAAAAAAGTCGGAAAAATCTGTGTCAAAAAAAGTTTTGTCTTTTTTTGACACAGAAACTTTCGCAAAAATAAATCCTCTGGGCCGTAATAAAATCGAAAAATCGGTCGGAGGGGCTTTTTCAAAAGGAGCATCGTCTTTTTCAGGTATGGTCAAAAAAATCAAAGCACTTTCACCAAAGAAAAAAAAACTAACTCTCTTGTCGGCGGGCTTTTTGTTCGTCATCATTTGCACTTGCATTTTTATCAATTACAAAAACAGCTACAAAAAAACTCAGAATGTTTCCAATCTTTCCGATGAGGAGCTGGCTTATCTTGATTCAATCCTTGACGAAACATACACTTTGCAGCGTTCTGACGGATTAAAGCCGCTTCCGTATCCTGTGAATCCCGTTGACCTTGATGTTTGGGCTGGAAGCGCGATTTTGATAGATGCCTCAAACGGCTGCGTCATTTTCGAGAAAAATGCCGATGCGATTATTCCGCCTGCTTCAATAACGAAGATTTTTGTCATATACATTGTCCTCAAAGACATACACGATGGAAAAGTTTCGTTCGATGACATAGTGCCGCTGCCAGAAAAAAGCTGGGCAGTGAATATGCCCAGCGATGCTTCGCTAATGTTTTTGGGACAGGGGCAGATTGTGACGCTCAAAGAGCTTCTTCTGGGGCTTGCGGTTGCCAGCGGAAACGATGCCGCTATTGCTGTGGCGCGCTACATCTCAGGCGGCACGGAAGAGTTCGTGGCGCGCATGAACGCGGAGTGCGCGGCTTTGGGGCTGAAAAATACGCACTTTGTTGAGCCGAGCGGCTACGACGAGAACAATCTGACTTGCGCCCGGGACCTTGCGAAATTCGCCAGAATATACATCAACGAGTACCCTGAGAGTATTGATATGTTCCATTCAGCAAAAAGCATCCGCTACCCGCTCCAGAAAAATCTACCTGCATGGCAGAAAGACCTGGGCGATTCAAAAGCTGTGTACCAGAAAAACACGAATCCGCTTCTTGGTGAGATGGAGGGCGTTGACGGAATAAAGACAGGGTTTATTTATGAAAGCGGCTACAATCTTGCGCTTACGGCAAAACGGGACGGAAACAGGTTCATATCGATTACGATGCAAGGGCCGGGAAAAGGCTCCAGGCAGGGAAATCAGGGGCGTGTGCATGACGGCCACGAGATGATGGATTTTGCGTTTGCATCTTTTGCAGATTATGTTCCTTCCGCGCATGTTCAGACTTCTTACACCGTGCCAGTTCCGGGCGGCATGGAGAAATTCGTGCGGCTCGTTCCTGCATGGGACAATTCTATTACGGTGCCGCGCATTGCTGGCGGGGAAAAGCCTGTGGACGATGTTCAGAAAGTTCAGGCCGTAGTGACTGTTCCAAAATCAATATACGGCGAGGCTGTCATCGCAAAACAGTACGGGCAGATTCAGTACAAGCTTGGGGATATTGTCCTTGAGACTGTGCCTCTTGTGAGCGACCGCTCTGTTCAAAAAGGCGGACTTTGGAAAAGATTTTGGGGATTGTTTGTCTAAATGAAAAATTTTAGTTATCTTAATTGTAGGTAATCTCTAAAAATAAAGTTTTTAGAGTTTTTTTAGTGAATAATTTTTATCAGGAGAAAAAAATGGCAAAAGCAAAAGTACCTATGACTCTTCTTTGCGGGTATCTTGGAGCCGGAAAAACGACTTTATTGAACAGAGTCCTCACTAATCAGGAGGGATACAAGGTTGCGGTCATCGTGAATGACATTGGCGAGGTGAATGTTGACGCAAAGCTCATCGCTGACGGTGCAAAAATCACCGACACGAGCGACATTGTGCCGCTTACGAACGGCTGTATCTGCTGTACCCTCAAATCTGCTCTGGCGCAGAACATAGAGAACCTTATCAAGACGGGAAAGTACGATTACATTATGATTGAGGCGAGCGGCGTGTGCGAACCAATGCCAATCGCGCAGGAGCTTGAGCTTATCAAAAACGGAAAGCTGGATAATGTTGTTGGCGTTGTGGATGCGGCTCGTCTTGTAGATGAGTTTGCGGGCGGTGATAAGCTTCTTGCAAAGGATACTATGGGCGAAGAGGATATTGAGAGCCTTCTTGTCCAGCAGATTGAGTTCTGCTCAACGCTCGTAATAAACAAAAAAGATTTGGTCACTGAGGACGAATTTAAGAAAGTTCGCAAAGTGATTGAAGTCCTTCACCCTGGCGTAAAAATCATTGAAACAAGCCGTGGCGATGTTCCTGTGAAGGATATTCTGGCTACAGGTTCGTTCGATTTTGAGAAAGTGTATGCTTCTGCGGGCTGGTGCAAGCAGCTTGAAATTGGAGAGGTTGATGATGACGATGATGAGCATGACGAGCATCATCACGAGGACCACGACCATGAAGGTCATCACCATGACCACGAAGAGCACGGACATGAGCATCATCATGAGCACAAGCACGAGGGGGACTCAGGTGCTGACGAGGATGAGTACGGAATAGGCACATTCATTTATTACAGAAGAAAGCCCTTCGACAGGGTAAAGCTTGACGAATACGCAAACAAGTGGCCTAGGAATATTATCCGCTGCAAAGGACTTTTGTGGTTCAGCGATGAGGAAGATATGGCATATGTTTTTGAAACATCAGGAAAGCAGATTCAGGCTGGATATTCAGGCCAGTGGATTGCATGTGCGCCTGAGAAAGAACAGAAAAAAATTCTTGCCGAGAATCCTCAGATTAAGGCTGACTGGGACGATAAGGTCGGCGATAGAATGGTAAAATTGTGTATTATTGGGCAAAATCTTGACAAGAAGGCAATTGCCGCTGACCTTGACAAGTGTCTTGCATAATAACAATAATAGGGCTGTTCGGAAACTTCATTTTTCCAAACAGCTCTAATAGTAAAGACAGGAGGTTTTTATGAGAAAGATTCTCTTTTTGGTTGCATCTCTGATTTTCTTTATTCCGGCTGCTTTTTCAGCTGATAAGAAAACTCCTTCGGTAACGCAAAAATCTTCATGCGAAGCCTGTGAAAATTTTCTGAATGATTATTCATTCGCAAAATACATCAAGGCGACTATTGTTGATGGAGCTTTTACAAAAACGATGTATGTTCGGGCAGGAGACATAAAGGGCTTCTCCGTGCAGGCGGACGGATTGGGAATCATATTCTCAAAAGATGCCGTTGAAGATGCCAGAGAGATTGCTTATGTTCCTTATGCGGCTTGCAAAGTGTTCGAGTATCGTACTGGCGTTCTTGTCCTGAGCGTGGATGCAAGTAAGCTCTAGGTTTTCAGAGCCTCATTCTGTGGGGCTTCGCACACGACTATCATTGTTTTTCCTGTAATCGGATGGGGAAATTCCAGCTTTTTTGCGTGAAGGTAAATTCTGGCTGCTTTTTCTCCTCCGTAAAGCTCGTCTCCAAGAATCGGAAGCGCGATTGATGACAGGTGAACCCTAATTTGGTGCGTTCTTCCTGTAAGCGGTTTGCATTCAATCAGGAAACAGTCTTTTCCGTCTTTGCGGAGCTTTTTCATCACCAAAAAATCTGTTTTTGACTCAAGGCCGCCTTTGACATTGCCCCATTTTGCGCGCTGGCTTTTTCCGCTGATTCTTCCCATGCACATCGATACGCTGAATTTTTCCCCTTCTTTCAGCTCTTTCTCTGATGTTACGAGTGCCACATAAGTTTTTTTTGCGGTATGGTTTTCAAACATAGAATGGCAGTTTTTGTTCGCGGCGCGCGACTTTGTGAACAAAATTACGCCGCTTGTCTCGCGGTCAAGACGGTGCATTATTCCGGCGTAAGGAGGATTTTTTAGCTCAGGATTTTTTTTGTGCAAGTACCGTATGACAGCTGCATGGAGATTGTCTCTGGAAGCGGTTATGCCGGCTTCGGTCGGAAAAAATGCAGGCTTGTTCACCACGATTATAGATTCGTCCTCAAACAGAACATCTTTTTTTGTAAGCTCAAACGATATATCATCGGGGGCTTTCTCAAAGAAGAGCTTTTCTTCATCAATCCGTACGGAAACGGAAGTCCCTGGGTAAAGGATGAATGATGGAACAAAAATCGGCTTTGAGTTGATTATGATGTTTCCGGAGATAATCAGCCGCCTTATTTTTGAATTTGAGATTTCTTTCTGGAGCTTTTTCGGAAGCTCTTTTCTGAGCATTTCATCAAGACGCTCTTTTGTCAGGCTTTTTAAAATATAATTTGTCATTTTTTATTTTCTTGCTACACTTTATATAAAAAATCAGTTATAATTATAAAGAATCCTTTAGGAAATGAATAGTTTTGAGAAAAATGCTGGTATAGGGGAGTAATAGCAGTATGGAGAATCAAACAAATATTGTACGCGTCGCTTGTTTCAGTGCTAGGGAATACGATGAGCATTTTATTCAGGAAGCTGCGGCTCTTCCTGAATTTGCTGATGTTAAATTTTCATTTGACTTTTTTTCGGACAGGCTTTTAGCCAGCACTGCAATACTTGCTAAAAATCATGAGGCCGTTTGTCTTTATCTGAACGATGAGGTGAATGTTGAAGTTGCTAATTTGCTGCACGAGCTGGGGGTGAGGGTTATTGCGCTTCGCTCTCGGAGCTACAATTACATAAACCTGAACGCGCTTGCAGGAAGAATATCAGTCGTTCATATTTCCGACTACAATTCTCATGCTATTGCTGAGTTCTCAATAGCGTTGCTTCAGGCATTGAACAGAAAAATCTACAAGTCATACGCCAGAAGCCGCGAGGGAAACTTTAGCCTTGACGGGCTTGTTGGCGGCGATATTTACGGAAAAACCGTCGGAATTATCGGTGTCGGAAAAGTCGGAAAGAATGTGGCTGAGATTTACAAAGGGTTCGGTGCTAAAGTCCTTCTGAACGATATGAATCAGGATGATGTTTTTGCTCAGAAAGTCGGCGCGAATTATGTAAACCTTGAGGAGCTTTTCAAGCAGGCTGATTATATCTCGCTTCACTGTCCTCTTACGCAGGAAACGCGCCATATCATCAATTCCAGCAGCCTTTCCCTTATGAAGAATGATGTGGAAATCGTGAACACTTGCCGCGAGGAGCTTTTTGACCCGAAGGTTGTTTGCGACGCGCTCATCTCAGGAAGAATACGCGGCGTTGCGGTGGATGTTTTCCGGGAGTATGACCATAATTCGTACAGGAATCTTGATGAGAATTCGGTGCTTGACGAGAATGTTACTAAAATGTCGCAGCTTCCGAATGTTGTGCTGACTTATCATCAGGCATACCTTACGGAGAATAACTATCGTGGCATAATGAAGACTACGCTGAAAAATATTGTTGCCATATTGAACGGAGAGGAGACTCCTGACGAAGTTTCCGCCGTTCCGAAGAATTAGATTCCTAACCTGCGCTATTTTCTGAGGTATGTGTTTTCAAAATCGCCCACTGAAATCGGGCGCGAGAAATAATATCCTTGGAAAATATCGCAGCCCACCTTGTTAAGAAACTCAACTTGCTGCTCAGATTCAACGCCTTCCGTAACGACTTTCATTCCAAGCTCTTTTGCAAGACTGATGATTTTCTGAAGGATTATCATACTTTTATCGTCATGCTTTGACTTTTGTAGGAAAGCCATATCGACTTTGAGAACATCTGCATTTATGTCCTTGAGCATATTCAGGCTGGAATAACCGCTTCCAAAATCATCAATCTCTACGGCAAAGCCAAAGTCACGGAGCTTGTCTATCAGGGCGATTTGGTTTTCAAAATCCTGCATGATTGCGGTTTCTGTTATCTCAAGGTTCAGGTTCCGCGGTAAGATTCCGAATTCCCTGACGAGGCTGGTGAATGTGTCGTAAATGTTGACAAGGAAGAAATCTTTCGGCGATATGTTGACTGAAATGTAGAGGTGCGTCAGCCCGTGTTTCTGCCAGTCAGATAGTTTCTTGCAGGCGCAACGCCAGATGTACTGGTCAACTCGGCTGACCATTCCGTTCTTTTCGATTGCAGTTATGAAATCGGACGGCAGAATCTCGCCTTTTTCCGGGTGATGCCAGCGCACGAGTGCCTCCGAGCCAAGAATCTCGCCCTTTGCGTTGAACTGAGGCTGCAAGTACATATAAAGCTCATTGCGCTTTATTGCGAACGGAAGCTCGTTCATAAGTGTCTGCTGATGCAAGGCTGCTTCCCTGAGTCTTTTGTCGTAGAATGCGATTCTTTGCGTGTACTGACCTTTTATTGTGCTGAGCGCAAGAAAAGCCCTGTCGCACATGAACGATACCGGAATGTTCCTGTCTGTTATCTCGTATACTCCGATATGGCATATAATCTGGTATGTCATGCTGTCAAAGTGGTCAAACACATTGAGAGGCCCGTTGATGAAATTTTCTTCCTTGAAATGAGCTTTTGGCATAAGAATTGCGAATTTATCGTTGTTAATCCTTGCGTAAATATTACCCACAGAAGCTCTGTTTCTGAGTTCGGAGGCTATTTTTGTAAGAATCATGTCTCCGTGGTCCGTTCCGTAGATGTCGTTCACGAGCTTGAAATTCGCAAGGTCAGAGACTATTAGGTAATACGGCGTGTCAGGATTGCGCTCCAGCATTGCAGAAACTTTGTTGAAAAAATAGTCACGGTTGTAAATTCCTGTGAGCTTGTCCCTTGTGGCAAGAATATGCTCGCGCTCATACCGCTCGATTTCTGGTGTTATGTCGGAAATTCTGTAATAGCTTCCGAGAAGGGTGTTTTCTTTGTCACGGAAAAGATGAAAATCAATGTGGTAATAGAAATTCTTTTTCCTTCCCGGATAAATATAATCTTCGGAAAAATCATGGTGTGGGAAAGCGTCGCGCTCTTTGAGCCATGATTTTATGACCGGGGAGGCGAACAATGTTTTTTCATCGGAGGCAGTGAGCCTTTTTATGAAATCGTTCATGTAAAGGACTTTTTTTTCGTTGTCAAAAATGATAAGACCAAAATCTATTGAGTTTGTTACGAGACTCAGAGTTTTGTTCATAAACATTTTCTTTGTGAACACGAATGGCAGATAGTAGAAGCAGAATCCGGTGAAAACATGGAGCATGACCGAAAAATCAACCGGGAGGTCAAAAATCTTGTAGAGAATGTTTCCTATGCCAATCAGGATTATTATTGCGATTATAGGGACATACTTAGGACGGTACATTTCGGGCGAGAGTGCCAGCGCGCGAAGAAGAAAAAGTAAGCTTATTCCTGCCACGGAATAGACATAAATCAAGTGGACTATATAAAACAGGTTTACTGTGTGATTGAAAAAAACTTCTCCGTGGAAAGTTACCATGTACACATCGAATGCGTGGTAACCGAATACATTCAAAAACATAGACACGGTATCAAAAAAAGCCATTCCGAGAAGGATGTTGCTTGAAAATCCGTCCTCTTTCTTGATTTTTCCGAATTCAAGGCAGAAGTAGAACAGGCAGCTTACGAGCCAGTCGAACGCCGAGAAATAGAAGGCGAACGCAAGCAGTGCCTGATTGCGCGTGGAGGCGTAGTTTATTGCCATGTTCGCAACGATACAAGCGATGACCGAGAGAAAGAAAGGCCTTAGTTTTTTTAATTTTTTGTCATTTTCTTTGAAAGTAAAGACAAAAAAGAACAACGGCACGAAAGAAACGGCTAGTAAGCAGAGAAAAAAAATTAATTTCATAAGTACTTCAAAATGATTTGCGGCGTTCTGCCGCAGAAATCGGGCAATGGCAAAAACATAGGGTTTTAGAGATGCCCTTAACGTTTTTCTTAATTATATCACATTTAGATTGAAAAAGAAATCGTTTCTTTTTTTGAAATTGTTACTCCGAACACGCTCTCAATTATTTTTGATTCCAGAATTTCTTCAGGTGAGCCGAATTTTCTCACCCGACCTTGCTCCATGACGGCGATGTTGTCAGAAAGCTCCAGTGCAAGCGTGATGTCATGGATAACGATGATTACTGTCTTTTCGATTTCCTTTAGTTTTTGTGAAAGTTCCAGCTGCTCTCTTATGTCAAGGAAAGTGAACGGCTCGTCAAGGACAAGGACGGGGGAATCTTGGGCAAGTGCCATCGCTATGAACGCGCGCTGCCTTTGACCCGCGCTCAGGTTCCGCACATTTTTGTTGCGGAGCTGGGTGATATTCATTTTTTCCATTGCCTCACAAGCCTTTTTCTCGTCGGTCTTAGAGTAATTCTGGAAAAAAAAGCTGTTTGTATGCGGAAATCGTCCGTGCAGAACAAGATTTTTCGTAATTATGTCAGGAATTCCTGCTGTCTGCGAGACGAATGATATTGTTCTTGCCCGCTCTTTTTTTGTCATCGAAGAAAGTGGCTTTCCTGAGATTGTGATTTCGCCGCTCCAAGGATTTTTTATTCCTGAGAGGAGCTTTAAGAGCGTTGTCTTTCCGCTTCCGTTCGGTCCCAGAATTGCGGTGGTGCTTTTTTCTGGAATTGAAAGAAAAGGCACGGAAAGAAACGGCTCTATGTTTTTTTTCTGCGCGTAAGGCTCGTATCCGAACGAAATGTCTTTAAGTGTGATTGTTCCGCTCATTCCTGCCTGAGCCTCCTTTCCCTGACGAGCAGGAAAAAGAAGTAGGGGCCGCCTATGGCAGAAAGAAAAATTCCGGACGGAATTTCATGCGGGCCGAGCCTTGACACTGTGTCGCACACAAGAACCAGAATTGAGCCTGAGACTGCCGTTAGCGGAAGGAGCTTTTTCATTTCGTTTCCGCCAAGAATCATTCTGCATGAGTGCGGCACAATAAGACCCACAAAGCCTATCGTCCCCGCGAATGAGATTGCGCTTCCGCACAGAAGGGATGATAGAATCAGTACTAAAAAACGCATTTTTTCAACATCAAGTCCCAGGGACAAGGCTGCTTCGTCTCCGATTGAAAGAATCTCAATTCTGTTTCTGAGGATGAACGCTACCGAAAGCGAAGCCAATATTACTATTCCAGCCGGTAAGATTATATTCATTTGGACTCCGCTCAAAGAGCCTATTCTGAACGAATTGCGCGAGAATACGGAAGTGGGCGAGAACACGGTGATTGCATCCGCCACCGCCGTAAGGAATGCGTTCATTGCGACTCCTGAAAGAATGATTGAATGTTTTGATGAGCCGGCTTTTTTCCCTAGCGCGACGACTGCAATTAGCGTTGCGAATGCCCCTGAAAACGCTGCGAGCGGGAAAAGGGCGAAACTTCCCGGAAGAAGCGCGCTGAAAAGAACTACCGTAAGTGAAGCTCCCGAGTTCATGGAAAGAACATTCGGCGAGCCAAGCGGGTTGTGAAGTACGCTCTGGATTAAAAGACCCGAGACTGCGAGCGCGGAGCCGCACAAAACAGCTCCCAGCGTCCGTGGAATCCGTATGAACCGCATGATTCTGTATGAAGCTGACGATTTGTCTTCCAGAATGGTGAGAATTTCTGTGGGGCGCACTTTGACCGCCCCCGAACAAAGGGAGAGAAGCACAAGAAGGAGAAGCGCGCAAATTGAAAAAATCATTACGAAGGAAAAATTTTTTTTCATTATTTTGACTTTCTGGTATAATAGCCTTAATTTGCGCCGTGTAAAAGTGGCTTTGTGAATTTGCGAATCTGCTTATTCTGATTTATTATATAAGTATGAATTTTGTACAGAAATTTAAGAATCAGACATTAAAAACAAAAACAAGAATTTTTTCGATTTTTTTCTTCTCATTTGTGTTCGTGATGGCTCTGTTGATTATTTTGCTGGGAGTAAGGCGAGTTTTCAATTCAGAGGCGAAGCAGAAACTTGACCAGGTCGGACGGTTCAAAATCCTGCAGCTTGAAAGCGCGCTAAAAAGCCAGATTGACCTTGTTCTTAAAATGTGTACCTCCCCGTCCGTCATCTCGTTCATCGAAAACCCTGAAAACGCCGGAAGCCGTGAAGTTGCGCTTGCCGAAATCAAGTCATATACGGACACTTTTCTGAGCAAGTATTCGTTCTTTATTTCCGATGCGGACCTCTGCTTTTACTCAAACTGCGAGTTCTTGTACAAAGTGAATCCTGAAGAGCCTGATTCATACTGGTACAAAATGACTCTTGAAGAAACTGATACTTACAATTTCAATATCAACTACAACAGCGAACTGAAACGCTCAAGCCTTTGGATTAACGCCGTAATCAGAAACGCAGACGGAAAATCAATCGGAATGGCAGGAACTGAGGTTCCTTTGGACGAGATTTTCTCGCAAGTGTTCGATGGGCTTGACGATGGCGTTGAGATGTGTTTCTACAACAAAGACCTTGAGGTTATGGGCTCGCTTGACACTTCCCTTATCGAAAACAAGGCTTCTGTCGTTCAGGTGTTCCCGGAGCTTTCTGTTCATACGCTTTTCCTCACAACTGATGATTTCATTGCCGTAGGGACAAAGTCTGGCGAGTACGGAATGATGCCTGTTACGGGACTTGATTGGCATCTTGCCGTGTTCATTCCTTTTTCTGCCAGCTACATTTTTAAGAGCAGCCTGTTCATCACATCGGTTGTAATGATTTTGATAACATTCGTAATCGTTATGATATTCAATTATTTCATCATGGGTATACTCCGAACTATGGCGCGTGTCCTTTCCGAAACCAAAGAGAAGGCTTCCGTCCAGTCTCGCATCGTGGGAAGCGTGAACGAAACGTTCTCGTCGAACATAAAGCACCTTGAGGATTTTGGCTCCATGATGGGCGAGCAGTCGGGGCGCATAAATGAAGCCGAGCATAAAATAATGAATCTTTTGACGCAGCTTTCTTCTATGGACGCATTGCGCATAGCTTCCCTGTCTGACACAAAGAACCTTGAGAAAAGCTCGAATGTGGGGTCGTCCCAGCTTATAGACCTCAATGAAAAAATCAATGCTCTTGGAGATTGCGCCTCAAGGCTTTATTCTGCCAACGACCTTATCTCTTCCGTCACTGACCAGACTTCGCTTCTTGCAATAAATGCCGCGATTGAGGCGGCTCACGCAGGGGATCAGGGAGCCGGGTTCGCCGTTGTAGCAAAGGAAATCCGTAACCTTGCCGAGAAAAGCCGCGTTCAGGAGGAAGAAGTTTCAGCTTCAATCGAGAGCATGAACAAGATGGTCGAATCAATGATTTTGTACACCGAAACGCTGAAAGAATCGTTCTCCCGAATTGTGGAGAGCAGCCAGAGCGTCGTTGCGAGCTTTGAGGAAATGTCGGTCTCAATTGAGCAGCAGAACCAGCTTGGTAATTCAATCGGCGAGAATTTGCGCAATATCAATGCGAGCGTTGAGTCCACTACGGAGAAATTCGGCGAGATGAAATCGGAGAATGTTGATATTGCCAAAGATGTGGAGAATGTCTCTAAGAATGCGGGCATTCTTCTTGAGTCTGCGGAATCTGCCCTTGAAGTGACCGGAATGTAATCGACTTTCCGATAAACTGATTTAATCGTCGTTTTGTGATAGAATCTTTTGTATCGGGGGTTTCTGATTTTATGACAAAAGGTTTTGTTCACCAGTTTGAGTCATTCGGCTCTGTTGATGGGCCGGGCGTTCGCTTTATCGTTTTTCTTTCGGGTTGCAATTACAGATGTAAGTACTGCCATAATCCAGATACATGGAAAATGAGCGACGGGCATGAATACTCTGCTGATGATGTTCTTAAGGAAGCTCTTTCCTGCCGTGCATATTGGGGGAAAAAGGGCGGAATCACCGTTTCAGGCGGGGAGCCGCTTTTGCAGATTGATTTTCTTCTGGAGCTTTTTTCTAAGGCAAAAGAGCTTGGAATAAGTACTTGTATCGATACGGCGGGCGGCCCTTTTACAGATGAAGGGGAGTGGTTCGGAAAGTTCAAAAAACTTATGGAAGTTACAGACATTCTTCTGGTTGACATAAAGCATATAGACGAAGATGAGCATAAAAAGCTCGTGGGGCATGGGCGTGCGAATGTGGAGAAAATGTTCCGCTATCTTGACGAGATTCACAAGGATATTTGGATTCGTCATGTTCTTGTCCCGGACATAACGGACAACGATGAATATCTTTTGCGTACCAGAGATTTCATACGGACTTTGCATAATGTAAAGCGCGTCGAGATTTTGCCTTATCACGGTCTTGGGGCTGTAAAATACAAGGATTTAGGCATAGATTATGTCCTGAAAGATACCGAAAGTCCTTCACAGGAACGCGTTGAGAACGCAAGAAAAATTCTTGAGTGCGATAAATATGATGGCTGGAGAGCGTAGGGAGCTTTATGGTAGAAATTTTTGATTCGACGGATAAATATCCGCTTCAGAAGATTGGAAAATTTGCGGGCGTTTGCTGGGGAAGCCCTGTTGACGATGCTGAGAAGAACATAAAACGCGCCAAAGACTGCATTGTTTCCGGGCATGGGCGCGTCCTTGAGTATGTTGACATAGAGCTTTGCATTCAAGGATATTCCGCAAGGGCTATCAGGGAGTATTACACGCACATAGGAGGCTCTCCAACTCGTCTTCAGGAGTCTACGCGCTATGTTAATTGCAATGAATTTGACTTTTTCGTGCCGCCAGCAGTGCGCGCGTCAGAAAAAGCCAGCAGAATCTACTGCGATACAATGGATTTTATCAAAGCTCAGTACGGAAAACTTATCGAAAGCGGAGTTCCGCGCGAGGATGCTGCCAATATCCTTCCGCTCGGCATGATGACAAAAATCGTTGACAAAAGAAATCTGCGCAACATGATAAATCTTATGAACCAGAGACTGTGCTCCAGGGCATATTCTGAGATACGGTCTCTGGCGAATGAGATAAAGGACAGACTGTCATCGTATTCGGAAGAATGGAAATGGATTTGTGACGGATTGTTCGTCCCCAAATGCGATGTCAGCGGCTTTTGCACCGAGAAAAAGTGCTGTGGCCGCCGTCCGAAAAAAGAAAATTAGTATTGCTTGAGCTGGTTCAGCATGGCAATATCCTTGTTTTCTGCCCCTGCTGTGTAGAACGCAAGAACTTCACCTGCGAACTGGCTTTCAAGGCGGTTTCTGTAATTAGTGATTTTTGCCACATAATTCAGCGTTTTCTGCGGTGTGTTGTTGTTCTTTACGCGGGCTGCCCCTGCGTTGTAAATTGCAAGACCGGTAATCTCGTTCCCGGCAACATCAATGCAGTACCTGAGATGCGAAAGACCGTATTTCGCGCTTATTCTCGGATTGTAGAACTCTTCTTCTGAGAGCTTTGTGAAAGTCGCGCTGTTGAGCTGGAAAAGACCGCGGTCAACAGTTTTGTTCTCGTTCTCGTTTTTCGCGCTTGTCTTGTAGCGGCTCTCAACATACGCCACGGCAAAAGCGAGGTTTGGTGAAATCTCGTTTTTGTCCGCAAACTCAAGTATTGCCTGCGCAATTTCCCTGCTTGCAGTAATCCTTGAGTAGAACCATTCTACCGCCGGGCGGGACTGCGCGTTTCTGTAGAGCGCGAGGATTTTGTCCTCAACGGAGGAAATATCTGAAATCTCAGTCTTAAGGCCAGAATCCTCAAGAAAGTTTTCAGTCAAAAACTCATTCTGCAATACGGTGTATGAGTTGAAATTCGCTGTTTCTGTTTTTGTTTCAGTTTCTTTTACTTCAATTGACGGGAAATAATGTTCTATCAGCACACAAAGTCCGAGAAAAACTGCGCTGAATATGGTTGTTCCCAACATCAATTTAGTTCTGTAATTTCTCATGATACATGAATCATTACAGATTTTTTGAATTAAATCAATGAAATTTTATGAAAAAAGCGTGAAAATTCTGCATATAATGTTGTTTTTCGCACGAACACCAGTTCAGTACAAAACTATATCGTCTTTAAGAGGTTTTTTGCAGAAAAAGCAGTATTGGGCATGTTTCGCGCTCAGTTCTTCAATGAAAAATTCTGCGTCCTGAATGACTTCTTCTGGAAGAGCAAATCCGATGACGGACACGCAATCCTTTATGCGGCGGGCCGTATGCTTCATTGCGGAAGTGAACTGCTCTGCGCCAGCTTTTTTGTCAAAGACAGGCTCTATGAAAACAAAGGCCTTTTTTTCTTCAAGTGACTTAAGTTTTTCCCGAAGTTTAGCAAGATATTCTTCGTCATAGACTTCATTCGCATGCTCAACATCGCTCCATTTTACTGGCAAAGCCATCTCAGGTTTTATTGCCACTTCGTCCCCGCCGTCAATCTTGAACAGCTTCTGTCCTTTTACCTCAAATAATTTTTCAAGCTTCATATTTTTCCTTATTAGACCTGTTCGGAAACATTAGTTTTCCGAACAGGTCTATTGATTTTGGGCTGCTTTAAAAAATATTCTGATATCGCCCAATTGCTGCAACAATCCGCAACAACATTTTGAGAGAAAATTTCTGAGAACAAAAAAACCTCCGCCTTTGCAGAGGTTTTTTTGTACAAAATTCGTACTGAAAAGACAAAAATACCACGAAAGAAATTTCTTCCGAACAGATTTTAATGTCCTACTCAGTAAGAATCTTGATAACTTCAGCTTTGTCCTGTGTGTTCAAAATCTGCGCTCGCTTCTCTGCGCTCTTGAAGAGAAGGCTGACTTCTGCCAAGAACTGCAAATGCGGTCCGGTTTTGTTGATAGGCGAAAGCGTCATGATGAAAATGCGGCATGGTTCTTGATCCAATGAATCGAAATCGACCGGATTGTCAGAAATTCCAATGCACGCAACCAAATCAGAAACTGTGTCTGTCTTGCCATGAGGAATTGCGATGCCATGCTTCATGCCAGTAGACATCTTGCGCTCACGATCTAGTACACATTCACGGGCAGTAGCTTTGTCTGCCACCTTTCCAGCCTTGATAAGGAGATCTAGCATCTCATCGATAATTTCTTCTTTAGTTTTTCCTTTGAGGTGTAATTCTACCGTATCTGGCGTTAAAACTGTTTTTAAGTCCATAAGATTAGTCTAAATTCAGTTTCCTTAAAAGTCAAGAAAAAAAAGTTTCTTAAAACAGAAAAAATTAATTTGATTCATTTTTGAAAGATGTTATTATTATCCACATGAATTCTATTGAAAAATTTCTTTCTGACATTGAGAAGATAAAGAAACATGACCGTGCGGACAATGGCGGTCATTATGACGGAAAGCGCGCTTGTACGAAAATCGCGTCGCTTTTTGAAAGCAATAACAGGCATGTCCAGAGCCTTTCGCGGCAGATTGCCGATTACTGGCTCAATACTTTCGTCCTGCAGTCCGATTCTCCGGCAGATGAGCCGAGCGAGGAGAACATAGGGCGCATCAGGGCTTTTCAGGCTTTTTTGGATAGCGATGATTCCGAGGATTTCAGCGCGCTTGGAGCTGATGACTGGGAAACGCTCCGTGATTTTGTTGACGGCGAGGCTGAAACGATTGACCTTGATATGCTCCAGAACCTTATGAGCCTGATTCTTGCGCATGGTGCGCTGTGACCGGAGCTTTCCTTGAATACGAAGCTTTATGATTCATGTGCGCTCTGCCCGAGAAAATGCGGCGTGAACAGGAGCGCGGCTGCTGGATTCTGCCTTGAGAGCGAAAAAATCCGTATTGCTACGGCGTGCCTTCATTTTGGCGAAGAACCGCTCCTGACTGTTCATGGCGGGAGCGGCACGATTTTTTTGACTGGTTGCAATTTGCGCTGCGCGTTCTGCCAGAATTATCAGATAAGCCAGAACGGAATGGGAAGGGAAGTCCCTGTTTCCGAATTTGCGGAGATTTGCCTCCGGCTTGAAGACGCTGGGGCTGAGAACATAAACATAGTCACTGGAAGTCACCATGTTCCAGCAATTGCACAGGGGCTTTCCGAGGCTCGGCGGCGCGGTCTTTCCGTTCCCATATGCTGGAATTCCAGCGGATATGATTCGGTGGAGAGCCTTTCTCTTTTGGAGGGGCTTGTGTCGATTTATCTGCCCGACTTAAAAACTCTTAGCGCGGAACTGAGCGAGAGTCTGTGCGCCGCAAAAAATTATCCTGAATCAGCAAAAAAAGCTATTTCATGGATGATAGCTCATAATCCTCTGAAAATCGTTGAAGTTGAGAAAGACGGTGTTAAGAAAGAGAAAATTATGAGCGGTGTGATTGTGCGCCATCTTTTTCTTCCAGGACGGTTCTTTGAGACTGCTGATGTCCTTGAGTGGCTCAAAAAAAATGCCGACGGAAATGCGATAATTTCTTTGATGAGCCAGTATACGCCAGTTCCGTTCGATGAGGACGAAGAATCCCTTGCACGGCGGAAAAAAGCTATGAGTGTGATTGAGAATCGCCTTGTCAGTTCGGACGAGGACAATGACCTGCGGGATTTGGTAGAAGCGTACGATTTTGACTACCTTTTTTATCAGGACTTGTGTGCCGACACGGAGTGGCTTCCTGATTTCCGGCGGACTCAGCCCTTTTCCTGCAAGCTCGCAAAGCCTGTCTGGCACTGGGACAGGGGCTTTGATGTTGGGTAACGCCCCAGCCGTGTGCAGTACTTACCCTCCAAAATGCTCTATGGCTTCTGTGAGGAGCGGAATGAGCTGCTTTTTTCGGCTTACGATGTCTTTGAGATAGTATACCCGCTCTTCCGTCTTCGGAAAGTTTACGAACGGAATGAACTTTTCTTCGCTTGCCATTAGCATATAGGAGCTCAGGTTTGTTATGTCTGTCACAAGAAGCACGGAGAAAAGCCCTCCGTGCGCCCTCCGTGCGATTTCAAGCTCTTCAAGGAAGTCTTCTTTCCTTCCGAGTATTTCAAGCGGGTTGTCAACCTCAATTTGGCTTGCCGTGTAGGTGAATTTTCCTTCCTTGTATTCTTTCATGTCCTGGTTTATTACATCGTCCGCAGTCCGTTCCCCTATGTGGCTTCCTGCCGAGATTATCTCTTTTCCGAGCTTGTTTATTTCAAGGTCTGTTATGCACGAAAGATATTCTGCAGTTTCCCTGTCCGCGTCCGTAGTTGTTGCGGACTGGAGTATAAGCGTGTCGCTCAGAATGCCGCAAAGAAGAATCTGTGCCATATCGAGCGGAATGGAGATTTTTTTCTCGCGGAACATATTAGCGATTTGTGTTGATGTGGAGCCGACAGGACGGTTTATGAAAGTAATGGGGTACTTCGTTGAGATTGCCCCGATTTTGTGATGGTCAATAATCTCGCGGATTTTGTAATTTTCGATTCCTTCCACGGCCTGACTCATTTCGTTGTGGTCAACTAGCGAGATTTGAACTTTCGGCTCTTGGAGAAGGTCGTTCTCGCTTATGATTCCGACAAGAACTCCGTTGTCATCGACGACAGGAAGTGAGTGGCTGGGACTTTTGTGGAGCGCGGGCTTTATTTTTGATACTTCGTCCATAGGATTTACGGCTTTTATCTCGTAGTCGGACATTACCGACACTGGGGATGAGTATGAGAAAAGCATAGCTGTGGACGCCGTGTCGAATGTGCTTATGAGGACTGATGTGCCTGATTTTTTTGCTCGTTCGATTAGTTCTTTTTTTGGAAGCTTTCCGCCGGTGACTATAAGTCCGTGGATTTTTTTGTCGATGCAGAACTGATGGATTTCATCGCGGTCTCCTGTTATGACTATGACGCGCTCGCTCAGGTGCGCCTCAAGAGTTCTTTTGAATGATTCTATGCTTGCCGCACCAACAATCATGGTTATCTTTACGATTTCGTTCTCGTTGCTTAGGGTTAGTGGCTGTGCGCTCAAAGTCTCTTTTATTAGCGATATGCTTGTGCTTACATTCAGGTGGTGTTCGGGGTTCAATATGGAAAGGACATTTTTTGCGAATACATTGTAATGAAGAAGTGATTTGTATTTTCCGTCATCGTCAACTATGCACAGGGCCTTATGCTCGTTTTTCTGCATTTTTCCTGCCGCACTCCACAAAGACAGCTTTTCGTTCACGGAAACGAAATTCTCGTTCATATAAAATTTTACTTTGGGACTCATGTCCGGAATAAACTCCGGCGGAGTTACATTGAACCTTTTGAAGATATATTCTGTCTGCGGGGAGAGCTTTCCTGCCCGTGCCGCCTTGTATTCTGTCTCGCCGAGAAGGTTTTTGAGGCAAGCGAAGGCAGTTGCGCTTACTACTGAATCTGTGTCTGGATTTTTATGGCCGAATACATAAGTTGTACTTTTCATAATTCAAGAATAGTACTATAAAAATAAATTGTCAACAAAATTAGCTAAAATGTTGACATATATCTAGAATGGATATAAAGTTATTGAAAATAACAATTACGAGGTAAAAAAAATGAAAGCAGGGGCTAAAAAATTTTTCCTGACTGTCGTTGTGTTTCTTGCGGTTGTGATTCTTGCCGCGTCATCGTGTGCTGTTGTCGCTCCGAATGAGCGCGGCGTGCAAGTAACGCTTGGTGAAGTGACGGGCGATGTTCTCCCGCCTGGAATGCACTTCCATCCGCCTTTCATCAGCGTCATCAAAAAATATTCTATAGTTCCGAAGGGAATGAATGTGAATTTTTCCGTGGGGCAGGACGGCGCAATAACGAAAGATATGCAGACTGTCGGCTCGCAGGTTACTGTTTTCTATAGATACGACGAGGCTAAAATCATGGACGCAATCAGAAAGTACAGTGATTCAATCTTGGAGAATGCCATAACGAGAAGTCTTGTTTCTTCCGTAAAAGAGTCCGTCGGAAAATATTCTATATACGAGCTTGTTGAGAATCAGGACAGAATTACATCAAATGTTGCTGAGAGCCTGAACGCAAAGTTGTCTGACTATCCGATTGAGATTACTCAGCTTACTATCTCAAACTGGGATTGGAGCGATGATTTTGACAAGCAGATAAAAGAAACGATGAACAGAACCCAGCAGGTCCGCCAGGCCGAGCAGGATCTCAAACTTGCTGAAACTAATGCTCAGAAGCAAGTTGCTGAGGCCGAGGCTCAGAAAAAGGCTGCCGAGCAGATGGCTGAGGCCGATTTGATAAAGGCTCAGAAAGCTGCGGAGGCAAAACAGGTTGAAGCTGACGCGCTCGCATACTACAACTCCAAGGTTGCGCAGAATTATAATGTTGAAATCAGGCTGAAAGAGCTTGAAATTGAGCTTGAGCGCGCGAAGCACTGGGACGGACGCGAGGTTCCAGAGTATGTCCCGCTTACGGCGGCTGGTGGTGTGGTCACTCTCCCTGGCTCAGTGAAGCAGCAGTAATTTAAAAAAAGCATACGGACATATGGAAAATCCGTGTTGGCCGTATGCTTTTTGCGGGAGAGATTTTATCCTAGTTGCTTTGCCAGAAGGCATACTCCTTCAATCAACGCCTCATGCTCGTGCGGGGCAATGCGCGCATAGAGCGTGTCGGGCGTATCGTCCGGCATGACAGGGACTTTTTTCTGAACGAGAATTTTTCCCGTGTCGCAGCCTGAGTCAACAAGATGCACTGTGCAGCCGGATTCTTTCTCATGAGCCTTGATTACGGCTTCATGGACGAAATGCCCCCACATACCAACCCCGCCGAATTTGGGAAGAAGCGCGGGATGCAAGTTCACGATTCTGTTCGCGTACTCGGAGATGATATTCCCGCTTAGGACCGTGAGCCAGCCAGCAAGAACTATTGCATCGGCTTTGTGTTCCTTTGCTTTTGCAAGAACGGCATCGCTTACGGCAACGCGCTTCTCTTCCTTGCTGGCGGATTTTGCTTTTTCCGCCCCAAGTACGGCGAACGGCGAGCAGATTTCCGTTGCAATTCCGGCAGATTTGGCCCGTTCAATAGCAAATGCGTTCTTCGTGTCGGAAATGACGGCACAAATCGTGTAAGGGCAGTCAGCGTGTGACTTCTCGTAGTCAATCAGTGCCTGAAGGTTTGTTCCGCCACCGGAAACAAGTACCGTGATTCTCATAATTTCCTCCGTACAAAAAAGAAAAATTAATCATAAAATTATTTCAGATAAACCATCAAAAGCATGATGTCGGAATTTCTTATTCCTGAAATTCGGCTCGCCTGCCCTAATGTAAGGGGACGGACTTGCTCAAGTTTTCCGCGGCTTTCCGAACTAAGCGCCGGGATTTTTGAGTAATCAAAATCGAGAGGAATCTTAAAATGCTCCATTTTGTGCATTTTCGCAATGCGGGCATCTTGCTTTTCAATGTAATACTTGTATTTTGCGTCCTCTTTTGCCTCTTCCCAGACAAGTGCGCTGTAGCCGGGGTTTTCGGTATCAGGTCTTTTTAGAAGAATCTCAGTTGCCTCACTGACCTGCTCATATTTGCTCTTCATAGCGTTCAGCTCCGACTCAGATTTCAGCCCCACATCGAAAGCTTTCTGCATGAGCCGCCTGTCGGCTGTGTCGTGCCTGAGCTTCAAGCGGTACTCGGCCCGTGCTGTGAACATTCTGTACGGCTCTTTCGTTCCGAGCGTAACAAGGTCGTCGATAAGAACCCCGATATACGCTTCATCCCGCCCCAAAACCAGAGGCTTCCACCAGGGGAGCGTGATTTTGTTCTTTTCTATGACAACGGACTTTTTGTCTTGTGAGAGCGAAATTGCACCGCAAAGCTCTTTGTGGCTTCTTGCGTAAAGTGCGGCGTTGATTCCAGCCACAAGCCCCTGTCCGGCGGCCTCCTCATAGCCTGATGTTCCGTTAATCTGGCCTGCATCAAAAAGCCCTGCCACTCGCTTTGTCTCAAGACTAGGAAAAAGCTGCGTAGGCTCAACATAATCGTACTCCACGGCATAGCCCGGACGCGATACATGACAGTTTTCAAATCCTGTGAGCGTCCTGAGAAACTCGTCCTGAACTTCTTCCGGAAGGCTTGATGAAAATCCGTTCAGATAAATCTCATCTGTCTCAAGGCTTTCTGGTTCAATAAAAATCTGATGACGCTCACGGTCTGCGAATCGCATCACTTTGTCTTCGATGCTCGGACAGTAGCGAGGACCCACACCGTGGATTTTTCCTGAGTAGAGGGGCGAACGACCTATATTCCGCCTTATAATTTCATGGGTTTTTTCGTTAGTGTAGACCAGATGACAAGGAACCATCGGACGGTCAACTTTTTCGTCCGAGAAACTGAATGGTATGATTTCAGCGTCTCCATCTTGAATTTCAAGCTGAGAAAAATCAACTGTGCGGCGCAGGATTCTAGGAGGCGTTCCGGTTTTGAGCCGCCCTGTGGTGAATCCGAGCCTGTTCAGGCTTTGCGTAAGCCCTGATGCGCACGGCTCTCCGATTCGTCCGCACGGTGCGTCGAATTCTCCTATGAAAATGCGCCCGCCAAGGAAAGTTCCTGTGGTAAGAACGACTGAACGCACAGGAACTACCCGGCCGCGCTCTGTGACTACGGCAGTGACTTTCTGCCTTTTTCCTGAAAGGGCGGCTTCCGTCAGGTTCTTTGACTCCGTAAATTCGCCGGGAATCTCACCTTTTTGCTTTGACTCAGCTTCGCCGGGCAAATCCGTGTCGCTTGCGATTGTTCTTATCTCAACAACCGTGTCCATGAGAGTATAGAGGTTTTCCGTGCTCTCGATTGTTTTTCGCGCAAGACTTGAATAAAGAATCTTGTCTGCCTGGCTTCTCGGAGCTTGCACGGCAGGGCCGCGGCTTTTGTTCAGCAGCCTGAACTGAATCATCGACTTGTCGATTAGCTTGCCCATTTCGCCGCCGAGTGCGTCTATCTCGCGGACTATATTTCCTTTGGCGATTCCGCCGATTGACGGATTGCAGCTCATCCTTGCGATTGAGTCTATGGTCTGTGTTATAAGGACAGTTTTAAGTCCCATGCGTGCTGCGGCAAGCGCAGCCTCAGTTCCGGCGTGGCCGCCTCCTACGACGGCAACATCGTAAAAATCATAAAAACCTGACATAAAATAGGATTATACCGAATCCGTGAATAAAGTAAAATGCGGTTTTTGCAACTATAGAGCTGTTCGGAAAACTGAAGTTTCTTAACAGCTCTTATGTTTTTACAGCTGCGACAAATCTTCCGTCACGCGCCAGCCCAGCTTTTTTGCCATCTCAGAGACATTCCAAGGCTTTGACTCTTTTTTGTATATTCCGCTTGTTGAAACGGTCTTGTTCAGAATAACATTCCTTCCGCCATACTCAGCCTGAACCGTCGCTTCGTCAAGAATGTCGTTCCGTCCTTCCGCGCTTACGCCGAGGCTTTCAGCTGTTTTCTCGTCCATTTTCCAGCCGATGACTGTGCGGGGCGTGTTCTTTGCCATAAGCGGCTCTTTGTGCCAGATTGCGCTGTCTATTCCTGATGCGGCGCAGCGTATGTATGCGACCTGGCTGTAATAACCTTCTTTCCATGGCGTTCTGGCAAAATATGTTTTTTCTTTTTCCGCGCCGCTTATTTCGCTGTCAAAGATTACGATTCCTTTTGAGATAAGGCCCGATATGTTTGTTCTTGGGGCGCAGATATATGCGGTGTGACTTGAAACGTTCGGGTTGTAAAGCGAGCGTATCTGGCATTTTTCGTAAAGGGCGACTTTTCCTGTTTGCTCCATCCAGATAAAATCAACATCGCCCTCAATAAGGCATCCGTAGAACCAGGCTTTTCCTGTGGTGCGCACGGTGTCCTGGTATGATTTGAACGAACAGTTGTACGCGGCGAGGTTTCCCGTTGAGTCGAAGCCCAGTGCTTCTGCCTGTGTGTTTTTCTCGCCGTCCGATTTTTTTACATAAGTGTTGTGGAGCGTAAGATTTTCAAGCGTAAGGTTTCCCGTTCCTTCAAACTCAAAAAGGCAGCGGTCTTTTATTGCCTTTCCTTCCATGCTTTTTCCCTTTTTCAGCTCGCCGTTGTTTTCTGCGGCAATAATTACATCAGAGCCGAATTCAGAATCGGTGTCGCCTGAAATCGTGATTTTCGCTCCTCCGTTGTAATAAAGAATCTCGTTGTAAGTTCCCTTTGGGAGTTTGATTTTATATTCCCCGGAGCCTTTTACGCCTTTTAGCGCGGCGGCTATTGTATCGAACTTTTTCTCACGGCCTTTACTGTCGGTTAGTGTTATTTTTTCGCTTTCGGCGAAAAGACAAGCTGCGAAAAGAGCAGCAACTGCAATTGAAATGACTTTTTTCATTATGAACTCCTGATTCTTCTATAATATCATAAAAATATTTGATTTGGAAAAAAAATGAATTTATAATACAATAGAAAAATCATGCTTGAGAAAATAAAAGTCATAGCATTCGATATTGACGGAACTCTTTATCCGTCATTTTCTCTTTACAGAAGGCTTGTTTTTTATGTCCTGAAAAATTTCCGCTTCTACATACATTTCGGAAAAGTTCGGCGGGTCATGCACAGGACGGCTCCTCTTCCGGGTTTTGGTTTCTACGAGTATCAGGGCCGGCTTCTTGCCCATGAGCTTGACTGCTCTGTTGAAGAGTCCCGGAAAAAAATAAGGGACATAGTTTATGACGGGTTAAAGCCGTATTTTAAAGATGTTCCTACTTTCAAGGATGTGGAGCTTTGCTTCAAGTCGTTTAGGGAAGCCGGTTTTCGTCTTGCTTTGCTCTCGGATTTTCCGCCTGACCAGAAAGGCGAGCTTTGGGGGCTTAAGCCTTATTGCGAGTGCATTCTTGGGAGCGAGGAGATTGGTGCCCTAAAGCCGTCCAAATATCCGTTCGGAATTCTTGCTATGACGATGGGCGTGAGCGCGGATGAAATTCTTTATGTTGGAAACAGTACAAAATATGATGTCATTGGTGCTAAGAACGCTGGCATGATGACGGCTCTGCTGTGCCCGCGTGTAAAAGCATTTTTCAAGAAAATATTCAAGTCAGGCAAAAATTCTGCCGATATAAATTTTTCTACCTATCGTCAACTGATGAAAATTGTGCTAAACTAAATTCGAATCTCTTTTTTTTTCGGGTGGGTAGAATGGAAATCCTGGCAGTTGTAGTGTCGGTTATTGCGTCGTTGGCCGTAGTTGTCATTTCAAGAAAAATTGACAAAGAAAACAATTCGATGGACAACATCAAGAATTTTGTTGAGAAAAAAATCGCGGAGTTTCAGACATATTTTGATGGGCAGAGGCAAGAGCTAAACACTCTTTCCGCAGACCTTGACACGAACAGGCAGCTTGTCGGGGCTACAATAACGGAGCTGAACCGTCAGTTCTCGGACTTTAAGGATATAAGCGACACATTTGCCGAAAAATTCGAGCAGGTGAATGATATTGACTCAAAACTCTCTGGCTTTGACGGAAATCTGAAAGCATTGTCGGAGATGGCAGCCAATGTTGAGAAAAACTTGCAGACTCTCCGAAAAGAATCCACGGTCATAGACAAACTGAACGCAAGAATCTCAGACCAGAAAAAATCGCTTGAGGCTGTGGAGCGTCAGATTCCGCAGCTTACGGCGGATTTTTCAAAACGCAACAGCGATGGGCTGAGAGACCTTGGGAACGAGCTTTTGGATAAATACAACTCCAGAGTTGATACAATCGAGCAGAACACGTCCGAAGCCCTTGCAAAGACGCAAGAGGCCTTGGACAGAATCAATGCCGGCATAGAGGATGCATATTCGTCTGCTTCCGAGAGGGCTGCAAAACTTGAGGCAGAGTCGTTCCAGGCTTTGCAGGATGAGGCACAGAGACGCAGCCAGCGTTATCTTGACGACCTTGAAGAGAAGAACAATGCTTTGCAGGAAAAAATCGATGAGAATATCGCAAAGGCAAGACAGGTTGTGCATGAGAAATTCAGCCAGCTTTCTGAGGAAGTCAACGGAACAAAGTCGGAGATTGACTCAAAGATTTTGGAGAACAGAACCGTTCTTGAAGAAAAAGGAAATTCGTTCGTAGAGGAAATCCAGAATCTAACATCAACCCTTGAGAACCAGATTCTCTTAAACAGAAAAATGCTTGATGGTCGCTCCGATGAGTTCTCCAAAACTGTGGAGGCAATCGGCGCGGAACTTGACGGAAGGATGAGCGAAGCTGAAAAGATGATTGGCGAGAAAAACGAGCGCATTATTTCAGCTATCAACTCCATGGACTCAAAAATCGATGCGGCTTTTCAGGACAACACGAATCTTATCGAAAGCAAACATGCTGATTTGGAGGATCAGATACGCTCCTTCGATTCAAAAGTCAAAACTGTTTTTGATGCCACAAGCGAAATGCTTGACACGAAAGAGCACCAGCTTCAGGAAAGAATCGATTCGTTTGACGCGAAAATCGGAGCTACGACTGATGAGTGCGCGGGGCTTCTTGAGCAGAAGTACGCGGACTTGCAGGACAAAATGTCCGAGTTCAGCGACAGGCTTAACACTATTTTCAATGAGAATAATGACACTCTTGACAGCAAGGAATATGACTTGCAGCGCAAAATTGATGATTTTGACGAAAAACTTGATTCTGCGTTTGAGCGCAACACTTCGGAGCTTGTTCAGAAAGAAAGCGATATTGAGCAGAGAATATCCGAGTTCACAGGCAAAATCGAGGCTGTCGTTGCGGAGAACAGGGGGCTTCTTGAGCAGAAGTACGCGGATTTGCAGGATGCAGTCTCTGAGTTCGGCGACAAGCTCAATATCGTGTTCAGCGAGAACAAAAAGGAGCTTGAGCAGAAAGATTATGAGCTTAATCAGAAGATTTCCGAGTTCAATGACAAAATTGACGGCGTGTTCTCGGGCAACAATGACCTTATTGAGCAGAAAGACGGCGAGCTGAAAAACCGAATCCTTGAATTCGAGACGAAAATCAACTCTGTGTTCGAGGAGAACACGAATCTTCTTGAAGAGAAAAATGTGGACTTGTTCGACCAGATTCGTTCGTTCGATGCGCGCGTTAACTCCGTGTTCCAGGAAACGAACGAGCGTATGGAGCAGAAAAACGCTGAGTTCGAGGCTAAGATAAACGGATTCGATGCAAAAATTGACGAAAAGTACGGGGAGCTTGGAACTCTTCTTGAAAACAAGAGCGAGGAGCTTTTGGGCGAGCTTGATGATTTTGAGGACAGACTTTCGGCAAAGATAAAGGAAGATCAGGATATGCTTTCCGAAAAGTCGGAGCGTTTCCTGAGCGAGATTGACTCTTTTGATTACGAGGTAAGTTCCAAGATTGATGAGGCAAAATCGTTCATGGACGAAAAGTCCGTGCTTTTCCTGAACGAGATAAACCAGAAGTGCGAGGAACTTGACAGAAATGCGGGCGAGAGGCTCGGCTCTCTTGCAGGCGCAATCGAAGGGCGCGCTGCGGATTTGTCTACGAACCTTGACGAAAGCATAAACACGCTCAGCACATCATTGAACGAGAATTTCGGTACTCTTACGAATGATTTCCGCGAGAAGACATCGTTCTTGTCAAACCAGTGGAACTTAAAAATCAATACTTTGGAAGATTCTTTCAACGAAAAAACTTCTTCAATGCTACAGGAATTCAATGAGAAAGTCGGCGGAGTTTCGGCTGATGTTCACAACACCACCGAATCATTGCAGGAGGAGCTTAAAGATTCGCTCAAAAACGCAAAGTCTCTCACTTCGGAACTTAAGGCCGAGCTGAACGGAAACGGAAAGACGCTCCAGAAAATCAGGGAGTCCCTTTCCGACCAGATTAATGAGATTCAGGAGCGGTACAAAAAACTCTACGATAAGGCTGTTTCCAGCGCGGACGAGCGCGAGACGAAGGCTTACGAGAGCTTCAAGTCTCAGTCCGACGAGCATTTTGCATCTTACAAGAAAAAGGTTGAGGGCGACATCAATTCGCTTCACACTGACATAAAAGACAAAGTGACTTCAATGCAGACGCTTGTAAACGATACTGTTTCCAAGCTTGGGGATGAGGTTACTTCGCGCGTCACTGGTCTTGAGACTGATGTGAACAAGAAGGTTTCTGTCCTTGAGAATGTTGTCAAAACTCAGATTTCTGGTCTTAGCATTGGCGTTTCAACTAAGTTCAACGAACTTCAGAGCGATGTTCTCGGACGGTTCGAGAATCTGGAGAACCATGTCAACACAAAAGTCGGGACTCTTACGGACGACATGGTTACGAAAATCACCAGCATACAGAACGAAGTCGATTCCAAAGTGGAGACTATGCAGCACGGGCTTAACGGAAAGCTCAACGAAGTGCATGGCGAGGTGAACAGCAAGGTTGACGCAATCGAGCAGCTTGTGGCAACGCGCACGGAAACTCTTGAGAACGACATGAACGAGAAAGTCATCACGCTTGAAGACCATGTTACTGAGCGCAGCAATATTCTTAGCACAGAAGTAAGCGAGAAAGTCGAGGGACTTAAGAAATTTGTGTCTGGTCTTGTTGACGGACTTGAGGACAAAGTTAAGAACAGCGTGTCCGGGCTTGATGAAACGGTTGAGTCCAAGATTACGGGGCTTGAGGACAAAGTTGGCGCGAGCGTATCAGGCCTTGACGAGAGCGTTGAGTCTAAAATCCGTACGCTTGAAAGCAAAGTGGAGCAGGCCGTATCAGGCCTTGACGAGAGCGTTGAGTCCAAAATTCAGACTTTGGAAGACAAAATCCGCGGGCGCACGGATGACTTGGAGCTTGATGTGGGCGAAAAAGTTGACAGCCTTGAGGAGCGCGTGAATTCCAAGGTCTACAGCCTTAATGATTCTGTGGAGAGTCTTGTTTCTGACCTTGAAGGCAAAGTCGAGAGCCGTGTTTCAGGTCTTGACGAGAGCGTTGAATCTAAAATCAGCTCGCTTGAGGAAAATGTCAGCGGAAAAATCGCCGAGCTTGAAAGTAATGTGTCCGAGCGTAGCGAAACGCTTGAAAAGAATGTGGCCGACAAGATTCTTGGCATCGAAAAAGATGTTGACGAAAAAATCACTGGTTTAAAGGAAGATATTTACAATAGAACAGGAAATCTTGAAAGCGGCGTGAACGACAAGATTTCTTCCGTTGAGGGCGATGTAGGAAATAAGGTTACTGATTTGCAGAATTATGTTGAGAACCTTGTTTCTGGTCTTGAGGCAACTACGCAGCTGAGGGTCTCAGGACTTGGAGCGAGCGTGGGAAGTCAGATTTCCGCGCTTGAAACGAAGGTCAACGACTCCGTGTCGGGACTTACGAATGATGTGAACGAGAAAGTTTCGGCACTTTCAGAAAGCGTTGAGTCAAAAGTTTCTTCGCTTGAAAGTATTGTGAATGAAAAAGTAGGCTCGCTTGAAAGTATTGTGAATGAAAAAGTAGGCTCGCTTGACAGCATTGTTGATGAAAAAATCGGCGGGCTTGATATAAATGTTGACGACAAGGTGAATTATCTTCTCAGCTCAGTTGAGTCAAAAATCAGCGAGCTTGAGACAAGTGTTAACGACAAGGTTTCTGTACTTTCCGACAATGTTGGCGGAAAAGTTTCGGAGCTTGAGAATTCTGTGGAAGAAGTCGTTACCGAGCTTGAATCGAATATCAACAACCGCGTTTCGGAGCTTTCTTCCGGCGTGGAAGCAAAAGTCTCCGACCTTGAGGGCGATGTGAACACAAGAGTTACGGTTCTTTCAAGTTCCGTGCGCGAGACTGTTTCTGAACTTGAGAACAGTGTGACAGAAAGGGTGTCAAATCTTTCTGGCGATGTAGAGTCAAAAGTTTCGGCTCTTGAGAATGGCGTGAACGATAAAGTCACAGAGCTTTCAGCGACGGTTCAGGAAACAGTTTCTTCGCTTACAACGGATGTGAACACGAAAGTTTCTGACCTCAGAAACGATGTGAACGGCAAGGTTTCAGAGCTTTCAGCCACAGTTCAGGAGACGGTTTCTTCGCTTACAACAGATGTGAACACGAAAGTTTCCGACCTCAGAAACGATGTGAACGGAAAAGTCTCAGAGCTTAACGATTTTGTTGAGGGAAAAGTTTCGTCCCTTGAAAATGATGTTACTTCCCGCGTCAATGCTTTGAGCCAAAGTGTCGAAAGCAGGGTTTCTGGTCTTGAAGATAATGTTGAGGAAAAAGTTACTTCAATCCTTGCGGGCGTTGATGAAAAAACATTCGGTCTTGAAGACGGGGTGAACGAGAAGGTGACTGCAATCCGCTCTGCCGTAGAAAGCTCCGTTTCCGGGCTTGAAACCGATGTTAACGAAAAAGTCACTTCGCTTCATAGTTTTGTCTTGGAGAAAGTCACTTCGCTTGAAAATGATGTGAACTCAAAAGTATCAGGTCTTACCGAAAGCGTTGAAGCTCGCGTTTCTGGTCTTGAGGACGGCGTGAACGACAAAGTTGGCGCAATCCGCTCTGCCGTAGAAAGCTCTGTTTCCGGGCTTGAAACTGATGTTAACGAAAAAGTCACTTCGCTTCACAGTTTTGTTTCAGAAAAAGTCAACTCTCTTGAAAGCGATGTGAATACGAAAGTTTCAAATCTTACTGAAAGTGTTGAAAACAGAGTCTCTGGTCTTGAAGAAAATGTTGATGAGAAAGTCAGTACAATTCTTGCGAGCGTGAATGAAAAAACATTCGGCCTTGAGGATGGAGTTGACGAGAAAGTCAATTATCTTCTCGGAACAGTTGAAACAAAGGTTTCGGAGCTTGAAACAAGTGTGAACGATAAGGTCGGGGAGCTTTCTGAGAGCGTTGAGAGCCGTGTTTCGGGGCTTGAAAACGGCGTGAACGAGCGTGTTGACAATCTTCTTGGATTCGTAAATACAAAAGTTTCGGAGCTTGAGACTGGCGTAAATGAAAAAGTCACGGGGCTTTCAGGCAATGTTGAGGCTCGTGTTTCAGGACTTGAAGAAAGCGTCAACGGAAAAGTCGATTATCTTTTGAACACAGTTGAATCAAAAGTTTCTGGCGTTGAGGGAAGCGTTGAAGAGAAAGTTCAGACGATTCTTTCTGGCGTTAACGAGCGCACTGCAAATCTTGAGGATAATGTTAACGAGCGCGTTGAAGAGCTTAGAAGCTATGTTGATGGAACTGTCACTGGTCTTGAAACTGATGTCAGAAGCAGGGTTGAAGAGCTGTCAGAAAGCGTTGAGTCAAAAGTTTCCGGGCTTGAAGGACGCGTTGAGGAGAATGTACAGACGATTCTTTCTGGTGTTAACGACAGAGTTTCTGCATTGCAAAGCGGTGTGGATGAGAAAATGGGCTTCATTGAGAACTCAGTTCAGACAAGGATTACGGAACTTGAGACTTCTATGGACGGAAAAGTTTCTGCTGTCAAGGAGTCTGTCGGAGGCAGAGTTTCCCAGCTTGAGTCCGAGGTTACAGGGCGCGTTGATGATTTAACGAGCAGCGTTGGAACGAAAGTTTCTGGTCTTGAAAATGATGTTCAGAATATAGTTCAGACTATTCTTTCAGGCGTGAACGAGAAAACTTCGTCATTTGAGAACGGGGTTAGCGAGCGTATCGAAAAAGCCCGTGGCGAAGTTGAGAGCCAGGTTCTGGGATTTGAGAACGGAATGACCGAGAGAATAGGGCTGTTCCAGAGCAATGTGGAAGAGCGGGTTTCAGAATTTGAAAGCGGCGTTAACGGCAGAATCGAAAATATTCAGAATGATGTTGCTGGACGGGTCTCAGAGTTTGAAAGCGGCGTGAGCGGCAAAATCGAAAGTATTCGGAGCAATGTTGAAGAGCGAGTTTCAGAGTTTGAAAGCGGCGTTAACGGCAAAATCGATAACATTCAGAGCAGCGTGGAGGGACGCGTTTCAGAATTTGAAAATGGTGTGAACGAGAGAATCGGAAACATTCAGAATGATGTTGTTGGACGGGTTTCAGAATTTGAAAGCGGCGTGAGCGGCAAAATCGATAACATTCAGAGCAGCGTGGAGGGAAGGGTCTCTGAATTTGAAAATGGTGTGAACGAGAGAATCGGAAGCATCAAGAACGATGTTGATTCAAAAGTTTCTTCTTTTGAGGACGGAATCAACGAAAAAATCGAAAATTTCCAGAGCGATGTTGAGGACAAGGTTTCTTCATTTGAGTCCGATGTTACTGGAAAAGTCGAGAATATCGACAAGAAAATAAGCAGTCGCATAAATGATTTCCAGTCGTCTATGAATGCAAAGATAAATGATTTGCAGTCGGAGGTGACTCAGAATGTTACAGGTCTTCAGACTGATGTGCGGACGAAAATATCGACTTTGCAAAACGGCGTGGAGCTTTCAATGAGCGAGCTGACCGAAGGCGTTGACCAGAAGGTTAGCGGAATCGAAAACCTTGTTGACTCAAAAGTTCAGACGCTTTCCGAATTCGTGGAGTCATCAATTTCAAAACTCCGTGGCAATTTGCACAATTCTGAGGAAGAAGCAGAGAGTATATCAGGAAAAATCAGGCAGAATATAAGCGATATTGTGAGCGAGCTTGAGGACAATATCGGGGCGAAAGTTAATCTTTTGGACTCAAATGTTTCTGACAGGGTGAACACCATCGAAAATGATGTCATAGCACGAATTACGAACATTCAGAACGATGTTACGGCACGAATGAGCGGAATCGATAAAAGCGTTAACACGACGATGAGCGAAATTCAGAAGAATTTGAATAATTCTAAGGAAACGGCGGCTTCTACAGCTGAGAGAATAAACGAGCTTGTAACTTCGTCAAACGATGATTTGCAGCGATTCCAGGAAGAGGCCGGCGAGAAGATTTCTTCTATTAACTCTACGCTTGCTGAACTTAGCGAGAAGATTTCGAGTGCGTACAACAGCAAGGAGACTGAGCTTCTTGATATGATTGACAATCAGCTTGACTCTTACCGCGAAGGACTTGAGTATCGTTTCGCAAAGCTGGAGCAGACTGGTGACGATGTTGAGAGCCTTGAAAAAAGTCTTCGCACGGCGCTTGATGATGCAAAGCGCGCCGTTATGGACGAATTCTCAGAGTTCTCTGAGGGACAAAAACGCGTTCACGAGGAGTTCAAGAATTCGGTTGAGGGCGACACTGCGGCCCTTTCTCAGAAATTGTCGGAGCTTGAGGAAAATCTTGAAGCAATCAAAGAGCGCGCAAGCGACAATGTTAGCAGGACGCTTTCTGACTTTGAGAACTCTTTCGGAGCTGACATAAAGCGGCGCAGCGAAGGAATTGATGTTGCGCTTCGTGAATTCCAGGAAACTTATGCCGCGCGAATAAGCGAAAAAACTGCTTCAATTGATGAGGCGTTGTCAAACTTGCAGGAGCGGTGTGATTCCACGATTCAGGAAAAAGACGCTGCTGTTTCTCAGGCACTTTCAGCTATTCAGGAAAAATATGATTTAAGCCTGACAGAAAAAGAGCAGGAACTTTCCCGCGCGCTTTCCGAAATTCAGGGAAAATACGACACGAGCTTGTTCCAGAAAGCGGAGGAGCTTTCCAATGCCCTTGAGTCGCTTCAGTCAAAATACAGGGACAGCTTGTCGGAAAAAGACAGCGAGCTTTCAAAAGCCCTTTCTGGTATTCAGGAAAAGTACGATTCAGTTCTTTCTCAGAAAGAGGCGGAGCTTTCAGGCGCGCTTTCCGGCATTCAGGAAAAATACGATTCAGCTCTTTCTCAGAAAGAAGCGGAGCTTTCAGGCGCGCTTACTGAGATTCAGGAAAAGTATGATGCGAATCTTTCAGAAAAAGACAGAGAGCTTAAAGGCGCGCTTTCTGGTATTCAGGAAAGATACAGTTCAGCTCTTTCTCAGAAAGAGGCGGAGCTTTCAGACGCGCTTTCTGGTATTCAGGAAAGATACGATTCAGCTCTTTCTCAGAAAGAAAACGAGCTTTCAGGCGCGCTTTCTGACATTCGGGACAAATACAGTTCCAGCTTGTCAGAAAAAAGCGGCGAGCTTTCACGGATGCTTTCTGATATTCAGGAAAAATACGATGCGAGCTTGTCAGAAAAAATCGGGGAGCTTTCAAAAGCCCTTTCTGATATTCAGGAAAGATACAACAATGTTCTTGGCGACAAAGACAATGCGCTTTCCAATATGCTTTCTGAAATCAAGGAAAAATATGATTCTGCTATTGAGCAGAAAAAGACAGAGCTTTCAAAAGCCCTTTCTGAGCTTGATGCGCAGTACGGCTCAAGTATAGCCGAGAAGAATCAGGAGCTTTCCGAGGCATTGAGCCGCTTTGAGGAAACTTATCAGGGTAAAATCCGAGATAAGTCTGCTGAAATCGAAGGCGCGATTTTTGAGCTTCAGCAAAAGTATTCGGGCGGCGTAGGAACTAAGGCTGCGGAGCTTGATGAAATCCTCCAGAATTTTGAGGAAACTTACTCAATTCAGATCCGCGAGCTGAAAGAGAGATTTGCATCTAATTTGAGCGATAAGAACGGGGAGCTTGAAAGGACGCTTTCTGAACTTAACGAAAAGTGCGAGAACACTATCTCCGAGAAAGACAAGGAGCTTTCAGAAGCCCTCAGCGGCTTTGACCAGAACTACTCCCAGCGGATAAGCGAAAAGGCTTCCGTAATTGACCAGGCTCTTCGTAATCTTGAGGATTCAAGCGTTTCTAGAATCAACGAGGCAATCCGCGAGAAAAATGCGGAAATTGAAGAGGCTGTTTCATCGCTTGAACGGAAATTCAGCGAGTCATACGGTGAGAAAGAGCAGAAGATTGAGGAAGCTCTGAGGAATATGGACGAAAAGTATTCGGACATGATTTCAGAAAAAAGCCATGAGATTGATGAAGCACTTTCAAAAATCACAAGCAGGTTCCAGACAGAGCTTTCCGATGCGGAGGAGAATTCAAACTCAATCATCGAATCTCAGCTTGCTTCGTACAAGGAAAAAATTCAGCAGATTATTGACAGCTCTGTTTCCGAAATGTCTGGCAAGGCCAGCGAGATTGAGGCTCTTGCCAACGAGAAAGGCAAAGCGAACGAAGAGCTTGTCAAAAAGCTCATGGGTGATTTTGAGGGCTGGAAAGAGCTTGTCAAGGGACAGTTTGCGCAGACGAAGAGCCTTTACGAAAAAGAGATGGCAAGGGCAAATCAAGAGGCAAATGACAAAATCGAGAAGATTAAGGCCGACTTTATCTCTAACTTTGAGGATTTCCAGACGCTTGCGCAAAGCAAGCAGACTGGCATTCTCTCGCAGATAGAAGAAATAAGCTCTAAGTTTGAGTCATCAATCTCCAATTACAAGAGCGAGAGCGACAGGATTATGTCCGAGCAGAAACGCGCTCTTGACGATATGGTTGAGCAGGCTCAGTCGCAAATCCGCCAGCAGCAGGATATCTACGATTCAATCGTGCTTGGTACGCAGGAAAAAATCGAGGAGCAGAAAAAAATCTACGACGGATTCCTTGCCGAAACACGGGAGAGAATTTCTTCGCAGCAGAAAGTCTACGAGGAAATTGATGATGAGGCAAAACGCCGTGCTGACGAGAACTTGCGCTCATACGACATCAAGCTCTCAGATGCAAAAAGAGTGCTTGATGACCAGCAGAGGAATTTTGACGACATCGTTCGGGACGCGCAGAAGCGTGTTGGCGACCAGAAAAAATTCTACGAGGAAATTGTTTCCGAGAGCGAGAAAAAACTTTCTGACCAGGAGCGCAAGTACCGCGACATGAGCGATAGCGCGGAACGGCAAATTCGGGAGCTTAAAGGTCAGATTCAGAGCGCGAAGGAGTCAAATGATGCTGTTCACAACGAGACGCTTTCAAAAATGCAGGACGAGGCGGCGCGCGTTGAGGGACATTTGGGCGAGCTTGACAAGAAAATCAAGGCGTTCGATTCTCAGATAAAAGTCTATGAAACTGCCGAGCAGCTGAAAAACAGGCTTGACGGGGAAATAACTTCACTCAGAAAAGACCTTGCTAGCCTTGACTCATACAGAGATACTGTTCAGGAGCTTGAGGACAGACTGTCCGGCATTCAGGCTCTTGACAGCGGAATTGAGGAGAAAATCAAGAAGTTCAATTCCGAGAAAACTCGGGTTGATGCACTTGAACGCGACTTTAAGACTCTTATCAATCTGAGCGACTCTATCGACAAGAAAATCCGCGACCTCACATCTACGAACGATGACCTACAGAACATGGAGCTTACTGTACGAAAGTTCCAGAACGATTTGGGAGAAATATCGAACAGATACGAGCGGCTTGAAACGAAGAGCGAGACAATCAACATGGTTTCTTCCGAGGTTGACAAAACTTTTGACAAGTTAAAGTCGCTCGAAGACCAGATAAAGGATGTTACGAGCCGTGCCGAGGTTCTGCCTGACGCAATTTCCGATGTTCAGAACAAGATTGATTTCTTGAACGCAAATGCGGAAAAAATCAACGATGCAGTTGACAGAATCACGAACTTGAAGGAACTTATCAATCAGACTGACGCGGCAATTGACAGGGTAAGAAACGATCGTACTGGAATTATGAACAGCGAGTCGCGCTTGAGGGAGCTTGCGCGCGAAATTGACGCGAAGGAGATGACTCTTTCCAAGATGATGAGCGGCGAGACTCCTAAACTCAGCTCGTTCGGAGGAAGAACTGAGTCACAGCTTACGCAGCAGGAGCGAGAAACCATATTGTCACTCAAGCGGAAAGGATGGAGCACGGCTAATATTGCGCGCACCATGAAAATCAGCGAGGGTGAGGTAGAGCTTATAATCGATATGATGAATTTGGATTAGCGGCTTAGGAGCTGGCAACGCAAAAGCTTGAGCTAGTAGAAAGATTCACGGACTTTTTCTATTAGCTCTTTGTCTTTTGCAGACATTTTAACCTGAGCTTCGGGGTAAAAGCGCAGGTGGAAGTAGCCGTTTCTGTCTTCTTCCAGAACTGGAATAAAATTCTCCACCCCCTGCTCGAATCGGAGCCAGCATTGCAGGAAAATGAACTGACCGCCCCTTATGTAAGAATCTTTCTTAGTTATGGGGCTTTCAATATCCACTTTGTTTATGAATGTTGTCTTATCGCCTGCCGTGTTGTTCGCATCATTCACCGCTTTGAAAAGCTTGTACGCTTTCAGAAGGCTCTGCTCATCCTCATCAATGGACTTTCCGCGGTTTGAATTTTTCCCGAGAGCCACGAGAGGCGACTTGTACACATTGTAGCTTCCGATTACGGCAAACTCGTACCGCTCTTCCTGCCTGTTTATCTGCTCTTGCAGAATTTCGTCGCGGCTAGTCGTTTTGATTCTCTCAGGTTCTGCCTGTGCTTTGAATTTTGCGAATTTTTTTGAAAAATTGTTTATTGCCTCATAAACTTTCTGTGCCATAAATTCCCCCTTGAAAAACTCCGTAAGCTCCTTTTACGAAACCCTCAAATCTTTCAGAAGTTTTATTTCCTGCGCATATTCTTCAACTGTTTCGTTCGGCGTTTCCAGAATGAACGGAAGGTCTCTGAGAGCCTCATGGTTTATGATTCTTTTGAATGACTCAATGCCAAGAGAACCTTGCCCGATTTTTTCGTGCCTGTCTTTGTGGCTTTTGAACGGATTTTTTGAATCGTTCAGGTGAACGGCTTTAATGCGCGAAAGCCCGATGATTTTATCAAACTCCGTCAGAACTCCGTCCAAATCGTTTACTATGTCGTAGCCGGCATCGTATGTGTGGCAGGTATCAAAGCAGATTCCGAGCCTGTCGCTTTTTTCAACTGAGTCGATTATTGATTTCAGTTCCTCAAAAGAGCTTCCGACTTCGCTTCCTTTTCCGGCCATAGTTTCAAGAAGGATTGTTGTTGTCTGTCCGTCCTGAATGATTTCGTTCAGAAGAGAGCTTATCATTTTGATTCCGGTCTCTATTCCCTGTTTCATGTGACTTCCGGGGTGAAAATTATAAAGCTGGTTCGGAGTTTCTTCCATGCGCACAAGATCTTCGGTGAAAGCGATTTTTGCAAAATCACGCACGGATTCTTTGTCCGAGCAGGCGTTCAGCGTGTAGGGCGCGTGGACTACGAGCGGCGCAAAATTATGCTCTTTTAGAAATGCGTTCAGTGCTGCGGCATCGTCCTTGTCAATTGGCTTTGCCTGACCGCCGCGCGGATTGCGCGTGAAAAATGCGAATGTGCTTGCACCTGCGGAAAGTGCTGTTTTTCCCATTGCCAGTAATCCGCCCGAAGCCGATAAATGCCACCCGATATTAAACATAATTGCTCTCCGTTCTCAAAACTACAGAATTTTTGCGAATTTGCGCTCAAGGTCTTTTATGAGCTTGTATTCAAATGAATCAACAAGGGCGATATAACTTGCTTCCATAACATCGCTGGAAACGCCCATCGTGGCCCATGTGTCAGTTCCGTCGCTTGATTCAATCAGTACGCGGACGCGGCTTGCAGTTGCGCTTTTTCCGTCAAGGACGCGGACTTTGTAATCGGTAAGGTGAATCTGACTTACAGACGGATAGAACTCAACGAGAGCTTTTCTGAGAGCCGAGTCCAGCGCGTTTACGGGACCGTCGCCATCTCCTGCGGTGATTACGGCTTTTCCCTCAACATCAAGTTTTACTTGTGCGAACGCGCTCTGGTCATCGGCAAAACGCGGGAACTCGCCGCTTGTTTTGTAGTAGTGCAAGTTGAAGAACGGCTGGTACTTTCCGATTGATTTTCGCACAAGAATCTCAAAACTTGCGTCCGCACCTTCAAACTGATAGCCGTCATGCTCCAAATCTTTCACTTTCTTGACGATTTCCTGAACGATAGGACTTGATTTTGTTATTGATTTATCGAATTTTTGGACTTTTTCAATAATCATGCTTCTTCCGGCCACTTCGCTCATTAAAAATACGCGCTCGTTTCCTACGCTTTCTGGCGTGATATGCTCGTAGGCGAACGGATTTTTTATTACTGCATCGATGTGCATTCCGGCTTTGTGTGCGAACGCGCTTGAGCCTACGAACGGAAGCCCTGCCGGAAGCGCAATGTTCGTTATTTCGGCGATGCGCTTACAGATTGGAGTGAGCTTTTTCATATTCTCCTCAGGAATGCACTGGCAGCCGAGTTTTAGCTGCAAGTCCGCGATGATTGTTGAAAGATTCGCGTTTCCTGTGCGCTCCCCGAAGCCCAAAAGTACGCCCTGAACATGGGTTGCTCCTGCTTCCACGGCAAGAAGCGAGTTTGCGACCGCAAGACCCGAGTCGTTGTGGGTGTGGATGCCGACCGAAACGGTTTTACCGTTTCGGTCAACGAGAACGCCGTTGGCGTTCTCGCGAGGGTTGGTACTGGCATTCTCGCGGAGGGGGGTAGAACCGTTTGTGTCAACGAGAACGCTTTCAGCGTTCTCGCGGGACGGAGCAGATTCGTTCTTGCAGAATGTTTCTGTTACGATTTTTGTTGCGTTGTAACATTCCATTGGCATAGCCCCGCCTTTTGTCTCGCAGAGTACAAGGCAGCTAGCCCCGCCTTTTACGGCTGCTTCAAGTGCTTTCAGGGCGTATTCTTTGTTTGCCTGAAATCCTGTGAAAAAATGCTCGGCATCAAAAATTACTTCTTTTCCTTTTGATTTCAGATAAGAGACAGTATCTTCTATCATCTCTAAGTTTTCATCGAGCGTGGCGTGGAGAATTTCCGTTACCTGAAAGTCCCATGTTTTTCCGAAAATGCAGACAACATCCGTTTCTGCAGAAAGAAGACTTTGGAGATTTGCGTCTTCGGCGCATGAAATGTCCTTGCGCCGTGTTGAGCCAAACGCCACAAGCTTTGAGTTCGTAAGGGTGAGTTTTTTTGCTTCCTGAAAAAACTCCATGTCCTTGGGGTTAGAGCCGGGGTTTCCTGCTTCTATAAAAGAAACGCCAAGCTCGTCAAGCGCGCGGACTATGTTCAGCTTGTCCTGAACCGAATAGCTTATTCCCTCTCCCTGAGAGCCGTCCCTGAGCGTCGAATCAAAAATCTGTATCTTTTTCATAATCTTCCTCTAGTTTGGTCTAGGCACAAATGTATCTTGCGCGGCTTGTTTTTGTCTCAAACACATCCACCGCATACAAAAAAGCTTTCTTTCCGTCTGTTTTTTTCAGCGACGGAATTTCTGCGATTACAGAATCAAAAATGAATTTTGCGATTCTCTCTGCGCTCGGATTCTGTACGAACACTTCAAAATCATTCAGGTTCTTGTGGTCCAGCGTGGCGCAAACTTTTCTGAGTGCGCCTTTCAGCTCAGAAAAATCAATAAGCATTCCGCCTTCGTCAAGCTCCGCTCCCCTAACATGGGCGTAGACTTCATAGTTGTGACCGTGCAGATTTTCGCACTTTCCATGATAATCAGTCAGAAAATGCGCTGCCGCAAAGTCCGTGTTCACTCGGATTTCAAACATTCTTTACCAGCCTTGCATAAAGTTTATCAGAAAAGCAAAATGTAAAAAAGCACGGAAATCAATTTTCCGTATCACGGCGGATTTTGGGTGCTCAGGGAGGCCCCTGCACCCCTTGATTTGGGGGAAGGAGCAAAACGCTACTTTCGAAGCGTGTTTTTCTCCTTCCCCCAAGCCCCCAACCTCTTTCCCCAAAAAAAAATCAAAATTTCCACTCCACATAGTGATTTTTTCTTTTTTCTGTTCTATAATAAAATTTGGTAAATTTTATGTTATTTCAAGAGGTGCTTCTATGAAAAAATCGTTTTCTATTTTTAAGACATTGATGACGCTCCTTGCGCTTGCACTGCCTCTCTCATGCGACTCTGGCGGCGGCGGGTCGGGGGGGGTGGAAACACCTCTTCAAATAACAACGGCTCCACGAACATAACGATAACGATTCCAAAAGCGGCTTCTTCCAGCACGGACATAAATTTTCTTGGCGACTTTACTCCCGCGTACGCTACGGCGAATTTCCACTACGGAATCTACTTCAAGAACAACTCGGTTACGAGCGAGACCCAGTATGCGACAGCCGGTCAGTCCGTCACATTCAACGATGTAAAATATGACACCTATGAT
>JAFSJW010000083.1 GCA_017449265.1 Treponema sp.
AGGCTTTTCTAAGCAGCCGTTCTCTGTTTCAGATTTACGACCTGTCGGAAAACGGCTGCAAAGTTACGACTTATTTTTGAATTACCAAAACTTTTTCGAGTTTTTTTTATCTATTTCTCAATTTTTCCTTGAATTTCGTCAGTTGAGCCCTCATTGAATCCACGCAAAGATCGATTCCTTCCTCAAAAGTGTCGCAAGTCTTCTCTACAAAGAGTGTGTTTCCTGGAACGAAAACCTCAAGACTAGCTTCCTTATTTTGAGCAGTGGCAGGCTTGACTACTTTTAGTTGCACCTCAACTTTCTGTATATCCTCAAACGATTTTTCTAACTTGGCGACCTTCTTTTCGATGAACGCCTCTAATTTCTCGGTAGCGTCGAAGTGGATCGACTTGATCTTAATCTCCATAATTACCTCCTATTTTAAATAGTTATTAATAAAAAGGTTCAGGCTCTAGGATGAGCCTCTTTGTAAATTCGCTTCAGTTGCTCAAACGTGGTGTGGGTATAAATCTCAGTCGTACTTACACTTTCGTGTCCCAACAGACTCTTGATCGTTTCCAACCCAGCACCATTATTAAGCATGGCAGTGGCAAACGTGTGCCTTAGCACATGTGGTGAACGTTTCTTCAGCGAGGTAACCATCGACAGATACTTACGCACTATCTGGTAAACCTGATCGCCAGAAATCCTTTCGCCTTTGTCACTCAGAAACAAAGCACCGCTTGTTTCGCCAAACTCTTCCAGGCGTTTAGCCTTGTAGTTCTTTAGTGCTTCAGCCAACTCAGCACCGAAGGGCACTATGCGCTGTTTGTTTCTTTTACCCGTAACCTTTAGTTGCGCCACCTCGAAATCTATGTCTTTATCATCCAGACCTATCAATTCCGAGCGTCTCAAACCAGCTTCGTAGAATAGTAATAATATGGTACGTGCGCGTACATTATTATAAGAACCATCCCACTCCAGTCCGTCAAGCAGACGATCCATTTCTCCTTCGCGAAGGAATTGCGGCAGTGGTTTTGACTTTTTGGGGCCCGTCACCGCATGGGCGGGATCCTTTTTAACCAGTCCTCTTTTCAGGGCAAAGCGGAAGAAGGAACGCAGTGCACTCAAATTTTTGTTAATTGTTGAGGCAGAGTTTCCTTTATCCATCGAGCTCTCCATCCAATCACGGATTAGATCGGCATCAACCGAGTCTATAGAGAGACCGTTATCCCTAAAAGTCAGATACGATTCAAATGCCCTCAGGCTTTCCTCGTATGTCTGCACCGTTTGCGGAGATGCATTCCGCTCGTAGCGCAGGTAGTCCAGAAACTGGTTAATCATCATAAATCGCGACCAATAGGTTTTCGGCTACGAATTTACGGAAATTTCTCGAAACTACCAAATTTTCGGGGAACTTTTTTTATTCCTCGTTAGTACGAAGCTGCTGAACATAAACAGCGTGCTCCATCTTAAGGCGCTTCAGTACAGATGGCTTGTCAAACTGCTGACGACGACGCAGCTCCTTTACAACACCTGTCTTCTCGAACTTTCTCTTGAACTTCTTGAGAGCCTTCTCAATGTTCTCGCCTTCTTTTACTGGTACAATAATCATTTGTTTTGCTTTTAATTATTTTATGTTAAACTTAATGCTCCCAGGCATCGCGCCTCGAAAAGCGGGTGCAAAGTTACT
>JAFSJW010000010.1 GCA_017449265.1 Treponema sp.
ATTCCCTGCCTCGTTTCTTTATCAATCGTTCCTTATTTTTACAATATTCCTGTCTTATGCCGCATCTTTTGCCTGTTCACGTTCAATCTTCGCTTCTGCGAAGTTTGAGAAGGAGAAATTTAGCATTAAAATGAAGCGGTTTTGTAGCCACTTTTTAGGCCTAATCAAAAGTGGTTGCAAAAAGACGAATTTTTCTGTCACTTTTATGAAAAATGACAGAAAAATTAGGCAAATTTGAAGCCTCGCTTGATAGAGACGTCTGGGAAGCCCGTAAATCGTTTGGCAATTATGCACAATAGAACAAATATATCATTTTTCTTTAACACTTTTTCTGAACCAAACAAATTGAATGACAGCCGATAATGTCGCGGAAAGATGAAGAGCCTGTAAAAGATTGGAAGGTCTTTTTGCGCCGTGTTCTGTTTCACCGCATGAGCAAATTGAAGAAATGTTTATTCGTCAAATTGCCGGATTCGCTTATTTTATAGTTGACGGCAAAATCAGTCAATTTTGCCGTCATTTTGAGGCCTATTGCCGCTAAAATGAAGCGTTTTGCCGTCACTTTTTTGAAAAATGCCGTCAAAAACAGGCGAATGTGCCGTCACGCTTTATGGAGATATCCGGGAAGGCCGCAAATCATTTGGCGATATGCACAATCTAACAAACACGCCATTGTTGTTTCCGTATTTTCCTATACGGTTCTGTTTACAAAATACCCTGACTGCGGGCAATCCACAATTTTTTGTTACTGATTTTCGTATGAAAGCGCATTATTAAGCAACTTTTCAGGGATGATTTTTACGGAGAGGCGACTTTGTCAACAGACCTATACCGGACAAAACGTCAAGTTTACAAAGGGCTTGGACTGACATATAATGAACGCATATTCAGGGCGGAGCATTTTAGGGCGGAGCATTTCAGGGAGGAGCAGCGGTCAGGGGCGTAGTGCGTCCTCTTGGCTTCCTCACGCGGACTTTGAGCTTTGATAAACCCTCGAAAAGCGGACTCGCCCTTTGTTATGAAGCAAAAATTGAATGACAGCCGATACTGCGGCGCGGAAAGACGAACAGCCTGTAAAGGGCTTGGACAGTCTTTTCGCGCCGTTTTCCATTCTCCCGCGCCAACGCGCCGTGTCTGCCAAACCGACGCGACGGGAGCAACAAATAGTTTGGATTAGCCATGGAATCCCGACAGCCGTTTGGACGGTACGGCATGAAAACGTCCAGGAAACTTTGGCAGGTTTCCGCCTCCCGCTTCGTCATGGTCAGAGCATGGCGTCGGCTCTGCGGGAGTTCGCGCATTTCCCTTTCCCTGATTCTCAGCCGGGAGAATCGAAGGACACGCGCTTTGGCAACAGCCATGGATGTTGCCGGAGCAACCGAGTTCAGCGGTTTTGTGTCCGCCGTCGTCGAGCTTTTTTCGACAGGGAGCAGTCCCCATACGGCATCGTACTGACCTTGGAAAACAAAAGAGACAGGAATAAAACCATCACTGGAAAAGCCCATGTTTTCAGGCTTTCCGGCGTCTTTAACGGTCTGTTTTCCTGGAAATGAGCCGGAAACGGCGTTCCGCGCCAAGGGGCGTACTGCGCCCATTTCACGAAGAGCGGCATGGACGCCTGTTTCTCCGTCTCACGTCTCCTTAGACGTGGGCGGCCTGATGTGATGGACATCTACCTCGCCTCAGTCAAGAAAAGAGAGCGTCATAGGGATTAAATTCCGCTCTTTGGACAGCTACGCCGTCTTGGAGTTCCTAACCGGGCGGACGGACTAAACGCATTCTGCACACGCCGCAAACAAAATGTGTAATCGAACAAATATACTATTTTTTGTTGCTTATTTTTCCAAGACCGGACAAAACGTCAAGTTTACAAGGGGCTTGGACTGCTGTATAATGAGCGCATACTTAGGGCGGAGCATTTAAGGGAGGAGCAACGGTCAGGGGCATAGTGCGCCCTTTGACTTCCTCACGCGGACTTTGAACTTTGACAGCCCCTCAGAAAGCGGATTTTTCCTTTGCGCAAAGCGAAAATTGGCGTGTTCCCAATCCAGCGAATTTTTCAAAAGGGGAAAATCTGAAATTTCAAACTATCAGGCTTTGGAAAGCTGATTTCATTCGGATTTCAAGTCGATTTTTGAATAAATTCGTGAAAATAACAATTCGCTCATTCAAT
>JAFSJW010000084.1 GCA_017449265.1 Treponema sp.
CGGAGTGAAGGCTAAAATTTTTTCGCTATTCACTGCGTCATTGGCAATGAAAAAATCTGTCAAGGAAATTGAACAACGCCTTGACTCTCCCGAATACAAAAAGAATATCGCGCTGGTTACTCACCAGATTTTACAATCGAACATGTACGCGCTAAAAAGGCTGAAAAAGGTTAGCGACGAGTTGGACAAAGCCGTTACTGACCTCTCTAATGCTTTATTTGTTCAAACAATGGAAGAACCACAAACGAGTTTTAAGACCCGCGAAGTGTATGACTTAATTCGTCGGCAGTATCATGGACTGAAAAAGGAATACGAGAACTCTCTTGCCGAAAAATTTGCTATTCGACGGCAGGTAATATCGCCAGAACGCGCAATGGCTATGGCTAAAAATATTTTCGTGCGCGGAGACTTTAAACGCCTGCGCGAAGACTTTCGCCGTTTCAAAAAAGACGAGAAAACTCTCGCTAAAAAGTTTTTTGCTTTCAGCAAGGAGGAAAAACAGTTCCAAACCCAAGATTGGACGGTCTTCCCACGTTTAACATTCTTGCAACAACAGTATTATCTGACGAAACAGCGGACAATTCTTGAATTGGAAAAGAATCGCCTCGACCAATTAAAAATTTCTCTGCAAAAACGGCAAAGCGAGCTGGAAAAGCTGTGTCAGGAGCATGAAGCGGCGCGGAAAATCGAAATGATTGCCGCCGGTATCCTTCGCAAGAATTTCTGTTTCGTTCGCCAGCTTGAGCAAGTCGAAAAACACGCTAAAGAACTCATTCCTCGCATTCATCACGCTAAAGAACAGTTAGACGCTTTGGAAATTCGCGTTGCACGTGATAAAATCAACACCCGCTATCGAGTGACGGTTTCCGACACGTTGTCCAATGAAAAAGCGGCGTCGATTATAGCCGATGCCATTTTGTTTGACCCGCAAGCCATTCAAATCGTCGCTCGTTTGGACGGTAACTTCCTCGAAATGGAAAAGGATTGGGAAATGATGACTGAATTCGACAAAGACGAACTTATCCGTAAAAAAATCATTCGGGAGTTATGACATGACGATAAAAAACCGATTGATTCTCTCGCATGTGGCTGTTTTTATCGTTCCAATCATGATGACACTCTTGGTTATCGTCGTTTCGGGCTTGGGCTTGATTATTTTTGCTCGAAACGGCAATCACGTCTACATTGAGAACGCTTGGGAGTTTCAACACGCCTATGAAGCCGTTCACCACATTATTTTCGACGAGGACGGTATCAGAAAAGAAAATTCCATTGGCTATTGGTTGATTGGGCTGTTGGCTCCCGAACAAAATTATATTCTCGTCAGTGAAAACGAGAAAATCATCTACACCTACGGCAATGAAACCTTGCACGGCATCGGAAAATCTTTTTTTCAGACGTCCGACTTGAATCTCAAGCCCGAATTTACTTACACCAGCACTTTGGAAAATGATTTTGTCCATTTTGAAAAAAATATGCTCGACGACAAAATTTATCAGCTGTATTTTGTCAGCGAACGCTCATTGCACGATAAGGACGAGGCTTTGGAAGACGCTTTGGAAATTACGATAGGTTTTGTAGTCTTTTCGTTGGCTGTTTTCGTTTTGACTACCAGTTGGCTCTTGGCTCGATTCATTTTGAACAATATCTTGCTCCCTTTGAAGAAATTACAGGTCGGCGCAGAAAAAATCCGCGCAGGTGACTTGGAAGTAACATTAACTCACGCCTCCGACGACGAAATCAAGCCCGTCATGGAAACTTTCAACCTCATGGCTCAAAAATTAGCAAAATCACTCCACGAAAGCAAATTGCAAGAGGAAAGTCGTAAAGAATTGGTCGCTAGCATATCCCACGATCTGCGCACGCCCCTCACCACCATTAAAGCTTACGTCGAAGGCTTGATTGATAATGTTGCCGACACGCCGGAGAAAAAATCAAGGTATCTGCTCGTCATTAAGAAAAAAGCCGACGAGTTAAACAACTTAATTGAGCAATTATTCCTGTTCTCTAAGATGTCGCTCGGCGAAAAGGCTATTCCCTTTGAAAAAATCGACTTGAAAAGCTTGCTTGAGTTCTTCGTCTCTGAAAATCTCTACGTCTGGCAAAAATCTCAAGCCAATGTGGACTTGCAGATACAATCAAACGCTCAAATCTTGGGCAGTTTCCTCTTGCTCGAAAGAATTTTATCCAATATCATTGGCAACAGCATTAAATATCGCTCCGAAGAAAATTTCCTCTGCAAAATCAATTTGAAAGTCGAAAATAAAGTTGCTATATTGAGCGTCAGCGATAATGGAATAGGTGTGCCGCAAAATTCTCTGCAAAGACTCACTGAACCGTTTTATCGAACCGATAAAGCCCGCTCTCACACCGAAAACGGCACAGGCTTAGGCTTGTCCATTGCTTTGAAGGCTGTCGAGATGATGAACGGCTCTTTGAACATCGAAAACGTTAATCCGCACGGCTTGAAAGTCGTTATTCAACTTCCTATTCTTAAGGAGCTGAACTTATGAGCAAAAAAATTTTAATAATCGAAGACGACGCCGATATTGCCGCCATTGAAAAGGATTATCTCGAAATCAGCGGCTATGAAGTCGAAATTTCCGCGACAGGCTCCGACGGCGTGGAAAAAGCTTTGAGCGGCGACTTCAACTTGATAATTTTGGATATAATGCTCCCCGAAATGGACGGCTTCGAGGTTTGCAAGTCTATTCGCGACAAAATCGATATTCCAATCATGATGTTGACCGCCAGAAAGTCCGATATTGATAAAATTAAAGGTTTGGGCTTCGGCGCAGATGATTATATCGAAAAACCTTTCTCGCCTAGCGTCCTCGTCGCCCGTGTCAAGTCCCAACTTGCTCAATACGACCGTTTGAAAGGCTCCGATAAAATTTCCACAAGTAAAATCATGTTCGGCAACATAATTTTGGAATCGGACACGCGCAGAGTCTTCGTCAATGATAAGGAAGTCGTTCTGCCCAATAAAGAGTTCCAATTACTCGAATTTCTCATGACTAACGCCAATATCGTCTTCAGCCGCGAGACTTTGTACGACAGAATTTGGGGCATGAACTCTTTCGGCAACACTTCGACCGTCGCCGTCCATATTAACCGCCTGCGCGAGGCTGTCGAGCAAGATTCTACCAAACCAAAGCATTTAATCACGGTCTGGGGCGTCGGTTACAAGTTCAAGCCTTAAAAAGTTTATAAAAAGTTTAACTTCTGTTGAAATCCTCGTAAAAATCCTGTGCGAACATTGCAGGCGGCAAAAAATCTTTTCGATTAGGAGCGTGATTGTTATGAGAGACTACGATGACGACGACCGCTATGATTTTGATGATGATGACGACGATGAGGACGATTTCGACGACGAGGACGAACATTCAAACGTAAGTATCAGTGCAAATGGCAAGTCGGTTAAAATTCTGCGCGGCTATCGTGATGATGAAGTCGAGGCAGATGATTTCGGACGGATTTTGGTGACGATTGACGCCTCCGCCGTTCAACACCCACTCGAAATTGAAGGCAACAGGCTCGCAAACCGAATTATCGGCGGTTCCGGCTCCGATTGGATTAACGGCGGCAGAGGTAACGACACTTTGACCGGCGGAAAGGGCAATGATGTCTTCATTTACTCGAAAAATGGCGGCAATGACATCATAACCGACTACGCGACCGGCGACAAGATTAAAATTTCGGGCGGAACAATTTCTAAAGCCAAATTGAGCGGCTCCGATGTCGTTTTATCCGTCGGAACCGGCTCGCTCACCGTAAAAAATGCTAAAGGCAAGTCGCTGAGCTTGATTGATTCTTTCGGCAAAGGCTTTTCTACCATTCTCGGCGGTAAATCTGTAAAAGGAGACTCCGCAAAGACTTTGACCTTAAAAAATTCCTCGAAAGCCGCTGTCACTCTCGATTTGGGCGTAAAAATCGCCGACGCCTCTGCGCGGACTAAGACAATTAAGATTGTCGGCAATTCTTCTGCCAATACGATCAGCGGCGGCTCCAAAGCCGATACGATTTACGGCAAAAATGGCAATGATTCACTATTCGGAGGCGCAGGCAACGATAAAATCTACGGCGGAGACGGAAATGACACAATTATTGGCGGCAAAGGCAACGATTCGCTCTGGGGCGACGACGATGATAATGTTTTCGTCTATGCAAAGGGCGACGGCAAGGATTTTATCTTCGGTTTTGAAGATGACGACATGTTAAAAATCACAGGAGCCTTTTCCGCCTCTTATAATCGCTCAAAAGGCGAAATTTCTTTCAAAGTCGGCTCCACCAACAACGCTATCACTCTTAAAAACTTCGACACCTCTACTTTCAACGTCAACGGCGATTTTTATCGTATCAGCGGCTCTAAGCTCGTTAAAAAATGACCCCAACCACTCCTGCTCAAAAAAATTACGGCGGACTATCCTGTCTGCCGCTTTTTTTATCCGAAAATGCGTTCGACAATCGAAAATGAGACCGCGCCGATTGCCGCCGTGATTGGTATCGTCATTATCCACGCTTTCACCATTTGTTGAGCCACTCCCCAGTGTACCGCGTTGATTCTTTTGGCTGTTCCCACGCCCATTATCGAGCCGGATACTACATGCGTCGTCGAAACAGGCAAATGCAGGAGTGTTGCGCCGAATACTACGATTGACGAGTTCAAATCTGCCGCAAACCCGCTCGGTGGCTCCAATTTGAAGATTTTCCCGCCGATTGTCTTGATTATTCGCCAACCGCCCGTCGCTGTCCCTATCGCCATTGCCATCGCGCATAAAATTTTGACGTAAGTCGGTACTTCAAACTCCGAAATCATGCCGCCGCTGAATAATGCCAGCGTTATTATCCCCATTGACTTCTGCGCGTCGTTTGAACCGTGCGAAAATGCCATTGTCGCCGCTGATAGCACTTGCAACTTGCGAAATTTATCGTTCACCGCGTGCGGATTGCTCTTTTCAAACATTCGGAACAAAATATTCATGATAATTATCCCCGTGACGATTGCAATGCACGGCGACGCTATCAACGACACGATTATTTTCCCGATTCCAACCAAATTCAAGCCTTCCGCTCCGATTGAGATTAAAACTGCTCCGATTAGCCCGCCAACTAGTGCATGTGACGAACTCGAAGGGATTCCGAGCCACCACGTCAGCAAATTCCAGATTATCGCCCCGATTAGTGCCGACATGATGATTTTTTCGTCTACAACGCTCGCTGAACTGACTATATCGCCGCCGATTGTCTTCGCGACGCCCGTTGATAC
>JAFSJW010000085.1 GCA_017449265.1 Treponema sp.
AAGGTGCTTTTCTCAAATGTGAGGAAAGTACCTTTTTTGTGGCGGTGATGGCTTGAAATAACTACATAGACAGGGTTTTCAAAGATTCCAAAATAACAGCGTTTTTGAAGCATTTAGGGTAGGAGAGTGGTTGCAACACTCTTCATAATTAGTTGAAAATCGACTAAATTTGTCAAGATTTAGAAATTTTGAGTTAAAAAGTTCCCTATTTGTGGCGCAAAAGTTCCCTATTTGTGGCGGGTAAAGATAAATGTTACGAAATTGTGGCGAAGACGCTCCTTTTTTGTGGCGGTAGGGTTACGAAATTGTGGCGATGAAGTTCCTAAGTTGTGGCGGAAATGTTACCAAATTGTGGCGGCAAATCGTTGAAAAGCCCAGTAAATAAAGGCATTTCGCAATCCCTATAGTTCTAATACTTGATTTTAATAAGAAAGAAAACTATCTTAAACAAGACTTTTCAACGGTAGGGAAAAGAAAAGGGAAGGTAATGAATATATATACGCTATTAAGCGGAACAAATCTGTGCACCTAATGCGGATGGAAGCCCAGTAGACAGAGGCTATCGAGCTGAAAAACGGAACAAAATAGGAACATTCTGATGAAAAAGCCACGAATTAGTGGCGATTTAGCTGAAGTCGAAAACACAAAGCGGAACAAATTAATGCACTTTGATGTAGGCGAAAGCCTCTATAAATGGCCGATTCAGCGATTTAGCGGAACAAAAAAGGAACATTTTGGCGAGTCGAAAAATTGAAGATTTCTGTTTACTGAAAGTAAACTATAAGAGCGCATTAAAGCGGAACAGAATCGTGCAAGTTCCCTTTTTGTGGCGATAAAGCCATCAAGCGGAACAAAATCATGCACCTCAATGTAAGGAAAAAGATGGTATCGAGCTGTTGAGCGGAACAAGAAAGGAACACTCTGGAGCGGAACAAAATCGTGCACCTGATACCCTGTTTTTGAGCATAGATAGGGTTTTCGACGTCTTGATTAACATTTTTTATTATTCAAGCATTAAAGCGGAACAAAATCGTGCACCTGATACCCTCGTCAGACCGCGTATGCAGTAGAGTTTTGGGCATTTTGCGGAACAAAAAAGGAACATTTTCAAAGCGGAACAAAATCGTGCACCTAAAAATGATAATATCTGACTATCAGTCAGTTAGTTAAGACATAATCGGAACAAAATAGGAACATTCTAAAACCCATGTTCCCTTTTTGTGGCGGTATAAAAATAGTCGTGTTAAAATTTGGTTGTTACGCAGAAAAAGCGTACTTTTACAACCGAAATTGAACGTTCGATATCAAATTATCATTAAAAATGGCTACAGCTAAGTCAACAACAAACGAAGGAGCATCTGCCAAGCAGACGAAGCCCAAGAAGAAACCTGGTCGCAAGAGCACGAAAGTGAAGCTGCCCGAAGGACTCATCCCTATCGAGGAAGAGACCTGGCTGTTGGCTCCGCTGACGCTCACCCTGATGCGGCACAACTATACGTCGGTGCAGAACAAGGTACTCATGTCCATTCTGGAGTGTCTGCAGAATATCCTCCGCCAGATGCTGAATGCAGGTAATGGTGTGTCGAGTTTATCCACCGTCCAGCGCGGTGAGATCGCCAACGAGAAAGGTGGCCTGTCGTTCAATCTCGATTTCCGCAGTTTCGGCATCGACCGCAACCACTACAATGAACTCCGCAGTTCCCTAAAGATGCTGCCCGCTATTCCCGTCGAGATTCCCTTTAAGTCGAAGGAGGGCAAGCGCTATCGTAAGGTCACCAGCCTGTGCGATGTCTTCATCCCTGAAGAGAAGTACAAGACCTACGTCGTGGTGCACATCGACAAGGAGGTGGCCGAGAAGTTGGTGACGTTCGAATTGGGTTGGCATCGTTTGGGTAAGGAAGTCGTGACCAGCAGTAACAACAAGTATACGCAGCGTATCTATATGTATATCACGGCCTGGACGCGAGTAGGGCGTAGTGTGATGTCCTCTCAGGAACTCCGCAAGTGGCTCCAGTTGGAGGACAAGTATCGTGAGTTCCGCAAGCTCGCCGCCCGTGTGCTTGACCCCGCTCAGAAGGAATTGGAAGAGTTGGCTCGTGCCGGTTACTGCGACTGTTACTTCACTTATGAGAAGAAATATACGGGTTACAAGAAGGCCGGTGAACCCGACCAGATTGAGTTCCGTATTTACAAGTCTCCAAAGTTGGTGAACAATGAAGATCAGGCAGTCTTTGACCGTCAGTATGAACAGCTTCAGAATATGATTATGAAGCACTTCGGTTTCACCCAGCGTGAGATTGAGAGCCTGATGAAGCGCATCAACGAGCAGAACATTCAAGAGATGATTACCAAAGTTTCCACCATTTACATGATGGTACATGATGATAAGAAGGGTGAAATCAAGGACATCAAGGCTTACGTCTATAAGGCGATGGACAACTTCTTGAATGAAACAATGGATACTTAC